>JAUTCR010000033.1 GCA_030673895.1 Verrucomicrobiota bacterium JB023
AGGCTGAACCTACCCGTTTCGTTTTGGCTCGGCACTTCATGGGGCCAGTGAAGTTTTGTTTGCTTTTCTGATGGTCTTTTTGTCTTATGGTGCGATGAAGAGGGTTTTTCGGTTGGGTATTTTAGCGGTTTGTCTTTGTTCGGTCGCTAGCGGATCCGAGCCGCCGGCGGAGTTTTCCTCTGGTCTGTTCTTGCAAGAAGGTGGCAAACAATTTCGAAGCTCAACGATACTCTATATCATTTTGCAAGTGCCCGTTGATTTTGGTGATCAGGCTGAGGTTGAAGTTGTTGAGGCGAAGATGAAAGAGGTTGTCGATTATCTCGGTTCTGAGGAGCACTTAAAGGATTCCACCAACGGTTTGTTCTTGAGTCCGCAAGAGCTTCAATTGTTGAAAAAGAAAGTCCAAGTTCGGCAAAGAGAGGGCACTGATCTGGTTAACGTCACTGTTACCATGGGCGATGCCCATCAAAGCCAGATCCTGGCGAAGCGCATCGGGCAAGCCTATGTCAGGAAGGTTGGGCCAGAAGGGGCGAGGATCATGGAATTTCCTAAGGTCGGAGTCCTGATTGAGAAGTAGAGCGGGGATCTCCCTGATCCTCGTTTGTGGAAGACTGTTTGGGACTGAGGGCAGAAGCCTGAGACGCCCTTGGCTCCGTCATTAGGCCACGCTTCGCGATTGTCACGTAAGGCCTGGAGCATTTGACTGGGGGTGCCCGATGTATTTCCTTGGAATTGATACCAGCGCGCGCCGGACCTTGGTGGTGGCTCTGGATTTGGAGCTAGCCAGTGTGGTGGCGCATTCGTCCGTCGAGCACAACTGGTTGGGTGGCTTGCCAGAGGGCCACGTCGAGCAAGATCCGGCAGGTTGGATCTCGGCAGTGGATCAAGGGGTCCGCGAGTGTGTGGCGAAGCTGGGGCCAGCCGGGCGGGAACGAGTGACAGGAATCGGGGTCAGCGGGCAACCTGGCGGGACGGTCGTCTTGGATGCCAAGAACCGAATTCTCCGGTCCGCCAAACTAGCGAGTGACAAATCCCACATGTCGGATGCAGAGGAGTTGGCTTCTCACTTTGGAGGCCCCCCGGGGCTGATTGAACTGGCCGGGAACGCACTCAATGCGGGGTCTCCGGCGGCCTTCCTGATGGGCTTCAAAAAGCAGCAGCCGGAGAAGTTTGCTGAAATCGCCGCAGTCTTGTTGCCGCATGATTTCATCAACTACTGGCTCACGGGGGTGAAGCGGATGGAGTACGGTGACGCCTCGGGCACCGGGCTGATGGATGTCCGGACGCGAAGCTGGTGCCGCGAGATTGTGGAAGCGATTGATCCGCGCCTGCATGAATGCCTTCCTCCGGTTTGCTCCTCGAGAGGCTCACAGGGGCCGCTGCGACCGGATTTGGCAGATAGTTGGAACTTGCCTCGCAATGTGCTGGTGAGTGCGGGTAGCGGGCAGGCGATGCTAGAGGCAATCGGTGCTGGTAATGTGGATGCGGGGGGGGTGACCGTCACCCTCGGGCCCACGGGCCGGGTCTCGGCGGTGAGTGATGCACCGCTCATCGATCCCCGGGGCGAGGTGGGAGCCTTTTGCGACAGCACGGACAAATGGATGCCGATGGTGGTCACTGAGGGAGCGACGGACCCTCTGGAGATGGTGAGCCGGACTTTTTCCTGGGATCCCGTGAAGCTCGAGATGGCGGTGCGTGAGGGGGAATTAGGAGCGGGCGGCTTGATGTTTCTTCCTCAGATCGATGCCGGGGACGGTAGTGGGCCTTCGGCTTTCCTTCATGGCATGAAGCGCGGCAACTATACGTCGGTGAATCTCGCGCGGGCTGCGACGGAGGGGGTGGCTTTAGAGTTCGGGCATGGATTGCAGCGCATTGTGGAGCTGGGCTTTGAGCCCCGGCAGGTCCACGTGGCGGGCGATTGGTCACGCAGTGCAGTATGGCGGCAGATGGTCTCCGATGTGTTGGGGCTGCCCGTGGCTGCGGCCAAGGGGGGTGATGGGGCTGCTCTCGGGGCGGCCTTGCAGGCGGCGGTCGCCTTCTTCTCGGAAAGTGGAGAGGATCTGACCTACCAGGAGATAGCGGCCTATGCGGCGGAACCTGCGGAAGGCAGCGGTTGCGAGCCGGATGAGGAGGCGCATGAGCATTATCAAGAGATCTTGTCCCGCCGCCAGTATTTGGCTGAGAGCTTGCGCGGATCCGGATTGTTGTGAGTGGTCGGCGACCAGAGGTGCAGGATCCCCCCAAGCAGCGTCGCTTGGGGACCTTGGCAGGGTGGGCGGCCCGCTTACTTGTCGGCACCCTGAGGGTGGAGACCGTTTCTTATGGTCCGGGGACTGAGTCCAGCCATCCGCGCATCGTTTGCTTTTGGCACAACCGTATCATCGGGGCGCTGGCCGCGACGCGGAAGATGAGCCGAATCAAGAAAATCCTGGTCCTAACCAGTGCGAGTCGGGATGGAGCGGCTTTGGCGGCGGCAATGCGTGTTTTTTCCATCGGGGCCGTGCGCGGATCGTCCTCGCGACGGGGAGCTGCCGCCCTTGTCGCTCTTAAGAAGGCTTTGGCCGAGGGGCAGACCGTTTGCATCACGCCGGATGGTCCACGCGGGCCAGCCTATCACCTTCAACCGGGTTTGGTGAAGCTGGCTTCGATTTCTGGAAAGCCTGTTTCTCTCCTTGATATTCAGTTTTCGAGCTATTGGGAACTGAAGAGTTGGGACCGCTTCCGCATTCCTAAACCGTTCAGCAAGGTGATCTTGACCTTTCAGGAGGAAATTCGGGTGCCTGCCGACCTCAATGAGGACTCCCTCGAGGAATATCGGAAAAGGATGGAGCATCGCCTGCGAGAAGGTTTCAATGGCCGCGATGAAGACCGTGATTGATGGCAAGGCTGTCTCCGCCAAGGTGCTGGAGGAGTGCAAGGGAGAGGTCGAGGCTCTCAAGGCAAAGGGGGTGACGCCCGGACTCGCCGTGGTGCTGGTGGGGAGCGACCCAGCGTCTCAGGTGTATGTCGGCTCCAAGGTGAAAACCTGTGGTGAGCTTGGCATGTATTCCAAGAAAATCGAGTTGCCGGCAGAGACCTCCCAAGAGGAATTGCTCACCATCGTGAACGAGCTGAATGAGGATCCGGCCATTCACGGGATTCTGGTACAATCGCCGCTGCCTTCGCACATGGATGAGGATGCGGTGGTGCGGACTATTGACCCGGGCAAGGACGTGGATGGCTTTCATCCAGAGAATGTCGCCAAGCTGGTTTTGGAGGACCCCACCGGTTTTGTGCCCTGCACACCCGCGGGCTGCATGCGTTTGTTGGAGGAATACGGCATCTCTAGTAGCGGCAAGGAGGCCGTGGTGGTGGGCCGGAGCATGATTGTTGGCAAGCCGATGGGCATGCTTCTATTGGCCAAAGGGGCTGATGCCACGGTGACCTATGCTCACTCCCGCACGCAAGACTTGGCTGCGGTCTGTCGGCGGGCGGATATCCTTATCGCCGCCGTGGGGCGGCCGGAAATGATCAAGGCGGACTTTGTGAAAGAGGGCGCCGTCGTCATCGACGTGGGGGTCAATCGGGTCGATGACGCCACCCGTAAGCGTGGCTACCGTTTGACAGGCGATGTGGCCTACGAGGAGGTCGCGGAGAAGTGCTCGGCGATCACCCCGGTGCCTGGCGGGGTCGGCCCCATGACCATTGCGATGCTCATGAAGAATACCCTCAAGGCCGCAGCGCAAAGCCAGTAAACTGATTGAGCCTTAGTCACCCGCATGCCCCAGGGCATGCTGCTTCATCTGGGTAGCCATCAGGTTGAGCGCATTGGCACGAGTCGGGGCCAAGTGCTCCTTGAGGCCGGTCTTCTCGATGAAGGACATGTCCGCTTGCAGGATGTCATCCGGTTTCTCGCCATCCAGGACACGGACGAAGAGCGCGATCATGCCCTTGGTGATAAGTGAGTCGGAATCGGCCAGGTAGTGCATCTGCCCGTCGGAGAAGTCGGAGTCGAGCCAGACTTGGGATTGGCAGCCTTTGATTAGCTTGTCGGAGCTGATTCGTTCCGCCGGCATGGCGGGGAGCTTCTTGCCCAAGTCGATGACGTATTGATAGCGCTCGGTCCAGTCTTGGAAGAGGGACAGTTCATCGAGCAACTGCTGTTGTTTTTCTGAGATCGTCATGGGCGCAGGGTGGATTCCCCAAGTTGGGAATTGAAAGTTGAAAATAAGAAAACTGGAATCGGCCCGTGTCAACTTCTCGCCCGCAAGAGCTCGGAACCGGCGTGCTCCGGGATGTCTCCCGCTCCTTTTATCTTACCCTCCGCTGGCTTCCCAAGAAGATGCGGGCGGCCACCAGTGTGGGCTACCTGCTTGCCAGGGCCAGCGATACAATCGCCGATTGCGAGGGGGATAGGGCGTTGCGCTTGGAGCTTCTGGCGGCCTTTCCCTCGCAGCTGGAGGAGGTCGAGCAAGGTTTTCTCCGCCAGTGCGCCGACTTGGCGGAGGCAGAGGGGGTCAAGCCTGGCGAGGCCGTCTTGCTGAGGCGCTTGGATGAGGTCTTTGCTTGGTTGCGGGCGCTTGATGAGGGCGAGCAGCGAGCAATCCGCCAAGTGATCGGCACGATCACGTCGGGCCAGCGTTGGGATTTGACCTACTTCACGGGCGAGGGGCTCGTCGAGGTTGAGGAGCCGGAGCAGGCGCGGTTGTATTGTTACCAGGTCGCGGGATGTGTGGGGGAATTTTGGACGGAAGTGGGTTTCCTCGCGGATCCCCGTTTCGCCTCCCGTGATGGCGAGGAGATGAAGCGGCTGGGGCGCCAATATGGGGAAGGGCTCCAGCTAATCAATATCTTGCGCGACGAGCAGGAGGATCGGCAGCGCGGACGACGCTATCTACCGGGCCAACGGAAGGATTGGCTGGCGGAGGCAGAAGAAAAGATGCAATCGGGATTGACCTATGCGCGGGCGGTTCGGGGGTGGCGGGCTCGAGTCGCGACCGTTCTTCCCGCCCTGATTGGTCGGGAGACTTTGCTTCTGCTCAATGAGCGGGAGGGACCGGTGAAGGTGAACCGAACCGTGGTGAAGAAGTGCCTGCGGCGGGCGATGTTCTTTCGCTGAAGACGAAGAGAAGCACCATTTTGACTTACCGGAGACCTCATCGCAATGATATGGGGAGGGCATGAAAGCCGCCCTTCTGCTGACCTTCCTGCTGAGCTCGCTCTGGTCCCCGGGCGAACAGCGGGAAGTGGAGATCTCGGGGAATCGTTACCGCGTCTTCACGGCTGAACCCGACCGAATCAAAATGGTATGGAGGGATGAGCAGGGTGTGCCTCTGCGAACCTTCGACCGGGCTCGCGCTCATCTCGAACGCGGTTCCGCCGAAGTTGCTATGCTCATGAATGGGGGCATTTTCGAGCCTGGCTTGAGACCATCGGGCTGGTATGTCGAGGAGGGAAGGACGCTCGCTGCGCTGAACTTGAGGGATGGGCGAGGTAATTTTTTCCTCAAGCCCAATGGCGTTTTTGCCATTCTTGGGGAAGGCGAGTCGGCAAAGGCCCGGGTTGTGGAGGCGGGCAAGGCAGGCTCTTTGGCCGCGCCTCACTATGCGGTCCAGTCGGGACCTGCGTTGTTGTTAGGCGGGAAGATTCACCCGGCCTTCCGGGAGGGCTCGCCTAACAAGTTGCTGCGCAATGGTGTCGGAGTCGATGACAAGGGGCGGGTCGTCTTCGTCCTGACTATCGACGACGTGAATCTCTGGACCTTCGCCTCTTGCTTTCGCGAGCTGGGTTGTCAGGAGGCGCTCTTTCTTGATGGTGACATCTCCCGTATGGTGATCGAGCCCGACGAGGGCGTGCGAGGCACTGGTTACGCCAGCTTCATTGCAGTGATGAAATGAGTGCCTACGATCAACGCCGTCTCTTTGCCTCCCTGGGGGAGCGGCTCATCTATCGCGCTGAGACGGGGTCGACGAATGATGAGGCCCTCGATTTTGCCAAACAGGGAGCGGAGGGAGGATTGGTGATTTTGGCCGGGCGGCAGCGAGCCGGCCGTGGACGTCGGGGGGCGGAGTGGTTTTGTGGCGAGAATGCCGGACTCGCTTTCTCCGTCCTGCTCAGGCCAGCCTTGGCGCGGCCTCTGTGGCCCCGCTTGGCTCTTGTCGCCGGGCTGGCGGTCGCTCGAGCGATTGAGAGAATGGGAGGCTTGGCCGAGGTGAAATGGCCCAATGATGTCTTGATGGGCGGAAAAAAAGTCTGCGGTATCCTTGTCGAAAGTGAAATGGATGCCGTTGTGGTCGGGATCGGCATCAACGTTGGCGAAGTTGCGCTTCCTCCGCGCTTGGCCTCGCAGGCGACGAGCTTAGAGAGCGAATTGGTGCGCGGACCGTCGCGGGAGGATGTCTTGTTAGAAGTGGTGGCTGAGTTGGATTCCCTGGCGCAGCTCGCTGTGACGGACTTCCGAGCCATCATCGAGATGTTGCGCTCGCGCTGCGCGCTGAGTGGTCGTCGGGTCTCCTATCTTGCCGCAGGCGAACGCCGGGTAGCGCGATGCCGTGGCTTGGGAGAGGGCGGCGAGCTGTTGATCGAGAGCGGGGGACGGATGGAAAAGCTGGTCCAAGCTGATGAAATTCGGCCTTTAACCTGAGGAAGAAGCGCTTCCACCCGGGGAAGCAGATTGTGGCGAGGGCTCGATTCAGCTCAAAACTTCAAGGGCCTGGATGGGGAGCGCCTCGGTATGGAGCGCTTTCTCAAGGTCGAGGTCGGCCGGAATGCGGGAGAGGAGAATTTGGAGCCGCTGTGCGCTCGTCTTCCAAAGGGTGAAGTGTCGGCGATAGGCTTCGAGGTAGGCTTTGAGGGCGCGAGGCTCGATCCGGTGAGGATGACGGGAGTTGCGCTCTGGATCGACAAATTCATAGTTGCCCTCCCAGTCCGGATCCGCCTCCGATTGGAGATAGGGGACAAAGAGGAGGGGGGTGCCGTGCCGATGGGTGAGAAAGGTGAGAAGAGGATTGGGATCGCCGGGGAAGAGGAGGTCGGAGACGAGCACTCGGAAGGCGGAAGCGCGCAGCTGGAGGGCCGAGAGATTGAGCTCGCCAGCGGGATCCTGTGCTTGCACCTCCTGGGCGATCGGGAGCCAGCGCTGGGAATTGATGGCATCGGCGGGGATTTCCCGGTGTGCGGAGCCGGAGACGAAGTGAATCTTCAGCGAGGCTCCCGCACGGAGGGACGATTCGGTAAAGAAGGCAATGAGCTCTGCCGTGCGCTGAGCCTTTGTTTCCTCAACGAACATGGAGGGGGAGACGTCGACAATCAGGTCGATGATGGGCCGCACCTCCTCGCGATAGAGCTTCATGGTGTATTGCCCCGTGCGGGCGTAGGCCTGCCAGTTGATGTGGCGGGGATCGTCGCCCGGGGCGTAGTCGCGATGATCCTGGAAATCGAGCGAGGAGCCCGCTCCCGCACCTGAGAACTCGCCCGCCGAACCGCGCCAGACCTTGGAGCGAAGGGGAAGACGCAGTCGATTGGAGCAAGCGGCTGCGTTTCGGTGGGCTTGTTTGATTTGTTCCGGTGTCATGATGGCAGGTGCGGTAATGGGCCAAGGCGGGAGGCGAAGTCGAACGAGTCGAAGGATCTGACGACCTCGACGCTTCCGTCATGATGCTGAATCGCGAGGTCGGGATGGGGAACGCCGTTGAACATGGTGGACTTCACGAAGGTGTAGTGAGCCATGTCATCGAAGACGATGCAGTCCCCGATGGCAAGGGGCCGGGGGAAGCTGTAGTCGCCAATGACATCACCCGCGAGGCAGGACGGACCTCCCAGTCGATAACGATGGGCCAGCGAATCATCTGCTGGCAGGTAGGATTCCCCGGCGAGGGTGACTGCGGGCCGGGGCGACTCATCTGAAGCGGAAGGGGCCTGATCGGCGAGATAAACCTCCGGGCGGTAAGGCATCTCAAGGACGTCGGGCATGTGGCAAGTCGCGGAGACATCGAGAATGGCCTGCTGGACGCCGTCGCTCTCAAAAAGATCGAGGACGTGCGCGCGGAGGACTCCGGTATGGATGGCCAGAGCCTCTCCGGGCTCCAGCCAAACCCGGATCTGATACGTCGATTGCAGCCTCTGCAAGAGATTGACCAAGGAGGCCCGATCATAGTCCGGCTTGGTGATCCAATGGCCTCCACCCAGATTGAGGTCGGTGAATTGGGGTGAAGCGAGGAGGTGGCCGAAGTCTCTATCTACGGCCTTCATCGTCGACTCAAGGTCGCGATAGGGCTGCTCGCAGAGGGTATGAAAGTGAAGGGTGGAGAGACCGCGCATGTCGGCACCGTCGAGTTGTTCGCTGGTGATGCCCAGTCGCGAGCCGGGCGCGCAGGGGTCGTAGAGAGGGGTCTGCCCGGTGGAGTGGCGAGGATTGATGCGGATGCCGAAGTGTAAGTCACCGCTGAGATATCGGGGGTGGGCGAGGCAATCCTCGCGGAAGCGCGCCCATTGGGAGAGAGAATTGAAATCGAGGTGGGAGGATATCTCTAGTAGTTCAGGCAGATGCGCATCAGGATACGCGGGAGAGTAGGTTAGCGTCTCTTTCTGAAAGTGCTCATGGGAGATGCGGGCCTCCCACAGGCCTGAGGCGCAGCAGCCAGATAGGTAGGGGCGCAGGGAAGGAAAGGTGGGCCAGAGCGAAAAGGCCTTGAGGGCTAGGACGACCCGGGCACCGGAGGCCTCGGCCACCCCCTGCAAGATGGAGGCATTGCGCTCGAGAGCGGGGAGGGAGACGAGGTATTGGGCCACGTCGAGATTACAGTTCCTTACAAGCTGAGAAACAAGTGGTGATTGGGGCAAGTGCCGATTTGCCCCCCTCCCTTAATTCAGCCAAGGTTCCGCTGGGCAAAGCGTGAGGAGGTAATGATAGGCCGAGATGGGGGAGAGCGTCTCCGCCCAAAGCGATTCGTCATGCTCCCGGGCGAGCAATTCCCGGGTGGCTTTGGCCACAAGCCAGCTATTCTGCTCCATCTCGTCATTAAGCTGGCCGGCGCTCCATCCGGAGTAGCCGACGAAGGCGCGCACCAAGACACCGGGGCGCTTGGTTTGCTCGATCGCTTCTTGCGCGGAAATGCGGACGGACCAGCCCAGTCGCCCTTCCTTGTCCCACCAGAGGGAGCCGAATGTCAGTTGCTCCTTGGCCACGGGGCCGCCCGCGTGCACCGGGATGCGGGTGAGGGGGGCAAATTCCTCACCGTTCAAGAAATCACCCACCTTCTTGCCAGTCGGCTGATTCAGGATGAATCCCATCGACCCTTCATCATTGTGATCCGCGAGAAGGATCACGGACTTGTTGAAGATGCCGTCACGAAGGGAGGGATCCGCCAGCAGCAGAGCCCCAGGTTCGACTGATTGTTGTGAGAGGGAAGGATTCACGTTCCAAATACAACAAGAGAACAAGCTCCGAGGTCAAGCATGGAGGCTCGCGGCGCTCCTGCACCAGGCGAGGGTGGGGTTAGAGCGGGCGAGCGTAGGTATTGCATCGATTGTGCCATCCCTGAAGCCAGCGGCCTTCATTACGCGCTGCCGGAGCATTGCGAACCCGGTTGGCTAGCACTCGCTTGGCGGAGGCGGCAAACTCGTTCGCCGCAGCCTCACCTGCAGGGACATTCTTCATCCCTTGCAAGACCTGCAGCAGGCCCCAGCCCTGGCCTTGATAGCGTTCGCTGGGGTTGGTTCCTTCACCTTTGAAGTTGACGTAATCAATCAGGGCATACTGACCCTGCGGCGTGGTGGCCACCTTGTTGTAATTGGCTTGCACGCGCTGGGCATCGGAACCAGCCGCCCGGAGAATCTTGGGAAGCGAAGCCCGCGACTTCGCAATGATGAAGTCCGTTTGCAGATTCACATTCGAGGCTAGCCAATCGCGGAGGCTACTCAAAGCGGAGCCATTGAAATCGCGCTGGAAGGACGCCTTGCTCTGCCACGGGCAATCGGCCTGAAGCGCCACGGCGGGAGGATTCGAGCCTTGGCGGCGCGCGAATTGAACGAATTGCGGAAAGGATTCGGTGAACCGCCCCTCACGTCCGGCAGGATACCAGATGAAGTGACCGATGCCGAGGGAGGGAAAATCTTCTCCATCGTTCCACGCCGTCAGCCCGGTCTTGGAGCCACCGGATTCATTTTGCCAGATTTTGCGGCCGATAGCGGCTCGCTGGGAAGCGGTGAGGGTGGATTGCGTCGTGGCTACGGCGACGGGGGACGATTCTTGGGCGAGCGAGGGCCCCTGTGCCGGGGTGCAGGAGGCGAGAGCGAGGGGGACGAGGAGGAGGGAGCAATACTTCATGCCAGTGAAGTCAATGCCACCTTGGCGAAGAGTCAAGGAGAGGGAAGGTCTATTCGATGGCACGGGTGGGGCTTTGAAGACTTCCTAAGTCAAAAAGAAGGTCTGCGCTATTTTTCTAATCTGGTCAGGAGGAATCAGTCAAATTGGGGGGTGATTCGTCGAAATCGCGGTTACTTTTTGATTTTCAGGTCGATTTAATCCGATTTTCGGTCGAAAGTGACCTGTTTTCTAAGAAGGCAATTAATCATTCGTAGTTATTTCGATGAAAAACCCCAATGTTCTCGTCACTCTTTTCTTCACTGCGGTGACCACCGTCTGGGTGGGCGCACAGGGGAGAACGGCTCTCAAGGATGATCCTGAGTATATCAAGAGTGCGGCACTCCGCATTGATAAGCATGTCGCCGCTCTCTATCGCAGCAAGGAACTCCCGGTGCCCGATGTGGTCGATGATCCCACTTTCCTGAGGCGTAGCTTCCTTGTCGCTGCCGGCCGGATACCGAATCTGGAGGAGGCGCGGGCATTTCTCGAGATTGATGATGAGTCCAAGCGCGAAGCTCTCATCTCCTACCTGATGAAGTCCGATGGCTATCGCAGCCACATGACCAATTGGCTCTTCGATAACATGAGGGTCCAGGAAGAGATGAACCGGGGGAGTGCCTCGCCTTACGTCCAGTTTATCTACGAGGCTGCCCAGAATAATATGCCTTGGGATGAGCTGGCTCGCAGCCTGGTCGCCTCCAAGGGCTCCATGTGGGAGAAGGGGGAAGGCGCTGTCGGCTACTTCATCCGGGACAAGGGGATGGAGCTGGACAATCTCTCGAACACGATGCGCATCTTCACCGGCACGCGGATGGAGTGCGCGCAATGCCACGACGATCCCTTCGGCGAATACGAGCGGATGGATTTCTACCACCTCGCGGCGTTTGTCAGTAACCAGCACGAAATTAACCGGGGCCCTTGGAACAAGGTCTGGCGCGAGGTGCGTGATGCCAAAAAGGAGCGCGATGACTTCGGTGAATTGGTCCGTTGGCTGGGTGATAACATTCATTACGCCACCTTGGGAGGCGGAGGCCGCGGTCGTATCGAGCTGCCGGGCGACTATCAGTATCGGGACGGCGATCCCGGGGAAATGATCGGCGGGAAGACGCCCTTCGGCAAACGCATCCGTAGCTCGGATCGCAAGGATTCTGGCTCTGGCCGGATGGAATTTGCCGAATGGCTCGCGAGTGAAGAGAACCCGCGCTTCAATGCCACCATCGTCAATCGGATGTGGGAGCGGGTCATGGGACGCGCCATCTGGGAGCCTGTCGACGAATATGTCGAACCCAAGGACACCATCGCACCGAACCTCGTGGTGGATCTCGTCCGGCTGATGCAGGATCTGGATTATGATCTGAGGGCCTTCCAGAATGTTCTGCTGCTCACCAAGACCTTTCAATTCGAGGCCAACTCACAAGCCTTTGACGCAGGCATGCCTCAAGCCTTCAACGGCCGCCAACTTGAGCGGATGACCGCCGAGCAAGTCTGGGATTCGATGGTCACTCTCGTGCGGGGTGATGTCGAGAGTCTGCCCAAGCGCAAGTTCTCCGACACCATCTATTATAAGAATCGTCCTGTCCTGCAGGGTGAGATGACCATGGACCAATTGAGCAAGGAGGTCCTCGCCATCAAGAGCCCCGCCGAATACCGCGAATACGTCGAGAATCTGCTTTATCGCTTCAAGCAAGGAGGCGGAGGTAAGAAAAAGAGCAACGACTCCATGATGGGCATGATGAGTTCCGGCGGTCCCCGGGGACCGGTGAAGGGCATTGCCCGCGCCTCAGAGCTTCCAAGTCCCGCTCCCGATGGGCACTTCCTTCGCCAATTCGGCCAATCGGACCGTCTCTTGCTCGACTCGGCAACCAACGAGGCAAACATGGCTCAGGTGCTCTCGGTCATGAACGGCCATGTGGAGAAGATGGTGGTTAGTAACGATAAGGCGGCCATCTACCAAGCGCTGGAAGCAGGCAGCAGTGATCGCGACAAAGTTCGCTATCTGTACTACGCCATCCTCGGTCGCCCTCCCGGCGACGAGGAAATGAAAATGCTCATGCGCGATGTCATCGACGGCAGCCGCGATAGCTATCGCAACCTGGCCTCGGCCCTCTTGGCTACCCACGAATTCCTCTTCATCCAATAATCTCACCCCCAATTAGAAAAACTCATGAACTCTGAATGGAACAAATCTGACGAACTGGGACGCCGCCAGTTCCTTATCAATGCTGCGCGCTCCTACCTGGGGGTGAGCGTGGCTCCCATGCTGGGCGCGAGCCTGGCTTCTCCCGCAATGGCCCAGGCTGCAACGGGCCGGCGAAAGCCTGCCGAGCACGTGATCTTCCTCAACATGGCGGGGGGGATGAGCCACCTCGATACCTTCGACCTCAAGCCCGGCCGTGATGTGCAGGGGCCTGTGGAAGGCATTGCGACCAGTGCCGATTACCAGATCTCACAATATCTGCCAAAGACCGCGGAAGTGGCGAACGAGATGTGTGTGATCAACTCCATGACCTCGACGCAAGGAGCTCACGAGCAAGGACAATACACCTTGCACAGCAGCTACAATCCGCGCGGAACCATCGTCCACCCCTCCGTCGGTGCGTGGGTCGTCCGTCTGAAAGGGCGGAAGAACGAGACCCTGCCCGGCTTCGTATCGGTGGGAGGCAATCCGAAGAACGCGACCTCCGGCTTCATGGGAGCCCAGTATGCGGGCGTGCCCCTCGGGCGTCCTGAGGACGGCTTGAAGGACTCCCAGCGGGCCCACACCGTGAGCGAGGACGACTTCGATAAACGGCTCGCCATCGCGGATGCGCTCAACAAGCAGTTTCACGAGAAATACAATGTCCCTCAGGTGAAGGCCTACGAGAGCCTCTACGATGAGGCGGTCAAGCTCATGAAGAGTGCCGACCTCAAAGCCTTCGACATCAATGAGGAAGCTGGTTCGACCCGCTCGAGTTATGGGCAAAACCGCTTCGGGCAAGGCTGTCTTCTGGCCCGGCGCCTGGTGGAGACAGGCGTGCGTTTTGTTGAGGTCACCCTCGGTGGCTGGGACACGCACTACGACAACTTCACCGCTGTCGAGGCACGCTGTGCCGTGCTCGACCAAGGCTATGCCGCTCTCCTCAAGGACCTGAAGGCGAGAGGGATGCTGGAAAATACCCTGGTGGTCATCGCGACGGAGTTTGGTCGTTCGCCCAACATCGTCTCCGAGCATAACAATGGCCGGGACCACCATCCCGCCTGCTTCAGCTGCGTTCTCGCGGGTGGAGGCGTGGCCGGTGGCATCAAATACGGCAAGTCTGACAAGAACGGCAATCGCCCTGACGAAGACCCCGTCCGCATGCAGGATCTCAATGCCACCATCGCTCACGCCATGGGGATCGACCATTCTCAGGTCCTCTATTCGCCCAGCGGGCGACCCTTCCGCATGGGAGGCGCTGAAGAAGAGCTGGGCAAACCGGTCACGAGCATCTTTGGCTAAGCTTTCAATTTCCCCCCTCCTTGGGAATGGCCGGACCCCGACGGGTTCGGCCGTTTTCGGGAAAGAGGATAAGACAAAAAATCTTCCCCTTCGAGTGAAGTTTTTACTTGCACGAAACAGCTCGGGCGAAGAGAGTCGCCGCCCCCAAGGGGACAAACAATCCGGCATAGCTCAGCGGTAGAGCGGGTGGCTGTTAACCACTAGGTCGTAGGTTCGAATCCTACTGCCGGAGCCATTTTCCCTTTTTTGTCCAGTTGCGACACAGTGCGACTGAAAGTGACTAAGGCCCTCATCTTCAGAGGGTTTTTTTGTGTCCGGTAGGTCCGGTGATGCGACACGCTGCGACTCGGATTGTCCACCGCCGCCTAAATCGCGTGACCCTATGCGTGACCCTAATTTTGGACTCGGCATGTTGGCGATGGCTTCGGCAACAGGCAGGATTGTCGCATCGAGGTAGTTTTTCGATGAAAGGCGAGGATCGCTATGACGCATGGCGTACATGGTTACCGACTGGTTTGCGCCTGAAGACTGAAGATGACTCCCGAAAGCATGTCGAAGTGCGTGAAAGTCCGCCTGTCGCCCCTGAGAGTCCTTGTAAGGGATTCTGGCCTTGAGGAGGTCCTTTTGGATGGCTCTCGAACCGCGAGGGGGATAATCGACCACATGGACATCAGAAGCCGGACAACTCGCCGCTTTCTTCTCTAAGAGTGTGACCAGATAAGGATGGAGGGGAACCGCTTGGTCCTGTTTGTTTTTCGAGCTATCCGCACGGACCACGAGAAAAGGGGTATCTGCCCTTAATCGTATGTCGTCCCATACGAGTCTTTGAATCTCTCCAAGCCGGAGCCCGGAATAGAATGCAATGGCGTAGGCTAGTGCGTGCTCGTCAGACGAGACGCTAATGAGCCTTTCAAACTCCTCCAGAGTGAGGGCTCGCCTTTTCCTCCGCTCCTTGCCGCGGGTTTCACTTTTGCGAAGCTTAGCCAGAGGGTTGTTTTCAATGCGCTCTTGGTCGACCAGCCAGTTCAAGAATGAGTTCCAAGCATTCAGATACTCATTGAGGGTTTTCGGAGCCTTGGAACCGTTTCTAGACCTCCAAACTTGAAAGTCTTTTGGAGCGATGTCGTCGATGAACACCCACGAGCAATCCTCCGAGACGATGCGGAGGGCTCGCTGAGTGTTTTCGACATACTTGGAACTTCTTCCGCAGTGGTGCAGGTCATCGATGTAAAGCGCGATACAGCTTTTGATGGTTTCTGCACTCTTGGGTTGAACGATTTCTAATCCGGCGCGTTTTCGTTGTTCCAACTTCACGATTTCGGCCAGCTTCTTTTCTGCAGCCTGTTTGTCTGAAACACCTAGCGCAATTTGAGTGACCTTCGCATCGCCGGGCAATCGATAACGGCCGCTGTAGGTTCTATCTCGTTTGCCGCCTCTTCTTCGTTTGAAGACATTCTGTTGCATGCTCTCAAGGATTAGGGATTGGCGTGGAGTTCGATGAAGGATTCGACTTCTGATTCACGGAACAGAACCCGCCCTCTAATTTTTATCCTCTCTAGCTCATTGGAGGCGACGAGTCGCTCGACAGTCCGGCGGCTGACTCCTAGTCGGGCTGCGACTTCTTGAATCCCGAGAAGGCGGCTCGTTTCGGTAGGGGGATTAGTTCTCATCATCTTGGTCAAGTTCGTCAGGGGCGGGTTCATCCTGTTCCCTCAAGTGTGGGCGAAGATAGCATTCAAGCGCTCCCCTCCCCTCTTTGGGAAGATTCTCCCAAATCTCAGTAAGGTTCTCCAAATCAGCTTGATGGTCGGCATCGCCCTCGCAGGAAGGCTGGAAGGTTGAACGAATGTACTCGAGCTTCGACAGCTGGTCATTTTGGTCTGCATACCCGAACATGAGCGCTTCAGGAGACGTCGAAACAGCAAGAGCAACGCGGCGTATCATTGGAAGAATCGCTTCAGCAAATCTTGAGAGGTGAAGCTCGGGCGAGTTGAGAGCTCTAGAAATCGTTGCCGGGCTGAGATCAACTTTGTGGTTCGTCTTCAGCCAATTTGAGATTTCTCGCAGCGTCATCCCTTCAGACGCCTTTTGAAGATACGGGAAGAGCTGAGTCTGAAGCGGCAATCTCTCGAATGATGAACCGTCGGACTCGGTGACAAGAGCAGCTCCAATATTCGATATGGAAACGGAATTGTTTGTGTTCATTTCGCATGTGAAAATACTTTGAAACGGAAATGAAAGAAAGTGAAAAATGGCGGAAAGGGTCGTTCAGAGGCACAGTGAGGCCATTGCCACGGCTCTACCTGGGGCTACGCGCCCCAGACCCGCGCAAGCTGACGCCAGCTTGACCCCGCCCGCTGTCGCTTTCGCTGACGCGTCATTCGGGGGTTCATGACCTTGACGATGGCGAGGATGATGGATGCAGAGTGAAATACTGCCCGGCGCCTTAGTCCGAGGGGCTAGCGGGACTCTTAAGCATGCCTTCGTAGATTGAGCTCTAATGTCTAGGTCCATGTCGTACCAATCTTAGTCGGCGGCGATCTTGATGACGCGGGCGAGGTTGGGGGGGAGATACTTTTCTGGGTCTTGCGGAAGATGATGCCGATCGGGCCGGGCTGCTTGCCGAGGTCCTAGAGGGTGTGAGGGTAGTGGACTTCGAGGTCGTCGCTGCGCCGGCTAACCAACTCAGGCTATTGAAATTCCTTGGGTATAGGGTTGCCCTTCCCGCCGTTGCGATTGGGCGAAGGGGGGATAGAAGCCCCGCGCGGTCATCTCGTCGAAGAGCTTGAGGAAGAGCTGTTAGCTGATCTGCTCGACGTAGTCGCCGCTGAAACTGACCCCCGCGTTCTTGAGGACGTGGGCGTAGTTCAAGACTTTGGAGGCGATGGCTGAAGTGTCGCTCATAGTTTCACCTGTCTGTCTAGGTATCCTTCCGACCGCATTTTCTCAAAGTAGTCAAGTGGATCAGGTGTCTTCTTGATTGCTTCCTTAAAGGGACAGCCTCCAAGCACAAGCAGTCTGACCCCATGCAAGAGTTCCTCGTAGCCCTGAAACATTGCATTAGCAAAAAGATCCCGAAGGCGAACATGAGCAGCGAGAGGATCCATCCAGTCATGGCCTGCGATGAACGATTTCAATAGGTAGGTAGCCGTTCTGAGCTGCTCTTCTGTGAATCGAATGTTTGCCCCGTTGATCTTGTTCCATTGAGGGATTGCGCCTGTGCAAACCTCGAAAGCTTCAATGAGCGCGCCCTCATAGGTTCTGATCTCTTGGTCAACGTCGGCGTTCAGAAGTCGCTTAGCCTCTTCCCGATCCACGAGTTCATAGCGCTTCCTAAGAGATTCAAGCTTCTCTGGATTAGCCTTCTCCCAACGCGAACAAGCGGCCTGTGAAAGGGTGGATTGCACCAGAACTGAGTATCCGAGGAGAGCGTTAGTCTTGAAGAAGTCTTCAATTTTGGAGCGCTTGCAGCAAGTCGGAGGGCAATCCACAAGATCATTGTGTTGGCGGAATCGGGTCGCAAGATCAACGGCTAGCCCGATGTAGAGGATCTCACGAGTCGACGGATCCCAGAAGCAATATACTCCCGATGATGACCACCCGTAGTTGTCTTTCGCTGATGCGACTTCCTCCAGTGCGTCCGCTAGGAATTCTGCTTTCCCCGCGGAGTAAGTATCGACAATAACAGTTGCGAGCATCTTGCGTAGATTGAAACGATCAGGCAATTGGCTGTAAAGGGATTAGCAACTGGTCTGTAAGCTTACCAAACTCAGGTGGGAGCTTCGCTGCTTTTACGAGGTAACTGGCAATCAGGAGGGAAAAACGCGCTGCCTGAGGATGCTCTGAACAGAGAGTCTTTGCGAACGCCTGGTCTGCGTCGTCCACAAAAAAGGACAGGCCTACTTCCTTCAGAATGGAAGGACTATATTGAACCTCTACTGGTGCATCCAGCAGTTGACGGAAGAGTTTCAGGAAAGCCTCCCACTCTGGGAGGGAAAGGTTCGTCGCGCCGCCTTCTGGGCTTTTGGCCAGTATGCGTTGGTAAAGTTCGTTTCGGTGCTCATAGGCTTCACGCCCGCCGTAGAGGAGCACCAAGAGAGCATCAGAAAGATCCTCCTGCACATCTGGATGAAAGTGCGCCTTAAAAACCTGGCTGATAATCAGCGCAAGAGATCTTCCAAAGAGGGCTGCAAAGTCGAAAAACAACGCGACGTGAGCCTTCTTATCAGGATCGAACTCCGGGTGCAATTTTCGTATTTCCGCAAGAGTTTTCCTGCACGAATCTGCGGCTGATTCAGCCAACCAATACTCGGATCGAAGAAACGCCAAACCAAGCTGAAGTTTCTCAAATTTTCCGACTGCTGCGAAGTAGTTCTCCCATATGTCGATCGAGGCGATGTGCCCCAGGGGTCTATCGTAGTCTGGCGACGTTGAACGGGCGTAAAGCTCGAAATCGTCTTCTGTAAGCAACGTCACCCCTAGTTCATCCGCGAATAGACGATGATCGAGTTCAATCTTCTTCTTCTTGAGGATGCAAAATCCGTGTGCCCCATTGATCTTCTTAAGAAGGCCGGAAAGCCACATCGCTCGGTTTACCGCTGACTCTTTAGCCTTGGTCTTGCAGTCGAATACCAGAGACCGATATCCTGTAAGAAGATCAGGGATTTCCGCTAGGACGTCGAGATCTGTCACAAGAGGGGCATTGGCGTCTACCGCTCGTACGGGCTCAATATCGACTTCCAGTTGCGGCAGCCATCGATTCGCGACCGCGAGTCGAAGAGCTTTAGATTTTTGATCACGATCTTTCATCATAGCCTTATTTCAGAAAAAGGTTTTCCATCTCTAGCTGCTGATCTTGGGAGAGCTCAACTTTCTCTCGCTTCACGAGTTCGCCAGAAGCCACTAAGGATTCGATGAAGCTATGGGGCTTCTGAAGTGCTTTTCGAGCTTCATCGTCGACTTCCGCTCCCGAAGAGGCGCCCGATATGACTAGCTTGTAAGCCATATCCAGAGCCTCTCGATTCTCGGGAGTGTCAATGATTCTTAGTTCACTTCTTCCGTATCCAACAGGAATTAGCTGGGCAACTCGCATGTGAACGAGTTGCTTGTATTGCTGGCTGGCTTCGCTTGTTGATTTCCCGAGCTTGAGATTGTTTCGGAGTTTGTTGATTAGCGCAGAGGGATAACGAATCGCATATTTTTGTGGTAAGAATTGCCCTTGCCGGACTGCGGCAACGATGGCCATGGCCTTCTCGTATATGTCCCTTTTGGTGGGTGAAAGAGCTGCTCCTGCTGGGGTTGGAGTAAACAGGAAGAAGTTCTCTCCGGCATGATCTGTGGAAATACTTGGAGGCTTCACTGCACCATCCTGCGCGAGACGCTTTAAAAGCTGGATCTCGCTTGGTGATAGCTTGATGCCCCCTACTTCTTGGTTTTTCTCGATTATAGAAAGAGGGACACCCTGCATCGCTTGGATCGCTTTCATGAGGTGCTGAATCTCACCCGATCCCTTTCCAGCAACCATATCCGCAAAGATTTCTGCGTTCTCCGAGAAATAGGTTGGGCTCAACGCAATGTCGCGCCCTCGGGCGCGGTGAACACGAAGATATGATCCTTCTTTGCCAAGGGTAAGCGCCCGCTCAAACAGTTTATGCTCGGCTCCTATTTTTGTCTCTAGGGCATCGACTTTCTCCGGTGATTTTGACAACCGACAAAGCATGTCTAGTGCGAGCTGTTCAGACTCATTGAAACCTGTCTCAGCCGCGAAAATACCGAGAGTCGAATACATCGCCTCATAATAAGGAACGTCCGGCACAACGGCCTTTATCGTTCTACCTTCGCTCTGAATCTTCACGAATTCCACTTCCGCGAGAATCTCGACGATTGACTTAACAGCAGGCCCCGGAATGCCCAGATAGTGACTCGCGACCATCCGAAGGGTTGCAAAATTGACAGTGGGCAAACCCCTGATGTGAAGGGCAAGGCGGACAGCCATGCCAACGTCTCGCAGGTTGTCAAAATCAGGAACTTCTTTGAATCCCAACCCCGTTTGGATCTCGTGGCATCTTGCAGAAAGCTCTTCGGGTGGTCGGGTAGTGTATTTAAATTCAGACATCGGTTTTATTCAATGAGCGTTCCTGCGAATGCCGAAGCAAGGGTAGATTGGCGGAGGCGGCTGGCGCGGGTGATCTTGCGGTCGAGTCCGGCTTCGAGGTGATCGATGGAGGTGGTGTGGGCTTTGACGACATCGATGCGCTTGCCCTCGACGAAGAGGGCGTAGTCGGCGGGACCCCCGAGCGATTGCTGCTCTCGGACGGCGACATCCGGTGAGGCGGAAAGATTGAGCTCGTTTTTGTTCTGAACGCTCCGGCGCGCCGATGCATGTTGGGCGTCGATGTTGATGCGGGCGAATTCTTCGAGTTTGGACAAGGAAAAGGGGAATCGTTGTTGCGAATTTAGTTAGAGATTGTTTCGGTAGAAGTGAAGGCAATATTCTCGCGAGAGAACATTCGGCTTAGTGACCACCGCGAATTCCTGCGGAGTCTGCCTAAGAGGAGGGCGGATTGCTCACTCTTGAAAGAATGTGTTCCAAATGCTTTCAACGAATCGAAAGGGGCAAGATCAAACTTTCTATGGGGCGAGGGTGAACTGGTGAATGGGGGAAGACGATTTCAATATTTGCGAGCAGCTGCTTTGGAAGCTCGATGTTCAAGAAGATATCTCCCTGTTTGGGGAGCTTTGGTCGTGCCCAAGAGAGTTTCTTAGCTCGAGCAACCTTTTTCATGAGGGACACGCCAAGCTTGGCCTTTTCGGGGGTCGGTGCACCGTGGCCTTGGCAGAGGTTTTCCCATGTCCAACTCGGCTCCGATTCTCCAAAGATTTTCCTCATGACCTTTTTGCGATGGGCAATCTCGGCCTTTCGTTGGCGGAGCTTACGGGCGATGCGATGAAGCTTCACGGCTTCTTGCTGAGGAAGTTCGGTCACGAGATGCTTGCCATACGGAATGGACTTGCGATTGACATGGCCCCACCAACGGCCCGGATGAAAGGCGGGGTCGCTTTCGTCCGCTTTGCCGAGATACTTGGCGAAGTAAGCGGCGAAGTGTTTGCGAGGCCTCTGCCAGTTCTTCGAGTGCATATGCCAGCGCAAGTGCTTTGAATCGCGGTTCCCGATGAGCTTGTTCCATTCGAGCATTAGCCACATGCGGAAATCGGTTTCCTCGTTTTCTCCGATGCCATCGAGGTAGATTAGAAGGTGAGCGTGAAGAGCCCCCCGTTTCTGAGGTTCCTCTTTCCAATGGGCTCCAATGTGGGACCAACGCTTGCACCATCGACGCTTGAGGGTTTTGAAGGCTTCTTTGAATGCCTCAGGGCCGGGGTCGTCACCGGGGAGGGTGAGAGCACAGGTCACGGCTGGAGTCTCATAGCGGACTTTAGCAATGTCCTGCAGGAGTCTACGCCGGGACTTTGGTGAGAAGGTGGTAATCGTTCCTCGGGTTGGGGCGCCTTGGCCTGCCGGTGGAAGAGGTCGTCCCGGGGCGGGGTCAATGATTTTGACGGCATGAGCTCCCTCCCAAAGATGGACAATGCCTGTTTTCTCTGGGGTGGAGTTATGGCCTAAAGACAAGCAGGCCATCCGCCGCGATGCGGAAGCGCTACCGCGCTCTTCCGCACTCGCGGCGGGTGGGGCTGATTCTCCCGGGAGGGGTGACGGCTTGCATGCCTGCCTACTCATCGTTGCCTCCTTCCTTGCTCGCAGAGTAGGCAGAGCGGATGATCGCCATCACGGCAGCGCGAAGAGGAGGAGCCAGCCCAGGCCAACTTCGGGCGATTTCCTCCAGCTCAGGTGACCCTATGTGTGACCCTTGCTCTGCAAGTGGCTGAGCATCTATGGGGGAGTCGTAGGTTCGAATCCTACTGCCGGAGCCAAAATGAAGGGCGTGAATCGATGAGATTCACGCCCTTCGCTTTTAGCGGTAGGACGGGCGCAGCTAGACCTTCACCCTCCGCCACCCGAACCGGTAGGGAGGCCTCGCCGAGGTGATTCTCAGCTAGGTTGAATGAATAGGGTTCTCGAAAAAGAAAGAGAGAAACCTATCTGCTAAAATCAGCCATTCCTATCCCATCCGTAGCCCACTTGACAGGAAGGTATATAGTGTGACAGTTCCGTCACCTAGGCGGGGCGACCCGAGGAAGAAGCGAGAGGCTTCCGATTCCCGGTGGGGCAGAAAGCCCAAGTTCCAAAGGATTAGATGTCATGAATGGTAAGGAGCGAATGAGTTTGCAGTCTGTTTTGTTGATTTTGCTTGGATGGAATCTTTTGCTCGCTGCGTCCGCTTTCGTCTTCGAGAGCGTTGAAGGCTTCAGTTTCTTGGGATTCGGGGAGGGTAGTTTGGTCACCTTCTATTCCGGATTTCAGCTTCTGCTTCTTTCGTGGATCGCCTTCAAGGTCCTGCAATCGCGTCGGTCGGAAGAAAAGGCGCTCTGGAAGAGTCCCGCTTTTGTTTGGGTGCTCATTACCTCTGGATTTCTCTTTCTGGCAGCTGACGAATTGCTGGCCTTGCACGAGATGGCTGATGGCCTGATTCACGATTCCCTGGGCTTGACGGAGACAGGGCTGACCGACCGCATTGACGATGCGATCATCGGTCTGTTCGGCCTTATCGGGCTGGGGGTGCTGGTTCTTTACCGGAGCGAATTCACGTCCTTTGGAGGAGCCTATCGCTTTTTCGGCCTCGGCTTCGCGTTTCTTTTCATCATGGTTGGCTTCGACGTATTGACGAATCGTAACGATCTCTTGCCGAAGATTGTGGGCGAGGCGCGTTCGGAGAGTCTGTTTCTCACGCTTTCCCACGTTGAGGAGGTCTTCAAATTGTATTCCGAGGCGTTCTTTATCCTGGCGTTTACGGTGATTTTCCGTGGTTCGGTGGCCATGGACAGGGATGAGGAGAAGGTTCCCGGCCACGGAGAAGTTGCTTTGACCTAGTGCCGCGGCTTGGCTGGATGCACCGGCGGGATTGCGAGAGCTTCTCGCGAGTCGAAGCAGACTGCTCAAGGTGGTGAAATTGAACAGGTTTTCTCTTTTTGTTCCGAAGCGAGTTTCTTTTTGGCGTTTTCGGGGAGTTCGCTGTATGAGCTTGTCTCAACTTCATGAAACTCCGCGTCTTCTCATCTGTGGTTCGCTGTCTTGCTTCCTGCTCTCTCGCCCTCGTCTCGTGGGCTGGAGGAGCAAGTCCTCATCCCGTGTCTGAATCCGGTCCTTGGCTGACATATGAAGGGGGCGAAGGACCCGGAGCAGGTAAGCACGTGGTCCTCCTCGCTGCGGAGCAGGAGTATCGGGCGGAGCAGGCTTTGCCGATGTTGGCGAAGATCCTTTCCGAGCGTCATGGTTTCCATTGCACCGTTCTTTTTCTCATAAATGAAGAAGGCTTGGTCGACCCGACTTTGCCGTCTCCTTTCAAGGAAGAAGGGCGAAAGAGTCTTGTCCCCGGTCTGGAGCACTTGGAGAAGGCGGATGGATTCATCTGGATGTCCCGCTTTCTCCAGCTCAAGGAGGAAGACTTGGACCATCTCTACACTTATTTCGATTCTGGTAAGCCAATTGTCGCCCTGCGGACGGCGAATCATGGCCTTTGGAGGGATACCCGGCCTTATCAGGTCAAAGGAAACGAGGTGACCCTCGATGAACTCTTGGGAGGAAAATTCCGCGGTCACCATGGGGGGTGGAAGCAGGAAGCGACTTCGGGGCTCATCATCCCCGAGAACCGGGAACATCCGATTCTGCGCGGAGTAGAGGACGTCTGGGGCACGACCGACGTCTATCGCTGCCATGTCGATGGCAAGGTGCCGGAAGATTGCACCCCGCTATTGTTAGGACAGCCGATGAAATCGCTGGAACGTGATGCTCCCCCGAATACGGAGAAAGAGGCCCTTCCGATTGCTTGGACCAAGACGTGGGTCGGCAATGAGGGTCACCCGAGTCGCATTTTCCACTTCACGATGGGTTCGGCGAAGGACTTCCAAAACGAAGGGGTGAGACGAATCACAATCAATGGCCTCTTCTGGGGACTTGGTCTCGAGGACGAGATCAAGGCGGACAACGATATCTCCATTGTGGGCGACTACGAGCCCTTGGAAGATGGCTTCAAATACGAGGAGTTCGGCGTCTATCCCCGCCCGGTGGAAGACTATCGCTGAGGTCGAGCGGGACGCGGGGGAAAGGCTCTCGCCGGTTAGGCTGAGCCTTCGTCACTGGTGCTAGGGAGGGAGAGGCCAACTAGTACTGATAGACGAGCCGGACGCGCGCGAAGCAGCTTGGCGTATCGGGTAATGTGGAGCCCCCGATGACGAGTTCGACTTGTTCCCAATCATCATTGAGTGGGGTGACGGTAGTTGTTTCGGTCGGGGTGAAGTTTTCGCCATCGGCACAAATCTCCGGGATGTAGTCCACTTGTGAGGCCGTGTTCGTCCGGCGGATATAGGTGTAGGTGATGGACTGCTCACCGGTGCTGGGGTCCGTCTCTGTGATGAGAGTCGGGAGGCCGAAAGGGTCGCCGTTGGCATCGAGCTCCCCAGCCGTGTAGGAGGGTGAGGCGCTTTCGGTGGGATCGAGATTGAAGGCATATTCCAGCAGGAAGCTGATACCATCAGCATCGCCATCGGACTCTGCGGAGCGTTCGATGGGAGAGAGTCCGTAGGTGGCCCCGAACTCATCCAAGACGGTATCATCGTTTAAGATGGTGACGGTCAGCGGGTTTGCAGGAAGGTTGATGCCAGTCGCCTCAGTGACCGTGAGGGTGAAGGTCTCGTCCGCTTCCACGGTTGGATCATCCTGGATGGTTAGGTAGATGGTCTGCGACGTCTCTCCAGCGGGGAAATCGAGGACCGCATCGGTGAGCGGCAGGTAGTCGATCCCTTCCTCCGCTGTGTCGGAAGGGGAAGAGGTAAGGGAATAGATCACGCGCTCCACCCCCAGGGCTGGCTCGGCGAGAGTGAAGGTGACCGGGAGGGCGACAAGGCCCTCGTTAGTGGGGGCGGAAGTGAGGGTGAGGTCGAGGTTTTGGGACGCTGGAGGAGCGTCGTCATTCACGATGGTGAGGGTGACTTCCTCTTGGGTCAGCTTGAGGGCGAAGGCTTCGGTGAAGCTCATCGTGAAGGTCTCGTTAGGCTCGAAGAGGGTGTCATCGAGCACGGTGAGCCAGAGGGTTTGCGAGGTCTGGCCGGGAGAGAAGCCGACGTAGCCATTCGCCCACGAGAGGTAATCTTCGCCAGCCACCGCAGTGCCGTCGGTCAGGTTGAAGATGAGGTATTCATCGCCGTTGGCTGGCTCAGAGAGCTCGAAAGTGACGGGGAAGCCAATCAGACCTTCGTTGACCGGTGAGCTAGTGATTGTGACCGTATTGGTAGGATTCGCGGGGGCGTCATCGTTGGCGATGGTGAGGCTGAGTGACGTCTGCACCAGCTGCAGCCCTCCGGATTCCAAGAAGGTCATCCGCAGGGTCTCGTCCGGCTCGTAGTTCGCATCATCGATGAGGGTGAGCGTGACGGTTTGGCTGATTTCACCCGGCTGGAACTCAACGTATCCATTATCCCACGGTTGATAGTCTTCACCCGAGATCGCCGTGTCGTCCTCTAGCTTGAAGATCAGGTATTCGCCGCCCTCCGCCGGTTGGGAGAGAGTGAACGTTACGGGAAGGCCAATCAGCCCCTCGTTGACAGGCGCTGTCGAGGCGGTGACGGTATTGATTGTGGCACCGGTGCCCGGAATGCCCTCGAAGACCGAGGTTGGCAGCCCGGCCTCGTTCGTCAGATTCGCTTGCACCGGATTGGGTGACCATGCGTAGCGGACCGCTGTGGGCTCGGCGATGGAATCCGAGCTCACTATGACGTTGTTGCCGCTGAGAATGGCAGTGGCTGGCAGCCAGGCCCCGTCCTCGCTCTTCAGCTCGAATCCTGCGGGCGCTTGGCCGTCCCGGGTGGTGAGGCCAGTGGCGTGATCGAACTCGATGACTAAGGAGGCACCTTGCCGGTAACAGCCACGGTAGATAGGGCCGCTCGGCAGGGGGATGGGCTGACCGTAATCATAGGCAAGCGCGAGAAGCGACAGCCGGTTGGCGAATGCCGACTTGTTCGCGGGATGGATATCATCGGGGTCACCAATGTCATTGGTGATGGCCATGCCGCTTCGAGCCAAGCTCGCGAGAGCCAGGCGCTGCTCATTCTGAACCGTGACCCAGCCAGGGCGCGACTCGGAAACGAAATTCGGCAACTGCACGTAGTAGAAGGGCAATTCCTCGTTCCAGCGGGCGCGCCAATCCTCAACCAGGCCGATGAATAATTCGCGATAATCATTGGAGCTAAAGCCAAAGGTATTGGCTTCACCTTGTCCCCAGATGATGCCGCGGAGGCCATAGCCAACGTGAGGGGCGACCATTCCATTATAAAGTTGCCCCCCGAGATTGGCCTCGAACTGCGGATCTCCCGTGGGGTATTCGGGCTCCGGACCCTCGGGATTGGCCTGCCACGCATTGTAGGCGTCCCAATAGTCCGCCACCGCTTGTTGCCAATATCCGTAGGCAGTCTCTTTCTCGCCCAGGACGCCAACGCCTTCGGGGAAGGTGAGCAGCTTTTCCTCGGTGACGAAGCCTTGGATTGGTTGGCCTCCCCAGGCGCAACCGATGATGGCGACGGGCACGTCAAGCTCTTCCCGCAGCCGTTTGCCGAAGTAGTAGGGCAGAGCGGCGAAGTCGAAGGTGTCGCCAGGGGTGGCTTTCAGCCAAGTGCCGTCCAAGAGCGGCTGCGGTTCGGCCCGCGCTTGCTGCACAGGGCGGAAGTAGCGGAGCTGCGGGTCATTCGCATTCTCGACCTCATAAGTATTTTCCGCCGAGGGGAGGGCTCCAATCTGAAAGTCCATGTTTGATTGCCCGGCACCGAGCCAGACCTCGCCGACCAGGACATCGGAAAAGGTTCGCGTGGTACTGCCACTCGTTACGATGAGGGTCTGGCCTTGTGACGAGGCAGGCAGATTGTCCAAAATGACCTCGAAACGGCTGTCGGCATCAGCGATTGCTTCCCAAGTGCGACCGCCAAAGGTGACCGTGACCTCGCTCCCTGGAGACGCAAAGCCCCAGAGCGGCGCTCCCTTTTCCCGCTGAAGGACCATCCCGTCGCTGAAGACTGAGGTGAAGGTGAGCTCCTCGTCATCATTGACGATGGTGAGAACGATGGGCCCGGAGGGAAGGGTGAGACCAGTCGGCTGGGAGAGTGCGAGCTGGAAGGTTTCGTCTGCTTCCGGAATCAGGTCATCAATCAAGGTGAGATAAATGGTCTCATTGGTGGAACCAGCCGGGAACTCGACGACGCCATTTGAGAAAGGGATGAAATCGGCCTCGGCGGTCGCCGTCCCATCAATCATATCGAAGACAAAACGCTCTCCTCCCGCAGCCGGCTCTGAGAGGGTGAAAGTCACAGGCAGGCCGATGAGGCCCTCATTGGTGGGAGCGGCTGTGACGCTTAGTTGAGGCGTCGCGCTCAGGAAGGCGGTGGAAAAGAGGAGCAGGCTACAAAAGATGGAGGGAAGCCGGTTCATTCGAGGCGAAAATTCGCGGAACTCCCTCTTTGAAGCCAGAAATTTTACAAAAAATGATTATGTCGGAATGGTTAAAATTATAAAGTCGGGCGTTCAGCCTTGATTTTGTAAGCGTTCGGCAATCTGGCGACTCATTCGTCTAAGAATTGTTTTGTGATAGCTAACTATTTGCTTAGGCCAAACAAAGTGCAACTTGGCTTGATTGGGCGCTGCTCTCTCGTCATGCGGGCAGAGGAAGCCATCTTTTTTCATTGGAGGGAGAGAGGGGGCCGTTAGTTTGAGATGTAATGAAACTGACCTTTTGTGGAGCGGCGGGAACGACGACTGGATCGCAGCACTTGTTGGAGGTGAATGGCGTGCGGATCTTGCTGGACTGCGGGCTGTATCAGGGCCGACGCAAGGATGCTTACGAGGTCAACTGCTGTTTTCCTCACTTCAATCCCGCCAGCATCGACCATGTCGTTCTCTCCCATGCGCATATTGACCACGCGGGGAATTTGCCAAATCTCTGCACCAAGGGCTTCACGGGCAATATCTACGCCACCTTCGCGACCCGGGACCTTTGCGCGGTGATGTTGCCGGACTCCGCGCGGATCCAGACGAGCGATGTCCGCTGGCTGAATAAGCACCGCAAGCGCGAGGGGCTGCCGGAGGTGACGCCTCTCTACAATGAGATGGATGCGGAGAAGTGCCTGCGGCAATTCGTCAACGTGGGATACGACCGGCCCATGATGATCGCCAAGGGTGTGACGCTGACCTTCATCGACGCCGGGCATATTCTAGGAAGTGCCCAAGTGCTGTTGGAGGTGGAAGACGAGTCGGATGGGAAGACCAAGCGCTTCCTCTTTTCCGGTGATGTCGGGCGGGGCAATAACGACATTCTGCGCGATCCCGTGCCCGCTACCGATGTCGACTTTGTCCTCATGGAGAGCACCTACGGGGGGAGGGAGCACGAGCTGGGTACCGGGGCCGATGATGAGGTGGCCGAGGTGCTCAACCGGGCGCTGAAGCGGGGGGGCAAGGTTCTGATTCCTTGCTTTGCCGTCGAGCGGACCCAGCAGTTGCTTTACGTGCTGCACCAGCTTTTTGAGGAAAAGAAGATTCCGGAGGTGGATGTCTATGTCGACAGTCCGCTGGCGGTGAATGCGACAGAGATTTTCCGCCTGCATCCGGAGTGCTTCAATGACGAGGTGTATCAATTTCTGTTCGAGAAGCGGAATCCTTTTGGCTTCGAGGGCTTGGAGCTAATTCGCTCGGTTGACCGCTCGAAGGCCCTCAATCGGCGGGATGACCAGTGCATCATCATATCGGCTTCCGGGATGTGTGAAGCCGGGCGCATCCTTCACCACCTGAAGAACGGAATCGAGGATCCCAAGACCACCGTTTTCTTCGTCGGCTATTGTGCCGAACAAACCTTGGGCTGGAAGCTGCGGGAGGGATGGGACGAGGTGCCAATCTTTGGCAAAAAGTATCAGGTGAAGGCTGCCATTGACCGGGTGGATTCCTTTTCTGGCCATGCCGACCACTCGGAGCTGCTCGACTACTTCCACCGCACGACCGGGCCCAAGTCCAAGGTCTGGCTTGTCCATGGTGAGTCTTCGCGCTCCGAGGCCCTTCGCGAGGCTCTGGCGAAGGAGCATGATGGTGAGGTGAGCGTCGCGGAGCTGGGCCGGACGGTGGAATTTTAATTCAAAGGCGGAGCGCGGATGCCGGAGGTACTCATCATTGAAGACGAGCGAGCAATAGCGGACACGCTCGTCTATGCCTTGCAGACGGAAGGCTTCACTCCACATCACCGGTTGACTGGAAGGGAGGGGCTGAGCTTCCTGCGGAAGAGAGACTGCGATTTCCTCGTGCTTGATATCGGTCTCCCCGACATCATGGGCTTCGATGTCTGCCGGGAGGTGAGGGAATTCTCCCAAGTGCCGGTCCTCTTTTTGACGGCGCGTGATTCCGAGGTTGATCAAGTGCTTGGTCTGGAGCTCGGAGCGGATGATTACGTGACCAAGCCTTTCTCACCTCGGGCCGTTGTCGCCCGCTTGAGAGCGATTCTACGTCGGGCGGATGGGCGACAGGGCGGCTGCCCGGAGGCCGGAACCTCTCTGCTGGAGCATGACCTCGAGGCCATGGTGGTGCGTTGCCGGGGGGTGGCCCTCAAGCTCACCGCTCACGAGTATAAGCTCTTGGCGACCTTGATGGGGCAACCAGATCGGGTCTTCACCCGCGATCAGCTCTTGATGGCGGCATGGGAGGATCCTGGTTCGGCAATGGATCGCACGGTCGACGCGCACATCAAGTCACTGCGCTCGAAGATTCGTGCCACTGCGCCCGATTGCTCCGATCCCATTCAGACGAGAAGAGGGCTTGGCTACACCTTCTCACTTGAGGAGGCGTAGGGCCGAGAGCCCGTTGTCCGGATGGAGGATCTGCCCGGTCAACGGTGCGGATTGTTGAGAGAGGAGAAAGGCGGTCAGGCGCCCGATTTCGGCAGCTGAAGCGATGCGGTTGAGAGGATGCCGCTCCTCGGCAGCCTTTCGCTTGTTCTCGTCGGTGAGAAAGCGCGAGGCCAGAGGTGTGTCGGTGAGAGAGGGTGCGATGGCATTGACGCGCAAGGTTGGAGCCAATTCGGCAGCAAGGGAGCGGGTGAGACCCTCGATGGCTCCTTTCGCAGCGGCTACCGAGGCATGGAAGGGCATGCCCGTCTGGACGGCCACTGAGGAGTAGAGGACGATGGAGCCTTGTCCGGACTTCTTGAGGGCGGGGAGGGCTTGTTGAATGACCTGTAAGGCGCCGATGGCGTTGATTTGCAGGTCCGTCATTAGATCTTCAGGAGTAAGGCGGGTGGCGGGCTTCAGATTGATGGTGCCCGGGAAGTAGGCCAGACCGTCCAAGCTGTCCGGGAGTTCCAGCTCCCCGGGAGATTCCGCATCAAAGTCCTGCACCTCGATGCCGAGGTTCTGCAAGTTCTCCTTCGAGCGCGAAGCGGCAATGAGATCGTCTCCCTGCTCCTTGAGAGATTCCGCCGTCGCCAGGCCAATGCCTGAGTTGCCGCCAATGAGAAGATAGGTCGCCATGAGAAAAAATGGACGGGAATTGGGACCTGTCCAAAGGATTTGCCCAGTGGTTGGCGGCTTCCAGGCAAAAAAAGACCCGCAGGTGCAATGCGGGTCCGTTAAGCAGTTGGTGAGGTCGTCAAGCCTTAGGCGATGACAGCTTCTTCCTTGTCGCTGTCGTCCTTCTTGCACTTGTCGCAACCGGCGATGACAGCTTCTTCCTTGTCGCTATCGTCTTTCTTGCACTTGTCGCAACCAGCGATGACGGCTTCTTCCTTGTCGCAGTCCTTCTTCTTACACTTGTCGCAGTCACCGGCGATGATTGCTTCTTCCTTGTCGCTATCATCTTTCTTGCACTTGTCGCAACCGGCGATGATCGCTTCCTCTTTGTCGCATTCTTTCTTCTTGCACTTATCGCAGTCACCGGCGAGTGCGAAGCCAGCAAAGAACAGAGAACCCAAGAGGGTGGTCAGGATTGATTTCATAAGTTCGGATTGTTTTTGGTTAAGCGGGTAGTCACCCGAAGATGAAGCTAGGTTAATTCGACTGAGTTGCAAGGAAGTGAACTGATTTTTGGAAAAAAATCGGATGAGGGCGAGGAGGATGGAAAACCAGCCCAATTTTATAATGCCCTCCGGAGAAAAAATCCTGTCTAAAAGAGGCATTAGCGATTCCATTAATCTGATGAAAAAAGTCACCATGGCCCTCGTCGGCCTTCTCTCCCTGCTTTACATTCTGAATCCGACCATGGGGGTCTTCGAACTAATTCCGGACAATTTCCCCGTGATCGGAAATTTGGATGAAGCCGCTGCAACCGCGCTTCTTCTAACGTGTCTCTCCTATTTCGGAATCGATATTCCGAAGCTTTTTGGCGGAGGGTCGGATAAGGAGAAGCGAAAGGAGACCATCGACGTGGAATAGTCTTGTCCGCAGCGGTAAGACTGGGAAAGGATCGGGCGTAAAGCCACCACACATCCATGTCCGACAATTTCCTCCCAGCGGATCCTCCATCAGATCCCGAGACACCGTTTGCCGTTGAAGATGAAACCACTGAGAGCCCCGAGCCGAAGAAAAAGAGCGTGGGGCTCACCATCCTGACGTCCCTGCTTTTCCTGGTCTCTCTGGCCATGTTGGTCACCCCGTTCTTTTGGGGAATGGAGGAGGGCTTCAAGCCGGACGTCGCCAAGGTCACTCCTTGGCTCGATTGGGCCGGTGATTTGCACGTGCTCGTCCTGCACGTTCCCATCGGCATCTACGTTTACATTCTACTGATGGAGATTTTCGGATTGCTCTCCTTCCGTAAATTCAAGCCTCAGCTGACCGGTGCCCTCTTTGTCGGGGCGATGAGCTCGGTCCTAGCCGTTGTTTCTGGCTATCTTTACTTCATGCAAGGGGACCACGGTGCAGCGCCCTTCAATGCCGATAACCTGATGGGTATGCACATGTGGGTCTCGATTCTTTTCGCGGTGCTATTCATTTGCACCTACGTGGCGAAGGTCTGGGCCCGCCTCCATGGCACGCCGTCTCCGGTTTATGGTTTTCTCTTACTCTTCACCGGGATTGCGCTCGCTTACGGCTCCCATCAGGGCGGCAAGTTGGTGCATCGGGACAAGGATCCGGTAGCGGACTTCATGGCCTTGGTGAATGAGGAGAAGGAGGCTCCGATCACCACGGGAGCGCAAACTCAGGAGGAATCGGAAGAAAAGCCAACGACCGACATGCTGGTCTATGAGGATGTGGTGAAGCCCATCCTCATGGGGAAGTGCTGGGAATGCCACGCCGAGGCGGACCTGAATCCCTTGGGCAGGAAGAAGATTAAGGGCGGATTGGTCATGACCGATATCCCGTCCCTCATTCTGGGTGGAGACGATGCTCCGGCGGTCGTGCCCGGAGATGTGGAAGCGAGCGAAATGATCGTCCGCGTGAAGAAGTTGCCCGATGACGACGGCTTCATGCCGACCGATGACGATCACCTGACCGAGGGAGAAATCCGGATCCTGGAATGGTGGATCAGCTCGCTCGACCCTGAGCAGGAAAATGGAGGACCCGACCGCAAGGTGGGGGAAATCCCGGGGCATGAAGCCTTGCTGGCGGATATCGAAGCTGTCGAGCCCGTCAATCTTGAGGAAAAAGAGGAGGTCGGCGAGGAAATCCCTCATGTGGTGGAGCCGACCGAACGCGAGAAGCTCGAGGAGGCGTTGACGCCCATCCTTCAAGCGATGCCTGGGGCAATCCGGTTCGTTTCCGTGGATTCCGAAGAGCTTGTCTTCAATGCGGCAGGGATCGGGCAAGACTTCACCGACGCCCAGTTGGCCGAGCTGGAGCCGGTGGCCGAGGCTCTCGTAGAGCTTAATCTGATGGAGACTGCAGTCAGTGACGAGGGAATGAAGACCGTTGCCAAGATGACGAATCTGCGTCGGCTCATGTTGAACGAGACGGAGATTGGCGATCAAGGGGTCAAGAACTTCGCCAGCTTGCCGAATCTCGAATCACTGACTCTTTTTGGAGCTCCGGTTGGAGATGAGGGAGTCCGTTCCTTGGCCGAAACCAAGACCTTGAAGCGTATTTATCTTGATGGCACGGAAGCGAGTGAAGCTGCTGTGGAGGAGCTGCGCGCGGCCCTGCCGGAGGCTAAGATTGAGTTCACTCCGCCCGCCATTCCAGAGCCCACGCCCTTTCCGTTCGACTTCAAGCCGGAGATCGATGCTGAAGTCGAACCGGAAGCTATCGAGGGGAGCGAGCTCCCTGCAGACCCGCTCCAAGAGGATGCAGCGAGCGATATGGAGAGTCCGGACTTGAATGAAGACGCTGCTGCCATCGAAGAGGCAGAACAGGTGGAAACCGAAGAAGCGATGCCGGTGGAAGAGTCTGCCCAGCCTGCCGAGGAATCCTCCGAGGAGGTCACCGAGATGCCGGAAGGCAGTGAGGAAGAAGATGCTGGCTCAGCTTCAGACCCCGAAGATTCCGCCGAGCAAGAAGACACTCCGGCTGAGGAGGAAGTTGTCGAAGAGCTGACGGTGGACGAGCCCGTGATGGAAGAACCTGCCGAGCCAGCATCTGAGGAAAGCGCGACGAGCCAAGAAGACCAAGCGACAGAAGACCAAGGGGCAGAAGAGCCTGCGGAAGCCACGGAGAGCGAAGAAATGATCGAGGACGCCGCCGACGCTGAAACTCAGCAGAATGATGAGCAGTCAACCGAGGACGGGGAGCCTGCTGATGAGGCTGGCCCGGCTGAGGAGCAATTTGAGCCTGAGCCTGCTACTGAAGAAGGCAACTCCACGGAGGACTCTGCTCCAAGTGAGGAGGAAGAGGTGAGTAATGGGGAGCAATCCGAGGAAGCTTCGCCCGAAGAGGTTCCATCCGAAGACGAGCCTGCTGAGGAAAACGCGGGTGAGGAAAAGGCAGGTGAAGAACCCGACCAGGAAAACGAGGATATTCAGCCTGCTGAGGAGGCGCCGGCAGTCGACTAATTCGGTTCACCATTTGCCCCATCGAAAGGGGAATCATGGCAGAAGGGAGCTCTTATCCAGAGCTTCCTTTTTTTTGTGCCGGGCGAGGCTTGGTCGTGTTGGTAAGTGCGCTCGAGACGCAGTTCGGATTGGGAGGGTTACCCCTTGTTAGGCCAGAGCTTCCTCCAGGCGTCCGGCATCGGATTGTTTGCTGGCGGCCTGACTCGCAGCCTGCTTTGCCGCTTCTTCGGTGGGGAGGATGATGTCGAAGGAGGTTCGTTGTCCGGGCTTTGAGCTGACCGAGACCTTGCCGAAGTGCGCTTCCACAGCCCGGCGGACAATAGAGAGGCCTAATCCGGTTCCCTTAATTTCGTTTTGATCGTGGGTGTGGTGCTTCTCCACGCGGTAGAAGCGGCGGAAAATGAAGGGTAGATCGGCGGAAGGGATGCCTACGCCATCATCGGCGACCCAGATATGAATCTCTCCACTGTCGAGTTTTTTGGCGCCAATCTCGACCTTGAGGGAGCTGCTCGGATTTTGCTTGAGAGCATTCTCCACCAGATTGAAGAGCACCTGGGTCCAGTAAAAGCGATCCCCCACGAGGGTCAGGTCGGCATCATCGAGGATGACCTTCGATTCCGCATTCTGCGCATGAAAGACAGGCTCGAGTCGTTCCAAGACATCAGTCACGCAACTTTGGAAGAGGAATGGCTCGAGATTGAGCGCGGAGGCTTCTCCCGACTCCAGCTTGGAGATCACGAGCATGTCCTCCACGATGCGGGCGATGCGTTCGCCGTGTTTTTGCATGACCTTCAGCGCTCGCTTGAGGAACTCCGGGTCCAAATCATCATCGTCTTCCAGCAAATTTTCCAGATACCCGTTGATGATGGAGAGAGGCGTCCTCAGCTCGTGGGAAGCATTGGCAACGAAGTCTTTTCTCACTTGTTCGGTTTGGTGTTCGGTTGTCACGTCCCGGATGATGACCCGGGTGATTTTCTTCGGAGAGTTCCGGTCGAGAGGAGCCGCGTCGATGACCCAAGCCGTCTCACCGCGCCGCTCGGCGGGGCCACGAGGCGAGGCATGCTGGGGGAGCACAGTGTGGTGAACGGCGCTCTTGCCAGTGCGGAGAGATTCTTCCAAGGCGGTCGTCAGACGGTCATCGAGGAAGACTTCCTTGAAGTTCCTTTTCAGGAGCAAGCGACCGGCGACGAGGTCAGAGGCTGGCTCATTGGCGAAGCGGATGATGCCATTGGAGTCCACGAGGAGGAAGGCATCGGCGAGGGCATTGAGCATCCGGTTCTGCTCCCGGCGCATCAGTTTTTTCTGCCGCTTGCTGTCTTCGTGACAAATTTTACGGGTTTTTTGGAGCAGGATTCGTTCTCTTTGCCAAAGGTAGAGAGCGACGCCAGTGGAGAGGAGGGCCAGGATGGCCACGATGACGGAGGGAGCAGGCATCAATTAGTCGGTGGAAAGGCGGTACCCAACGCCGCGAACAGTCTCAATCTTTCGCGCGTGGTCACCCAGCTTTTGTCGCAGCCGCTTCATGTGAGTATCGAGGGTGCGCGAGTGCACCTCGTCGGAATAGCCCCAGATGTTGCGGAGCAGATCATTGCGATCCTGGGCTTTGCCTGGTCGTTCGGCGAGGAAGAGGAGGAGCTTGAACTCGATGGAAGTCAGGTCGACTTCACTCTCTTCAAGGTAGAATTTGACGTTGTTCTTATCAAAGCGGAAGGGGCCGGCCTTGACGGTCACCGTGCCGGGCGAGACGTCGGAGCGGCGAAGGATGGCACCCACGCGGAGGACCAATTCCTTGGGGGAGAAGGGCTTCGTCAGATAATCATCAGCTCCTGCCTGGAGGCCTTGAATGCGGTCCTCGGTCTGAGCCCGTGCTGTCAGCATGATCACGGGCGTGGTGCTGGTCCGGGAATCGCGCCGGATATCCTTGAAGACTGAGTAGCCGTCCTTGCCTGGCAACATCAGGTCGAGGACGATGAGATCCGGCTCATCCCGCAGGGCCATTTCTTGCCCGATTAGGCCGTCCCGAGCGGTGGATACCTCGTATCCTGCGCGCTCGAGATTGTAAGTAACCAAATCCGCGACATCGCGTTCGTCTTCAACTACCAGGATTCTTTGCTTCCGAGCCACGTGGGCTTTTAGGTTTCCTTCCTTGTCAACAGGAGTCTTTTTTTTGTGACGGAATCGTTACTTCGCTTTCATGCCCCGCGCGGCGATTGACGCGGTCGCCCTCGATGATTAGGAACTCTTAAGCAAATGGCGGCAGATTATACCGAGGATAGCATCAAGAGCTTGGATTGGCGGGAGCACATCCGGCTGAGGCCCGGCATGTACATCGGGAAGCTGGGTGATGGAGCCACGCAGGATGATGGGATCTACATCCTGCTCAAGGAGGTCATCGACAACTCCATCGACGAGCACATCATGGGGCACGGGAAGGAGATCCGGATCGATATCGATGAGGAAGGCCGGGTGGAAGTGCGCGACTTCGGGCGAGGGATTCCCCTTGGCAAGCTTTACGACTGTGCTGCCCAGATTAATACGGGAGCGAAGTATGATAGTGAGGCCTTCAAGAAATCAGTGGGTCTCAATGGCGTAGGAATCAAGGCCGTCAACGCCTTGAGCGGCTTTTTCGAGATTCAAGCGTGGCGCGACGGGAAGACCAAGGCCATCGAATTCAGCAAAGGGGAGGTCGTCGATGAGATGAAGCGAGCTCGCGCGGACAAGGGGCCCAACGGCACCCGGTTGGCCTTCGATGTCGACAAGGAGATTTTCCCCAAAAGGGTGAAGTGGAAGCTGCCCATCGTGGAGCGGATGTGCCGCTACTACTCTTACCTCAATCCTGGCCTGACTCTCACCTTCAATGGCAAAAAGTTCCGTTCCAAGCATGGGCTTCTCGACCTCTTGCAGGAGGAGATGGAGGAGGAGCCGCTTTACGCGCCCATCCGCCTGGAGGGTAAGGATATTGAAGTCGTCTTCACGCACTCGCAAGGGAGCGGGGAGCAGTATTACTCCTTCGTGAATGGTCAGCACACCACGCAGGGTGGGACGCATTTGGCTGCCTTCCGTGAGGCAGTGGTCAAGACCTTGCGCGATTTTTTCAAGAAACAATGGGAGCCCACCGACATCCGCGAGGGATTGGAGGCGGCGATCAGTGTGCGCATCGAGGAGCCGGTCTTCGAAAGCCAGACCAAGACCAAGCTGGGTAGCACAAACATGGCGCCCGACGGTGAGACCGTGCGCACCTACATTGGTAATTTCCTCAAGGAGCAATTGGATAACTACCTGCACAAGAACAGTGCGGTGGCGGAGGCTCTGCAGAAGCGGATTCTTCAATCCGAGCGCGAGCGGAAGGAAATGAAGGGGCTCAAGAAGATGTCCCGTGACCGGGCCAAGCAGGCCAAGCTGCACAATAAGAAGCTCCGCGATTGCAAGGCTCACTACAATACCAAGAACAAGAAGCGGGAGGCGACAACCCTCTTCATCACTGAGGGTGATAGTGCCAGTGGCTCGATCACCAAGACCCGTGATGTGGAGACGCAGGCGGTCTTTTCCCTCCGGGGTAAACCTCTCAACACCTTCGGGTTATCCCGGAAGGTCGTTTATGAGAATGAAGAGTTCGCCCTCTTGCAAGCTGCCCTTAATATCGAAAATGGGATGGAGAACCTGCGCTACAATCGCGTGGTCGTCGCCACCGATGCCGATGTCGATGGCATGCACATTCGCCTGCTGCTGCTGACTTTCTTCCTCCAGTTCTTCCCCGAGATCATTCGGGAGGGTCATCTCTTCATCCTCGAGACTCCGCTCTTCCGGGTGCGTAACAAGAAGAAGGCGCTTTACTGCTTCGATGAGGCCGAGAAGGAAAGCGCTCTCAAGGAGCTGGGTAAAAATGCCGAGATCACGCGATTCAAGGGCTTGGGTGAGATTTCACCGGACGAGTTCAAGTTCATGATTGGACCGGAAATGAGGCTGGATCCCGTGCGCATGGAGGAGGGAAAGAGTCTCAAGGAGCTTTTGACCTTCTACATGGGGAAGAATACCCCGGACCGGCAGGAATTCATCATCGAGAACTTGCGCGAGGACGTCGACACTGCCGAAGTGTAGCGAGGGTGGGGATAAATTTTCTGAATTCCGTCGCGAGTTCGGGGCGGAATTTAGATAGTCTCCGGACCAACCCGACGCTTCTCTTGAATTCCGAACCAAAAATCTACCTCCTGCCGAACCTGATGACGGCAGGAAATCTCTGCTGCGGATTCTTCGCCGTGCTCACCATCTTCAAGGGCATGGGATACGAGGAGTTGGCGGAGGCGCGTCCCTTCTACGAGCAGGCTCTCCTCCTCATCTTCGGCTCCTGCCTCTTCGACCTCCTCGACGGTCGCCTGGCCCGGCTAGGTGGCCAAGAGTCTCCCTTCGGACGGGAGTTTGATTCCCTTGCCGATGTGGTCTCCTTTGGGATGGCTCCCGCGCTTTTGGTCTCCAAGGCGGTGCTCTTCAATCTCGCCTTGCCGGGTAATTTGGAGCGAGTTCAGCCCGGTGTGGGATGGACAATCGCGTTCATTTACCTGCTCTGCGGAGCGATGCGTCTCGCTCGCTTCAATTGCTTGGCCGCGATGGAAAAGGAAGAAGACGAGGAGGGTGAGGATCTCAATACCTTCCGAGGAATCCCAATCCCGATGGCGGCTGGCTTCATCGCTTCCCTGACCTTCTTGATCATTCGCTTTAGTGAAAATGACAAGGACCTCGGCGGCTGGAACTATCTTCTCGTATTCGTCATGCTGGGTTTGAGTTGGTTGATGATCAGCAACGTGCGTTATCCCAGCTTCAAGCGGATCGATTGGAAGACGCGGGCGAATCTACCAATGCTCTTGGGGGTCGCCGTCACCATTGCGGTCATCGTGAGGTTTTACTGGATCGCTCCCGCGCTCCTCTTTTTCGGTTACCTGCTTTACGGCTTGTTGAGACCCTTCTTCGGTCGGCGCATCAGGCGCACTGTGGAAGGCGAGGGGAGTGGCGAGGATTGATAGGGGCGGATCGCCCCGACTTCGGCGATTGTTCGGTTTCGAGAGACTCAACCCGACGTTCCACTCTAATTTTAAATTGCCAAAGTGTGCTAAATCGGATTATCTCCGCCCTCCCCGCAAAAAGGGCGGCCCGGCAATGATGCTGGACCGAAGCGCGCAATGAAAATGAGCGATAAAACTGTTGAACTGAAAGACTACAAGCAGCACGAGAACGATACCGGTAGTGCTGATTTCCAGGTTGCTGTCCTGACTGGACGAATCCGTGAGCTGACCGAGCATCTCAAGATTCATAAAAAAGACCACTCGTCCCGCCGCGGACTGTTGAAGATGGTCGCCAAGCGCCGGAAGCTCCTTGATTACCTCAAGGCTCACTCGGAAGAGCGCTACCAAGCCTGCTTGAAAGGGCTGGAGCTGCGTCGATAATCGAAAATTTTTGGAAACCGCCCCGGTGGAGAATCTCCCCGGGGCGATTTGCATGAAAGGGGGTTGTCGTTGGAAGAGGGATTCCCCATCCGGCGAGCGGGTTGTTTGAAGGAAGAAAAGAAGAAAGAATGAACATCGAAAGAATAGAAATCCCGGTCGGCGAAAACCCGATGACGATCGAGACTGGGAAACTGGCCAAATTGGCCGATGGCGCGGTAACCGTGCAATGTGGCGAGACCGTTATTTTGGTAACTGCGGTCTCTCAAACCAAAGTGAAAGACGGGCAAAGTTGGTTCCCGCTTTCCGTTGAATACAAAGAAAAGGCATCCGCAGCGGGTGTCTTCCCCGGTGGCTACTTCAAGCGCGAAGGCCGCCCGACTGAAAAAGAGATTTTGACCTGCCGGATGACCGACCGTCCGCTGCGACCTCTTTTCCCTAAGGGTTATCTCTACGAGACCCAAATCGTGGCCATCCTTTTGGCTGCGGACGGCATCAATGATGCCGACGTCCTGAGCATGAATGGAGCTTCTGCAGCTCTTTGTCTTTCTGACATCCCATTCGCCGGCCCAATCGGTGCAGTGCGCGTCGGCCGCGTCAATGGTGAGTTCGTGATCAACCCGACGCACGAGACCCGTGCCGAGAGTGACCTCGACCTTGTCTACGTGGGTAACAAGACCGACGTCATCATGATCGAAGGGGCTGCCAACGAGATCCCCGAGGCCGACTTCAAGGCCGCTCTCCGTTTCGCTCAAGACGCGGTGACCCAGATCGTGGAAGCTATCGAGCAGCTCGCTGCCAAGTGTGGCAAGGAGAAGCGTGAATACGAAGTGACCGTGGCCAAAGAAGACCTCCTGGAGGTGGGCTACGCGGTTGCTGGTGACCGCATCGAGGATGCCATCTATGCTCCCTCCAAGGTGGAGCGTGGCAAGAAGGTGGGTGCCCTCCGCGACGAGGTCGAGACGGCCATCAAGGAGAAGTATCCCGAGGTCACCGACTTTGAGATCGAGCAAGTCTTCGAATACATTCAGAAGAAGGCATTCCGCATCTCCATCATGGAGAAGAACAAGCGCGCCGACGGCCGGACGCCCGCTGACTTGCGCCCTCTCTACGCCGAGGTAGGCAGCTTGCCGCAGGTGCATGGTTCAGCCATCTTCGCCCGTGGGGAAACCATGGCCATGGGCATCGCGACCCTCGCTCCCGGCGACGAACGCCAGTACATGGACAACTATTCCGGTGGCGAAGACGAGAAGCGCTTCATCCTCCACTACAATTTCCCGCCGTTCTCGGTGGGTGAGTGTGGCCGCATGGGTGGCATCAACCGCCGTGAGATCGGTCACGGAGCGCTCGCCGAGCGTTCCATCGCCCCCGTCATCCCGGACGAGAGCGAGTTTCCTTACGCGATTCGGGTCAGTTCCGAGGTCATGGAGTCCAATGGCTCGACCTCGATGGCGACGGTCTGTGCCGGCACCATGAGTCTCCTCGACGCCGGGGTGCCGCTCAAGCGTCCGGTGGCCGGGATTTCAGTCGGTCTGGTTTCTGAATTCGATGAGGCGGGCAACATGTCTTCCTACAAGACCCTTCTCGACATCATCGGTTCCGAGGATTTCTACGGTGACATGGACTTCAAGCTTTGTGGCACCAGCGAAGGGGTGACTGGCTACCAGCTGGACCTCAAGCTTCCCGGTATCCCGCTCAACTTGCTCGAGGAAGCCATCGACCAAGCCGTTGGCGGTCGCGGTCTCGTTCTCGCGAAGATGGCCGAGTCCATCACCACGCCTTCCGACCTTGCGGAGAACGCGCCTCGCATCGAGTCCATCAAGATCGATCCCGAGCGTATCGGCGAGCTTATTGGACCTGGCGGTAAGAATATCAAGGGCATCCAGGCTGAGTCCGGTGCTGATATCAGCATTGAGGATGACGGGACCGTCCGCATCTACGCGAGCAAGGGCGAAGGCCTGAGCCGCGCCAAGGAGATGATCGAACGCATGTTCAAGGAGATCGAAGTGGGCGAGACCTACACCGGTCGGGTCGTGTCCACCAAGGACTTCGGAGCCTTCATGGAAGTTCTTCCTGGTAAGGACGGACTCATCCACATCTCCGAGCTTGCCGAGGGTCGCGTCAAGAAGACAGAAGACGTGGTCAAGGTTGGTGACTCCATCACCGCCAAGTGCATCGGCATCGATGATAAGGGCCGCGTGAAGATGTCCGTCAAGGCTGCCCAGCGCGAGAACAAGGAAGAGGAAGCGAAGAAAGCGAACCTCGCCGACATCCCTGAGGAAGAAGAAACCTTCACTCTGGGCTAAGGCCTTGCGGGTCATCGACCCGATTTCCTATTTGAAGAAAGCCGGGCCTTCGCTCGGCTTTTTTGCTTTAGGGGAGGGCAGTCTCTCTTTCTTTCTTCTGCTGGTTAGGAGGAAGAGCCGTTCAAAACCGGCTCAGCAGGTCCGGGCTCTGAATACGGACCGCAAAGTAGGGAAGCTTAGCCCCCGTGCGCCACAGGAAGAGGTAGAAGGGGCGATCAAAGTGTATTTTTCGCTCAAGAGGAGTTGCCTTGGCCGGAAGGGGACCTCCGAAGGGCTCCAGATGAGACTGGCTTTTCAAGCGAACCTTGGTCCCGGATTCGGTGAGTTCGAAAGCGACCTGCTCCTCAGCGTTTGCGAGACGCCAAGGAGTCTTTCCGTCGCGAAATACCGGACTCCTGAGTTGTTTCTTAAGTTCGGAGTCTGCGTGAAACTTCACGTAGGGGATTCGCAGATCGTCCTTGGCGTGAATTCGCGGAAATCGCTCTGCATCCTCCCGAAGATGCGTGAGCTCTTTTTGTTCGAGGATCAACTGGCGGCACCGGTCGACGGATGCTCTGAACGAGTTGAGCGATTCATCCATTAGGAGAAAGAGATGCTCGTCGTTTCCCTGCAGGGGGATACCGATGGCGGCTCGCTGACCTGCGGCAAAGTCGAGGACTCGCACATGATTAAAATCCGCCGACTTTTTGCCTGTTACGCCGAAGAAGGTCACTTCGGTTTTTCGCTTCTTCGCATCGGTAAAGGTGAGTCCTTTGGTTTTGCTTTCAAAGAAGGGCTTCCTGAACTGGACAGAGTGGTCGAGAAGAGTCAGCGCGTAGAGGGAATGCTCGTTTTTTGGCATGACTGTAATGGGTTCGAAGGCCCCTGGGAAGCGCCCTCGGATGACCTCATTCAGCTGTTTCTCGAACGCTAAGGTCGCCGGGCCTCCCTTCGCAAAGAAGGAGTCTGGAGGAAGGTTGTCTTCGACCGAATATCTCATCTCCATCACAGACCTCATCAGTGGAAATTGCTCGGGGTCGGTGAGTCGAAGGTCCGGGTTCCGCTCCATGATTTCCTCCCAGCAGAGCTTGAAGCCGGGGGACCAGTATTCTGATCCTTCCTTCTGATGTTCCGCCCCGACGTCCAGCTTAAGCTCTACCGCCTTCGTGAAAAGGCAAAGACCGCCGAAAAGGAAGGTGAAGCAAAGATGAGGTTTCATGGGGGAGAGTGAATGATTGGCCTCAAGACTTCCCCAATTCGATGGAGCGCTCGCTGGAGGCGCGGACGGCCTGAATGGCTGCGGAGCGGAAGGCGTTGCTTTCCAAGGCTTCAATGCCGCGGATGGTCGTGCCGCCCGGGGAGGTAACCATATCTTTCAAGAGACCGGGGTGCAGGCCGGTTTCCTTTACCATCGTTGCTGCTCCCAGGACGGTCTGGGTGGCAAGCGCGAGGGCCTGATCGCGGGGCAATCCGCTCGCGACGGCCCCATCGGCGAGGGCCTCGATAAAGAGGTAGACAAAAGCGGGGCCCGAGCCAGAGAGACCGGTCACCGCGTCCATGAGCTTCTCGGGAACGGTGACCACTTGGCCAACCGAGCCGAAAAGACGGCTGGCAAATGCCTCATCGTCTTCTGTCACCCCGATTCCGGTGGTGAAGGCAGCCGCACCTTGGCCGACGAGGGCGGGGGTGTTGGGCATCGAGCGGATGACACGGGCCTTTCCGGCAGTGTGAGCCTCCAGCTGGGCCATAGTCACCCCGGCGGCGACAGAGATGAGCAGCTTCTCGCCATCGCCCGGTGTCGCATCCGCGACTTCAGAGAGAGCCCCCGCGACATCCCCGGGCTTGGTGCAGAGGAGGATGGCCTCGCTTCCTTCTGCGAGTTCGGAAATGGAGTGCGTGCCGGTAATGCCCTGATCGTGAACGAGCTTTTCGACAGTTGGCCGATGGATGTCGTAGGCGAGGACGTCTTCCGGCTTTACCGTTCCCGCTCGAATTGCTCCTTCAATGAGCGCTCTTCCCATCCTGCCGCATCCAATTAATCCAATCTTCATCTCGACCGAAGCATCGGGTCAGGGGAGGAGATCTGTCGAGGGATTCGTCGAAGCAATTGTCATTTTTTGAGAAAAATTTCAATTTCCCACTTGCCTCGACTCCGCCCTCTGGTAAATACCGCCGCCCTTCGCGTCATCTCAATCGACGCGGAGGGTTTTTAGTCGCGAATTCCCATGGCACGAATTTTTGGTATCGAAATCCCGAACGAGAAGCGAATCGAAGCTTCTCTTCCCTACATCTATGGCATCGGCCGTCAGACGGCTTCGAAAATCCTTGAGCAGGCGGGGGTCGATCCTGACCTGCGCACTGGTGAGCTTACGGAGGAGCAATTAGTCCGTATCGCCCAGGTGATTCAAGGTGAGCAAATCCTCATTGAGGGTGACCTTCGCCGGGAAAAGCAAGCGTCTCTCAAGCGTCTCTCCTCCATCGGTTGTGTCCGTGGCCTCCGTCACCGTCGTGGTCTTCCCGTCCGTGGCCAGCGCACACGCACCAATGCCCGGACCCGTAAGGGCAAGAAGAAGACTGTGGGAGCGAAGAAGTAATTTAATACGACGAATCTGAACGATGTCCGACGAAGAAAACAAGCCCGTTGAAGAAGAGGCAAAGGCTCCTGAAGCAGCTCCCGTAGCTGAGGAAAAAGCGGAGTCAGCGCCTGCTGCTGAAGAGGCGAGCACGCCTGAGGCGGCTACCGAAGCCAAGCCCGAAGGAGAAGCGCCTGCAGAAGGTGATGCTCCAGCCAAGCCCGCTCCCAAGAAGGATATCTTTGCTGAAATCCTCGGTGAAGATCCTGCTGATGCTCTCAAGGTCCACAAGGCGAAGGGAAGCAAGAACGTCACCAACGGCATCGTTCACGTCAAAGCGACTTTCAACAACACGGTTGTTACCGTCACCGACGCCATGGGTAACACTATCGGCTGGTCGAGTGCTGGTAAAATGGGCTTCAAGGGCTCTCGTAAGAGTACTGCCTACGCCGCTCAGGTTGTTTCCCAGGATGCTTGCCGCCAAGCCATGTCTCATGGCTTGAAGAACGCAGAGGTTCGCGTCAAAGGCCCTGGTGCCGGTCGTGAGTCCGCTGTTCGTGCTGTCCAGACTCTCGGAATCGAAGTGAGCTCCATCGACGATGTGACTCCAATTCCGCACAATGGTTGCCGTCCTAAGAAAGCCCGTCGCGTCTAATCTCAACATTTTTCATACTAATGGCACGTTACACAGGTCCCCGCGAAAAAATCAGCCGCCGTTTCGGCGTGGCTCTCTTCGGTCCTTCGAAGGCCCTTGAGCGCCGTAATTTCCCTCCCGGTCAGCATGGCGCGCGGGCAGGTCGCCGCAAGAAGTCCGATTACTCCATCGCTCTCGGTGAGAAGCAGAAGCTCAAGTATCAGTATGGCGTTCTCGAGAAGCAGTTCCGTGCCTACTATGAGAAGGCCGCTTCCCAGCGTGGCATCACCGGTGACCTGATTCTCCAGATGCTCGAGGGTCGTCTTGACAACGTCTGCTACCGCATGGGCTTTGGCAACACCCGCCAAGCTGCCCGTCAGCTTGTCAGCCACGGTCACATTCTCGTTAACGGACATCGCGTCGATGTTCCCAGCTACCAGGTCCGCCCCGGCGATGTGGTGAAGGTTGCCTCCAAGGCATCTTCCCAGCAGCTTGGCATGCGCGCTCTCGATTTGACTCAGTCAGTTCCCATCAAGGATTGGATGACCGTCGATCGTGAAAAACTTGAAGGCACGATTGCCCGTCTGCCCGAAGCTGAAGAGGCAGAGTCCCTCGTCAACGTCCAGTTGGTCGTGGAACTCTACTCTCGATAAATTCTCAGAGTTGTTGTTTCCAAAATACCGGCAGGGTTCGCCCTGCCGGTTTTTTTATTGGGCGTAGGGTAAGGAGCTGATGACGATACTAAATATTTTCCGGAATCAGGTCGTGGTTTCCTTGCCAGAACCTTGACCGCGAGGCTTTCGTCATTTCCACTCTCCGCCATGCGGTCGCGTGAGTCGGAGGGTGCGGAAAATACAAAGAAGGATCGGTGGGCGTTTCTTGGCTTTTATCGTTATCTCGGGAATTACAAAGCCGTCTTCATTCCTTCGATGGTCGCCCTTTTCCTGACGGCGGGCCTTTCACTCGCTTTTCCCTATTTCCTGAGTCAACTCATTGGAGGAACCTCCGGGGGTGTCGAGCTTCTCAGAGATGCTGAAACGGTCGATCCGAAGCTAATTCAAGAGGGAATCAACCGCACGATTCTGACCCTTCTGGGGATACTCGCTCTGCAGGCAATCATTTCCTACTGGAGGGTCCGCGGCTTTATTTTCGCGGGCGAGAGCGCGCTCAATGATGCCCGGCGGGAAGTTTTCTCCCATCTGGTAAGGCTTCCAATTGCTCATTTTGAGCAAAGCCGAGCTGGCGAGTTGAGTGGTCGGGTGGCGGCTGACCTGGCGGTGATGCGAGAGACGCTACTCACCACCATTCCCCAAATGGTGCGGCAAACGGTGATGCTGATCGGCGGACTCTTCTTCGTGTTCTTCTTCTCCTGGAAGCTCGCCCTCTACATGTTGGCGATGATTCCCGTGGTCGTATTAGCCGTCGCCTTCTTCGGTCGCAAGGTGCGGGGCTATTCCAAGGAGGGGCAAGACGCCTTGGCGGAAAGCTCTGTCGTCATCGAGGAGAGCACACAGGGCATTGCCGAGGTGAAGGCCTTCAGCAATGAGGCTTTCGAGGAAAAACGCTATGAGGACACGCTGGGCAGCTATCTTGATGTGGTCTTGAAGGGGGCGAAGGTCCGCGCTCGTTTCCTGGCCTTCATTATCTTTGTGATGTTCGGCACGATCTCCGTCGTGGTCTGGCTGGGGGCGGGGATGCTCGTCAATGGCGCTATCTCCGCGCGCGAGTTCTCCGCATTCATCCTATTTAGTGTTTTTGTCGGTGCTTCGCTGGGAACCTTCCCCGAGATTGTGAATCAGATTCAGAAGGCCAATGGGGCGACTGAGAGATTACAGGCAATCCTGGGCGAGCCGATTGAAGTGGCCGAAGGTCAGGTCTCCGATGAGGTGCAGGGACGCTTGGAGGCGAGAGGGCTCCGTTTCAGCTATCCTTCCCGCCCCGAGTTGGAGGTGCTCAAAGGGGTCGATTTCAAGGCTCATGCGGGTGAAAAGATCGCCTTCGTGGGGCCGAGTGGTGGTGGAAAGTCGACCTTGTTTTCCCTCATCCTCCGCTTTCACGAGGTGGAGCAGGGGGAATTGACGCTGGACGGGCGTCGTCTCGCGGAATGGCCTTTGGCGAGTCTGCGGGGGGCGATGGCTGTCGTGCCCCAGGACGTTCTTCTGTTTGGCGGAACCATCGCAGAGAACATTGCCTACGGAAAGCCAGGAGCTTCCCTGGAGGAAATTCAGGCTGCGGCGAAAGAAGCCAATGCCGCCGACTTCATCGAGTCTTTCCCTGAAGGCTACGAGACCAAAGTCGGACCGCGAGGGGTGCGGCTAAGTGGAGGGCAAAAGCAACGGGTGGCCATCGCTCGTGCGATACTTGCTGATCCCAAAATTTTGCTTCTGGACGAAGCCACAAGCGCCCTCGACTCGGAAAGTGAGAAACTTGTGCAAGATGCCTTGGAGAAATTAATGGTGGGGCGCACCAGCCTCATCATCGCTCATCGTCTCGCCACGGTGCGGGGTTGTGACCGGATCCATGTCATGCAGGGCGGGCAGATCGTGGAAAGCGGCTCTCATTCCGACCTCATGGAGGCGCGGGGAACCTATCGCTTGCTTGCGGAGACCCAGCTTCTCTAAGAAAAATTAAATGTTGTCACATCTGACTCGATTTGGGCTGGGAAGACGGCGAGAGGTAGCGATTCTCTGAGGTGAATCATGTCGGCGCTAGCTAATCACCGGGAAGAACAGCCAATGGAGGCTCAGGCGAATAATATCCTGCCTATGTTGGAGGACCGTGTTCGCTCACTTGAAGAAAGAGGGGCATTTGAGGAGGCGAAGAATGTGCTCGAATCCGCCGTTGCTCGAGCTCGTAGCACGCAGAATGGCGAGAATGATTTGGTCGGCGGACTCTTGCTCTCGCTGGAGATGAAGGCGGACCTCTGTCTTCGCAATGGCCGCTTCGATGAGGCCAGGGAGGATTATCTGGAGAGTATCTCGCTCATGGCGGGTCGCAAAGGTGAAGAGGAGACCGTCGCCCGCTTGTTCGGCGCTCTCGCGTTCCTTGAGGAAACCTGTGAACGGCCTGATGCCGCGATGCAGGCTTATGAGAAGGCTCTTGAACAACTGAAGCGGGTGCGCAGGCCGAATCCCGTCGAGGTGGTGCGTCTGACCAATAATCTGGCCTTCCTCTATTCCGCGAAAAACGACTTCGATGAGGCGGAAACTCTCTTCCTTAAGTCCCTGAAGCTTGCCCACTCCGAGCTGGGTCCTGAGGACGATAATACGACGGGTATCTGCAACAACGTAGGTGCTCTTTATCAGAAGGCGGGTCACCTTGAGCAGGCTCGCGACATGCATGTGATGGCTCTGGAGGGCCGCGAGAAAAGCTGCGGGAGCCACCATCCTGACACAGCACAATCGCATGGCAATCTGGCCATCGTTTATGCCCAGGAGGGGAACGAGGATTTGGCGCGCGAGCACTTCGAAGTGGCCTTCATGACCTATGAAGAACTGGGCGAGGAATGCCGCGAGGATTTTGAGGCGGTGGGCGAGAATTTCATCTATTTCCTCGAAGAATTCGGAGACCGGGAAGGGGCGGCCGAGGTCCGTTCCAAGCTGAAGACGGCTCTCTCAAGAAGTGCCTGAGGCGAGAGGCGAGTCTTTCATGCTGGGCGATGAGCTGTAACCCGGGTAGGGAACAACGAGTGCGTCGCCTTGGTGTCATTGTGGGGCTTCTCTTACTTTTTGGGTTATTCGTGGCCTCGCGTGCTCAGGTTGATAGGGGAATGCCGAGTGAAAGCTCCTCAGATTCGAACGACCGCGCGGCGGCCGTACGTAGCCGCATCGAAGGCGCCTTACGCGCTAGCTTGACCGAAAAAGGGCTCGAATGGGGGGCTCCGGTCTTCATCCGAATCGTCAAGGAGGAGCGTGAGCTTGAGCTTTGGCTCAAGGATGGAGAGAGGTTCAAGCTCTTCAGAAAGTATCCGATCGCCGGGATGTCCGGACAGCTGGGACCGAAATTAGCGGAGGGAGATCGGCAGGCTCCAGAGGGCTTCTACTATGTCCCGCCCTCAATGATGCATCCGCGGAGTCGCTATCATCTTGCCTTCAATCTTGGCTACCCCAATGCCTACGATCGGGCGCGGGGGCGCACAGGCAGCTTCATCATGGTGCACGGAAGCCGTTTTTCGGTGGGTTGTTTCGCAATGACAGATGCGAAAATTGAGGAAATCTACACACTTTGCGATGCCGCGCTGGAAGGTGGGCAACCTTTCTTCCGGGTCCATGTCTTTCCCTTTCACATGACGGAAGCTCGCATGAAGGCGGTCGGTCAGCATCGATGGAAGGACTTCTGGTTCAATCTGGAGGAAGGCTATCGTTGGTTTGAGGAGAAGGGAACGCCGCCCGATGTGATTGTCCGGGGAGGGCGCTATGCCTTTCAGGATTAGTCGACGAAGGGGCGGCAGACGGCGTGCGGATTTTTGCGCGATGCCGTCGTCTTCCCAGTGAAATGAGGCGGGAAACAAGCTAAGAATGGGTGGCAGGATGCCGTATGAGGCTGTACACTAACGAAGATTGCATGAGGTATGATTTCAATATTCCGCTGACCTTTCGGCATCGGATTTTATTTGAGCGGGATGTCTTTGCACCCGGTAATCCTGTATTGGAGGAATTGCTCGAGAAGCGAGCAGGGACCAAGGTATTCGTTTTGGTCGAAAAGGCCCTCGCCGAGATTGATCCCGAGCTTGAGAGCAAGGCCGTGTCCAAGGCGCGCGAGGTGCTCGGCGGCGACAGCGTGGCATCGCAGGTTTTCGTCGGCGGAGAAGACTGCAAGGTGGACGAGAGCGTTTACAACGCGATGTGCGATGCCATTGCGGATGCCGGGATTGACCGTCATTCTTACGTTTTTGCAATCGGGGGCGGCGCCTTTCTTGACGTCGCCGGATTTGCCGCTGCCACGGTGCACCGAGGGGTGCGTCTGGTCCGCTTCCCCACCACAACGCTTTCCCAGGATGATAGCGGAGTGGGAGTGAAATGCGGGATCAACAAATACGGGAAGAAGAACTTCATGGGGGCCTTCGCTGTTCCTTATGCGGTGGTCAATGACTTCACCTTCCTCCACACCCAGCCGGAAGATATCCGGCGCGGAGGACTGGTTGAGGCCGTGAAGGTTGCGCTGGTCAAGGATGCGGCCTTTTTCGCCTGGCTCGAAGATAATGTAGCGGGCTTGAACGCGCTACGCCCTCCCGTCCTGGAGGAAGCCGTCGAGCGTTCCGCCGTCTTGCATGCTAAGCACATTGCCGAGGGCGGAGATCCCTTTGAGTCCGGGAGCAGCCGGCCTCTCGATTTCGGTCATTGGGCAGCGCATAAAATGGAGCAGCTCAGTGATTTCGAATTGAGCCACGCGAAGGCGGTTTCCGTGGGCCTGGCCTTGGATTGTGTCTATTCGGTCAAGAAGGGGCTGCTCGCTCAAGCCGATGCGGAGCGAATTCTAAAAGTTTTGGAAGGGCTGCAGCTTCCTTGCTGGGACGATTTGCTGGACCAGACCAATGATGAGGGCCGCCGGACGGTGTTAGCCGGTCTGGAAGAGTTCCGCGAGCATCTCGGGGGCCAATTGACCATTCTGCTCCTCAAGGAGCCGGGAGTCGGAGTCGACGTTCACGAGATGGACGAGTCTCTCCTGGAGGAAGCGATCGCCGAGTTGAGAGAACGAGTCCTGCAAGTGGCGTGATGAGCGAAAACAAGCGGCTGGCAGTCCTCAATGTAGTCGGTCTCTCCCGGCGTGATCTCCGGCAGATGCCGTTCCTCAAAAAATGGGCGGAGCAACGTGAGACGAGGAGCTTCAAGCCCGAATTCCCGGCAGTCACCTGCACCGCGCAGTCAACCTACGTGACTGGTCAGGATGTCTCCGAGCACGGCATTGTGGGTAATGGCTGGTATGACCGGGAGGCGGCGGAGGTGAAGTTCTGGAAGCAGAGCAACCATCTCGTCAAAGGGGAGAAAATTTGGGAAACGCTTCGGAAAAAGCGCCCGGGCTTTCGCTGCGCCAAGTGGTTTTGGTGGTATAACATGTACTCGAGCGCTGATTACTCGATGACGCCTCGTCCCATGTATCCGGCGGACGGGCGGAAGGTTTTCGATGTTTACGCCCACCCCCTGACGCTTCGCGATGAGGTGAAAAAGGAGCTCGGGCCCTTTCCGTTCCCTTCCTTCTGGGGACCGAAGGCGGACATCAAGTCGAGTCAATGGATTGCGGATTCCGCGAAGTGGATCGAGGAGCGTGAGCGCCCTGACTTGAATCTCGTCTATCTTCCTCATCTTGATTACGGGCTTCAAAAATGGGGGCCTGATGCCCCGGAGATGAAGGCTGAATACGAGCAACTGGATTCATTGCTGGAGTCCTTCATCGGCTTCTTGGAAGCACGAAATGTCGAGGTTGTCGTCCTTTCCGAATACGGAATTTCTCCTGTCTCAAAGCCGGTTCATCTCAACCGCCTCTTCCGTCAGCAAGGCTGGTTGCAGATCAAGGACGAGCTGGGTCTCGAGACCTTGGATTGTGGGGCTTGCCAGGTCTTTGCGGTCGCTGATCACCAAGTGGCCCACATCTACGTGAAGGATCGTAGTAAAATCGACGAAGTGAGGAGCTTGCTCGAAGCGACCGAAGGGGTCGCCGAGGTGCGGGAGAATTGGCAGGGCGAAGCCGCAAGGAGAGGAGGCGACTTGGTTGCCGTTGCAGAGCCGGGAGCTTGGTTCACTTACTACTTTTGGGAGGATGATGAGGTGGCACCCGACTTCGCGCGGACCATCGATATTCATCGCAAGCCTGGATACGATCCAGTTGAGCTCTTCATTGATCCTGCCATCAAGGTTCCTCTTCTTAAGATTGGGAAATTCCTCATCAAGAAAAAGCTTGGTTTTCGCGGTCTGATGGACGTCATCCCACTGGATGCCGGGCTGGTGAAAGGCTCACATGGCCGGGACGAGGTGCCTGAAGATGAGCAACCCGTTTACATTGGGTCCGGGGCGGAGCGGGTCAAGGTGGCAACAGATGTCCACCGGGAGTTGCTGAACTTCTTTGCTTAGCGTCGGCGACGGGAGCCTGCTGACAGGGCGAAGATTCCGGTGAGAACTGCTATTGAGGGTTCGGGAATGGCGGGAGCATTGCCATTCGTCGCAATGATACTCGAGATTTGGCTCTCGTATGCAGAAAGGTCGGCATGGAAAGTTCCGGGAATATCACCAACGTTGCCGACGGCGACCATGATTCCTCCGAGATACCAACCTTGGTTAGGCCCCACAGTCACCTCGAAATAGGTCGCTCCTCCTGAATCCCCAATCCGGCCTTGTGCTTCGCCCGCTATCTCTGAATCGTAGGTGGTAAAGAACAAGGCTGTGTCTCTCCCATTAACGGCGAGATTGATACCGGTTGCGGTGATCTCATTGTTTCCCCAGGATTTGCCTCCACCAAACCCAATCATCGTCACATCTTCTCCAACCGTGGCATTCCCGATGTCGATTGACGGAAGACCCAAATCGTATTCCAAGCGGTAGAGCCGCAGGTCGGGATTGGCTGTCCCTCCTGTGCTAGTGATGGTGAACGGGTTATCTAGTTCGAAAATGTAGGAAGGGTCGGCTTGATACTCGTCTCCCGAGTAAGAAACCGAGGACGAGGTCGCCGAGGGGTTGTCGTCGAAGACATGGTTCGCAGTCAAGACCCAGCCGCCGCCCAGATAAACAGCGGAACCTTGGGTGCCGACGACGTTCAAAACGTTGTCCCATGGAGCACCGGTGCCCGGGTCCGAGCTGTGGTCGCCAGCCGAGGTGGCAACGGTGACGCCCCATGACTGAGTGGTAGCCAATAAGGAAAAAGCGAGTCCGGCGAGTGATGCTGGGCGGAGGGTGAAGGAGCAGGCAAGCATGAGACGAAGGAGTGAGGAACTAGGCCAACTTGCTCGGATTCAGCCGGGAAGAGAAGAAAAACTTATTGAAAATCAAGAAAGGCTTTTCTTTTCGACGAGATCTCGAAGCCGTTCGAGAGCTTCCTCCCGCGTGCTTAGCTCGCCCTCAAGCTGCTTGGTCTCAATTTCGTTGAGAAGTGGCTTGAACCCCGGACCCGGCTTGAGTCCTAGCGCAATGAGGTCCTTACCGGTGACCAGAGGGGGAGGGATGATGGGCTCGCGGGCAAACTCCTCAAGCTTCTCCATGAGGAATTCGTAGTTGTCCGTGAAGCCATTCGAGGAAGCGCAGTCGACGCGATGCAATTCGAGCTCCAGCGGGAAAGTGGGACGGGCCATGAAGCGTTTGAGCTTGGCGGTACGCATGTCCTGCACATGCATGAACTTCATGTGGCAGGCCACCATCTCGCGGACATTGGCAATGGTCTCATTGGAATAGCGCAGACGCCGAAGAATCACCTCCGACATATCGGCCCCTACCGCATCGTGCCCCGAGAAGCGGATGCGTTGATCTGCTTCGTCCCACTCGTAGGTGGGCGGCTTCCCGATGTCATGGAGCAGGACGGCTAGGCAGAGATCGAGCGGGGCGTCGTCCGGCAGAAGATCAAGGGCGATCCGGGTGTGATTGAAGACATCGCCCTCGGGATGCCATTGCGGAGGTTGCTCGCAGCCCTCGAGAGGACGGAGTTCAGGGAAAAACTGGTCCGCCAAGCCCGAATCGTGGAGCAGCTGAAGCCCCAGTGCGCGCCGGGGAGACGAGATGATGCGGGAGAATTCTTCCCGGATGCGCTCGGGAGCGATTTGGGAGAGAAGGGGGGCGTTCCTCTTCACCGCCGCCCAAGTTGCGGGCTCGATCTCGAAGCCTGTCCTGACCGCGAAGCGAATGGCTCGCAGAAGCCGGAGGGCGTCTTCCTGGAAGCGTTTGTCGGGCTCGCCGATGGCCCGGATGAGGCGATGCTCAAGATCCTCTTGCCCGCCGACATAGTCGATGATCTCCCCGGTTGACGGATTTTCGAAAAGACCATTGATCGTGAAATCCCGCCTCCGCGCGTCTTCCCGCGCATTAGTGAAAGTCACGGATTCCGGCCGACGGCCATCCTTGTAGGACCCATCATTCCGGAAAGTGGCGACTTCCACATGATGACCGTCTTGCTTGACGAGGATGACCCCGAAGTGGGCGCCGATGGCGTCGGTGCGGGGAAAGATTGCCTGCACTTGGGCCGGCGTGGCCGAAGTCGCGAGATCGTAATCCTTTGGCTGTTGGCCCAATAGTTGGTCGCGAACACAACCTCCGGCGAACAAGGCCTCGTGACCGGCGGCGGAGAGCCGGGAAGCCACGTCAAAGGAGGTCTGGCGCAAGTCAGGCATCGGAAGGCGTTCAAGCACGGATCTGGGCAAATGGCACGAAGTTTTGTCTCCGCCCAAGCGGGCTGATCGCAGGCGGTTCGCGCGGCATCGCTCCCCGATGGGTTGACAGGGCAGGGCGGTTGTCTAATTTTCGCGGCCCAAAATTATCATGAGCGAAGTGCAACAACATGAGTTTCAGGCCGAGGTCAAACAGCTGCTGGATATCGTTATCCATTCGCTTTACACCGATAAGGAAATCTTTGTCCGTGAGCTAATTTCGAACGCCTCCGATGCGTTGGAGAAGATGAGGCTCCAGCAATTGAAAGGGGAACCGGTTTTCGATGAAAACCTGCCTCTCGAAATCAACGTTACCACGGATGACACGGCAAAGACCATCACCATTGCTGACTACGGGATCGGCCTCACGCGGGAAGAGCTGGTCGAGAACCTGGGCACCATTGCGAAGTCCGGCACCAAGGGCTTCCTTCAGGCGCTCAAGGAGAGCGGGGACTCAGCCGATGTCATCGGCCAGTTCGGCGTCGGGTTCTACAGCGCCTTTATGGTGGCTGACAAGGTGGAGGTGCTGACCCACTCGTGGCGTCCCGATGCGGATCACCTCCGCTGGGAGAGTGATGGCGCGACAGGCTACTCCATTGAAGAAACTGAAGGCCAGCGACGGGGAGCCAAGCTGATCGTCCACCTCAAGGAGGAGTTTGCCGAGTTCGCCACCTCCAGTCGCATCAAGGGCATCATTGAGAAGTATTCCAACTTCGTGGGCTTCCCGGTCAATCTGAATGGCGAGCGGGTTAATACCGTCGAGGCGATTTGGCTGAAATCCAAAAGCGATGTGAGCGAAGAGGAGTATAAGGACTTCTACAAGTTCATCGGCCACGACCATCAGGATCCCCGTTACACGCTCCACTTCTCCGCCGATGCTCCTTTGGTGATCAATTCGATTCTCTTCGTCCCGGATGACAACATGGAGCGAATGGGCTTCGGGCAAACCGCTCCCGGCGTGGGTCTCTATTGCAAAAAGGTGCTCATCGACGCCGCCCCCGAGAAGCTGCTTCCAGAGTGGATGCGCTTCGTGAAAGGAGTCATCGATTCTGAGGATCTGCCTCTCAATATCTCCCGGGAATCCATGCAGGACAGCGCGCTCGTAAAGAAATTGGGCGACGTGATGACCAAGCGCTTCCTCAAGTTCCTCGAGAAGGAGGCGAAGGCCGACGAGGAGAAGTATGCCGAGTTCTACAAGCGCTTCAGCCGCTTCCTCAAGGAGGGGGTCGTGCAAAGCTACGAACATCAGGAATCGCTCGCGAGCCTTCTGCGCTTCGAGAGCACGATGACCGAGCCTGGCAAGACCACGACCTTCGCGGAATATATCGATCGGATGAAGGACGGCCAGGATGAGATCTACTACCTCGTCGCCCCGACGCGGGAGGCCATCGAGACCGGCCCCTATCTGGAGGCCTTCAAGAAGCGTGGTTTGGAAGTCTGCTTCTTCCTCGAATCAGTCGATGACTATGTTTTGGAGACCCTCGGTCAATATAAAGAGAAGAAGCTGGTCGCCGCGGACCGGGCTGACATCGAACTCGATGATGTAGCAGAAGAAGGCGAGTCCCTCAGCGAGGAATCAACGAAGAGTCTCGTTGATTGGATGACCAAGACTCTTTCCGAGAAGGTGGATCGTGTTGATGCCGGCAAGCGTCTGGTGAGCCATCCGCTTGTCGCGCTGACACCCAAGGACGCTCCCAATGCGCACATGCGGGCCATGATGAAGGCCATGGGAGAAGACGCTCCCGAGGTGAAGGCTCGCCTCGAGATCAATCCCCGGCATAGCCTCATTAAGAAGCTCTCCGGCTTTCAAACGAAGAAGCCCGAACTGGCGGAGAAGGTGGCCAAGCAGCTTGCTGATAATGCGCTGCTCGCGGCCGGTCTCTCCGACAATCCGGGCAAAGTTGTTTCCGGGATGAGCGACTTGGTTGAGGAGCTGATGAGCTCCGAATCCTAAACGCTCGGTATCATCCGGTTAGGGAATCATCACTTGGGTCCGCTCGTCTGTGCTTACGGTCACAGACTTGCGGATCGGTTGACCATCCCGACGGAAGACGACGTCATAGGTTCCTTCGGGAACCTGAATGGCGGTCTCACCTGACACGCCGGTGGCAACCAAGCGTGTGCCATCATAAATGGAGAATGGGATAGAAGAGGCATTGTCCAGAGCGAGAGAAAGTTCTTCGGCTTGGGTGGCGTCGTAGTAACGGCCATTGCCGAGCGCGGCCCAGCTCTCGAAGTCCTGGCGGATGTCTTGGTCCTCGATGTTGTAGCCGACGATGTCCACGCGGATGTCCATGCCATCGGCGCTCAGGTTCTGGATGACTTGCGCGGGCATGCCGTCGCAGGTCTCCTTACCGTCCGTCAGAAGGACCACGATTCGTTCACCTGGAGCTGATGCCAGGTCAGACCGAACCATCTGCAAAGAGTCCGCCAATGGGGTCTTGGCGAGATTGATGGCCTCGATCTCCTTCACGATGGGAGCCATGCCGTCATAGTCGAAGGGAGACATCGGGATGAGAAGTTCGCTTTCGCAGCTACCTTCCTCGATGTGCCCAAAGGCTCGCAAGGCGACAGGCATGCCGGGGGGGACAGAGGACTTCATGAACTCGAGGAGAGTGTCCTTGGCAATGTCGATCCGGTCCTCGCCTGCTTGGTCCTGCAGCATGCTGCCGGAGGCATCGAGAATGATTTCCAAAGCTGTGTTTTCGCTCAGTTCATAGTCGCCTCGAGCGACAACGGTCAGCTGAGCCATTTCTTCGGGAGCAGGAAGAACCTGCATCCCTGCGGAGGCTAATACCTCACCCTGCCGATTGCGGTATTGGACGTCGAAGGGGCCGGCGTCCGAGGGAGCATTGAGCACCGCGCTATTGTAGCCGGGGTTGAGGTAGGCATAGTCAAGGATCGGCTCGTCGGCTCCTGATGGGACGATGACCACGCGGTCCCGATTCGAGAAGGGTCCGGAGAAAGCGACCTCGAAATTGAGTCTGGCCATCACTTGGGAAGGCACGGCAAGGTGGGTTTCATCACCACCGGTGACTTGAAGAGGCATGGAGGCAAGAATCTCCTGTCCATCGAGATAAGAGACTTCATAGGTGCCAGAGGCTGTGGGAGTCGTGAGAATCACGGAGCCACCGGTCGTATTGGCAGGCACGGCTTCACTGGTGAGGACTTCACCGTCAGCGTTGCGGATGGCAATCATGCCGTTGCCCGTGGAGATTCCCTTCCAAAGGATGCGGATGTTGGTGTCGGCGACAGCCTCTCTGGCTGTTGACAGCTGAAAGTCAGGGTCGGTGACTTGGATTCGCTTCGTGGCCAGGATGCCTTCGTCGCCACGGTAGAGAATGGTGTAGAGGCCGGGGAGCGATGGCATGAGGAGGTCAACGTATCCTTCTCCATCGCCAGAGAGATCGGCGGGATTGGTGCCCAGAAGTTCGACTCCGGCGGCGGTTCCGATCGTCATTTCGTCGCCCTCGTCACCGGGGCCGGAGTAGGTGACCTTGACGGTCTGGTCGACGATGCCGGTCGGAGGGGCCTCGAGATTTGCCTGTTGGGCACAGATCGTTGCTGGTGCGACCAGCGCGGCAGACGCCATGAATAGTGACGGGTTGGTTCTCATACAGAGGCAGCTTTTGCAACGGCAGTGCCATTGGGGGGTAAGGGAGGCCTCGTCCCGCGCGAAGCTTGGCGTAGTAAGGGGAAGCGGTCGGGGAGGGACCAGCGCATGTATCCGCATGGGGAAGTGTTTCCGTGCAAAACGAATGGAGGTCCGACCCCTCTCGTTGCAAATCTCGGCAGTGGTGGGGCACGAAGAGAAGGGGGCTGGGCCCAAGCATTGCAGGGCAGTCACTTCTCCTTGCCTCAGCTGCGGGACTGAGATTTTATCTTTCTAATGGCTAAGAATGTAATGGGTGGCGACCTTGAGCCTTGCTCCATGGATCCTCTTACCGGTTTTTTCCGTGATGGTTGCTGCAACACGTCAGGGGATGACCTGGGGATGCACACCGTCTGCGCCGTCATGACCGCTGACTTCTTGGAGTTCTCCAAGAGGAACGGCAACGACCTCTCGACTCCGAGGCCGGAATTCAAATTCCCCGGACTGCAGGCGGGAGACCGCTGGTGCTTGTGTCTTGGTCGCTGGTTGGAGGCGCTCAAGGAAAACTGTGCCCCTGAGATTGTCTTGGAGGCCACCCACGCCTCGGTCTCCGAGTTTGTGGACCGCGAGGTGCTCAAAGCCCACGCCGTGGGCGCATAAGCGTGAGTCTTGGTGAATCTCGGTAAGTCTCGTAAGGGGGGGGAAGGCTGCGGACTCGTGGTTCCCGAGCGACCGAAATCGGGCGGTTATTCAACGAAATTAGTTGTCGAAACTTCTTGCCTATAGGGCGAGGAGCCCTATAGCGGCCACCACGACGCGGAAGCGTCACTTGGGTTCAAAGTCTTTGAGCCCGGCCTTTTCCCGGTCTTTTTCGATGAGAGTGGTGCAGGGCCTCCCCTTGAAATCAATCCCCCCATCGATGCGCGACGGCTCACTTCCGTCGACGCGGGACTCTAACAAAATTAAATGAGCATGACCTTTGCGGCCCTTCCGTTGGCCGAACCCATTCAGCGCGCCCTTGCCGGACGCGGTTACGAAACTCCATCTCCCATCCAGGCCCAAGCCATTCCTCCATTGATTGAGGGGCGCGATCTTCTCGGTTGCGCCCAGACCGGCACCGGTAAGACCGCTGCCTTCTGCCTGCCCATTCTCCATCGCTTGCAGGAGAACAACCGCCGGCCCAAGGCCAAGAGCGCGCGGGTCCTGATCCTGACGCCGACTCGTGAACTTGCCACTCAGGTGGGCAAGAGCATGGAGGCATACGGCGAATTCCTCAATATCAAGACCGCGCTCGTCTTCGGTGGTGTCGGTCAAGGGCCACAAGTTCGGGCTCTGCGCCCCGGGGTGGACGTTCTCGTTGCTTGCCCCGGACGCTTGGAGGACTTGATTGACCAAGGGCATGTGACTCTCTCCGGAGTTGAATTCATCGTTCTGGATGAGGCCGACCGGATGCTGGATATGGGCTTCGTTAAGCCCGTCAAACGCATCGTGGCGCAGGTGCCAAAGCAGCGTCAATCGCTCTTCTTCTCAGCCACCATGGCGCCGAGCGTTCGGGAACTGGCAAATTCGATTCTGAAGGATCCGGTCTCGGTGACCATTGAGCCTGAAGTGAAAACCTCCGAAAGCGTCAGCCAGCGAGTCTGCTTCATCAAGCGGGAGGACAAGCGTTCGTTGCTCAAGGAGCTTCTCGAGGAGCTGCCCGAGGGAGAGCTCGCCATCGTCTTTGGTCGCACCAAGTATGGTTCGGACAAATTGGCCCGCTGGATCACCCAACAGGGCATCAAAGCGGAGGCCATTCACGGGAACCGCTCGCAGTCCCAGCGGGATAAGACCCTCGACCGCTTCCGCGCGGGCAAGGTGCCTGTCCTCGTCGCCACCGACGTCGCGGCGCGCGGGGTGGACGTCAAGGCCGTCACTCTGGTGATCAACTTCGATTTGCCCAATGAGCCTGATGCTTACGTTCACCGCATCGGTCGGACCGGACGTGCCGAAGCGACCGGGCATGCCGTCTCTTTCTGCTCCGAGGAGGAGGTCGAGTATCTCCGCGATATCGAGCGTCTCATCGAGATGAGCCTGCCGATCGATACCGAGCAAGCTTACCACGAGCCGAACTACGCGGCGGACCTTGCGCAAATGCATTCCCGTGGCCAACAAGGCAAGAAAGGCCGACGCTCCGGAGGAGGAGGAAACCGCCGGGGTGGTGGAGGTCAGCGCCGCGGCAATGGAGGCGGAAACCATCGCAACCAAGGCGGTGGCAATCGCAACCAAGGCGGTGGCGAACGGCGTGGCAACAACCAGAACCGTTCCTCGAACCGACGCCGCCGCGCGAAGGTGTAAGAGCACCCTTCGACAAAGAACCACCCGATGCATGCCCCGCTGATGAAGCGGGGTATTTTTTGTGGGGGTGAATCGGGGGGCCGGAGGTGATCAACCGCTACGGGATTATCTGATTGGAAACCGGGGTGGCTCCTACGGTGAAGTTGCGCCGTAAGCCCGGGGGCTCTCTTGAGGAACCCCGGGGCTGTAGATGCAAAAACGCCGTCTTCATCAGTGATGAGACGGCGTTCGTTCGATTCGCCTTCGGGGCGATTCGGGATAGGATTAGAGTCCGGCCTGCGCGGTCAGGGTGCTGCTCGGGCGCATGGCTGCGGAGGCCTTTTCGTCGTCAGGCTGGTAGTAGCCACCGATCTCGACGGGGGAGCCTTGCACGCTGAGCAATTCCTCATTGATGGTGCCTTCGTTCTCGGCGAGGGACTTGGCGATCGGAGCGAACTCGGCGGCGAGGTCGGCATCGTCGGTTTGCTCGGCGAGGGCCTGAGCCCAGTAGAGCGCGACATAGAAGTGGGAACCTCGGTTGTCGATTTCGCCCGCCTTACGGGAAGGAGCCTTATTGTTGAGAAGGTACTGAGTCGTCGCTTGGTCTAGCGTGCGGCTGAGGACGAGGGCCTTGGCATTGTCCTGGGTGGTGCCGAGGTGCTCGAGGCTCACCGCGAGGGCGAGGAATTCGCCCAGAGAATCCCAGCGGAGGTGATTCTCAGCCACGAACTGCTGGACGTGCTTGGGCGCGGAACCTCCGGCTCCGGTCTCGAAAAGGCCGCCACCATTCATCAAAGGAACGATGGAGAGCATCTTGGCGGAGGTGCCGAGCTCGAGGATAGGGAATAGGTCGGTGAGGTAGTCGCGAAGGACGTTGCCAGTGACGGAGATGGTGTCTTCGCCAGCCTTGAGGCGGACGAGGGTTTCCTGGCAGGCTTCGACGGGGGAAAGGATGCGGAGGTCGAGGCCCTCGGTATCAAGCTCGGTGAGGGTCTCGCCGACCTTTTCAATGAGATTGGCGTCGTGGGGACGCTCTTCATCAAGCCAGAAGATAGCAGGCGAGCCGGTCGCCCGGGCGCGGTTGACAGCGAGCTTCACCCAATCGCGAATTGGCGCGTCCTTGGTCTGACAAGCGCGCCAGATATCGCCTTCCTCGACCTCGAAGGAGAGGAGGGCCTCGTCACCGGCCACGACCTTGATGGTGCCGTCGGCGGGGACTTCGAAGGTCTTGTCATGTGAGCCATATTCCTCGGCCTTCTTCGCCATGAGGCCCACGTTGGGGACGGTGCCCATCGTGGTGGGGTCGAAGGCTCCGTTCTCGCGGCAGAAATCGATGGTGGCCTGATAGACACCGGCGTAGGAGCTGTCCGGGATGACGGCGAGGGCGTCCTGGCGCTCTCCGTTCTTGTCCCACATCTTGCCCGAGTCCCGGATCATGGCGGGCATGGAGGCATCGATAATGATGTCGGAGGGCACGTGGAGGTTGGTGATTCCCTTGTCGGAGTCGACCATGGCGAGGTCTGGGCCGGAGGCGATGGCTGCGTCCAGATCGGACTGGAATTGCTCGAAGGCAGGATTGCCGGTGAGGTCGCCAAGGCCGTTATTGAAGTCGATGCCAAGTTGGTCGAGCTGCTCGGCATGCTTCTCAATGAAGTCCGCGAAGAAGGTTTTGACAGTGTGGCCGAAGATGATCGGGTCGGAGACCTTCATCATGGTCGCCTTCATGTGAAGAGAGAAGAGAATGCCTTCTTCCTTGGCCCGCTGGATTTGCTCCTTGAGGAAAGCTTCCAAAGCTTTCTTGGACATGAAGGAAGCATCGAGGACTTCTCCTTCCTCAAGTTCGAGGTGCTCCTTGAGCACGGTGACGGTGCCGTCCTTCGCCACATGTTCGATGCGGACGGTGGTGGCTTCCTCAATGATGATGGACTTCTCGTTATGGCGGAAATCCGATGCCGCCATGGTCGCCACGTTGGTCTTGGAGTCTGGGCTCCAGGCACCCATGCGATGGGGGTTCTGGCGGGCGTATTCCTTGACCGCCTGGGGTGCACGGCGGTCGGAGTTGCCTTCGCGGAGGACGGGGTTCACTGCAGAGCCCTTGACCTTGTCGTAGAGAGATTTGATATCGCGCTCATCATCGGTTTTGGGCTCATCAGGATAGTCGGGGAGCTGATAGCCTTTCTCCTGCAGCTCCTTGATGGCCGCCTTGAGCTGGGGGATAGAGGCCGAGATGTTCGGGAGCTTGATGATGTTGGCCTCGGGGGTGAGGGCCATGGCTCCGAGGTTGGCCAGTTCGTCCGGGACCTGCTCGTGCTCAGGCAGGTGACTGTGAAGAGACGCGAGGATGCGGCCGGCCAGGGAGATGTCCCGCAGCTCGACATTGATGCCGGAAGACTTCGTGTATCGCTGGATGATCGGGAGGAAAGAGTAAGTCGCAAGGGCGGGCGCTTCGTCGGTCTTGGTATAGATAATTGTGGACATGGCTTTACGCGCGGCGGTTTAAGGGATGAACGGGGAAGAGTCCAGTGAGAGAAGTGATTTGATGCAGGACCCGTTTTGCCGAGAAAAGGAATTGTCAGCGGGACGTGAATTTCATTTCTTTTCCGGCAACATGGCTAACGCGACAAATGTTTTGGCACAGGGGATCGAGATTACCGGATCCATCAAGTTCTCCAACGACATGATCATCGATGGCAAGGTGGATGGCAAAATCGAGTCCGACAGCGGTAAGGTGACCATCGGAGAAAATGCCCAGATCATCGGCGACGTGAAAGCCGGCGAGGTCAAGATGTATGGCAAGGTTGAGGGAACCATCGATTCAGCGCGCTGTGAGCTGAAGACGAAGTCCGAGCTCAAGGGCGACATCAAAACCAAATCACTCTCGATGGAGGAAGGGGCCGTGCTTTCCGGTCAAACCCAGATTGGTTGAGTTTAACTCGCTAGTTTTCAGTAGATAATGGAAGCTCGGAGGGACTCTCCGGGCTTTTTTGTTTTTGGGCTGGCAGAAATCCGCGCTTGCAGATCGTCTGAGAATCAGGCACGGGCGGGCGCGGATGTTGGACGTGAAATTTCCTGAAGGTGGGTTCGAAGGCTTGGTCTTCGATTTGGACGGCACATTGGTCGATTCGATGCCCGCGCATTTTGAAGCTTGGTGCGAGGCTCTGGAGCGGGCCGGTGCGCCGGGAATCTTTCCCGAGGACGTATTCTATGCGATGGGCGGACGCCCGACCCGGGATATTGTGGCTGACTTGAATTCAGAGCACGGCCTGTCGCTTAACGCTGGGGCGGTGGCTCTCTCGAAACGAGACGCCTTTCTCCGTCGCCTCGATCAGGTAACGATCTACGAGGAGGTCGTCGAGTTCGCCCGTCAGTGGCGGGGCAAGGTGCCGATGGCCATCGCGACTGGCGGGACCCGCATCGTGGTGGAAAAGACCCTGCAAGTGCTCGAGCTCTCTTCGCTCTTCGATGAGGTCGTCACCGCTGATGACGTCAGCGCAGGGAAGCCCGCGCCAGATATCTACCTCAAGGCCGCTGAGTTGTTGGGCGTCGATCCAACCAAGTGTGTCGCCTTTGAAGACGCGGCCCCCGGCATCATGTCCGCACAGCTGGCCGGCATGGAGGTCATCGCCATTCCTTCCCCCATGCGGGTGATTTCCTAAGCCTTGATCAGAGGCTGACGCGGCAGATTCGCCAGTCATTCAGAATTTCAGCGCCATTGGCCTCATAGAGGTCGATGGCGTTTTGGTTCCAGTCGAGGACGGACCATTCCGCTCGTCCGCAGCCCCGCTCTTTCGCGGTGCTGATGAAGGTATCGAGCAGCTGCTTCCCGTAGCCTTTGCCTCGATAATCCGGTCGTACGTAGAGGTCTTCCAGCCACAGTCCGGGCTTGCCGGTGAAGCTGGAGAAATTGCTAAAAAAGAGGGCAAAGCCTGCCAAGCCGCCGCCTTCAGGTTTCTCGACGACCAAGGCTTCCAGATTCCCATCCTCGAAGATGGCCCGGGCGAGATCGTCGGGCGTGGACTTTACCCAGTCGGCTATCTTTTCGAATTCAGCGAGCTCACGAACCATCAAGTGGAGCTCGTTCATTTCCTCGGGTTTGGCAGGGCGCGGTGTCTTCACATTCTGAGAGTTGCCAGATCAAACCGGAAAAACGTCGTCCCCAGCGAGAAAGCCGAGTTCAACCAAGAAGTTATCCAAGGTCCTCAGGGTGAGTTCGTAAAGCTGGTCGTTGGTGTTGTAGTTGAAGAAGGTGTGCCCCGCGTTTTCGTAGTCGACGAGGGTGCATTTGTTCCCCTTGCGCCGATAGGCCTTGGCGAACTTGGTAATGAGCTCGAAGGAAGCAATGCGATCCTGTGTCCCGTGCAGGAGGAGGCAAGGAGGCAGATTCTTGCGTGGTAGATTGGCGAGCGGGCTCATTTTCTTTGCCTCCTTCGGATTAGGAAAGCGTTCCGCGCCAACGCCTTTCGGCGAGGTATCGACAATGGAAGAAAGTCCGGCCACCACGGAGGGCGTCAGGGAATGGCCGTCGGCAGTGACCGGAGGATCCGGCAGCACGGCGGAAGCGAGGGCCAGGTGAGCTCCGGAGCCCGCGCCAATGACGACGATTCGCTCGGCGTCAATCCCGATGGTCGCCGCATTCTGCTTGAGGAAGCCGATGGCCATGCGGGCGTCCTCGATGGCTTCCAAGGGATTGGTGCGGTGCTTGCCGAAGACGCGATACTCGACGGTGACGGCCACCGCTCCCCGGGAGGCAAAATGGTGGCAGTGGGGGACAAATTGGGTAGGCATCGAGGTATCCCACTGGCCGCCATGGAGAAAGAGGATGCAAGTCTGCTGCGCGCCCTCGGGATTATGATTGGGAGGGAGGAAAAAATGGGCGGCGAGAGGTCCCTGAGGGGATTCGTAGTAGACGTAGGATTTGGCTCCTTTGAGAAGCTCCCGATCGCGAGCTTCTCCGATGGCAGGAGCTGTCTTCAAGTGAGTCAGGGACATGCGTGAAAAATGTTGTTCGGTTTGGTCGGGTTTTGTCCATAGTTTCCCGCACCATGAAACGTCTTTGCGTGATTTCTTTCGTCCTTTTCAGCGTGCTCGGCCAGGCGCAAGCCCAGCAGCAATCGATGCGCGCGGTTCTTGAAGACGTGTATTCGAAATGGCGGCAGGCCATGATGACCAAAAATGCGCGCGCCTGGCAAGCCACCACGAGCACGCGTCGGCAAGTGGAGGTGCGCAACCGCATCCATTCCGAGAAGCTCGCTTTCCCCGGTGCCATCTTCAACACGCCGGTCCCTCCGCCAGATTTGCGGGGTCTGACCCTGGCCCAGCTCAAGGTGAAGGGGCCGACGGCGAAGGCGGTCTACTTTGGGAAAATCGACTTCGGTGTGGGTGGAGCCCCCACCGACAATCTCTTGGTCGTCTCCTACGTGATGGAGCGGGGGTGGACTTATGATAATGCGGAATTCATCAACCTAATCGCTCTCCCCGAGGTGCGTAAGTCATTGGCAGCAGGTGACTACTCGGTGGTGGACAAGCCTGAGTTCCAGCCGACCGGCGGTGTGCCTCGCCCGTCGCCGATTCAATTGAAGGGGCCAGTGAAATACATCGCCAAGGTTTACTGTTACTGCCCGGGACGAGAGGTGACGGTGCAGGTCAATCGCCGGAGCCGCCATGTATTCGGGAACACCAAGTCAGCTGAGACGGTGATTGGTGGCGCGCATGATGGCGAAAATGTGGTGGAATATAAAATCACCGACCTCCCCGGGAGTGCGGGCAACGAGCCGATCGCGGTGCGCGTTTATCTCATGTCGGAGGTGAGAGGAGTGAAGATTCCGGCCGTCTTCGAGTATCAGGTCAACGAGGGAGGCACCGTGAAAACGAGCGGGCAAGGTAGCTTCGTGATCGACGCGGCGATGGCTCGGCGTGTTTTGGGTCGTTGAGGGCAGGGAAAGGCGTTGCGGAGGAAGGCTTTGGCGCGCAAGCTAGACGCGATGGCGATTGCGGCGGATTATCAGGAATCGGCGTGCCGGGCGGCACGGGCGATGGTCACGGCCCGCGTGCTCGAGGACAAGTTGCGGAGCCTGTATAAGGCGGGCAAGATTGTGGGAGGGGTCTATCTCGGGCGTGGGCAGGAGGCATTGAGTGGGGTGCTCGGGACGCAGTTGATTCCGGGAAAGGACGTTTTCGCGCCCTTGATACGGGATCAGGCGGGGAGGACTGGCTTTGGCGAAGATTTGCTTGATGTCACCAGGACTTATCTCGGCTCGGTCGAGGGACCGATGAGAGGGAGAGATGGAAATATCCACCGCGGCAGGCCCGACAAGGGGATGCCCGCCATGATCAGTCATTTGGGAGCCGCAGTCCCTGTCGTTGCGGGGATTCTTTTGGCCAAGCGCCTGAAGGGCGAGCTTGATGGGGTAGTGGGCGCGACCTGCATCGGCGATGGCGGAGCCTCCACGGGAGCCTTCCATGAAGCACTGAACGTGGCCGCCGTTGAGAAGTTGCCTCTCGTCGTCGTCATCGCGAATAATCAATATGCTTACTCGACACCGAACCAAGCCGAGTTCTCCGGAAACCTCGCTGACCGGGCTGCCGGCTACGGCATGAGAGGCTGGGAGGCCAAGGGTAATGACCTCGCCGATTGCCTGGAGAAGGTCGGCGGCGCGGTGGCTGCGGCCCGGCGGGGCGAGGGCCCCCAGCTGGTGGTCGCTGATTTGCTACGTCTCAGTGGTCACGGCGAGCATGATGATGGTGCCTACGTCTGCGAGGACTTGAAGAAAGGGCCACTCGGGCGGGATTGCATGGACATCGCCAAGGAGCAGCTCTTGAGTAGCGGATTCATCGAAGAGGGGACCTGGGAAAACTGGGAGCAGGAGGCACGCGAGAAGGTGACTGAAGCGGTGGCGCTCACCCAGCGGGAGCCGACGCCAGATGCTCATGGCGAAGTGTGGAATGCCTGCAAGGCGGTGGGAGCAGAGACCTATTAGATTTTTCGTAAGAGATGAGTGAAGTGGCCTATATTGACGCGATAAGGGAAGCTCAGCGGGAGCTGCTGGCGGATGATCCCCGCGTTTTCATCTATGGTCAGGACGTGGGAGACTTTGGAGGAGCGTTTAAGGCGACCCAAGGCTTGAAAGCCGCCTTTCCGGGGCGGGTGATCGATTCGCCCATTGCCGAGGATGCGATGGCGGGGGTGGCTATTGGAGCCGCGCTGGAGGGAATGCATCCCATCGTGGAGATGCAGTTCGCTGACTTTTCTTCCATCGCTTTCAACCAGATGGTCAATCATGCGGCGACCTATTACTGGCGGACGGGCACGCCCATCCCCATGACCCTGCGCTTGCCATCGGGCGGAACGCCGGGTTCCGGCCCCTTCCATAGCCAGATGATGGAGTCGCTCTACGCTCACTATCCTGGCTTGGTCGTGGTGGCTCCGGCGACGGTCGGCGACGCCTATCACATGCTCAAGGAGTCCGTGGCTCTTGAGGATCCTGTCATCTACTGCGAGCACAAGCTGTTGTATCGCTGGCTGAAGGCGGACAACTTCGAGAATGACAGCTTGCCACTCACCAAGGCGCGCATCACGCGCCCGGGCAAGCATGCGACCGTGGTGACCTATTCCGCGATGGTGCATGAGGCCGTCAAGGCTGCGGAGCGTTTGTCCGAGGAGGGTTGGGAGATTGAGGTTGTTGACCTCCGGTGTATCAAGCCCATGGATACTGATACGATCATGGCGAGTATCGCGCGGACCGGGAGGTTGCTAGCTTTGGGTGAATCCTTCCCTTGGGGCGGCGTGACAGCTGAAGTGGTCTCCCGAGTGGCAAGCGACGGATTTCACCTTCTCGATGCGCCGCCTATGCGGCTCAATGCCAAGGACACGCCGATTCCTTACCATCCCGACCTCTGGCGAGCCCATCGCCCGACTCCGGAGTCGATCGGCGAGGCGCTCCGCAAGCTTCTCAATTTCTAACTTCAAATCACTATGCCTCTAGTAGCTATTACCATGCCCCAGTTGGGCGAATCGATTGCGGAAGCCACCATTGTTCGACTCGATTGCGCGGTCGGCGCGGAGGTCCAGGCCGACGATGAGGTCATTGAGGTGGAGACCAACAAGGCCACGATGGGAGTGACCACCCTCTGTGGAGGGGTGGTGAAAGAGCTTTTTGCAGAAGAAGGTGAGACCTATGCCGTGGGGACGATTCTCGGTCTCGTCGAGGCCACCGAGGAGGAGATCGCGCGCACTGGCGTATCCGTCCACGGTGAGGAGGCTGCTACGCCCGAGGAGCCTGAGGCTCCGCGCCCTCACGACTATCGGCCGGGGGAAGAGGAAGAAAGCTATCTCCCGCCCAAGGTGGAAATCGAGCCCAGCGTGCAGGGATTGCCCGTCCCGGCAGGTGGCTCGAAGGGGGCTCACTACATCTCGCCCCGCATGCGGGCCCGGATGAATGAACTTGGCTTGCAGGGAGCGGATGTCTCCGCAATCGCCGGCAGTGGTGCCGGTGGCCGGGTCACGGTGGAGGATCTCGAGAACTTTCTCGGCTACATCGAGGGCTGGCCGAGTTCCAAGGCTTCTCCCATGAGGCTGGCAGTGGCCGATGCCATGCGGCGGAGCTGGACGCGTCCGCTTGCCACAGTTGGGATGCCTATCAGACTTGAGAATCTGTTGAAGTTCCGTTCAGCGCAGAACCCTAAGCCTGGGCTCACCCTTTTCGTGTTGAGGGCCTTTGGCCTTGCCCTGCGGGAGAACCCAGAGACCGCCGGCTTTCTGGTGGGCTCGAAGATTGTCCACCCCAAAGCCTATGACATCGGCGTGGCGGTGCAGGTCGAGGATGGAGTGCTGGTGCCTGTTCTTCGCAATGTCGATCAACGCTCAGTCCCTGAACTGCTAGGCGACTACGAGGAGCTGGTCGCAAAGGGGCGGGAGAAGAAAGTTCCCGAAGAAGCTGTCGGAGGAGGAATCGCCACGGTGACAAATTTTGGCACCTTCGGTTTGCGTTGGGCAACGCCTGTTCCTTTGCCGAGCGAGACCTTGATTCTCGGTATGGGCGGAGGAGAGAAGGTGCCTCGCTGGGACGAGGCAAAAGGCGAATTCGTGCCCGTGCTTGAGGCGGAATTCACCCTGACCTTCGATCACCGCGTTGTCGACGGAGGCGGCGCGGGTCTTCTCTTGAAGCGAGTGAGCGAACTCCTGCAGGCTCCCGAAGAGCTGTAAGTTTGGCGCTGATAGCGCGCGATGCACGGAGCTCGGCTTTCGGCTCGATTCCGCAGCATCCTTGGTGCAATTTGGCGAAAGCTCCGTTGTCATGAAGGATCTTCTACGCCTCCTGTTCCTTTTGCTCGCCGTGACCGTGGTCAGGGTGGCGGGCGAGGAACTCACCGAGTCCTTCACAGGTTGGTCGGATTCCGCTTTCGCTGGAGTGAGCGAGTATTTAGGGAGGGATGGCGTGCGCTGGGAGACTGGGCAAGCCACTGCGGATGGTCTGCGGCCCCGTGATGAGGGTGGCACTTCCATCCGTTTCGATGACGAGGGTGCGCCTTACCTGGTGGCTAAAGGTCTTGATGGTGAGGGATTCGATGGCGGGATCGGTCGGGTCTCATTCTGGTATCGGCACTGGGATGGCGACGGTCGGAAGATTCGCTTTGTGCTGGAATACAACGTGGATGGAACGGGGTGGCAGACTGCGGCGGGCGCGAGTGTTACCACCGAGACGGAGTTCCAGAGGCTGAGTCATAATTTGAATCTGCCTAACGATAACATTCAGCTGCGCCTCCGCACTCTCTCCAATCCCGAAAGGCTCATTATTGATGACTTCACCATCGCGCCGTATGCGGCGGATGAAGGGAAGCCACTCATCGGATTTCAGAGGGCGCGATCCCGCCATCAGGAAGAAGAGGGGAGGGTGAGAATCCCGTTGCAAGTCTCTCGGCCCGGCAAGGCCCGTGTCGCTGTCTCCATCGTCGGGGGGACTGCGGATGAGGACGATTTCAGATTGGAGACGGCCTCTCTCGATGTGGCTCCGGACTCGGCTGCTCCAGCGGTGGAGCTTTCTCTAACCAATGATGGGGAGCAGGAAGCGGACGAGACGATTATCATCAGGCTCGAACAAGCCGAAGGAGCCTGGCTGGAAACGGTGACTCATACCGTGATCATCTCTGCCAATGATTCACCAGCGGTCGCACCCTCTGATGACCTGTTGGTCATTGCTTCCGCCAACATCACGAGCGGCAATCATCAGGAGTATCTCGAACATGGAGAACGAATTTTTCGCGCCTTGGACGCTGATGTCATTGGCGTCCAAGAGTTCAATATCCCTGGCGGAGAGAGTGAACGGGAATGGGTGAGCCGGGTATTTGGCAGCGAATTTCACTACATGATCGAGGCTGGGGAGGAGAGCATCCCTTGCGGTATCGTCAGCCGTTATCCCATCTTGCAGGCCGGAGAATGGGACGATCCGCAGGTTCCCAATCGCGATTTTGCCTGGGCCACGATCGATATTCCGGGGGATGTCGATCTGCACGTGATTAGCGTTCATTTCCACGCTAGCGGAGGGAGTCCATCCCGTGCCATTGAGGCTGGAGTCGTGGTGCGGAAGGTGAAGGCCACTTTTCCTTCCGACGACTATGTCGTCCTGTGTGGCGACTTCAATTCCACTTCCCGCGAGGCTGCGGAGATCGCGAAGTTGAAGGAGGTCTTCTTCGACCAGAACCAGCCGGTGGACCAGAACGGCAACGGGAACACGAATGCCAACCGGAATAAGCCTTACGATTGGGTCATGCCCAATGCGGCCTTATTGGCCCTTCATTCAACCTACTCGATCGGGGGGCGGGATTTCCCGAACGGATTGGTGTTCGATTCCCGCGTTTGGCAGGTGCCGCCGGAGCCAGTTCGAAGAGAGGACTCAGCAGCCGTGAACATGCAACACATGGCCGTCGTGAAGGCCTATACCTTGCCCGGGGAATAGCGAGCTGCCACTACTCATCATCGGCCAAGGACCCTGTCTTGCGGGGAGCGTAGGTCCAGCCGACCATGCCTTGCAACGCGCGGAAGAGACCGAGAGCCGCAGCCAGTCCGAAGGGGGCGGCCATCCGCGTCTGGAAGGCTCCCACACTCGGCGAGAGCTTCACCAGATAATAGATGCAGCCCAAGGTAAAAAAGAGAACGATGGCTCCCTGCACCATCTGGGTCAGGGCGTCACGGCGCAGCTCGGAGATGCGTGAGGCACGGGCCTTCTTGTAGAGATACTCAGCCTCCTCCTCGGTGCATCCGTTGACGGTTGCTTTCTTGAGCATGCGCTCGCGGCTCTCGTCCCAGATGGCCATCTTTTCAATGACCGGATACAGCTTCTCCAAGCGTTCGTTATTCATTAGTCAATTCTGCAGCCTTCGCGACTTGCAAAACGAGGTCGTCTCGCAGATGGGGTGCCAAAATTTGTACACCCACAGGTAATTTTGCACCATCGCCGCTGTCCACCTTGCCACAGGGGATGGAGATGCCGGGCAATCCGGCAAGGTTGGCGGAAATCGTGAAGATGTCGGCCAGATAGTCATCGAGAGGATCCTCCTCACAAGCTCCGATCTTGCGCGCGGGGCGGGGGCTGGTCGGGGTCAGCAGGACGTCGGCCTGCTCGAAGGCTGCCGCGAATTCGCGTTGAATCAGGGTGCGCACTTTCTGCGCCCGGCTGTAGTAGGCATCGTAATAACCGCTGGAGAGAACGTAGGTGCCCAGCAGAATCCGGCGTTTGACCTCGGGGCCGAAGCCTTCTTCCCGTGACTTTTTGTAGGTATCAATGATGTCCTCGGCCTCGCTACTGCGGTGACCGTAGCGGATCCCGTCGAAGCGGGAGAGATTGGACGACGCTTCCGCGGGGGCAAGAATGTAGTAGGTGGCCACGGCGGCTTCCGTGGAAGGCAGGTCGACCTCGACGAGGCTTGCTCCCTGCTTCTCCAGCCGTGCGGCCGCGGCCCGAATGAGCGACTCCATCTCCGGGCGCAGACCGTGCGCGAAGTATTGCTTCGGCAGACCAATGCGAAGACCCTTCACGCCGTCATTAAGGGTCGCGAGAAAGTCCGGCACCGGAGCATCCAGGGATGTCGAGTCAAGTGGATCGTGACCGGCGATAACTTGTAGCACACGGGCAACATCCTCCACATTGTTCGCCAGCGGGCCCACCTGATCGAGAGATGAAGCGAAGGCTACCACACCATAGCGCGAGACCCGGCCGTAGGATGGCTTCATCCCCACGATGCCGCAATGCGCGGCGGGCTGGCGGATTGATCCCCCAGTGTCTGAGCCGAGCGCGGCAATCGCCATTCCGCTGGCCACTGCTGCGGCAGAGCCACCCGAGGAGCCTCCCGGGATGCGGGAGTGATCATGGGGATTGACAGTCTTCATCAAGGCCGAGTTCTCGGTCGAGGAGCCCATGGCGAACTCGTCCATATTTGCTCTTCCGAGAAGAATGGCTCCTGCCTCCCGGAGCTTGCGCGTCACCGTGGCGTCGTAGGGAGAGCGATAGGTGTTCTCCAAGAATTTCGAAGCGCAGGTGCAGGGATCGTCCAGGGCATTGATATTATCCTTAAGGACAATTGGCACACCGCCGAGAGGAAGGCTGGTGTCGGCCTTGGCAGCCTCCGCAAGGGCCCGCTCCTTGTCATAGGAGATGAGCGCGCCGATGGTTTCGTTCTGAGATTCAATCTGGCTAAGCAATTCCTCGACGAGGGCGGTCGGGGTGGTCTGTCCGGAGGAGAGCGCGGCAAGTGATTCGGTAAGAGTCATCTGATTGGACGAGTGAGATAGTATGAGAGGGAAGGCTTAGCCCGCATCGACAACCTTGGGCACGCGGATCTGCCCCTGTGCCTGGTCGGGGGCATTTTGAAGGAAAGCCTCCGGGCTGAGGCCGGGACGGGATTCATCCGGGCGCAGAACGTCAAAGACCGGTGTGGGGTGGGCGCTAGGCTCCACGCCATCGACATCGATGGACTTGAGCGTGTCGATGTGCTCGAGGATGTGGGTGAGCTGACCCTCAAAGGTGCTAATTTCCTCGTCGGAGAGATCGAGGCGCGCGAGTTCGGCGATACGCTTGAGTGAAAGTTGGCTGTCGGACACGCGCCTGCTTTAGCGACTTGTCATTTGCTTTTGAACCGCAAAGACGTCCGGCGGTGAACTTTTAAGGCCGCGCTACTGCTCGCTCAGCCGCCGGCCAGGGCGGAGAGAATCCAGGACAAGAGGGAGACGATGGCCACCACGAGGAGGACGAAAAGGAGAGTCGACCGGGCTTGGTAGCGGTGCTCGTTCCGGATCTCGCCTTTCGAGAGGTGCGCATTGAAGCGCTTGGCGCGCTGGCGGTCTTCCCAATCGTCCGGTGGAGGCATGAGGCTGCGGCGCTCCTCATACTCACGCCGGATTCGCTCGGGCGCTTCGTCGATCATTTCTTCCAATTTGGCAATCTGCTCAGCCACCGCGCGCTCTTGCTCAACGAGCGCCTCGAAGTCGCGTGCGCCGACCGGACCGTCTTTAGGTTTTTTCTTGAGAAGCTGCATGGTGAAATTGGGAAGGCCGTTAAGGGATTACCGGGTCAGCCACACCAAGAGGGCGAACGAGCCCAGGATGATGACCGGAAGATTGAAAGCGAACCCCTGGCGCAGGGTCTTGGCAAAGCTTTCGCCTTCGGGCGAACTGCGGTGGGTGAGGAAGCCCCGCGCGCGGCCTTGCCCGATATTGGCGGCGATGTCCTCGTAGTCGTTTTCATAACGCTCGAGCGTCTCCAAGGCATTTGCGACCTCGTCGCGGATTTTGGTCTTCTTCCACTTCGCAGGGTCCATCGCTTGGAGGCTCTGCAAGTGGTTGGCGAAGGTCTTGCGCGCTTCTTCCATTTCCTTTTGCTCTTGGCGCATCTCGAAGAGTTCGCGGTCAATGGCTTGCACGGAATTATCGAGTTTTGCCAAAAGCTCAATCTGACCATCGATGAAAAACTGCCGCTGCTGGGTCAGCTCCTCGGCCTCAAGTCGCTTGCGCTCGATTTCTTCCCGCTGCAGCTGGAGTTTTTCAAGCTGGGTCTGCGCGGCTTGGAGTTGCTGCTCATATTTGTCGCCGGCTCCACCACGAGTTGAAGAGGGGGAATCGGCGTTGGCGATATTGACGTGTTGGTAACGGGTTGCGGACATGACAAGGGAGGGCTCGCCCGCGACTTTACAAAAGGTCAAAATTTTTGGCGACAAGAATATTAAGATTTCCTTAGTTTTAGCTAGCTTTTAATGACACTTTGCTGTTTGCGATTCACTTTGGCCAGAGAAGAGTGAGGTAGATGACGTAACCAATCAAAAGCGAGGCCCCTTTCAGTCGCGTCAGGCGACCGTCGCCCCAGAAGAGGAGGGGGAGAAGGATGGTGAAGGCAAAGAGGGCGATGAAGTCGAGAGCGGAAAGACCCGCGACGGTGATGGGGTGGATGAGGGCGGCGGCGCCAATCACGAAGAGGAGATTGAAGATATTCGAGCCCACCACATTTCCCACGGAGATGTCGGACTGCCGACGAAGGGCGGCAACTAAGGAGGTCGCAAGCTCAGGCATCGAGGTGCCTGCCGCGATGATAGTTAGGCCGATGACGGCCTCGGATATGCCCCAGCTGCGGGCAATGAAGGTGGCATTGTCCACCAAGAGCCGGGAACCAATGACGAGAACAATCAGGCCGGTGACAATGAGGGCGATGGCCGTGGCTTGCTTGGTCTGCGCCGATTGGCCGGTCTCGGAGTTCGCCGGGTTCTTTCGCGCCATCCGGACGGCTTGGAAGGAGTAGGCTAAGGAGGACAGAAAGAGCAACGCCCCCTCAGTCCGGCTGATTGTCCCATCCCACATGGTCACCACCGTCACTCCGGTTGCGACCACCATGATGAGGCAATCCCGACGGACCAAGGTCCGGTCTGCCTCGAGGGGTAAGACAAGAGCGGAGAGTCCGAGAATGACAGCGATATTGAAAATGTTCGAGCCGATTGCATTGCCAACCGCGATACCGGACTGACCGTCAAGAGACGCCTTGAGAGAGACGACAAATTCCGGGAGTGAGGTTCCGTAGGCGACAACAGTCAGACCGATCACTAGCGAACTCAATCCGAGCCGAAGGGCCAGCGCGGCACCGCCCCGGACCAAAAGCTCGGCTCCAATAAACAAGACTCCGAAACTTAACAGAGTCAGCAACAATGGCATTAGCACGGTGTCCTTATGCACCTGCCTCATAATTCTGTCTTGTGGAAAGAATGCCCAATTTTCCACGCACAGGCTTTTTCGCTCAACTACGGTGGTCATCGTAGGTTGCCCGAAAGGAACGGAGAAAGCTGGAGCGAGGATCGCTTGAGGGTTGAATGATTCTCTGACTAAGCTGGGGAGGTGAATTTGAGCAATTTCGAGAAGATGGATCCGCATCTGTTGGTGGGATTGGTGAATACCGAGTTGAGAAATCATGCCGAATCTTTGGAGGATTTGGTCAAGACCCACGATTTGGATGAGGAGAGTTTGAAGGCTCGTCTCGCGAAGGGCGGCTACCATTATCAGGCTGACCAGAAGCAATTCCGGTAATCTACCTTCAGCACAGGGGCTTGTTTCGAGTCAGTGCTCAAGGTTACCCGGCAGAGGATCAGGGGCGGACAGGTTCTCTAGAAAGGTCTCGACGGAGAGGGTCAGGCTGTCGGGAGCGGGGATGGATTTCGGATTGTCGAAGCCAAGCCAGAGCGCGACCACGAGGTCGTCGGAGAGGTGAATGCCCCAGAGGTCGTTCTTGGGTGCGTTGAGAGAGACCCAGCTGTCTTGCCTGGTCGTATCAGTTGCTGCGGAAGCGGCCCGGGCATCCAGCACGAGTTTGTGCGAGGGTTCGTTTTTAAAGAGTATTTCGTCATCCTCGTCTTGCAGTTTCTCGATGAGATAGGTTCGGGGTTTCTCCCCTTGATTGGCTAAAGAGGCCAAGGCGGTAGCGACTTCCAGGCAGGTGGTCTGGAGGTTTCCTCTTGCGAGGTCATCTCCCTCGGTGAAGGGGCCTTTGAAGCCGAGTCGCTTGGCGAGACGGGCGAGCTCGCCCTTGGGAAGCTGGCGGGCGGTCTGCACTGGCTGGCGCGGGATGGGGAGGGCACCGCGTTCCACGGAAAAGGCATAGACGAAGGGCTCAAAGACGGGGCCAATTTGCCGGCGGGTATCGAAGGCGCGATTGAATTGGGAGGCATTGGCATCACGGGCCGTGATGACGGCGCGGATGGCTCCGCTTGACGGCTCAATGGCGACCAACGCGGCTTGGAGATCCGGGTGGGGGCTGAGGAGCTTGCTGACTCCCGCCTTGGCGCGATCCTGTAGGTTTGATGAGATTGTTGAGGTGGCTGTCAATCCTCCCAGGGAGTAGTCGCTCTTGGCGAGTAGCTCGTTAAGGTGCCGGCGGACGCAGCGGATGGCATCTGTTTTGGCTTCTTTCTCCGGCATCAGGTGGATGGCTGCTTCCTTGGATGCTTTGGCTTGTTCGGAAGAAATCTCCCCGAGGGAGGCCAGGGTGGTTAGGACCTGATTACGCTCGCGGAGGGCGGACTTCAGCGAATTGCGGGGAGAGAAATCGTGGGGTGCCCGGATGATGCCGACGAGGAGGGCAGACTCGGCCAAGGTGAGTTCGCGAGTGCTCTTGCCGAAGTAGGAACGGGCGGCTTGTTCGATGCCCCAGGCTCCACTGCCGAAATAGATACGATTGAGATAGGCGGTGAGGATTTCGTCTTTGGAGAAGTTCGACTCGATGCGGTAGGAGATCGCAATCTCGAGCAGCTTGCGGTGAATGGTTTGCTCGCGGAGGTTAAAGGTATTGCGCGCGAGCTGCATGGTGAGGGTGGAGGCTCCCTGGGTGTAGCCACGGTCGATGAGATTGCGGATGAAAGCCCGGGCGATGCCCCGCAGGTGGACGCCTCCGTGCTCGAAGTAAGACCGGTCCTCCCGCGCGACGAGAGCCTTGACGAGATGGTCGGGAATGTCTTCCCGCGAGATGAGACGTCGGCTGGAGCCATGAACGGCGGCCAGTTCCTTGCCCTCGCTATCGAGCAGAATCGTCCGTTCGGGCATCTTCTGGACCTCTGAGATGGCGAAGCGCGAAGCTTGCAAGAAATAGAAGACGATAATGAGAGCCCCGATCAGCAGGGCGATGACGGCGAAGCGGAGGGCGAGCCGGAAGGCGGCCCGGACCCAAGGCGGGATCTGGTCGATGAGCCGGGGTTCTTCGTGGTCGATCCAAGTCATGCGTCTGCCGGAAGGAATCACGAAGACGATGAAGGGCACGACATTTTTTCAGCGAAAGCTGTCTTGCGGGAGTGGCGATTCGGGTTGCCAAGCCGTCGCCGAGCAGGGAAAGAGGGGGCATGAATGCATGGGAAGCCTTGGGCTTGAAGCCCCGTCTGGCCTTGGCGGATGGGGAATTGGAAGAGAAGTTTCGCGAGCGGATGAAGGGGGCACACCCGGATGCGGGGGGCGGTGAGGGAGAGTTCGAGGCCGTTCAGCAAGCGCGCGATTTACTCGCCGATCCAGGGAGAAGGCTGGAAGCGTGGCTGAAGGCGAGGGGCGTCGAGATCTCGCATTCCGGTGCCGTGCCGCCGGAGGTGGGCGAGATGTTCATGCGGGTGGGGACAGCGACTTCCGGCGTGGATCAGTGGCTCGAGAAGGGGAAGGCCACGTCCTCGGGCCTGGGGAAGGCGCTGTGGCAGAAGGAGGGATTTCAACTGAAGGAGTCAGTCGAGCAGCTCATCGGGGAAGTTGAGGAATGGGAGGAGAGGGTGACCTCCCGGTTCGCCCTAATCGAAGAGCAGGGCGACAATGAGGCCGCCCTGCTGGCAAGGGGAGAGCTGGGCTTTCTCCGCAAATGGAAAGCCGAGTTGCGAGGCCGCTACGGGAAGCTGTGGGAAGGCTTGGTCTGAACCAGCCGGTCCTTACAGCTTTGCCGCGGCATCCTTGATGAGGCGCTCGGTTGTTTCCCAGTCGATGCACTCGTCTGTGATGGAGACGCCGTAGGCGAGCTCATCAAGAGGTTGCGGGAAGGACTGATTGCCGGCTCCCAAGTGGGACTCCAGCATGGCTCCGGTGATCGACTTGTCGCCCGCCAACCGTTGCGCGAGAATCTCTTCGAAAACACCCGGCATGCGGGTGTGGTCCTTACCGCAATTGGCGTGAGAGGCATCGACCATGAGGGTTGGGTGCAGCTTGGCGGCCTCAAGAAGTTCGCACGATTGCTTGATGCTCGCTTGATCGTGATTCGGCCCGTTATCCCCGCCCCGGAGGATGAGGTGGCAATCGGGATTTCCCTTGGTGGTGACGGCCGAGGCCAGACCTTGGTCGGAGACCCCGAGGAAGGTCTGTGGACGCATCGCGGCCTTGATGGCATTGGTCGCGGCGGTGAGTGAGCCGGAGGTCGCATTCTTGAAGCCCAAGGGCATGGAAAGACCGCTGGCCATCTGCCGGTGGGTCTGCGATTCCGAGGTCCGGGCTCCGATGGCTGACCAGCAGACGAGGTCGGCGATGTACTGCGGGGTGATGGGGTCGAGCAGTTCTGTCGCAGTCGGCAGGCCGAGGGAGAGAATCTCGCGGAGGAATTCGCGGGCCTTGGTTAGGCCCTTGGGAATGTTGTCCGAGCCATCGAGATCGGGATCCATGATGAGGCCCTTCCAGCCGACCGTGGTGCGGGGCTTCTCGAAGTAAACTCGCATGACGATGAGAATCTTGTCCGAGACTTCGCGGGAGAGCTTGGCCAGCTTCTCAGCATATTCTCGGCAGGCTTTGGTGTCATGGATCGAGCAAGGCCCGACGATGAGGAGGAAGCGCTCATCTTCACCGAAGATGATGTCCCGGATTTCCTTGCGGGAGCGGTTGACGAATTCTTCTTGTTCGGGCGTGGGGGCCAACTCCGAAAGGAGGAAGGCGGGTGCGGGCAGAGGAAGGGTCTTGGCGACGTTGAGGTCGGTAAGTTGAGGCATGGGTCTGGGTGTCAGGGAAGAAGGGTGATGCGGGAAGGGTCGTAGTGATCGGCGGGACTGAAGAGCCAACCGGGGTTCTTGTCGAGACGCTCGTAGCCGGTGAGCATGAACTCGGGGAGAAACTGGTTTGAGTTGATTTCGTAAACGGTGTCGCCGGTGTAGTAGCCTTTGATTTTATATTCGTAATTGTTGTCGTAGCCGTAGCGGGCCTCGGGTGGTCCGACCTCGGGGAGGCGGTCGGGCTGTTTGCCGCGAGATTCATTCATGACCACGAGCTTGGCGCTCGACCAAGGCTGGCGGGGCTTGCGAAGGTAGCCCCAGAAGCGGGTTTTCTTCACATGATAACGACGGCCATAGTAGAAGTTGCCGGTCTCCTCGGTGGCGATTTGAGCTGCTCTTTCTTCAGCGGTTGGTCCCGGCATATTCGGTGAGCCGAAGTATTGTCCGGATCCTCCGCCACAGCTGACGATGAGGGGAACCAACGCGAGAAGTAGAAAGAGCTTGCGCATAGGGAAGCAGACTGATCAGTCCAGCTCCTGCTGGCAAGTCGAAGTCGTGTAGGCGGGCACCTCCTCGAAGGGGGCATCCCGCCATTCAACGTTCGAGAGCCCAGCGAAGAAGGGCCTCACTGTCCTTGTAGAGGGCTGTTGAATTCGCGGCGCCGAGCACGACCACGATGGCGGAGCGATTCTCCAATTGGCCGCTGGAGACGAGGCATCTGCCGGAGGCATTGGTGGTGCCGGTCTTCATGCCGTTGCAATAGGGGACGCGGGTGAGAAGCTTATTGGTATTGGTGAGCGTCTTCGAGCTGCCGCCGGGGTGGGTGAAGGTGTAGCTCTTCGTCGCTACGAAGTCTCGCAGGACGGGAAGTTGATAGGCTCGGCGGGCGAGGATGGCGATGTCCCGCGCGGTGGAGTATTGCCCCTCTTCGGTGAGGCCGTGGGGATTGAGGAAGCGGGAGCTTCTCATGCCGAGCGAGTAGGCTTTTTGGTTCATCAACTGCACGAAGGCGGCTTCGGAGCCCGCTACATCGCGGGCGAGAGCCTTGGCCACGTCGTTGCCACTCTTCACCATCAGCGCCTTGACGAGGGCTGCCCGGGTGTAGGTTTCGCCGGCTCGGATATAGATCTTCGAGGGTTCGACGAGGGTGTCCGAGGTCTGCACGGTCACGGGGTCGCTGAGAGGGCCGTCTTCGAGGACAAGCAGGGCGGTAAGTAGCTTTTGCGTCGAGGCTACCGCGCGGACCTCATCCGCATTTTTTGTCGCCCAGACGCGACCGGTCACCGCATCCATGACAATGGCTGCTTGGGCGGAGATTGCCGGCGCGGGAGTGCGAGGAGATGGATCCTGAGGGACCGCGGTGGGAGGGAGGGTGGTCGGGGGCGGGTTATTGGCTTGGGAGGGCGGGGCCGGATAGCCTGATGAGGGCAGGGTGGATCCGACGGGGGTGCAGGCAGCGATCCCCAAGGTTGCTAAAAAACTAATGACCCAGCGCATGGCGGCGGAAAATTGCATCTCGGGCTTTCGACGAAAAGCCCGAATAGAGTCTTCACTCAAGTTCATTCATTCTCCGTCGCCGGGCATCTGGGATAAGATGGGGTGCAGGGCCGTGCTCAGCTTTTCCCCCACCTCCGGGCTCAGTTTCTCCCCGTCCTTCAAGAGGTAGAAGGAGTCGAGGGCGGCTCCCTTCTCAGTGCAAATCCGGGCATGGACGATGGTCATTTCATGCTTCTCCAAGAAGACGAGGATGTCGTGAAGAAGGGCGATGCGATCGACGGCCTGGATCTCCAGGACGGTGAAGCGGGGGTCCAGGTCATTGCGCACCAGGGCACGGACGGGAACGGTGTATTCCGTGATGGGGGACTCGGTGAGGTAATTCTTCGGGCGATGCAGGTAGCTGTCGGGATCATAGGATTCGCCATTGGACAGCTCATAGAGGGTGGTGACGCAGGAGAGCTGCTGCATGCGATCCACCACGGCTTCATCCTCGGAGGTGGTCACGGTGAAGAGGTCGAGCACGGTGCCATCGGGCCGGGTGTAGATGGCGGAGGAGAGAATATTGATGCTATGGGCCGCGAGGGCGCAGGCAATGCGACGGAGCAGGCCGGGCTGGTCGAGGGCTGCCACGATGAGCTCGGAGTAGCCCTTGGCAGGGTATTCCAGCCAGCGCATGGAGCACTCGAAGGGGGTCTCCGTGCGTCGGCGGCGACGATCATGGTATTGGCCGATGGCCCGAAGGTGATGGCGGATGGAGCGAGCATTGCGGAAGCGGAAGTAGCGCTTCGGCATCTGGGAGAAGTGGTCGTCGATGAGATGCTTGTAAGCCTCGGGGAGTTTCCGCTCAACTTGCTCCCGGAGGTCGTCGAGCTCGGAACGGAAGGCGGCGTCATACTCCTTCTCCCCCTTCTCCAAGAAGGAGCGGGTCGCCATGAAAAGTTGCAGCATCAGTGTTTCCTTCCAGCTGCTCCAAGCTTCTTCGTTGGTCCCATTGGCGTCGGCATAGGTGAAGACGAGGAGGCTGTCCAAGTTGTGCTTGGACTTCATGAGTCCGGCAAACTCGGTGATGGTCTCCGGATCATGGAGATCCCGCTTGGTGGCATAGCGATAAAGCGAGAGGTGATGGTCGACGAGGAAGATGAGCAGCTTGCGTCGGTCACCCTTGATGGCCAAGCGGCGGCACACCCGGTCGGTGAGGATGGCGGAACCATCAATGTGCTCGGCCACATCGAGAGCCCGACCGGTGTCGTGCATGATGAGGGCGAGATAGAGCGCGTAGGGGTCCTCATGCTTAATGAGCAGCTCCCGGTAACGCGAGGTCTCGGGCGCGTCGCTATCGAAGAGCGCGTCCAGCTGCTCGACGCAGCGGAGGGTGTGCTCGTCGGCCGTGTAGCGGTGGAAGAATTCATGCTGCACGAGGCAATCCAGCTTGCCAAACTCCGGAAGATACCGGCCCAAAAGGCCGACGCGGTGCATCTGGCGAAGAATCGGGCCGACCTTGCCCTTTTGCGAGAGAATAGCCTGGAAGGTGTCCCGATTCACCTTGGCATAGCGGAAGGATCGATCGACGAGCCGGAGGTGGGCCTTGATCAGCTTGCGCAAATCCGGGGAGGGCGAGAGATCATGCTTTTGGCAGAGGCGGAAGAGCGACAACAGCTTAGCGGGATGCTCCTTGAAGACCTCCGTATTCTCGGCAAAGAGGCGGCCATCTCGGGCGTAGAAATCCTCGAAATTGCGGACTTTGGACGAGGCTTTCTTCTTCTTGACCGTGAAGAATGACGTTTTGATCCGGGTATCCAGTTCGGCAATTTCGAAGATAGTCTCGGTGTGCTGCCGGACCTGGCGGGCATGCGCATAATAGTTATGCATCAGAGCCTCGATTTTCTTCAGTAGCACCCGATTGGGGTAGTCGAAGGCTTGGGCGACGGGGCCTTGGCGGCGAAGGGTCAGGATGTCGGCATTGGCACCGTCCCGATAGTGAAGGTCATTGCGAACGCGGAGCAGAAAATCAAAGGCTTCCACCAGTTCCTCGAGCGCCTTGCCAGACAGGACTCCTGACTTCTTCAGTTCGTCAAAGTCGCGGGTCTGGAAGAGAGCGTCCGAAATCCAGAGAAGATTGTGGTAATCCCTCAAGCCTCCGGGCGATTCCTTCACGTTCGGCTCCTGCAGATAGACAGTGTGGGAATACTGCCTGTAGCGATTGGCGACGTCCCGCTGACGGTCGGCAAGGAAGTCTTCCAGCTTGCGGTCAATGACGTCGCGGCGGAATTTTTCCTGAAATTTGGTAGCCAACGCTTCGTCTCCGATCAGAAGCCGCGAGTCGAAGAGGGTGGTCCGGGTGTGGGGGTCTTCCTTCCCCAGCGTGATGCACTCCGCGATGGAACGGCTGGCATGCCCCACTTGGAAGCCCATATCCCACAACGGATACAGGATGGCATCGACGAAGCCGCGTTCCGCCTTGGATAGCTTGTGGGTCCCCTTGGAGAGAAGGAAGAGCATGTCGAGGTCCGAGCCGGGATTTAGCAATCCCCGTCCGTATCCTCCCGTCGCCATCACCGCAATTTTCGGAACCTTGTTCGAGATGGCTGCCATCTCGAAGATTCCTCGCATGATGTCATCCAGTCCGGCGGCACGGGCCAGGCAATTCTCCGTGCCTCCCTGACCCTCGTGGTGAAGCTTCTCGAGAGCGTCATTCAGGTCCTTCAAGTGGGACTTCAGAGTGGCCAGGCGATCACGCGGACTGGCCTCGGCGAGAGACCTCGGATCGGGGAAGGGGATGGGGCTGCGGGAGGGGAGTTGAAGCATGAATCTTAAAAGGAAACAGCCAGCCAGAGGCCGGCGTAGGCGTGGTCCCCGGCCTCGCTATCGAGCCCGAGGGAGAATCCGGTGAAAGGGGTGACGGACAGGAAGGAATTGATATTATAAGTCAGGGAGAGACGACCGTGAAGGTCCTTCGGTCCACTCTGTTCGTAGTAATCAGCGGCTGCGCTGACTCCTGCCTGAGCACTCAGGAAGAGATCTTCTCCCAAGGGCTGGGACCAACCGATGATGAGATCGCTGTAGAAAGCTTCCGCTCCGAAATCGTAGTGAAGCTCCAAGCCAATGTCCCAGGAATCATCCCAATACCAAGTCGCGGCCAGACCGGTATCCATTCCGTTCTCAAGGAAGGAGCCAGAAAAGGCGTGATAAGCGGCTGACGCGGTGAGCCGGATGTCCTCCCAATCGCGATGAAGGTCGATGCTGAAGGCGCTTTCCGAGAAATCGCCACTCGATTCGGCGGCGTGCCAGCCTGCCAAACCCAGGAAGAAGTCCCGTCCCAGACCGATCTCGGTCTCAATCTGGAAGTCCATTGTGGCGTCGGCCACGTCAAAGCCACGGTAGAGATAATGACTGCGTATCCCGGTGACCGTCTCGATCCCCAGCGTCAGGTCGTCCTCCACCTCGGCTTGCAAGACTACCGGGGGGCATAGCAACAATATGAGAGCGAAAATCCGCACGCCCCCAGCATGCGTGGGAAGCTGGGTGCGGTCAACCTTACGCGGTGGATTGGCGTGTGTGCGGCGGGAAAGAGGGTGGCGAGAGCGATGCGCTCACTTTTCGGAGTTGAGATTCAGGGCGCGACCGTCATCTTGGAGTCGATGTCGATAACGGGATACGCGAATCAGTTTCTGTGCGATTTGGTGGCCTACGTGCCGGGCAAGCCGATTGAAGATACGGCACGTGAGCATGGTCTCCGTCCCGAGGATATCGTGAAGCTGGCCAGCAATGAGAATCCGCTGGGCCCATCACCCATGGCGCAGGAGGCCATGCGCGAGGCCGCTGGTCTGATGCATCTCTATCCAGACGGTGGTGGGGTGAAGCTCCGGGAGGCTCTCGCGGCCAAGCATCGTGTCGAGTTCGATAACATCGTCCTCGGCAATGGCTCCAATGAGATCATTGAGCTGCTCTGCCACTCGTTCCTCAATCAGGAGACCTCGCTCGTCGCTGCTGAGCACGCCTTCGTCGTTTACAAGCTGATGGCCACCCTCTTCGGCGCGCAGTATCTGGAGGTGCCGGACCCGGGTTTCATCCATGATCTGCCGGCTATGGCAGCGGCAGTCCGCGAGGATACGCGCCTGGTCTTCGTCGCGAACCCGAATAATCCGACCGGGACGCTGGTGGGGCAGGAGGAGATTGATCGCTTTCTTGAGGCTCTTCCGGAGCATGTCATCGCGGTCTTCGATGAAGCCTACTTCGAATTTCTGCAGAATCCCGCCGACACCGTGAAGTATGTCCGCGAGGGGCGGAATGTCTGCGTGATGCGCACCTTCTCCAAGGCGCAGGGTCTCTCCGGGCTTCGCGTCGGCTACGGTATTGCCAATAAGGAAGTCGCCGACCTTCTTAACAAGGCTCGCCAGCCCTTCAACGTCAATGCCATGGCTCAGACCGCGGCCTTGGCCTCCATTGCCGATGAGGACCACATCCGGCGCACGGTGCAGAACAATCAAGAAGGGCGGGCGATGTTCGAGAGCGCCTTTGCCGAACGCGGATGGGAATACATCCCTAGCCACGCTAATTTCGTGATGGTCAAGGTGGGCGACGGCGACGCGGTCTTCCGCGAGATGTTGACCCGTGGAGTGATCGTGCGTGCCCTGAGGAGCTACAAATTGCCCGAGTGGATTCGGGTTTCCGTGGGCACCGCGCGGGAGAACGTTCGCTGCCTGCAAGTGATGGATGAGGTCATCCAACTGTGAGGCTCGTCCTCTGGTGAAACGAATCCAAGCGAGCAAAAACATGCCGGACTCTGAACGAACTTTTGTCTGCGAGCACTGCTCGAAGACGATCCGCATCCCCTACAACTTGCCGCCGACCACCGCACCCTGTCCGAACTGCGGGCAGAAGGTGACCTCGCCTCCTCCGCCTGCCGAAGCAAAAGCAGAATCCGAGACGACCGCGGAGCCGCGTCCCATCTCGGGCCGTTCCGTGGAGAGCAATCGCTGGCTGCTCCCGGCTGGGGCGGCCGCCGCGCTGCTGGCGCTCGCTTTCTCCCTGCTCTTCGTCAGCTTGAACAAGAAGGGGGACGAGGCGAAAGTGCTCCCTACACTGGAGGAATCGGAAAAGAGCGGGAACGAATCCGCGCCTCCCCCTCTTCAGCCCGAAGCGTTGCGAGAAGAAGCCGAGCGTGTCTTGAGAAACTTTCAAGCCACCTCCGATGTGGCGAGCCGGGCCAATTTTGTCATTGGAGGCGACGAAATCCGCCCGGAGATGGAAGAGTTTTATGCACAATATCCTCTGGGGGAGGAGGATTGCCCGCACGAGGCCTTCGGCGCGGTTCCCTTATCGCGGAATGACTTCATGCGGGGCTTCTACCTCATGGCTTATGACCGGCCGGAGCAGTTTGAAATGTCGGAATTCTTCCGTCCGATCGTCCCGCTGAGCGTGCAATACGGCCTTGAGGAGCCCGATCTCGTTCTCAAAACGGAGGCGGATCTCGAGAACTTCGTTGCGCCTGCTCTCCGCATCCTTGCTTTTTTCCGGTCCACTGAAAAAGGCATGAAGCTGGACTGGCACGTCTATGTGCAGACCAAGCATCGCCTGCTCCATCGCTTCGTCCAGCAGCCCGAGCCCGGCAGGAAGGGCGATTTCCGCGTTGTGGTGAGCCAGGATTTGGATGCCCGCGAGAGAGCGGGAGAGACGGTCTATCGCTTGGCGGATCCCGCGAATTACAGCGATTACGCCAAGATCGCCGTGAATGATGAGAGCGAGCTGGGCCGCGTTCTCTCCGTTCTCAAATGGCGGGGGAAGGCTCTCTCCGGTTTTCCCGTCCGCAACGCCACGGTCAGGCTCGCTTGGTCGGAAGAGGAACAGCCTGAAATGAGGCTGGATAGCTTTCTTTGCTGGGAGTTTCTCAATCTCGGTGGGGAGCTGGGTAATTGGAAAGGAGAGGAAAATCCATGAACGACACCATCGTGGCCGTCGCTTCTCCTCCCGGAGTGGGAGCCGTATCCCTCATTCGTCTCTCGGGCAGCGAGGTGCTGAGCATCGCCGGGAAGATGCTGGAGAGTTTTTCCTCCCGCCAGGTCAGACCACGGCAAGTGAGGCGGGATTGGGTGCAGACACCTTCCGGAGAGCGGGTTGACGATGTCCTCGTGACCTATTTCGGCGGGCCGGCCAGCTATACCGGTGAGGATGTGCTGGAGATCACCGGACACGGGGGCATTCTGGTGACCCGGAAGATCGTCGAGCAAGCTCTCGCCCAAGGGGCCCGTCTTGCCGAGCCGGGAGAATTTAGCCAGCGAGCCTTCCTTAACGGTAAGCTGGACCTGACTCAGGCCGAGGCCGTCATGGATCTGATTCATGCACAGACCGATCTCGCAGCCCGGGCGGCGCGAGAGCAATTGTCCGGTAAGCTGGGAGGTGAAGTGGCGGAGCTGCGGGAGACGCTCATCAACGTGGTTGCTCATGTTGAGGCTTATATTGATTTCCCTGATGAGGACATCTCGCCCGAGACGGGGAGCGCCTTGGATCAGAGCCTCGCTGATGTGGCGTCAAAGGTCAGAAGCCTACTCGGGACCGCCAAGCGGGGCCGCCTCCTGCGGGAGGGAGCCCGGCTTGCCATCATCGGTGCTCCCAATGCCGGTAAGTCGAGCTTGCTGAATGCTCTACTGGGCTATGAGCGAGCCATTGTCAGTGCGGTGGCCGGAACGACCCGTGACACGGTGGAAGAGGTGATGGACTTCGATGGGGTGCCCGTGCGGGTGATCGATACCGCAGGGCTCCGCGACTCCGGTGATGCCATCGAAGTCGAAGGCATCGCACGGGCAAGAGAGCGAATGAAGGATGCCGATGTGATCATCGAGCTGGTTGATGCCAGTCAGGCTCCTGCGGAGCGGCTCGCCGAGGAGGCGCTTTTGGTGCTCAACAAAGTCGATCTCGGCATCCATCCGGGATGGGGGGGAGAGGAAGCGCTCCAGATTTCTGCGGCAACGGGTGACGGGCTCGAGGAACTGCGCTCGAGAGTGCGATCCAGTCTTTGGGAGGAGGACCGGGGCACAAGCTCGGGAGCGCTCATCGCCATCAATACCCGGCATCAGGATGCCCTTCGCCGCGCGCTCGATGCCGTGGAGGAAGCGCGGGCGATGCTGCAAAATGGCGAAGAGCCTGAATTCGCCGCTTTGCCTCTGCGGGAGGCCCTCAATGCCGTCGGCGAGGTCGGCGGCCGGATCGATACCGAGGAAATCCTGGGCAGTATCTTCGGTCAATTTTGCATCGGCAAGTGATGCGCCGCCTGCCTTGCAGACCGGGAAAGAACTTTTGTTTTCGCCGTAATCGGATTCAGTAAGGGGAGCCTGCCGGGGGCAGGTCACCGATCGTCTATGAACATCATCATTGTTGGAGCGGGGGAAATCGGGCGCCACTTGGCGACCGAGCTCTCCAGGTCGCATTCCTTGTCGGTCATCGAGGTGGATGCCCGCTTGGCCACCGAATTGGAGCAGAGCATCGATGCGAAGGTGGTGCGGGGCGATGGCACCTCGGTCAATGCCTTGGCTGAGGCCAATGTCGGTGAGTGTGAGCTTTTCCTCGGTCTCACCAGCTCTAACAACGCCAATCTAATGAGTGCTTCCATGGCAAAGAAGATGGGCGTGGAGCGCGTCATTGCGCGGGTTCACCCCGGTCTCCAGCGCGAGGAGTGGCTTTTCGATTACAAAGGGCATTTTTCCATCGATCACATTTTCAGTTCCGAGCGGTTGACCGCGATCGAATTGGCCAAATTCATCCGCAATCCTGACTCTCTCGCCGTAGAGGAATTGGCCCGGGGGAAAATCGAGCTTCAGCAGGTCAGGGTTCATCCGAAAAGCCCCATGGTCGGGAAGTCTCTGCGGGATCTAAAGATGCCGGACCGCACCCGGGTGGTGGCTCTCTCCCGCGATGAGGGCCACTTGATCCCCGATGCGGAAACGGTGCTGGAAGCCGGAGACGTTGCCACGATCGTGGGCGAGCCACGCCGATTGCGTAAATTGGCTGCAGCTCTGCAGAAGACGCGAGGCGGCCTGGAGGGGCTCCGGGTGGTGATCTTCGGGGGAGGGGAATATGGCTTTGCCCTCGCCCAGATGCTGGAGAGCTGGGATTGTAAGGTTCGCATCTTTGAAGAGGATGAAAAGACCTGCCATGAGCTGGCGGATAAACTGGCTAATGTGACCGTTATCAATGCCGACGCCACCGTCTTGGCCGAGTTGGAAGAAGAACAAGTCGGAGAAGCCGACTTCTTTGTAGCGACCAGTGTCAGCGATGAAGATAATGTGATGACCTGTCTGCAGGCGAACAACCTCGGGGTCGAGAATTGCCTCACCATCATCCACCGCGCGGATTATGCCCGGGCGATTGGCAGCAGCGGGCGGCACTTCGGCGTCATCGCTGCCGTGAGCCCCCGCGAGGCGACACGGCGGGATATCGAGCGCTATCTCACCTCAGAATCCTTCCATGTGGTCAAGAAGCTGGGGGCGGGAGAAGTGATCGAAACGCGTATCAGTGCCAAATCTTCCGTCATCGACCAACCCGTCGGCTCCATCCGGTGGCCGCGCGGAGTCGTCCTCGTGGGTCTGCTGCGGCAGCTCCAAGCCGAGGTCCCCGGACCCGAAGATGTTTTGGAGGACGGCGATATCCTCTATGCCATGGTGGATCGGAAGTCCCGCAAGGAGTTCCTTAAGTTGATGAAGTAGCGGAGGACTTGCTCGCGAAGGCCGTGCCCATGCGGGCGTAACTCTCCAAGCCGTCCGCAGTGTTCTGGAGCAGTCTCTCATCGAGCTGCCAAACCACCTGCGGATCGAGCAGGGTGATGGTCGTCGAGCCTCCAAGATGGAAGATGCCTTTCTCCTCGCCCTTGGCGACTTCATGGCCGGGCTCGTAGCTCTGCTCGATACTTCCAACCATCGTGGCCCCAACCTCTAACAATAACAAGGTGCCAAATTGAGGTGTGGCCAGTTCAGTGACGGTCCGCTTGTTTTCCCACAAGCGGGAAATCGTGCGGCGAAGGGCAATTGGCGAAACGGAATACAAGGGCCCATTGATGGTCCGGGTTTCTCCCGCCCTGCCTGCGGAGGGAAAGTGAAAGCGATGGTAATCTACCGGGCAGAGTCGCGAGAGGAGGAGAGGGGCCTTTTCGTAGCGAGCGGCGAGCGAAGGATCATCTAACAGGCGCGCGAGATCGAAGCGCTGTCCTTTGACGAAAATTTGCTCCACCTCGGATACGTCCGGGAAGAGCAAATGTCGCCCGTCAGCAGGAAGAACGACGGTTTCAGGATTTTCATCAATCGCTCTGGCATCAGGTGTGAGTTGACGGGTGAAGAAATCGTTAAAGCTCTCAAAGCAGTCGATCGATTTCCGGAATTCGCTTTCATCAAGCCCGTGGCGTTCGATGAAGGGGCGGATGAGCCGACGCGAGTCCGCGCTCGTCATCTTGCGGCCATAGAGACGCGAAAGCCATGGCTTGACGACGATCGTGTGAAGGAGGGGAGCTCCCACGGCATTTTCATAGAGGAGTCTGAGCCAGTTTTCACCTTCGACTTGTTCGGTAAACTCTTGGCCCGTTGCGAGGTCCCTGACGACGATTGGTTCGTTCACTGCCGGAATGATGCTCCCAAAGCACGAAAGCTGCAATCGCTCGGTGAAATTGAATATCGTTGGAATCGATAGTTCAATAATTCATATCGATTTCCGGAATTTCTGAATATCGCCTAAAGAAAGGAATGAGCTCATTGTCGGTCTTCCTCTTTTTAAGCCTGTTTCTCTTGGTCGTCGGGCTCTTCACCCGAATCAATAGGCTCTCAAAGGAGGTTGAGGGACTTCGTCATCGGATTGGGCAGCGAGAAAACGAGGCACAGCCTCCCGTTGCTGAGGTAGAAAATTCGCCCCCCGGCGAAGTGGCCGACGGAGGGAGGCTAGTCACCCGCGAACTCCAGAAACGCGGTAGTGAAGAGGAAATCACGCGGTCGCTTACTACGGAACCGGAGGAACGGCCGGTGCCGGAACCAATACCGGGCGAGGAGCACGACCGCTCCCCGGTTGAGCGAAAGCCCAGCCTTTTGCGGCGCTTAGAGCTATGGCCGCCTCAGTCTGGAGAGGCAAATATGATGGCTTGGTGGAGCACTCGTGTGGGTCTGGGGCTGGGCGTCATCGCCGCTGTTTTCTTCGGGCTCTATGTCAATCAGGATACGGTCCCGTGGGTGAGATTGCTTGAGCTTGTCCTCGCTGCGATCGTGGTCTTCTTTCTGGGCATCCGGCTGGAAAGCAAGTTGCCAGCTTTCGGTCGAGCGGTGGGGACCGGCGGGCTCTCCTTGCTCTACGTGGCGGCTTATGCCGCGTATGGCTTGCCCGCGCTCAAGGTGATTGAGAGCCCGGGCTGGGCCTTGGCTTGGCAAGGCATGGCCGTGGCTGCCATCTGTGGCTGGTCGTTGTTTCGGGGCAGTCAAGCGGTTGCCACCTTCGGCTTGTTCTTAGGATATCTCTCGGTCGCATTCTCAATTGCGGAAGGCTTGGCTCCGATGTCTCTCGCCGCACTCGGCTTATTGACTCTGGGAGGAACCACTTTGGCTTGGAAGAAGGATTGGTGGGCCAGTTTTGTGGTCGGCGTATTAGGCAGTGGCTCTGGCCTGGTTCTTCTTTCCTTCTTCCGCTGGTCAGGAGATGCCGGGCAGGGGATGGGTGGTCTCTTCGCTGCAGTCGGGATGACAGCCCTCTGGTTGCTGGCGCTGTTCCTGAAGGGGCATTCTGGAGGCGACGTGGCCCAGCGGTTGGCACCCTTGGCGAGCGGAGTCGGGCTGTTGAGCGGCTATCTCGTAGCCAGCCTCACGGGCGTGAGCCTGTCGATTTATTACTCGCACTTTCTCGTGGTGATAGGCCTCGCGGCGATTTTCTGGAAGGAGGATAGCGAGTGGGCAAGGGGCGTGCGGCAGACTTTTGCCCTGAAGGCGGTCACCTTACTCGGTCTCCTTCTTATCGACCAACTTGGGGGAGCAGTCCGGGCTTTTGGACTTCTGGGGCAAGGGGGTGCATTGCTCTATTTGGCCAGGAAGAAAGCTTGGCCCCTTTTTGAAGTCATCGCCGGAGTGGTTAGTGCAGTGGGATGGTATTGGGTGGCCAAGGAAGTTGAAGGTGATGGAGGTCACCTCTTCGCCTACGGTTATCTAACATGTCTCGCCGCGCTAGTCGCTTGGCACTCGGGCTGGAGAAGAGTACCAGGCCTCTCCGAGTTCTTCTTGGGCTTGTGCGCGATTGGCTGGAGCTGGGTCGCGTTGGCAGAAGACTTGAGCGCACCCTTGGGAGCGCTGCTGGGCGGCCTCTTCATCCTTGGGGGAAGCGTTCTCATGATGGCTCGGCGTCTCACATGGATCGTGCCACCAATTTTCTTGCTAGTAGGCTTCTTCTGGTTGTTCTTCCAGTCGGATTCCCATTCACGCGAAGGCTTGGTTTGGCTGGTGGTTGCATGGGCTTGTTATGGGGCGGGGTCCCGCTTTTTCTTTGGGCAGCTGGTGGTTCGCGCTGTCTGCTTTGGGATTCTTCTTCTCTCCCTCGTGCTCATCGGGCGGCTGGGTTACTGGCTCGATTTGGAACAGTGGCTGCCGGCGGCCTTTCTGCTCTTGGCTCTCCTGTGGCTCGCCCTTGACCAGATCCAAGGTCTTCGGGACTTGGGCAAAGCCTCGGGATGCGCGCTCGTCGGATCGGTCGGCTCCCTCCTCGCTTGGCCGGGGGGCTCATCCGAGGAGGCCCGTATTTTGGCCACGGTTCTCTTCCTGGGAGCCTGTGGCTACTGGACCCTTGATACTTGGAAGGGGAGAGAGGGGCGGCGATGCGGTTCGGGGTGGGGCGCGGTGCGGACCGGATGCACCACGGTCCTGACCCTCGCTAGTCTTGCCTCGGTCTTCTCAGGTTCCGCTCTGCTCGTCACCCTCTCCCTGTGGTCGCTGGCTTTGCAAGCGGTCTGGTACTGGCAGAAAGAATCGTCACTGACCTGGGCGCTCGCGGCGACCTGCGTGACGATGCTGGCCACTCTCTCATTCGCTCCTTCGGCTTTTGGGGCCGGACTCACCGCAGTCTGCTTCGTCATCCACGGAGCCTTGCTGGCTAGGAATGAGTCTAACAAGGGGCTCGCGAATCCCCGCCTCGCGACGACACTGTGGGGAGGGACCGCGCTCGTTGTTCTCCTCGCCGGGATTGGCTCTGACGCCCGGGTCGCCCCTTGGGTGACGATTCTTTGGGTGGTTGGGTGCTCCGGTTTGCTGGTGGCGGGTTTCTGGCTCCGCTTGCGGGGTTATCGGGTCTTTGGGTTGTTAGGACTCGCCATCGCGCTCCTACGCATGTTCGTCGTCGATATCGACGAGCCTTTTTGGCGGATTGTCGCCTTCGGCTTGACCGGGGGCCTCCTTGTCGCGATCGGGTTCATTTACCAACGATTCCACCGGAAGCTTGCTGATGGTGACCTCGACTGGGGCCAGTCGTCTCCTCGAGGGTTAGGTGACCTAGCGAACGAATCGGCCCCCCCGACCTCTTCACATTGACTCAGTGGACAAGGGAGTGGAATCAGGTAGCTAAACTAGGCGTCCAAGCGTTCGGCGGCACGCTGGGCGGCCGTGCGGGCTTCGCCCTTGGCGTCCTCCGTAGTGAGACGCATTCCGACTGGCTTGGAGACGCCGAATTCCTCCATGGTCACGCCATACATCACATCCGCGCGGCTCATGGTGCGTTTGCTGTGGGTCACGATGATGAATTGGCTCTGGTCAATGAAGGCATCCAAGACCTTGAGAAAGCGGCCAATGTTCGACTCGTCCAAGGGCGCATCCAGCTCATCCAAGACGCAGAACGGGCTGGGCTTGACCTGATAGATGGAGAAGAGGAGGGCGACCGCCGTCATGGAACGTTCTCCCCCGGAAAGGAGGCCGATGCTCTGCAGCTTCTTGCCGGGAGGCTTGGCGATGACCTCAATGCCGGACTCAAGCGGGTCGTCCTCATCCAGCAGTGTGAGGTCGGCCTTTCCTTGTTCGCCGAAGAGAATCTTGAACATATTGCGGAAGTTTTTCCGCACGGTTTTAAAGGTGTCCGCAAAGCGTTTGGTCGTCTCGTCGTTGATTCGTTGGATCACCTCGAGAAGTTCGGTCTTCGAATTGACGAGGTCCTCATGTTGCGAGCGGACGAATTCGTGACGCTCTTCCAATTCCTCATACTCCTCGATGGCGTCCACATTGACCGGTCCCATGGAGTCGAGCTTGCGGCGTTGCTCATTACCAAGGGCCTCGACTTCGTCCCAGTCGGGGCCGTCTCCCTCGAGGATGGCGGCAGCTTCGGCCTCAAGCTCGGGGGACTTTTCGGCGTCACCTTCTTCACTGGCGAGGGCATTTTTGCCTTTCTTATCACTTAAGCAGGACAGGAGGGCGTGGGCATCCGGCTCGAAGTGTTCCAGCTCCACCTGGTGACGCTCTTGGACGGTGTTTTCCACGTTCTCGATTTTCAGCCGGATTTTGGTCAGTTCCACTTCTTCGCGTCCGCGCTGGTCGGCAAGCTTCCGCATCCGCTCCCGGATGCTGGAGAGATTGGTCTCGGTCGCCTCGATCGCCTGGCGCAGCTCTGCCCGGCGGCCATCGAAGCCAGACACTTGGCTTTCAAGCTCCACAGCCATTTCTTCATTCTCGCTGATTTGCGCGGATAGTCCCTCGTCCTGTTCGGCATCGGAGGTGATCCGGTTCTGGAAGTCCTCGATCTCCCGTTCACGCTTTTCAACCAATGAGCGCAGCTCGGCAATGCGAGATTGCATGGGACGCTGCTGGTCCTGCTCGGATTGGTGGGCACGACGTTCGACCGCGAGAGCGGTTTGCACTTCGTTCAAGTGCTCGTTCTGTTCGGCGAGCCGCTGCTCGAGGCCATCGAATTCGTTCTGAAGCTCCCGCAGACTTTCCTCCAGGGTCTCGACTTGGCTGATTGCCTCCACAAGTTCAGCTTCCCGATTGTTGCGGGAATCCTCGGCTTCCTGCTCGCGTTGGCTAGTGTTGTCTTTCTCGGAACGGAGCGAATCGAGTTTGCCCTCGAGATTCTTGATCTCACGCTCGGCGAGGGAGACCTGACCCTGCGCCTTGGAGAGCTCCAGCTTGGTCTCTTGGAGGTAGCTCTTACTCTGCTCGGCTTCCTCGCGAGCGGCGTAGGTCTGGGCATCAAGGTCCTCCACAAGCGCATTGAGTTCCTCGATCTGAGCCTCCAGAGCCGACACCTCGTCTTCCAATGATTTGACCTCGTTTTGACGCTTGAGGACGGAATCATCGCCGGAGCCAGCGTTGCCTCCCCGGATGAGACCGGTAGGGAGGAGGGTTTCGCCCTCACTGGTTACGAAGGTGACGTCGCCCAGCGACTTGCGGAGCGAGAGGGCGGTGGAGCGGTCGGGGACGATGAGCACCTTCTCAAGAAGGGTATCGATCAAGTCGGAGACGGACTTATCGGCCTTTACGGCATTGACCGCCCAAGCAAGGGCTCCCTCTGGCAGAGCTTCCGTTTGATGGGCGTGGTCGGTCTGGATCAAGTCCTTGGGCAAGAGGGCGACGCGGCCCAGTTTCTTGAGCGAAAGCTTGTCGAGAATGGCTTCCGCGAAGTCGGCATCGCGGACGAGGATGGCTTGCAACGCATCACCCATGACAGACTCGATGGCCACCGCGTATTCATCATTCACCTGCATGCGGGAGGCGAGAACGCCTTCCACGCCCGCTCGGAAGAGGTCGGGATCGTCCAAGCCCTTGAGGACCGCCTGGGTCCCCTTTTGGAGGCCTTCACCTTTCTCAAGAAGGCCCCTGAGGACATCGAGACGGGACTTGCGCGAAGTGAAGGTGCGGTGGAGTTCATTGGACTCTTTCCGCCTGGAATCGAGGTCTCCGCGGGTGTGTTGGTAGGCTCTCTCTGCCGTTTCCAGCGCGGCCTGGAGGTCGCGTTGCCGCTCCTCAAGCTCATTGAATTGCTGGCGGAAGGAGGTCTCCCGTTCACGCGCTTGCTCAAGCTCATGCTGGAGGCGCTGTTCATCGGCCTCGAGTTGGCGGGAGCGGTCGCGAGAGGCCTCGGCCTGGGCGTTGTCGCTTTCGATTTTGGCCTGGATGGTGGCCACCAGCGTTCTGGTGGTCTCCGCACGCCGGCGGGTCTCTCTAACCTGGGAGTTGATCGCGTCTCTCGATTCGCGGGCCGCTGCCACGACCGCCTGTTGCTCGGCGACCGCGTCTTCATGATTTTGGATCCGCTCCAGCCGTTCCTCGCTTTGGGTCTGGGATTCTGCGAAGTCGAATTCCTGCTGCGTGAGCCTCTCCTTCGTCTCCTCGATCTCGACACGGTGCTGCGTGATCCGCCCTTCAAGTTCACGCCGTCGCTCGTCATTGAAGTTCATGCGCGAGCGGGCTGACTCGGCTGCCGATCGGTGTTCGGAGATTTGCTCCCGTAGAGTAGAGAGCTCCGCCTCCAGAGCCTGGGAGGCATTGCGAGCCTCGACGACTGCGCCTTCGTGCTGGGGAAGCTCAACCTCCAGAACATCGAGCTCTTTCTCCAGCGAATTGAGATTGGTGGCGAGCTCGTGCTCGGCCGCGCGGTAGCCTGTCCAATGCTTGTGGGAAAGGTGGGTATCGAGAATGCGGACCGAGGCGGAGAGCTCCTTATAGCGGCGCGCCTTGGCCACCTGGCGCTTGAGGGAATTCATGCGACGCTCTTGCTCGGCAAGGACATCTCCGGTTCTTAGGAGATTGGCCTCTGTGTATTCAAGCTTCCGGAGAGCCTCTTTTTTGTCCTTCTTGAACTTCGTGATTCCCGCTGCCTCTTCGAAGACCGCCCGCCGCTCTTCAGGCTTGGAAGAAAGGATCTGGTCAATCTGACCCTGGGCCATGATGGAATAAGCGGTGCGGCCAATGCCGGTATCCATGAAAAGCTCATGGATATCACGGAGGCGACAGGCCTTGTCATTGATACGATACTCGCTTTTGCCATCCCGGAAGACCCGCCGGGTGATGGCCACCTCGTTGAAGTCCATCTTCAGGGCTTCCTCACAGTCGGCCATCGTCATGGTCACCTCAGCCATCCCGTGAGCCTTGCGGCGGTCGGTGCCATTAAAGATGACGTCGGCCATCTCACCACCGCGAAGAGCCTTGGCCGAAGTCTCACCAAGAACCCAGCGTATGGCATCCACGACGTTGGACTTTCCACAGCCGTTGGGTCCGACAATGCCAGTTACGCCTTTGTCGAATTCGAAGTGGGTCTTGTCGGCGAAGGATTTGAAGCCTTGGATGTCGAGGGATTTGAGGTACATGGCTGGGTGGTGTCAGAGAATGACAGAATTGGGGGGTGGGGAACAAGCCGCAGGAGCTCGACCACTACATTTTGTATGAGTTTTTAAAATTTACCCCAAATATTGATAAGGTGAGCTTAATAATCAAGAGGCGAGAATTACAGCGGCGCGACACCGCGATCTGACGGCGTCCACCATTCGATACGCACGGCTCCATTTTTTTCTAGGATGCATAGTGCACGGAATAGGGGAGGGTGGGATGAAAGCGGGTTTTTGTATCAGTTTAACGATAAGTGGTTTGCGATGATTTTGCTCGCTGGCCCCTTATCTGCGCTAGAAGACTCACAATGAATCACTCCACAACAACCCATGAGGGCTCGAAGGATTTACTCCGAATTATCGTCGCTATTTTGCTGCCACCCGTCGGTGTGCTGATGCAGGTCGGCTTCGGTGCTCAATTCTGGCTGAACGTCGTTCTCACGCTCCTGGGTTACATTCCCGGAATCATCCACGCCCTTTATATCATTCTTACCCGTAAGTAACTGCCAACTACCCAAATTATCACAATGAAAACGAAAAATACCGTTACACTGTCCGCACTGGTCGCACCCTTTTTCCTCTGGTCCTGCGACGTCGATAAAGTCGAGGAAGGTAATATGCCTGATGTCGACGTGAATGCCGAGGAAGGCAAAATGCCTGAGGTTGAAGTCACCGAGGAAGGTAAGCTTCCTTCCGTCGATGTCGATGTCGATGGTGAGATGGAAGTTCCCAAGTATGATGTCGATACCCCTGACATTGATGTCGGCACAAAGACCAAAGAAATTGAGGTCCCGACCATCGACGTTGATATGCCTGACGAAGACAAAGAAGGCAATGGCGACGAGTCCGAGGCTGACCTCGAGAACTAAGTTCTCCGAAAAATTTCCCCTCTGAGAGTCTCCCCGCTCTCGTTCCCCCCTGAATGTGCACCGTTCCCCCGCGGTGCGCATTTTTTTTGCGTGATCTCACTACGCGAGAAAGGTTCAGCGTGTATTCGTCTGATGAGCACCGCTTCGCACCCATCTAAAGCTCTCAGTGTCGAGGAGCTGGCAAAATTTGCTGAGTCGTTGAAATAAGTAGCCGTTGGTCAGCCGCGTCCGTTCAGGATGCAGGCGCCAAAACTAAAAACCAACTAACCACCGTGGCTTCTAACCCTGCGGCGGAACCAAATCGAGAACAGAGCGATTGCAAGAAGCACCTCGGCAAGGTCGCCACCATAATACATGAGCTTGGCAGCTGCCCGGGTGGCGGCGGGATCGTAAAGAGGAAAGTCCGGCAAGCCATGGATGTACAACATCTTCCCGAGAATAGCGTGCGCGGCTGCTCCCACGAAGAGAACAATCAGCCGGGTCCGCATGCCGGGTCGCCTCGGTGCGGGATCTGGGCCTGCGATGGCCCATACGAAAAGACAGCCTGCCGCCAAAAAATGAACGTGCACCAGATAGTGAAGGGGAGCGCTGTACATGCTCAACGCAAACAGCGGCGTAAGATAGAGAACGTACATTCCGCCAACGTTCAGAATGAGGGCAGCAACCGGATGACTTAACGTATGCACGACGGGCGCGCGCATCAAACGTGAGAACCGCCGCCCAACCCCTACCGGTACGCTCCGCAAGGCGAGAGTGACCGGAGCACCGAGAACCAAGCCTAGAGGGGCAAACATTCCGATCAACAAGTGTTGGAGCATGTGGGCTTCTGGATCCTTGTAAGCAGCGCCCGCGATTGGTGGCAGCAACGCCCAGATCAACAATGAAGACCCGATCAGAAAAAATGCCGTACGCCATCCGCTCCACTTGTCGTGCCTCGTGCGCTGTATCAACAGCCCGGTAAGATAGGCGACAGGGAATAATGCAGCCAGAGCCGGGGGAATGATCTTATGTGCGTTGAATCCGCCTGTGGTGGCGGCCCCTCCGCATTCCAGGCAGCCAATAAGTCCATTCATGGCGAATTAGGCGGATGGACTGGAGCCGACACTTCCCTCGTGAATACGACCGGCGCGCCGGACAAGCACGATTCCTACGACCAACAGAATCAGTGCCATGAGATTCCAAGCAATATCGTATGGCAGGATCGGCACGTCGTAGCGGACCTGGTGAAGCCGGAGTATTTTGTGGTTCACGATCCCGTCGAACAATTGGAAACCACCCGCCCCCAAAAAGCCACCCGCCCAGGCGTGGGCTTTCGACATCGCACCATGTTTCCGCAGATCCAACAGGATGAAGAATCCTGCGACCATGGCTATCAGCTCGCCCGCATGGAGGAGACCGTCCGACAGCAGCCCAATCGCCAGAGTGGAGCCATCGTAAAAATGATGCCACGCGAGGAGCTGGTGAAAGACGATTTCGTCAACCGCGGCCATTATGGCGATACCGACCAAGATGCCGCCCCACTTGGACCGATTAGGGTTCTGTCGCATCCGGGAAATTAGTGCCATATTCAGTGGACGCGATCAAAATATGGCCTTCAAAAATTAAGGACACCATGGCACCAGCGGTATCTAAGGGGCAGGCAAGAATGGCGCTCACTTAAGCGGATTTTTGGTATTTTGAGCGATGATGGATCGCTTGGAAGGTGTGGTGCGGTTCGGTAAGAAGTTGGTAGCCTTTAGGTCTTCGTTTGACGGCCCGGGGTTCGTGGCGGAAGGAGCGAATGTTAAGCTCTTTGCTTTCGCAGAGGGTGACGGGTTTTGCAGGGTTCCCGGCTCGAGCTGGGGGACATCCTCCAAATGCTGTGCCGAACAGATATGGGAGAAGTCTAAACGGAACCTGCCTGGGTGCTGTAAACCGACTCACCCGGGGGAGAATGCCGGGCGCGTGTCCCTATTGTGAAGGGACGCGAGCTCTCGGCACGTTGCCACGATTGCGGGTTTTGCCCCCGTGAAGGATGAGCACTCCGTAGGGTGCGACGGATGGTTCAGGCATTGGTCAACCAGAGGCTCTCGTAGGGACCCAGCTTCCAGGTCGTTTGTCCAGGGACAAGGGGAGTGTTGGTGATCAAGTCCCGCCAGTCCTCAATGCGAGTAAGATTGAGCTCGACGAGGGGAACTTCTTGCTCTTCGCAAGTTACATTGTGAATGGCGAAGATATTCTGAGTGCGGTCGAGGCTTTCACGCCAGAAAGCGAAAAGGGCTTCCCCGTAATGCAAGGTGTATTGGGTCGCATTTGGGTGGAAGGCGGGTTGGCGACGACGAATTTCGATCAGGTATTTCAAAGCCGAAAGAACGCGGGCGTGTGAAGTCTCTGAGGAAAGAGCCACTTCCAGCTCATCGGCCTGCCAACGATGGCGGTTGATCGAGCGCTTGCGGCCGGTCTCGGCGAATAGCTTCTGATCGTTGGGTGTGGCCAGGATACTGTGGATGTAGAAGGCCGGGATGCCCTCAAGGGCGAGGAGGATGGTATGGGCACATAGGAAGCGGGCTTCCTGAAAATCGTCTTTGGTTCCTTTGAGCGTCCCTTGTAGGGCGTCAAAGAGAGAGATGTTCATCTCGTAAGGCTTCTCAGTGCCGGCGATGGAGCGGGTTGAGATCTGACCGCCGAACTTCAGAAGAGTCTCCAGCATGCCTTCTAGCTCGGCATCATCCAGAACTCCTTCCGCCGGACGGACGCCGATGCCATCGTGAGAGGCGATGAAGTTGAAGTAAGCTCGACCCGGACGGGCGGGTGGCATCGACATCATCCATTGCTTGAGATAACGCGATTGACCACTCAGGAGAGCGTGGAGAAGCAGAGGCGGGAGGGAGAAATTGTAGATGAGGTGCGCCTCGTTGTTATTGCCGAAATAGGTGAGATTCTCCTCATTGGGCACATTGGTCTCGGTGACCAGAACGGCCGCAGGCTCCATTTTTTCCAAGATGAGGCGGAGCAGCTTAATGACGGTGTGCGTCTTCTCGTGGTGGATGCAGGGGGTGCCAATCTCCTTCCAGAGATAGGCGACTGCATCCAGGCGGAAGTAGCTGGCACCATGTTGGACGTATTCACGCAGAATACGAACGAACTCCAAAAGGACCTCGGGGTTGGCGAAGTTCAAGTCCACTTGGTCGTGGCTGAAGGTGCACCAGACGTGTTTGGTGCCGTCGGAGGTTTCCACCTCACGCAGGAGGGGCGTCGCACGGGGTCTGACGACCTCGGAGAGATCGGCGGCGGGATCCTCGGTGATGAAGTAGTCAGCTCCGGGCGACTTGTTATTGAGGAAGTTCTGGAACCACACGGAGGAGGCCGAGCAGTGATTGAGCACGACATCAATCATGAAGGTCTTCTCCGAGGAGATGGCCTGGATGTCTTTCCAATCACCAAGCTGCGGATTCACCATCTTATAATCAACGACAGAGAATCCGTCATCGGAGGTGAATGGGCAGAAGGGAAGGATGTGAACCCCGGAGACGGTGTCCGCGAGGTGCAGGGAGATGAAGCTTTGGAGGGTGGCGAGAGGAGATTCGCCCTCCCGAATGATGCTATCCCCGTAGGTAATGAGGAAGACGTCGTTCTCACTCCACTTGTTGATATTGGCTGGTGAGGGCGTCACGTCGTGCCCCAGGCCGGCAGCCTCACAGATTTGGTCCGTCAGGGCTGAGGCGTCTTGATCCTGGTAAATTTCGGAGACGAGGCTGGTCAGCCTTTGGTGAATCTGCACCGCCTCGGGATTCGGGGAGCGGGAGATGGAAATGGGAGTGGGGGTGCTGAAGTCGCGCATGTCGAGCTCGACTGCCTTCTTCAGCTCCTCAAAGACCTCTGGATAGGCGGAGTGGACCCGGCGCCAGCTGGGCATGAAGGGGGTCTCCATCGACTTCTCAAGGAAGTCATTGCCCGCGACCATGATGTTCTGGGCGAAGTTCTCGACGGCCAGCCCCTCAATGTGGCGATTGTATTTGAGGCCGTTGATGAGGGCGTCATCGTGGTAGCTTTGGTTGAGGTCGAGGGCGATGCGGTAGTAGGTCGCTTTGATGGTGCGGATCCTCTCTTGGCTGAAGACCTGCCCTTGGGTCGCCATCTTGCGGAAAAGTGACTTCGAGATGTCCACGGACATCTTTGAAAGTCCCCGATTCCGGTCTTCGAGGGAGAGATCCTGGTGCTTGTGGTCATAGACATCCGCGATGTCCACTTGGCAGATATTGCGCGGAGCGTAGTTGCGGTGCATCTCGGACAAGACGCCCATTTCCAGTCCCCAGTCCGAGGGAATCTTAATATCCTCAAGAACCTCGCGCTGGAGCGAGAACTCGCCTGCCAGAGGGTAGCGGAAGCCATCAAGGTAAGAAAGATAGTCATTGGGGCCACAGACCTTTTGCAAGGCCCGGAGCAGGGGAGTAACCAAGAGGCGGCAGACTCGGCCGTTGAGGCTCTGGTTGGCGATTCTGGCGTAGTAACCCTTGCAAAACTTATAAGAAAAAGCCGGATTCGCTACGGGGTAGATGAGGCGGGCAAGCAGGCCTCGCTCGTAGGTGACGATGTCGCAATCGTGAAGGGCGATGGCCTCGGCCCGACCCATGGCGAGGATGTAGCCGAACATATACCAGACGTTCCGTCCCTTTCCCGGCTGATCGGGAGCGAGGCCCAGGCTCTGCAAGCGTGCGTCAATATCACGCAAGCGGGGACCATCATTCCACAGGACTTTTGGCTGTTGGGGAAGGTTTTCGAAGAAGCGGAGGGCATGTCGGTATTCTTCTTCATTGGCTTGATCCAGACCGACCACGATTTGGTCGAGATAGTTGACGTGAGCGAGCTCGGCGACGATCTTGCTCAGAGCTGGTCCCTGCAATTCGGAGTAAAGAGAGGGGAGGACCAAAGCCATCGGCCGAGTCTGGCTGATGTGAGTGAGCTCCGCCTCAAGGTCTTCTAGAGGACGCTGGCGGAGTTGATGTAGGGTGGTGATATTGCCGGATTGATGAAAATCGCCCATGGGTTGCAGTTGAGGCTAGGTGACCTTCGGCCTACCGCAAGGCTTGTGCCAAAATTTGTTTTGATGACTTGGCCGTCACCGTTGGCAATCAGCCGATAAGGGCAATATGAGCGCAGGAGCAAAGCCTTGCCGGAAGCGATCGGGGCTCGCTCTGGCCTGGTCCTTTTCCCTCCCTCAGTTTGGTGGCGCGGGAGACTGGATCAGCAAGCAGCCTTCCAAAATCGGCTGCAGGACGTGGATGAAGGCATCACTTTCGTCCTCCAAACGTTCTCCAAAGCGTTCTTCCGCCTGCCGCAGCACATAGTCAAGGTCGGCTCGCACAAGCGCATTCGACCGCCCTCGGACGACCGCCGCGAGGATGGCGTGCTCACCTTCGCGGACGATCACAATCCGGTTCTCAGGGAAATCGAATGACTTCACTATGCGCCGGTCGGAGCCATACAGTCGGGTCGAGATCGACTTGACGGTGCTCTGAACCTTCCGCGTCGAGGCATGTCGTGCCGGGTCGTGAGAGGCGTAGGATATCAGGGAGAAATCCTCCTTGCGTAGGAGGTAGGCTTCTTCGACTTGATAGCGGCGCGTTGATTGGAAAACGATCTCGTCATAGGTCCGGCTCGTTAAAAGAGCCTTCAAGCGCCAGCCGAGGCGATCCATCGGACCGGTCGAGCGAAATTGCACAGCGGTATCGATTTGCTCGGCGATCGCGCGGCGCACCGTGCTGCGGAGCATGGGCTCGAGATACGTATGGAGTCCCTTGTCCGGGGCGTAGAGAACTCGCTCGAGAGATGACTCGACGATGGGCTCGAAGGCGCGTCGCAGCTCGTCGTCAGTCACTTCGTCCTCATCCTCCATCGCGGAACTCGTGGCCATCGCGATGGGGCTGTAGGAGGAGGGGGCTGCAGCATCCGGGGTTGGCTCGGAATGAGGGGCGGGTGACTCGCAATCAGGCGCGGTCGTCCCTGTCTCAGGCGCGGGAGTCTCATCGATAGGAGGAAGCGGCGAATTTTCCGCAGGTGAGGAGGGCTGGGAAGCAGCCGGCGGGAGATCGGACGAACTTGGGAAAGTGGGTAGCGAGGAGGAAGTCCCTGTTCCGCCAGAAGTGCCGGGGAAAGGATGGATGTTCTCGTCGGCACGGTGGCTCGAGGCGCGGACGAAACCGCTGGGCTCGGTCGGGAACACCGGAAGTTTTTCTCCGGATCGATGAGCCTGGGGGGCTGGGAGCGGCTTTCCGCCCTTGGGTAGTTTCTCCAAGAGCTCTTCCAAGCTGGGCAAGTAGGAAGGGGATTCCAGGGCTCTCAGCTCAGGAAATGGCGTTGCGGGCTGCATAACGTGAGGGGGAGATTAGAGAAGATATCCTTCCGCTGGTTTTTCTGGCGCATCCTCCGCGATCGCCGCCTGGGCCATGCGGCTGAAGCGAGCCACAACCTCTTGGCGGTCTGCCTTGACTTCCCGCAGGCTTTGAAGATCCCGTTCCATCTGATTCTTCCACTGCAGAATCTCAGTCTGCAGATGCTGCAGGATCTCCCTCGTCCGAGCGTCGATTCTTGAGCTCATTTCATTGGCCAGCGTCTCCATCCGCTCGCTGGTTTTCTTTTCCAAGTCCGCTGCGACCGCGCCTTGGGCTTGAGATGAGAATGGATAGCGTGAGTCAGATAGAATGCGGGAGACTTGGGCTAGCTGCTTCTTCCGAGTCTCCGTTTCATGTTGAATGCGGGCCTTCAATTCCTGCGTCTCCGCGAGTAGTCTTTCCTGCGTCTGCTGAACGACCTGGTTGGAATTCTTGGGAGCCACCGTATTGGTTTGCCGATGAGCGATTGACTCCAGCTCGCCAAGTCGTCTCTCCACTCGGTTAATCTGTCGACCAACCAAGATTTCACGGATTCGCTCCACATGCTGTGAAGGATTCAGATCTGTCTCTGCCATTTCAGTGTAAAGGGTGTTGTTCCGCCGGGGGAAGGTGAACAAGGCGGGACGTTTGAACGTGAATCGCAGATTACTCTGATGTTTCGACATTCATCCATTCAAAAATGATTAGTTCGCACCCGTTAATTTTTAGTAAAGTAAGATAACTAAACGCTAGAAAATTTATAAAACGAAGCTGTCGGTGAGGGAGGCTTCCGATTAGGCAGAAAATCACCTGACAAAAGAAAATCGAATTTCGACGTAAATTGGTTTTGACAGGGTGATCGCGGCTGCTAGGTTCCCCCCCGCTTTTCGCGGGACGCTGGCCCACATTCCCAACAGGAATCAGGCTTCCGTCGCTCGTGAGGCGGCCGGACAAGCTTATGTAGCTCAGGGGTAGAGCACATCCTTGGTAAGGATGAGGTCGCGGGTTCAATTCCCGCCATAAGCTCCAGGTCCCCGGGAAAAATCCGCAATATAACAAAGGAAATGGCGAAAGAACAATTCGAACGGAACAAGCCTCACGTGAACATCGGCACGATTGGGCACGTTGACCATGGTAAAACGACTCTGACTGCAGCGATCACAACGACGCTTGCTGAAGCTGGTGGAGGTGAAGCAAAGGCATACGACGAGATCGACGCCGCTCCTGAGGAAAAGGCTCGTGGTATTACAATCTCCACTGCTCACGTTGAATACGAGACCGAGAACCGCCACTACGCGCACGTTGATTGCCCTGGTCACGCGGATTACGTGAAGAACATGATCACCGGTGCTGCTCAGATGGATGGTGGTATCCTCGTGGTATCTGCTGCTGACGGCCCAATGCCTCAGACTCGTGAGCACATCCTTCTTGCCCGTCAGGTTGGAGTTCCTGCTCTGGTTGTCTTCTTGAACAAGGTTGACCAGGTTGATGACGAGGAGCTTCTTGAGCTCGTTGAGATGGAAGTTCGTGAGCTTCTTAGCACCTACGAATTCCCTGGTGACGACATCCCAATCATCGCTGGCTCCGCATTGAAGGCGCTTGAGGGTGACGCAACTCAAAAGGAGAATATCCTCAAGTTGATGGCTGCAGTTGACGAGTATGTCCCTGAGCCAGAGCGCCCAGTCGATCAGGACTTCCTCATGCCTATCGAGGACGTCTTCTCGATTGAAGGTCGCGGAACGGTTGCTACCGGCCGTGTTGAGCGTGGTATCATCAAGAAGATGGAAGAAGTTGAGATTGTCGGTATCCGCGACACTCAGAAGACCACCATCACTGACATCGAGATGTTCCGTAAGCTTCTCGACGAAGGTCGCGCGGGCGACAACGTGGGTCTCCTCGTTCGTGGTCTCAAGAAGTCTGACCTCGAGCGTGGCCAGTGCATCGTAAAGCCAGGTTCCGTAACTCCTCACAAGCAGTTCAAGGCTGAGGTTTACGTGCTTTCCAAGGATGAAGGTGGTCGCCACACTCCGTTCTTCAGTAACTACCGCCCACAGTTCTACTTCCGTACCACAGACGTGACCGGCAGCATCAAGCTTCCTGACGGCGTTGAGATGGTTATGCCCGGCGATAACGTCGAGCTGGAAATCGAGCTCATCACCCCGATTGCAATGGAGAAGACCATGCGTTTCGCGATTCGCGAAGGTGGTCGGACCGTTGGTGCGGGTCGTGTTGGCGATATTCTTGACTAAATTTAAAGAAAAGTCTGGACGCAACTGCGTTCGGATGACATCGACCTTTCGGGGGCATCTCGGTCTGGACCGGGGTGCCCCCTTAGTCGCCTCCATAGGATGGTAGCTCAATTGGTAGAGCATCGGTTTCCAAAACCGAGGGTTGCGGGTTCGAGTCCTGTCCATCCTGCCACTTTTTCCAGACAAGAATCAGAGCATGTTCCGCAAGGTTTTCACATTCATCAGCGAGGTTAAGAGCGAGCTTAGGAAAGCATCTTGGCCCTGGGATCCCGACCCGAAAGTCAAGGGGTTCAAGAAATACAAAGAACTGATTGATTCCACGGTGGTCGTCATTGTGGCGATGCTCCTCTTGGCGGGTTTTGTCTCCGCCTCTGACTTTCTTCACCGCAATGTGGTGGACTTTTTGACAGGACTTGGCGTTCAGCATAGCGAATCGTCCAAGTGAACAAACAAACAGATTTTTATAAGTAACGATGCCGGCAATTCCCAAGGCGAAAGATCAGTGGTACGTCGTTCATGTCCTTGCAGGGCAGGAGAACAGCGTGGCGAAGCGGATTCGCCGCGAAGTGGAACGTGAAGAACTCGGAGATTACATCTTCGAGGTTCTCGTGCCCACCGAGATGGTGGAGGAGAATCGCCGCGGGAAAAAAGTCGAGATGAAGAAGAAGTTCTTCCCCGGCTACATCATCGTTAACATGTTTCTTTTTGATGAAAACAAGGACCTGGTTGAACAGACTTGGTATTTCATCAAGGAAATGGACGGCGTCATTGGGTTCGCCGGAACCAAAGACAAGCCCATTCCGATGCGTCCCCGAGAGGTGGACAGCATGTTGGCTCAGATCAAGGAGCGGGAGGAATCCGTGCGGCCTTCCATCGCATTCGAGGTCGGGGATACGGTGCTCGTCGCCGATGGTCCTTTCGAGAGCCAGACCGGCGTTGTTGAGGAAATTGACCATGAAAAGGGTAAGCTGCGAGTCTCCGTGACCATCTTCGGTCGGGCGACTCCTGTCGAACTCGAGACATGGCAAGTGGAACAAGCTTAAATAAGAAAAACAGAAGATGGCGAAAGAAGTTAAACAAGTATTGAAACTGCAGATTCCTGCGGGACAGGCCAATCCATCGCCCCCCGTGGGTCCGGCTTTGGGTCAGGCTGGTGTCAACATCATGCAGTTCTGCAAAGACTTTAATGCGGCCACGCAGCAATCAGCTGGAGACCTCCTCCCGACCGTCATCACGGTTTTCAAGGACAGTTCGTTCACTTTCATTACCAAGCAGCCACCTGCAGCGGTTCTTTTGAAAAAAGCAGCGAACATCGCCTCTGGTTCTGGTGAGCCGAATAAGAAGAAGGTGGGAAGCATCAGCCGTGCTAAGCTGATGGAGGTTGTCGACAGAAAGCTTCCTGATCTCAATACGAACGATCCCGAGCAAGCCGCTCTCATCCTGGCTGGAACAGCTCGCCAGATGGGCCTGGAGATCGAGGATTAATCAAAGATGATATCCGGAGTCGTTGGCCTGAATGGGGGAGTGACACCGGTAAACCGCAGGAGAGTCCGAGCGTAAAGCATTTGGATTCGCCAGCACTGCAAAACAAGAAAATGGCAAAGAAAAGCAAACGATACCTCAAGGCCTGTGAGCTTGTTGAGGAGAATAAGTCCTACAGTCTCGAAGAGGCTGTCAGCACCCTGAAGAAGTTTCCTGCTCCCAAGTTTGATGGGACAGTTACCCTTTCCTTCAAGTTGGGCGTTGATCCCCGGAAAAGTGACCAGATGGTGCGCGGAAGCGTATCACTGCCTCATGGAACCGGTAAAACCGTTCGCGTGATTGTGTTCGCGAAAGGTGACGCCGCCAAAGCCGCTGAAGAAGCTGGTGCTGACGAGGTCGGTTTTGAAGAACTCATCAAGAAGGTTCAAGACGGTTTCCTCGACTTCGACGCGGCTATCGCCACGCCGGATGCGATGCTCGAGGTTCGCAAAATCGCTCGTGTTCTTGGTCCTCGTGGTTTGATGCCCAACCCCAAGACAGGCACGGTCACTGAAGACACTGCCAAGGCGGTGCAAGCAGTGAAAGCCGGCCGGATCGACTACAAGCTTGATAAGAATGGGAACGTTGCCGCTGCAATCGGCAAGGCGTCATTCGACGATAAGAAGATTCTCGAGAACGCCAATTCTCTTATCGACAGCGTTGTCAAATCCAAGCCCGCTTCGGCAAAAGGCAATTTCATCCAGTCGGTGACTCTCGCTTCCTCGATGTGTCCCGGTATCCGCCTCGAATCCTCCATCTACACCACTAACTAATCCGCGAAGGAGTTCCCGAAATGAATCCCGATAAAAAAATCATTGTTGATGAGATCCTTGAGCGAGTGAACGGCTCGCCCTTCCTTCTCGTGGTGAATTATAACGGAATGACCGTACCGCAGTTCAACGAATTGCGGAATCGCCTCAGCGAACATGGTTCCGAATGCCATGTCGGCAAAAACCGCTTCATGCGTATTGCCCTTGAGCAGGCTGGTTTACCCACCCTCGAGTCCGACCTTAAGGGGCAGACCGCTTTCATCACCGGAGAGAGCGATGTCTGTGCTGCGGCCAAAGTTCTCAAGAATTTCACCAAGGAGTTCAAGAAGCCTGAGATTGTCAGCGGTATCCTCGATGGTGCTGTCCTGAGCGCGAATGAGATTGGCGATTTGGCCGAGCTTCCTTCTCGCGAAGTCCTCCTCGCCCAGTTGCTTGGAGTTATCAATGCTCCTGCGACGAAGCTCCTTCGTACCATCAACGAGCCTGGTGGCTCCTTGGCTCGCGTCATCAAGGCAAAGTATCCGGACGGCGAGTAAGCGTCCGTTCAGAAAGACAAAGAAATATTTCGAACCGATATCCCGGTGTGTGAGCACCGGGACTGAGACCCGTGAGGTCCCTTGTCGGAACCTGCGGCTGCAGGGGCTGAAATGGACCGGAGGCTTCCGGTCCGCGACAACACCAAACCAAAAAATAAAATGGCTGATATTGCACAAATTGCAGAAGAATTGGGCAAGCTGACCGTACTTGAGGCGGCAGAGCTTGTGAAGAAGTTGGAAGATGAGTGGGGCGTAAGCGCTGCTGCACCTGCGGCCGCCATGATGGCGATGCCTGCTGGTGGTGGTGGTGAGGCTGCTGCTGAAGAAGAGAAGACCGAATTTGACGTCGTTCTCGCTGAAGCTGGTGGCAACAAAATTGCTGTCATTAAGGCTGTCCGCGGCGTTGTTAGCGGTCTGGGCCTTGCGGATGCCAAGAAATTGGTTGAAAGTGCACCGACCACGCTTGCTGAAGGTCTTGCCAAGGACGCTGCTGAGGAAGCCAAGAAGGCTCTCGAAGAAGCTGGCGCCAAGATCGAGCTCAAGTAATCAACAGATTTCTTTTACCGAAACCGGGAGAGCTTTGGCTCTTCCGGGTTTTTCGGCTTCTGGAGGTGCTAGGAAAATCGCTTTTTATCAGCACCTCTAGAAGCCGGGAAACCGAGACAATTTTCATAGGGATTCATTTCCCGCCCTTCAAACCGAGATTCTCAGGCTCCGCGCGAGCGACCTGATCAAATTAGCCCAAGACACAAAGCCAAAAATGGAACGCCGCTACTTCGGAACAATCAAGGAGGTCATTGAACCCCCGAACCTAATCGAGGTCCAGAGCAAGTCTTATGAAGACTTTTTGCAAAAGGAAATTCCCCCCTCGCAGCGTACGGACACCGGCTTGCAGGCTGTCTTTAAAGAGGTTTTTCCGATTAAAAGTTATGATGACGCGGTCGAGCTCGACTTCGTCGCTTATGATATTGAGGAGCCCAAGGTGACTTCTCTGGAGGCTTTGCGTACAGGCGAGACCTTCAGTTCCGCGCTCTACGTGACTTTCAAACTCAAGGATGAGTCCGCCACCAAGAAGGAGCGGGTTTATATGGGTGAGTTGCCGATGATGACCCGCCGCGGAACCTTCGTGATCAACGGTGCCGAGCGCGTGATTGTGGCCCAGCTGCACCGTTCTCCCGGTATCTGCTTCGAGACTTCGGTTCACTTGAACGGGAAGATTCTTCACTCGTTCCGCATCATTCCCGACCGCGGTTCTTGGCTTGAGGTCCAGTTCGACACGAACGATCTTCTCTACGTTTACCTCGACCGCCGTCGTCGCCGGAGAAAGTTCCTGGCGTCGACTTTCCTCCGTGCGCTTGGATTCCCGACGGACCGCGATATCGTTGAGAACTTCTACAATGTCCAGCAGCTCGCTTTGAGTTCCGGGATGGATGAGGACATCCTTGCTTCGAAGGTTCCTTTCGAGGACATCAAGGATGGTGAAATTGTCGTTTCCCGCGCTTATGAGCCTCTGACCATGGGGGTTGTTAATCAGCTCCTCGCATTGGGGGTTAAGGAAGTGGACGTCATTGATTCGACCGAAGACGAGATTCTTCTCAAGTCTCTTCGCAAGGATCCTGCCCATGATGAGGAGTCGGCTCTCAAGGATATTTACAAGAAGCTGCGTCCCGGAGACCCGCCTACCGCAGCAAATGCCCGGGCGCTGTTGAAGCGTCTGTTCTTCGATCCCAAAAAATACGATCTCACTCGGGTTGGTCGTTACAAGATCAACCAGAAGCTTGGCCTCTCGGTTTCACCTGACGAGCGCATCATGGTCTCCGAGGATTTCCTTGGAGCAATGAAGTATCTTCTTCGTTTGAAGAAAGGGGAGGGCGTCATTGATGACATCGACCACTTGGGCTCACGTCGTGTCCGGGCAGTCGGCGAGTTGTTGGCCAACCAATGCCGTGTTGGTCTTGCCCGCACCGAGCGTCTTGTTAAGGAGCGCATGACGCTCTTCGACGTCAACATCGAGGGCATGACCCCGCAGAAGTTGATCAATCCGAAGGCTCTCAGTGCCGTGGTGCGTGACTTCTTTGGTCGGAGCCAGCTTTCCCAGTTCATGGACCAGACCAACCCCTTGGCGGAGTTGACTCACAAGCGCCGCCTGTCGGCACTTGGTCCTGGTGGTCTGAATCGCGATCGAGCCGGTTTCGAGGTTCGGGATGTTCACCCTTCACACTACGGCCGGATTTGTCCGATTGAGACTCCCGAGGGTCCCAATATTGGTCTTATTAACTCGATGTGTACCTATGCCCGAATCAACGAATTCGGCTTCATCGAGACTCCCTATCGTCTGGTTAAGGAAGGGAAGGTCACCAAGGATATTGAGTACCTCACTGCCGACCAGGAAGAGGGCTTTCTGATCGCGCAGGCGAACAACCCGATCGATGAGGATGGTAACTTTGTCCACGAGCGCATCACGGCGCGTGAGCGCGGTGAATTCCTCGAAGTGTCTCCAGATACGGTCCAATACATGGACGTTTCTCCCAAGCAGCTTGTTTCGGTTGCCGCAGGAATGATTCCTTTCCTGGAGCATGATGATGCCAACCGCGCCCTGATGGGGTCGAACATGCAGCGGCAGGGGGTGCCTCTTTTGGTTTCCGAGTCGCCCTTCGTCGGCACTGGTTTGGAAGCGAAAGCGGCGCGTGACTCTCGCGCGGTGATTGTTTCCGAGGGTGACGGGGTGGTTGCTGCGGCAACTGCCGAGTACATCGTGACCACCAAAGATGGCACGCTTCCGGTAAGTGATGAGAAATTCCTGAGTAATCCAGAAAGTCTCAAGACTGTCGTCGATAAGGGAATCTTTGTTTATCCGTTGCGGAAATTCATGCGCTCCAACTCAGGAAGCTGCATTAACCAGAAGCCGATCGTTCGCAAAGGGCAGAAGATCAAGACCGGTGACGTCCTCGCGGACGGACCAAATACCGAAAAGGGTGAACTTGCTCTTGGCCGAAACGTACTCGTGGCCTTCATGCCTTGGAACGGATACAACTTTGAGGATGCTATCGTGATCTCCGAGCGCATCGTTAAGGATGACGTTTATACCTCGATTCATATCAGTGAATTCGAGGTTGCAGCTCGTGACACCAAGCTGGGACCGGAGGAAATCACCCGCGATATTCCAAACGTAGGCGAAGAGGCCCTAAAGAATCTCGACCATGACGGAATTGTGCGCGTGGGGGCTGAAGTTCATCCCGGCGACATTCTCGTAGGCAAGATTACGCCGAAGAGTGAAACCGAGCTGGCTCCGGAAGAGCGGCTTCTCCGTGCCATTTTTGGTGAGAAGGCAGCCGACGTTAAGGATACCTCTCTGCGGGTGCCGTCCGGCACCTTCGGCATCGTCCAGGAGATCCGGATGGCGTCTCATGGCACCGTCGCCCGCCGCCGCGGTGAAGATACTGGCAGTGCCGAGCAGAAGAAGCAGCTTAAGAAGATCAACGATGACTATAAGAAGAAAAAGGACAAGCTGACCGACGACCTGACGGAGAAGCTTTCCGATATCCTTCTGGGCGAGAAGATTCCTCTTGATGTCGTTAATGCGCAAACGGGTGAAATCATCATCCCAGCCAATCGCAAGATCACGAAGACTTTGCTCCGTAAGTTGGCCAGCGCTCACGATCACATTGAAATCGACCCGAGTCCGATTCGGAACAAGATCCTTGAGATCATCTCCGGATTCGAGAGCCGCTTTAACGAGCTGGATTCCGACCGCGAGCGTCGCCTTGACCAGATCGAAAGTGGTGACGAGGTCGACCCGGGTGTGATCAAGGAGGTTAAGGTCTTTGTTGCCAAGAAGCGGAAGCTCTCGGTAGGTGACAAGATGGCTGGACGTCACGGAAACAAGGGGGTTGTCGCCACCATCGTTCCCGAGGCTGACATGCCATTCCTCTCCGACGGCACGCCAGTTGATATCTGCCTGAATCCTCTTGGGGTTCCGTCGCGAATGAACGTCGGACAGGTTCTTGAGACCCACCTCGGCGTTGCAGCCAAAGCACTCGGCTTCAAGGTAGCTACTCCAATTTTCGATGGTATTCACGAAGACAAGATTTGGGAATACATGTCGGAGGCCAAGAAGGTCGATGGATTCACTTGGATCGGTGACGGTAAGGACGGAACGACTGGCGGTAAGAGCCAGCTCTATGATGGCCGGACGGGAGATCCTCTCCATCAGCCGGTCGTGGTAGGCCAGATCTACATGCTGAAGCTCGGCCACCTTATTGCCGATAAGATTCACGCTCGTGCGGTCGGACCTTACTCGCTTGTGACGCAGCAGCCTCTGGGTGGTAAAGCCCAGTATGGTGGCCAGCGTTTCGGGGAGATGGAGGTTTGGGCGCTCGAAGCCTACGGCGCTGCTTACACATTGCAGGAGCTTCTGACCGTCAAGTCTGACGATGTGCAGGGGCGGACCCGTATCTATGAAGCCATCGTAAAAGGTGACAACACGCTGGAGGCCGGCACCCCGGAATCCTTCAACGTTCTCATCAAGGAAATGCAGTCACTGGGACTCGATGTGAGACCGGGACGGCGCGGGTCTGAGAAACGCGGAGAACTGGGTGTATCCGACAGTTTCTCACTCGACGATTTGACCATCTAACCCACCCACCGAATACTAGAATTAACTGACAAATCATGAGCGTTGAAACCAATTTGCGTGAACTCTACGGGGTGGATGAACGGCCTGAAGCCTTTGATCAGGTTTCCATCACCGTAGCCCACCCGGACACCATCCGGAGCTGGAGTCACGGTGAGGTGAAGAATCCCGAAACGATCAACTACCGAACATTCAAGCCCGAGAAGGGCGGCTTGTTCTGCGAGCGGATCTTCGGCCCAACCCGCGACTGGGAGTGTGCCTGCGGAAAATACAAGCGAATCAAACACAAGGGCGTCATCTGTGACCGCTGTGGTGTGGAAGTGACCCTCTCCCGTGTGCGTCGCGAGCGCATGGGCCACATCGAGCTGGCTGTCCCGGTCAGCCACATCTGGTTCTACAAGTGCATGCCCAGCCGCATCGGTCTCGTGCTCGACATGAGCGCGCGCCAGCTTGAACGTGTCATCTACTACGAAGACTACATGGTGACCGATCCTGGCACGTCACCTCTTGAGCTGGGTCAGCTCCTGACGGAGACCGAGCTGCGTGATGCCGAGGACGACTACGGTGAAGACACCTTCCGTGCCGCAATGGGTGCGGAGGCTTTGCAACAAGCTCTGACTCAAGTGAATCTCGACGACCTAATCGTCGACCTTGAGGAGCAGATGGAAGCGACCCGCTCCAAGCAGAATCGGAAGAAACTGGCCAAGCGTCTTAAGCTGGCACAGGGGTTCCGTGATTCGCAGACTCGTCCTGAATGGATGATCATGACGGTTCTCCCGGTCATCCCGCCGGATCTTCGTCCTCTTGTTCCTCTCGAGGGCGGTCGTTTTGCGACCTCCGACCTGAATGACCTCTATCGCCGAGTGATCAACCGGAATAATCGCTTGAAGAACCTTCTTCAGCTCAAGACGCCGGAAGTCATTATCCGTAACGAGAAGCGGATGCTTCAAGAGGCAGTGGATGCCTTGTTCGACAATGGGCGCCACGGTCGTGCAGTCACCGGAGCGGGCAACCGTCCACTTAAGTCGCTCTCCGACATGCTGAAAGGGAAGGGCGGACGTTTCCGTCAGAACCTGCTTGGTAAGCGCGTCGACTATTCCGGTCGTTCGGTAATTGTGATCGGACCCGAGCTCAAGCTTCACCAGTGCGGCCTTCCTAAAAAGATGGCACTGACCTTGTTCGAGCCTTTCATCATTCGTCGACTCAAGGAGCTTGGCTACTGCCACACTGTGCGTTCGGCCAAGAAGATGATTGACCGCAAGACCACCGAGGTCTGGGACATTCTCGCCGAGGTCACCAAGGGGCATCCGGTGATGCTTAACCGGGCTCCGACCTTGCACCGTCTTTCCATTCAGGCGTTTGAACCGGTTCTCATTGAGGGCTCCGCCATTCGCTTGCACCCATTGACTTGTTCCGCCTACAACGCGGATTTTGATGGTGACCAGATGGCGGTTCACGTTCCTCTCTCGGTCGAGGCTCAGATGGAGACCCGTCAGCTGATGCTGGCGCCCAACAACCTGTTCTCGCCGGCGAGTGGTCGTCCGATCACGACGCCTTCGCAGGATATCATTCTGGGTGTTTACTACCTCACTTACGTGCGCCCTGGACCGAAGCCCGGTCGCGAGCAAAGCCTTCCGACTTTCGCAACAACGACAGAAGTTGAGTATGCGATCTCCCAACGCGGTGTGAAGTACCACGACTGGATCCGGGTGCGAAATCCCGATTACGGTAAGGATTCCGTTTTCGGAGCGAAGGAAGAGAAGTATCTCGTGACCACCCCGGGTCGGGTTCGTTTCAACGAGATCTGGCCTGAAGGTCTAGGCTTCGTGAACAAGACAGTCGGCAAGAAGCAGATCGGAGACATCATCTGGCGCTGCTATCAGGTTTCCGGTCAGGACGGCACGGTCGCCACCTTGGACCGTCTCAAGGAGCTTGGCTTCAAAGAAGCAAGCCGCTCCGGAATCTCGATTGGTATCGTCGATATGGTGATTCCTGAAGAGAAGAAGGACGAGGTGAGCCGCGCGTATGCCGAGATCGAAACCGTGACCAAGCATTACCGGAACGGTATTATCACCAATGGTGAACGCTATCAGAAGGTGGTTGATATCTGGACCCGCGCGACGGACAACATTGCGTCGGCTCTCTATCGTAAGCTGGAGTTCAACGAAGGTTCCGAGACCGGTAACCCGCTCTTCATGATGGTCGATTCCGGTGCTCGTGGTAACAAAAACCAGATTAAGCAGCTCTCCGGCATGCGAGGTCTGATGGCCAAGCCGTCGGGTGAGATTATTGAGCGTCCGATTACCTCGAACTTCCGAGAAGGTCTTTCCGTACTTGAGTTCTTCATCTCGACTCACGGTGCACGTAAGGGTCTGGCGGATACCGCGTTGAAGACGGCAGACTCCGGATACATGACCCGTAAATTGGTCGATGTGTCGCAGGACGTCATCATCACCGAGCCTGATTGCGGCACCGTCAATGGCATTGCCGTTCACGCTATCTACAGCGGGGATGAAGAGTCCGCTTCGCTTGGAACCCGCATCTATGGTCGCGTCTCTTGCGACAAAGTAACGGATCCCGTCACGAACGAAGTTGTCGTCGAGCCAGGTCAGCTGATCGATGAAGAGGTTGCGAATCACATCGAGAATCTCGGCCATGAGCGCCTGAAGATTCGCTCGGTTCTGACCTGTGAGTCGGACCGCGGTTGCTGTGCGAAGTGTTACGGTCTCAATCTTGCCACCAACAAGGTAGCCAAGATTGGTGAAGCAGTCGGCATCATTGCGGCGCAGTCCATTGGTGAGCCCGGAACGCAGTTGACGATGCGTACCTTCCACTCCGGCGGGGTGGCATTTGGTGCCTCCAAGCAACCTGTCATTGCTTCCAAGCATAAGGGCCAGGTCATCTATCAAGACCTACGCACGGTTGAGGATCTCGACGGGAATCACGTTGTTCTTAACAAGAATGGTAAGATTTCGATTCGTGACGCGAACGGACTCGAGCTCGAGTCCCACAAGATTGTCATCGGTTCGATCATCACCGTTGCTGATGAGGGCGAGGTCAAGAAAGGGCAGAAGCTGGCAACTTGGGATCCGCACTCCGTGCCAATTATTACCGAGAAGCCGGGTCTGGTTGAATTCCGCGACATGATTGTCGGAATTACCGTTCAGACTGAGACCGACAAGGAGACCGGTAAGAAGGGGATGACCGTAACGGAACACAAAGAGGATTTGCACCCGCAGGTCGTCATTGTGGATGCGAAGACAAAGGATGTTCTCGCCAGTTACTCGATTCCTGTCGGCGCTCACCTTTCGGTTAAGGAAGGCCAGAAGATCGACGGTGGTGTTCAGCTTGCCCGAACGCCGCGTAAGGTTGCGAAGACAAAGGATATTACCGGTGGTCTTCCACGTGTCGCCGAGCTCTTCGAATCACGTCGTCCTAAGGACGCCTGCGTCATCGCCAAGATTGACGGTGAAGTCTCCTTCGGAGGAACCGTTCGAGGTAAGAAGAAGGTCATCATCACCGATCCAGAATCTGGTGATTCGGTTGACCATCTCGTGCCAATGGGACGCCAGATCATCGTGACTGAGGGTGACCCCCTCAAGCGAGGTGACCAGATTACCGAAGGCCCTGTTGCTCCCGAGGATCTTCTTGAGGCTTGTGGAACGCAGGCTCTGCAAGAGCACTTGGTCAATGAGGTTCAGTCTGTTTACCGGGCGCAAGGTGTGGAAATCAATGACAAGCACATTGAGATCATCATTCGCCAGATGCTCCGCAAGGTCCGAATCACCGAGCCGGGTGACTCCGATTTCCTTTGGGGTGACCAAGTCGAGCGTGTCGCCTTCAAGAAGACCAATGAAACCTTGGCCGAGCAGGGTGGTAAGCCCGCCGAAGCCGAGCCTGTTCTTCTTGGTATCACCAAGGCGTCCCTTGAGACTGAGTCGTTTATCTCCGCCGCGTCCTTCCAGGACACCACCCGGGTCCTCACCGAGGCCGCTACAATGGGTAAGGTCGATTACTTGACCGGCTTCAAGGAGAACGTGATCATGGGTCACCTTATCCCAGCGGGAACCGGTTTCGAAACCCACCGCGCGGTGGACATCGAGTTCACCGTTGAGGAGCCTGAGCCGATCGTCCAAGAGGAAGAGAAGCCTGAAGGAGCAGAAGAAGCGGCTCCTGAGGAAAAGAAGGAAAGCGCCTAAGCCTTCTCCTCATCATTTTCAAAAGCCCGGTTTCCCTCAGGGGATTCCGGGCTTTTTCGTTTCCCAAGCTGAACCGGAGGGAGGGGCAATCGGTCTGCCCGGATTGCTTTAGAGGACCCGTCAACCGCTTGGCAGAAACGCCTCACAAGAGGATTGGCGTCTACTGATGCCGGAGATACGTGAGAAAGATTTCTCCACCAGCATTTCGCTCAAACCCTTCGAGGGAGAGCTTTGTGGACTTTCCCAGATAGTCCCCCAAGTGACCTGTCAAGGTGGGTGCTTTACTCCCTCCGATTAAGGTGTGTCCCGCTAAGGTCAATCGGTACTCGTCGATGAGGTCTGACTCGATCAGACTTTTGGCCAAGGTGCCTCCGCCTTCGCAAAGTAGCCGCTCAATTCCGAGCGACATTGCGGAGTTCTCGATAAAGTCTTGGACCGTCGCCCTGTGGGTGGCGGTTGCACGAGGGTAGTTGCCTGGATCAAAATCATCGGCTGGATCCGCGACAATAAGGTGAATATCTCCGCCGGGGGTGGCGAAAACTTTGTGTGAGGGATCGAAATTTCCCTTCCTCGAAACGAGGCATCGAATCGGCTGCTTATCCAGACTGCGATCCGGGAGAATCATGGCCATGTTGTCGGCTTCCAAGGTACCTCGGGCGACCATGATGGCATCGACCGTCTGACGAATTTCCATGAACCGCTGCGTGTCTTCTTCGGAGGAAAATTTGGAAGGACCTCGCCCGGCGGGCGCAATCTTACCGTCGGCAGAGAGAGCAAAATTGACGATGACATGAGGTCGCTTCACACGATGATCATAAGGCAATGCGAGCCAATCGAAAGCCGGGAGTCGAATGATGACTTCGTGCGAAGCTGGAGAGGGCACGATACGACCTCGGGGGAGAGCAACTCAAACGCCGATAACCTTCGGCAGGGTCGACGTCGTCGAATTGGGCGAGGAATGACTGATAGCAATCGGGCTTGAGCTTTTGGTTTGCCGGATTACTTTCCCCCCATGAGCGATCAGCCCAAAATTGTCTGCTACCTGAAAACCTACTGTGGTTGGAGCGAAGGTGTCCGTGCCGTCCTCCGTAAGTATGATTTCCAGTGGGAAGAGAAGGACATCATCAAGAATCCGGCCATGCGCGTCGAGATGGAGATGAAAAGTGGTCAACCTCTCTCTCCCTGCGTGGAGATTAACGGAACCATGCTTGCTGATGTGAGCGGGGAAGAGGTTGAAGATTGGATGGTTGAGCAAGGTATCGTCTCTCGCAGTGAGGAACAGCCTGATGCTCCCATTGATTCCGCCTGCTCGCCAGAGCAGCACGAGGCCCAGGCCCGCGCCGAAGCTCAGGCGCAAGGGGTTCCCGGCAAAGTCGTCTTCCTTGAGAACTGAGAGTTGAACATTTCGATTTGTCCCGGCAGCCCGAATGGCTCGCCGGGATTTTTTTTTTACCCGGGGCTTGGGGGGCTTCCTTGATATCAAGGCGAATTGAAAGGGCATCAGCGCGTTCTCTGCCTTCGGCAAAGTGAGGCGATTCCGGTGAACTCAGAGCTTGCCTCAATAGCTTCTCCTTTTGACTCTCTCTCCCGTGAGTCAACCGCTGTTAATCGTCGATGGGCACAATGCCATCTTTGGCTTGGAGCGGTTTGGGCAACACGGATCGCGCTTTTCCGAGCTTACTCGCTCCGAGCTGGTGGATTGGATTTCCCGTTATCAGACCGTTACCGACTACGCCACGGTCATTGTCTTTGACGGGAAGGGAAGGAAGCGAAGCTCGGTCGGCGGCAGCGAGGGTGACGCTTTGGTGATTTACTCGGCCAGCGGGGAAAGCGCCGATGCGGTCATCGAGCAGTTGGCGATTGGACAAGCAGCGAAGAGGAGGGTTCTCGTCGCGAGCAATGATAGGTTGGTTGCGCACGGAATCATGGATGCCGGAGCTGAGCCCATTCATCTGGAGATGCTGGAGGACATGGTCGAGTCCGCGCTTCAGGATTGGCGTCGCGCACATCAAGTGAGAACATCCTGAAAAGTTCGCGAGCTACCAACCCGACCTGATTGACCGCTGTTAGGTTTTGAGAAGTTCTGCCAGACTTTCAATTTCGATGCGTTTAGTAGCTCACCTTGAGGCGGAAGAAGCGTTTTCCGTCCGCCGGGGTTCCTTGCCATTGTGGCTCGCCAGTGAGGATTGGTGAGCCCTCGTTGCCCTTCACTGTATGGATATCGGACCAATCGGCTGCGAGAAGGGTGTCTGATGTTTGCAAAGTGTAGGTGAGGGAAGGGTCCACGATGCGGTTGAAGGTGACTTCCAGCTCGCCGGGGTTGCTTATCGACGGAGTGATTCGAATTGCAGAACCCGCTGAGGGATCGTGGGGATCGAGACCAGTAGCGTATTCGATCAGATTTGGGATACCGTCTTGGTCGGAGTCGAAGTCGTCTGCCGCGTTGCCAGAGTTCTCGTAGCTGCCGAAGTGGGTGAAGCGCCAGTTCTCGAGCTCCGTGTAGCTGGTTTCGGCAAAGGTGAACCAGTTGAGATTGAAGAGAAATCCTCCCCCGCCGGTGAACACTAGGTAGACGTCCTGGTAGCCGCTCGCTCCACTTACGGGGGCGGTCACGGTTTGCCAATTTTGCCAACCTCCGGTGTTGCCGAACGAGGCGGTGCCTACCAAGGGACCAGTGGGGCTGTCGAGCCGAATCTCGATGGCTCCGCCTGAAGTGTTACTGGCGACCCGAGCTTGAAATTCTCCCGCGCCATTGCCGTCGTCGAAGTAGACGCCCTCGTAGGCAGTCCATTCTCCGTTGTTGATTGCCTGGACGTTGAGCCCTCCACCGGTGTCTTCAGTTGTCTGAGTCAAGATGCCAGATTGGCTGTCAAAGTCCTCGGCTTGAATGATGGAGTAGGCATCCACGTAATTCAGCTGCCATCCCGCGTCTAACAGGGTGCCTGCATCCCAACCAGACCGGGTCAGGAAGGTGGTGTCGATTTGCGCACCGATCGGAATGTCGCCATCGAAGCCGCCGAGGTTGTTGATCAGCGTGGTGCGGGCGGTTCCGGTGATGAGAGAAAGGTCGGCTCCCGAGAGGTCGATGGCATCTCCTTGGGTGGCCGCCGAGGTCGCGCCGGAACCCTCGCTGAAGAAGCGGGCTGGGTCGGCGGTGGAGGTGGGGGTTCCCCAGACCAAGTCTGAGAAGTCCGCACCGGCAAAGAGGTCTCCCGCGCCGAAGTTCCCGTCCGTATGGAGGGTGACACCGCTCAAGTTGGAGCCGCGCCAGTCGGTCACGAGGGCAGGGTCGCCGAAGTCGGTGGTGGTCCAAGAGCTGACTCCGAGGTTTGGAAGATTAAGAGCGCTCAGGTTGCTGCCATCTTCGAGTTGCAAATAGGTGGAGGTCGCATCCCAGTCCGTAATGCCGTTGCAGTTGGTGAGCTCATGCGCTGTGGGGTCGAAACTCAGCGGCAGGTCCATTCCCAGATCGTAGCTGGCGATGCTGGAAGCCGAGAGCTCGAGCCAGTTCAAATTGACGACGCTGGCCCCGTCGACGGTCGATCCGGTTTCGCGAAAAGTGAGATAGAGCGGGTGAGTCCCACTCAGAGGGGTGGCGAGAGGAATCTCGAAGGTTTCAAAGACCTGCCAGCCTCCAGTGGCAGACAAGTTCATGGACCCGACAACGCGTCCCGTGGGACTATCGAGGCGAATCTCTACCACACTGGCAGGACGTTGGTCATCCGGACGGGCGAGGCGGAGAGAGGCGGTCATTCCGGGTTGGAAGGTGAAGTCGCCATAATGCAGCCAGTCCCCGTGGCTGATGTAGCTCACGTTGATTCCGCCTCCAATGTCCTGGGTTGTTTCGGTGCGCGTCCCTTGATTAGCGACGAAGTCTTCACCTTCGATACGCGTGGTCACGGTCGCAGGTACGATGTCGAACCAGTTCAGGTTGAACCCCGTGCCGGTCCCGGGAGTGACGGAAGTGTAAACGAAGTAGAGGTCATAAGTTCCAGTCGCTATAGTGAGAGGGGTTTCTACGGTTCCCCACCATTGGGTGCCCCCGGTATCGATAACGTCCGCCGTTCCGATCAAAGTCCCCGTCGGGCTGCCGATACGCACCTCGATGTCGCCGATTTCATCTGCATAGCCAGCCACGCGCGCCTGCAGGAAGGAGCCTTCTTCGATAAAGATGTCGTCGTAGCGCGTCCAATCGCCATCGCCCAAGAAGCTGAGGTTGATGCCCCCGTATACATCCGTCGTTTCCTCGGTGCGCACTCCGCTCTGCGCATCGTAGTCCTCGGCCTGATAGAAGTCCGCTTTCACGAACTTGAGGTTTTCTTCCGGTGAGAGCGGACTTTCTCCCGCAGTGTTGACCGCACTCACCTTATAGTAGTAATAGCTGCCGGGATTGATGGTGGTATCGACGAAGCTGGTGCCGCTTTGTTCTGTTAAAAGAGAGTAAGGTCCGCCGGGTTGTGAGGAACGCCAGATTTTGTAGCTGTCGGCCTCGAAGGATTCCAGCCAGTGGAGGGGCACTTCGTTCTCGCCGGGGGAGGCGTAGATGGCGAAGGGGGCGGCCGGAGCCTGAATCGCTTCTCCGCCATCGCCTCCTGTGATGCGCACGTTGGCGAAGGTCGCGGTAGCCGTGCTGTTGAAGGAGCCGGAGCTCACCGCGAGCCCGAAGTAGGCCGTGGCTTTGACATCATAGTCCGCACTTTCGCCACAGCTCCAGCTGATGCCATCGGGCGAGCTGTAGCAATTGACGCGACTGCCGATGCGCTCGATTTTGAACCAGTAGGGCACCTTGGGAAAAGACTGGCGGGGATAGGAGCGTGAGCCGGAATTGCCTTGGTGACTGTGGGCCACATCGCCACGGCGGAAGGAATTTGTGTCCTCCTCTCCAGCAGGATTGGACACCACGATGGCCTGCATCGCGGCCTCGTCAGTGAAGTCCTCGGTAAAGACGAGTCCCGCTCGCGCGTCATCCGTATCTCCACCGCTGAGAGAAGTCACTTGCGCGATGAGGGTGGCATTCCCTTTCACCGGCAGATAGGCAAAATGGTAGTCGGGTGAGGAGGAATACCAAAGGCTGGATCCTCGCCCGCTGATCGTCCAGGTGCCGTCGCTATAGCTCGCTCCGCCTCCGGTCGCGTCACCGATGTTTGTGCTGTTCAGGCTGGTGACGGAGGCGACTCCCACCGCGTCGGGCAGTGGAGACGGACTGCTCGCGGTCGAGTTGTCGACGGGGGGAAGGTAGGTGAAGCTATCGAGATTTTGCGGAGCGAGAGCCTGATATTTTTCGAGATAAGGCGCGCTCATTCCCAGTCGTTTCACGTAGGCATTGTAGAGAATGTTCAGGGTGGGGGTCTCGATGTGATTGGTCTGGTAGGGCTGATCGAAGGTGTGGATCTGGGGGTAAATATCGTAGACCGTGCCCGCTTGGATGAAGGGGGTGTGGACGTCGAGGTTGTGACGTGCCAGATACTCACCGGCCGCGAGGAGGCGGTGCTCATTTTCCGAGAAGACATCGATGCCTTGTTGCCAAAAAGTCTCCGCCGCCCGGGCCATCAGGAGGAGCTGCCCTTGGTCATGGGCGTCGCGTCCGGTATCGCCAATCTGCCCATTGGGCAAACTACTGGGAAGCGCGCAGGTGGCATCGGTGCGAAAGGCGTGAAGACATTGCATGAGCTTCTCGGTATCGTCATTGAAGACTGCCACATTGAGCAGCGAGACGAACTGCGCCATCCCTTGATTCGCCGAGCGCAAGGGGCCGGGGAAGTCCAGGCGGCCACTATTCCACCAGACGTTCTCGAAGTAAGTTTTCAGCGTGTCGGTATCGGCCTGGGTCCAGCCTGACCACGACCCGCGTAGTAGGTCAGCACCTTGGAAGACATCGTGCGCGTGATAGCCCATGTCGAGGTAGGTCTCCCCGGGGATGAACTCGGTGTGGGTCGCGACCCAACTCATGAGAATGTCGTAGGCCTTTTGCGCGTAGGCCTCATTGTCGGTCAAATACCAGAGGCGGGCCAGATTGTGCATCGCGATCATGTCGGCGCGCCAAGCATTGCGGTTTTCGGCCGCAGTGTGGCCCACGGTCGCGAAGGGCCCCTGCATGGTGTAGTCGAGGGAGGTCGCGCTTTGCAAATCCTCGAAACCGGTCTTCCAAGGCTCCTCATCGAGCCTGGCCTTAATCGCGTCCAAGTCCGCGCTCGTGTAGCCGATGCCCGGGTGGGTGAAAGTGTGCGGTGTGGCCGGGTTGAGCTCGACGATTTGCAAACCGTTCAGCGCGGCATAGCGGCTGCCATTCCGTGCGATGGTGCAGGTGATGATGCCACTGAGGTCGGCGGTGGCATCCAGCACGACATAGTTCTCATTCTCGCTAATGGTGCCGTCGAGGAGTCCAGTCGTCGACACTGCCGAACCGCCCGCTGCGGAGACGGTGGCCTTCTGGCTGAGCCGATCGCCTTGGCAGTAAATATAGAGTCGGTAAGGCTCGTTCGGTTTCAGTCCCGTGATGTCGAGGGTCAGGTCCGTGTCCCGGGCCCAAGTGTAGTCCCCGACCAGATTGCTGTGTGACTGGCCAGCGGGCACATTGCCTCCAATGGCTGTCAGGAGGGAGGTGGTGGAAAAGTCGATATCGATGGTCGTCTCCGTGATCCCGTCGGAAGCGGTCAGGTTGAAGAGACTGTCGGTGGAGCTGTTCCAATAATCATTGCCCGCATCGCCATAGCCTCCTTGTCCGGAAAAATTCTCGCTGGCATCGGCATCAATATCGACATTGACCGTAAGGGCTCCAACCGGGTAACCGCCCGATAAGATGAGGCTAAGCAGGGCGATGCAATGGATTCGACTGGAACGGTAAGGGGTCGTTGAAGGTGCAATCATGGGGACTTTACCAATTGTAACTGCACCCATGAATGAATCTTAGAATTCACCAGCGTATCCGACTCGCCTTCATTGCTTTACTGTTAACTTCGATATCACGTTCCACTGTTGAGCGCTTGAGTTCAGCGCCCCAGGCTTTGCCGCCAACACAGGGGGAAGGGGGTAAAGGGGTGCCGCCATGCCTAACGCACGATGATGAAACCGAGTCGATCAGGGTCTACCTCGACCGGCAAGGTGAGATGACCCTTGATATGGTGGGACAACGCGGAGTCCTGCACCAATTCATCGAGGTATTCTTCAATCTCCTCGAGCTCGCCCTGCAAGACCAGTTTCACCGTGCCATCGGGCAAATTTTCAACGCTTCCGGTGAGATCAAAGCCTTTTGCAAGGTCCTTGCAGGTGTAGCGAAAGCCGACGCCTTGCACACGTCCCTGAAAAATAGTTTGTCGAGCGGTCATGGTATGAGTCTGAGGGAGGGATGTTGACTTAGAAAGTCCGCTCACAGAGGGACTTACGGCAATTTGAGAATCTTTTGAAATTTTTGATAAATGTCACGATTTTGTGAGTATGTATGAATTGGTATGCGGCTTGCAAGCTGGCGTTCATGCTTGCTCGCCTCACTCCTGACGCCAGGTTCCTACCTGTCTGGCTCGCATCATTGACGACTTCGGTCGCAGCTCCCAAGCCATTTTCCTTTGACGATGTCATTGAGAAGGCGCGGAACCTTGCTGAGGAGGCTTATGAACGTCCTGCACCCAAGGCGGCTCTGCCCGAGCCTCTGGGTGAACTGACCTACGACCAATATCGCGCGATCCGCAACCGGGAATCGGGCCGTCTGTGGAAAGAAAATAGCCCGTTCCGGCTCGAGCTCATTCATTCGGGCTACCTTTTCCGTCGCCCAGTGATGATGAATGAGGTTCTCCCCGATGGCACGGCCCGTCGGGTGGAGTTCGACAAAGAGCGCTATGATTACGACGACCTTGTTTTGGAACAGCAGGTCAACTGGGACGAGCTCAAGGGATACGCTGGATTTCGCGTCCAGTTTCCCCTGAATGGCAGTCCGGAGCAGTGGGATGAAATCGCTTCTTTTGTCGGTGCGAGTTACTTTCGCGTGCTAGGGCAAGACCAGAGGTGGGGCATCTCGGCGAGGGCCCTCGCGCTCAATGTGGCTGAGCCCGATGAGAAAGAGGAGTTCCCCGATTTTGTCGAATATTGGTTGGTTCGGCCCGGAGAGGACGACCGACAGATGATGATTTATGCGCTACTCGATAGCCCCAGCGTCACTGGTGCCTTCCAGATGTTGCTGGTGCCCGGAGTGAGCACCCAAGTGGATGTTAACGCGAAGCTATTTTTCCGCGAGGAGGTGAAGTCGCTGGGTATCGCGCCACTGACCTCAATGTTCTTTTATGGGGAAAATTCCCGGGAGCTTCATTTCCCCGGTTGGCGTCCCGAGGTCCATGATTCCGATGGACTATTGGTTGAAACCGAAGACCGGGAGATGCTTTGGAGGCCCCTCAGTAATACCCGCCGTATTCGCTACTCCGCGTTCAATACCGGTGTCGCCCGTGGCTATGGCCTTCTTCAACGAGACCGGAATTTCTTCCATTATCAGGACCTCGATAATCCTTATCACAAGACGCCCAGCTACTGGATTGAAACTCGGGATGGCTGGCCGAAAGGTCAGGTCAGGTTGATCGAGTTGCCGACCAAGTATGAAGCCTTCGACAATATCGTCGCCTTCTTCCAGCCGGACGAGATGCCGCAAGTGGGCACGGGGGAATCGATGGACCTTTCCTACATCCTGCATGCGAAGATGCACTTCGAGTCGAACCTTTCCCGCGAGCACATTGCATCTACCCAGATTGGCGTCGATGACACCTATCCTGATACGAGGCGCATCGTCATCGATTTCCAAGGACCCACCTTGGAATCGCTTGACCGTCACAGCCAAGTTTACGCGGTGATCGACTCGACACCCAACGGCTACATTACCGAGAACCGATGCTTCAAGAATGAAGAGACCGGAGGCTGGAGGGTCACCTTCAAGCTGGATACCGACGATAACGAGACGGAGCCGGTGGAGATGCGCTGCTTCCTCAAGCTTTTACCTGAAGAAAAGACTTTAACCGAAACCTGGACTTACCAATGGAGAAAAAACTAAATCATGAAACTTCTGATCGGGAGGGCAACCGCGACGCGGCGATGCAGGCCCGATACCAGAACTACCGCCGCCGGGCTGGACTCGGTGACCGCGCAATGCAAACTAACAAGGCGATGGACGTTAAAACATTACGTGCCGTCATGGTCTCTGACTTTGCTCTGCCGCCGAGCCCGATGCTGGCTGGGAAGTCTGGGATGGCCCCAGAGAAGCTCCGCTTTGTTTGGGAGGGGCCTATCCTGCGGATGAAGATGCTCTGGCGTCACTTGACCCGCTTTCAGCCTATCGAAAGGCGTACCGCGACCTATAGCATCCGACGAGGCTAACTAAAACTCTGTGCAACATACCGGATTACCGCCTGTGAGGGGCAAAGGACGTACTCTATTCTTTTTCTTTCTCACCCTCCTCTGGTGGGGGATGGGGCTGGCGTTGACCCTTTACTTTCTTGGGAGCGACAGTTGGGAGCTTGGCGACCTTCTTCTTTTCGGCATTTTCGCGATTCTCTTTTGGGGGCTCGCCTTCGGCTTCAACCATGCCTTTGTCGGCTTCCTTGTTCGCTTGGGGCGCTTGAAGGAACCAGTCCAAGACTGGGCCGAGGGAACGCCGGATGCGGATGAGCGGGTGGCCTTGGTGATGCCGATCTTCAATGAACCCGTCGAGCGGGTCTTTGAGGGGCTCAAGGCGACATTCGATTCAGTTAACCGGGAAGACGCTGGTGACTGCTTTGATGTTTTTATTCTCAGTGATACCGACGATGAGGTCATCGCAGCGAGGGAGGTCGCGGCATTCCTGAGATGGAGAACGGAAGAGGGACTGGAGGGGAGGATCCACTATAGACGTCGTAAGCAGCGAGCCGGACGCAAGGCTGGGAACGTTGCCGACTTTTGCGAGAGGTGGGGCGACGAGTATGAGTACATGGTCGTGCTCGATGCCGATAGTGTGATGACGGGGCGAGCCCTCGTCACCCTCTTGCGGAGAATGAATGGCAGTCCCGGCCTGGCGCTGCTGCAGACTGTTCCCCGCATTGTTGGAGGGAGAACATGGTATGCACGGGCCCAGCAATTCGCGGCTGCTGCTTATGGGCCGACTTTTCTCGCTGCGCTGGAGTATTGGCAGGAAGAGGGAGGGAACTTTTGGGGTCACAATGCGATCATTCGGATCGAGCCTTTTCGCAGGCATTGCGCTCTTCCGCTTCTACCGGGCCCGGGGATTTTTGGTGGGGAAGTTCTCTCGCATGATTTCGTCGAGGCTGGCCTTCTACGGGCGGCAGGGTGGGAGGTGCGCTTGGCCCGCGACCTGGTAGGCAGCTATGAAGAGGGACCGCAAAGCATCATTGAGGCGGCCAAGCGGGACCGGCGCTGGTGTGAAGGAAATCTCCAGCATGTCCTCTTTCTTTTCGCGAAAGGCTTTCGCTCGCGGACGAGGGTCCACCTCTCGACCGGAATCCTTGGCTACATTTCCTCGCCGTTATGGCTACTCTTGATTATCGCCAGCTTTTTCCTCTTGGGATGGCGCGCGAATGGCGGCTTTGGCGAACAAACGTTGCCAGGCATCTTGCTCCTCCTTTGGACCGCCTTCATGCTGTTCGTGCCCAAGTTGCTCTGTTTCCTCGACCGCATTCTTGAAGGAAGGGCCAAGAGATTTGGCGGCATCGGTTTGTTCGCCAATGGGGTTGTGGCAGAGACCTTGATGGGGTTCCTGCTCGCCCCGATCAACATGTGGTTTCATACCCAATTCGTGATCGCCAATCTGATCGGGAAGAAGGTTCGCTGGAACGCGCAAAACCGGAATGCAGACAAAACAGAATGGTCGGTTGCGTGGTCCGTCCACCGGAATCACGTGGTGTTGGGAGGCGTGCTTCTTTTGCTGGGGTGGTTAATGGGTGGGGAAGGGGCTCTCGCATTCATCTGTCCAGTGAGCGGTCCACTTTTATTGAGCCCCGTTATTTCTCGTCTAACAAGTCATGCTGCCCGCCAACGTCTTTTCACCATACCGGAGGAGACCGCGCCGGTGCCTGAAGTGACGCGAGCTTTGGCTGAAGAGCATCCTTTCTTTGCGATCGAGACCGGAATTCATGAACTCTTCGAGCGGGTGGTGGTGGAGCCTCGCTTCAATGCCTGCTACTTGGCAGGTCTCCCCGAGGAGGAGGGAACGGCCAAAGAGGGCGAGATGAAGAAAATTCTCCAGAAGGAAAGTGGCGAGCTAGAAGAGGCTCAGATTCTCAAACTCCTCGCCTCCTCGTCCCGGCTAAATGACCTGCATCTCGCCGTGTGGGAAGCGGCCGATGACGAGTTGCACGAGTCTTGGGTCGAGAGGCGAGACCGGGATTAAGGGAGCGAACCCCAGCGTCAGGCGTTCGTTGAGGCAGCGAGCGCGGTACGTTCAGCGGCTTGATTGCGCGAGCGGGTCGGATTGCTGATCCATCTCTTCGTTGAGCAAGTGGGTCAGCTCGTCGAGGCGCTCACTGTGTTCGGCAGCAGAAGCAAGATCATCCATCTCGTGGGGATCGTCGCGCAGGTTGAAGAGCTTGAATTTGCCGAGGCGGGGATAGGAGATCAGTTTCCAGTGATCTTTGACGAGAGCGCGCTGTGTTTTCAGGTAAGCTCCGTAGATGGTCTGGTAGTTTTCCTCTCTCTCGCCCTTGAGAAGGGGTAGGAGGCTCCGGTAGTCGGTCTCTGCAGGCACTTCGAGACCTGCAATTTCCAGAGCAGTCGGCATGGCGTCTTGGAGATAGATGGGAGCGTCGATGACACGTCCTTTCGCCAGGCCGGGGCCGGAGATAATGAAGGGAACACGGAGGGAGTGCTCATACATGTTTTGCTTTCCGAGAAGCCCGTGGTTGCCGACGGCCAATCCGTGGTCAGAGGTGAAGATGATCCAAGTCTCCTTGGCCTTCCCCGATGCCTGCAGGCTGTCGAGGATTCGTCCGATTTGCTCATCAAGGTGAGTCACAAGGGCGAAGTATTCCTGGCGGTGGACCTTGACGGCGTGCTCCGTGCGAGGAAAAGGGGCGAGCTTTTCGTCGCGGATAATGGGAACTGCTTTGCCATTCTGGTCCGGGTAGGTGGGCTGGAAACTTTCCGGCAGCTGAATGCGTTCGAGCGGGTAGCGATCAATGAATTCCTTCGGCGATTGGCGAGGGTCGTGGGGAGCGTTGAAGGCGATATACATGAAGAAAGGCGCCGGGTCGTCCTTGGCTTCATTGAGGAACCCGATTGCGTCGTCGGCGGTGACTTCGCTCCAGTGCTTTCCTCCTTCCCAAAAGCCTTTCCTACTTTTGTCCCAAGGCTTCCATTGGTCTTCCGGTGGCGTGCCAGGCTTGGGACGATTCATCCCCCCGATCGCTCTCGGCATGCCGGGCCTGACATTGGCGGTATGGGCGAAGGCTTGATCCGCCGGGTAGTCGACATGCCATTTGCCAGCGAGATAGGTCTCGTAGCCCGCCTCGGTCATGAGCTGGCTCCAAAGTTTTTGGTCACCCTGCTTGGCCTGCTCAAGGCCATCCTTGGCTCTCCAAAGCGACTTGCCGGTGACGAGGCAAGTCCGGCTGGCGACGCATACCGCTCCGCTCCAGGCTCCCATGTTGTAGGCGTGGGAGAAGGTGACGCCTTCCTTGGTGAGTCTGTCGAGATGAGGCGTATCGATATCTTGAAGACCGGCGGCGCCGATGGCCTCGTAAGTTTGATCGTCGGTAAAGAGGAAAAGAATGTTCGGTCTTTCCGCGGCCAAGCAGGCTTGGGCGAGCAGGGTGAGGAAGAAGATACGCATGACGGTTTGGCGGTGGGATCTGGTGTTTATCCGGCTGGGCGGTCGCTCCGTTTCGAGACGGAGCAAGCGTCTGGTAAAGAGGCGAGGCCGGTGAAGAGCTTGGCGATTAATGGATTGCGCTGAGGTCGACCCCATTCTTATTTCGACTCTCCGTAGAGGGTCATTTCGTGGATTGACCAGAAAAGGCGGGCGCTACCGGTCTGGGTGATGCGTAGGTAGCGGGCGCTGGTGGGAGGGAGCGCGATTTGCGTCTGAGGACCGCCTGCTCCACTGGCGAGCGGTTTGCCCCAGTTCTTGCCATCGTCAGAGACTTCAACGAGGTAGCCGCGCGGGTAATCGCCTTTCGATTCCTGGGTGCTAAGGTTGATTGAGCTGATGCGAGTTGGCTCGGGGAATTCGATCTGAACCCACATCCCCGGAGTCATGCGCCGGTCGGTGGTGTAGCGCGTTCTCTCGTTGCCATCGAAGGCGAGCTTGAGCTCTTTCTGATTGTGACTGGCGGTCAGCTTCCAATCCTTATCGTAGGTGAGCTTGGCGGGCTGGAGAGCCTCCAATTCTTCCACTGTCCAAGCTTCGCTCCGGTCCGCGTGACGCTCACGAAGGTCGGCGACAAGGGCGGGAGAGATCATGGGGGCATCATTGCCAAAGCTGTTGCGGATGTAGGTCACGATGTCTGCGACCCACTGGTCATCGTTGTTGGCCATCGGGACCATGATGCCCTCGTAAGTCTTTCCATCGATAGGCCCACTGAGGCCATGAAGCAGGACGCGAATGGCGCTCTCACCGGTCCCATCGATAACGCGGGGGGAGGCGGTGAAGGAGGGGGCAAGCTTGGCCCCGGGCTGCCCCACCATGGGAGTGCCCTCGCCATTCTCACCGTGGCAGGAGAAGCAGAGCTGCTGATAGATGGCTTCCCCTCGTTCCATGGAAGCGGCGAAGGCCTCATTGCGCTTCTGGCGTTCGCGCGCAAGCATGGCCGCGCGCTCGGCCCGGGCACGAACCTTCAGCACCTCGGCGACGACTTCGTTATGGCTGTGCTCTTCCTTGATTTTCTCGCCGATGGCGAGGTAGCCGCTATGAGTGGTGCCGCTTGCAGAGATGGAGTTGAGCAATTGCACAATCATCTCGGTGTCGTTTGGTAGCTCAGAGCCTAGCGCGGCGAGGATGGTTTCATTGCCGGAAGCCATGAAGGGTTCCGCCACGCGGATGGCCGAGGTGCGGACGATGGAGGCTTTGTCATTGAGCGCGAGGGCGACCAGCTCGGGATCGACCTTACCAATGCCTTCGAGGGTCCAGAGGGCATGCAAGCGGCCAAGCTCGGAGGCGTCTTCCCGGACTTTTTCCTCAAGAAGGGGAATGACCGAATCCCGGTCATCCCGCAGGATGATGAGCTTCTGCGCGGTATCGCGCCACCAACCATTGGGGTGGGACAGATGAGCAACGAGTTCGGCGGTGGACTCCTCCAGCATGCGGGGTTGTGGACCGGGCTCGTAGTCTTCGTGAACGAGGCGATAGATGCGGCCTTTGCCAATATTCTTATCGAGGCCCCACTTCTGGATGATGCCGCGGAGGTAGGTGCCGGGGCGGGTCCAGTGGCCCTGCTGGATGATGCCGCGATGCATATCGACGATCATCATCTGTCCCCGTGGAGTGGTGGCGCTCCAAAGAGGGCGGAAGTTGGCATCCCGGGTTCGAATGAATTCGGATTCCGGATAGGCATTGCGCAGCACGGACTTGGCGTCCTGGCGATCAACCTTGGCGCGCCGAATGAGGCGGCCGACCGGCTCGGGCAGAATCAGGTCTCCCCGCAGATCCTCGGGCAAGCGGTCTCCGCGGTAGATGGAAAGACCGGCCACCCCGGTGAAGACGGAGAGCCCGCCATTGGGGCCCACGCGGCGCTCGCCACCCTGCACATCTGGAATCTCCGCGATGGGGTAGACGTTGCGGAAGCCGGGCTCCTCTTGCCCGGGAAGGGAGAGAGGGCCGTAAGCGAGAGGTTGCTGGATGTTCTCGGCGGGAAGTTCCGCCCCGGCCCGGCAGGAGTAAAGGCGCCCCCAGTCATCTTGGGTCAGACCCCATTGGCCGGTGCCCCGGGGCATCTCCTGGACTTCCAGGGTGCCATTGGTGAAGCGGTAGCGCTTGGCTTCATAGGTGAGGTAGATCCAATTATCGAGGGCCCACATCAGGCCGCTGGGCTGGTGCTCCATATTGCCACCGCGCTTGCCGCCCTCATAGACCTTGGTCACCTCATCGGCCGTGCCGTCGCCGTCCGTATCCCGATAGTTCCAAAGGTCGAGGGTATCCGTGACGCCCACCATGATCCGGTCATCCAAGGGCAGGACGAAGCGGGGCAACTTGAGCCCCTCGGCGAAGACGGTGTGCTGATCGTAGGTTCCATCCCCGTCGGTATCGACGTGGCGGGTGATGCTGCTCTCGGGCTTCTTTTCACCCGTCGCATCGATATCCTGCATGTAAGTCTCCATCTGGACGACGTACATGGCCCCGTTGCCATCCCAAGCGACCATCACGGGCTCATTGATCTCGGGCTCGCTGAGGACGAGTTCCAGCTTGTATCCGTCAGGGAGTTCGATCGATTGCCAAGCCTCCTCCTTGCTGAGGAAGCCTCGCTGGTAGATGTGTTCACCCGGCTTCTCGGCAAGACCTTGCAAGGCCAGCGGGAGAGAGAGAAGGGGTGCGGCGAGGCGGAGGGGCAGAACGGAATCGGCAAACATGAGTCTGGTAATGAGGCGGTCTCCTACGGATGGGAGGGAGGCGATTTTTCAACCTCCAAGGTCGGGTATTGCAGCGGGAGGGTGCGGGCCAAGCAAGTTGAACGAGGGCACCTTCGCAGAAAAGGGCGCTTTCCTTGGAGGAAAGGCGCCCTTTAGCCGTGAGATCCCATTCAGTCCTTATTGCAAAAGTGGGGACGAACAGGGGAGGCTTACTGCTGGCTGAGCGCGTCGTATTCCTTCTCGGTCATCCAATAAAGAGCCTCCCAGTAGCCGGTGTCGTTCGGCTGGCGTTGGCCCGGGGTGGAGCGGCCGGCGGTGATGATCTTGTTGATCGATTCCGTCAATGCCTGGACTCGTTCCGGATGTTCGCTGGCCAGATTGTTTGTCTCGGCGAGGTCTTCATCGAGGTTGTAGAGCTCGGGCTTCGGAGAACGCTCACTGGGGAGGATGAGTTTCCAATTGTCCGAGGTGATCGAATAGCGATCGGCGTTCCCGTGATTGATGAGGGGCACCCGGCGTGGATTCGCTTCCGGGGAGCGGAGAAGTGGAGCGAAGCTTTCGCTATCTTCTCCCGCGTCGGCAGGAAGCTTTGCCCCGATGATCTCCGCGAAGGTGGCGAGAAGGTCGGTTTGGCCGATGAGGCCGTCCCAACGTCGGCCAGGCTCCTTGATGCCGGCGGGCCAGCGGACAATGAAGGGCACACGGTGACCTCCTTCATAGACAGAGCGCTTGCCTTCTCTCAGGCCGCCCCGGCTATCATGGCCGAACTTGTCAATCCGCTCCTTCCATGAGCGTTCGGGGCCATTGTCGCTGCTGAATACGATCAGCGTATCCTCCGCGAGGCCTTTTTCATCAAGGAAGTCAAGGATGCGTCCGATGTGGTAGTCGGTCTCGATCATGAATTCGCCATAAGCTCCAGCCTCGCCCTGACCATGGAATTCAGGCAAGGGGCAGACGGGATAATGCGGGGAGGTGTAGGGAAGGTAGAGGAAGAAGGGCTTCTCCGCAGAGCTGTCTTCCGTCTTGGAATCGAGCCATGCAATGGCCTTGTCGGTGAAGCGGGTCAGGCACTCATTGTCGACGAAGTCGGGAGCAATCTCGAAGCCCTTGGTCTTGACGTGACGGCCTGGCCCGGTCGGCTCTTCGTCATAGGGAGGCATGATGCGGTAGTCCACATGGCGGGCATTGGGCTTCTTATTTGTGTAGAGGGTAGGAGGAGTCTTGGCAAAGCGTCCGTCGAACCAGGCCAGGATGCCAAAATTGAGAGAAGCAGGAATGCCCCAGAAGTAGTCGAAGCCCTTGTCCAAGGGCATGTTGGTGACCGGTTTGGACCAGTCGCGATTCTGCGGCGTGCCCGGGAAGTCCATGCCCAAGTGCCACTTGCCCACCATGGCGGTGTCGTAGCCATTGTCCTTCAGCAGAGAGGCCAGCGTCATGCGGCCGTCCTTGATGAGGCACTTTGCCTCCGCGCCGAAGACCCTCGTCTTCAGGTGCGTGCGCCATGCGTATCGACCGGTGAGGAGCGCGTAGCGGGAGGGGGTGCAGACCGAGTCGGCGCTGTGGCCATTGGTGAAGGCCAGCCCTTCATTGATGAGGCGGTCGAGGTTCGGCGTCTTGAACTTCGCTTCCGGATTGAGCGCGCTGACGTCGCCGTAGCCTTGGTCGTCCGTGTAGATGACGATGATGTTAGGCTTTTCCGGGTCAGCCTGCAGGCTGAGGGCGGGGAGGGTGAGAGAGAGAAGGGAGAGGAGCAGTTGCTTCATTGAATCGGATGTCAGGTAATAAATTTGGTGGGTGAATCGGCGGGCTGAGGCAGCTCAGTTCTTTTTCTTTCCCGGAAAGCTTTTTTCCGCGTGTGGTAGGTTGCGATCAAAGAGAGTGACATAGCGAGGATAACCATGGTGGGGCACTGCCTCGTTTTTCCACTTCAGCAGCTCCTGGTCGTAGCGCTGGCGCATCTCGGCGAGACGTTCCCCAGCCTCTGGGCTGCTGGCCAGGTTGGTGAGCTCCAAGGGATCCTCGGCGAGATGAAAAAGTTCCTCGGTGGGTGCCATGTTGTCGTCGCCATACCACCAGTAGATGTATTTATGGTCCTGTGTCAGCACACTGAGGCAGCGGGTCGGGTAGGGGCCGAAGACGTTGATGAAGGCGAGTTGCTCACGAATACTGCGGGAAGGATCCTCCAAGAGCGGGAGCAGGCTGCTGCCATCCATATTGGCGGGGACCTCCAGCCCGGCCAGCTCAAGCATGGTCGGAGCGAAGTCAATATTGGCGGTAAGAGCGCGGGTGCGAGCGCCGCGCCCGGCACTGGCGCTGCGTGGGTCAAGGATCATTAGGGGCACGCGGGCCGACTCCTCATAGGGCAGGACCTTGGAGCCATAGCCGTGGGCTCCGCAGAAAAAGCCATTATCGCTCGTATAGATGATGACGGTGTCCTCGCCGAGGCCCTGCTTCTCCACTTCCTCCCGAATCATGCCGAGAGCGACATCGATGGCGTAGATCTGCTGATAATAAGTTGCCATCACCCGATCGTATTCGTCGTCATAATGCCATTCCTCGAAGCGCGGGTATTGCCGTCCCAAGCGGCTCTGGGGAGCGAGATGCTCACCATGTTCCCGGCCGTAGTTGGCCGGCTTGGTAAAGGTCTTGCCACGATAAACGTCGTCAAATTGCGGATCGGGCGTAGTGGGGCGGTGCGGAGCCTTGAAGCTGATGGAGAGGCAGAAAGGCTTCCCCGCGTCGACGGACTTCCTGATGACATCTCTGCCGAAGGCTCCGTAGGACAGCGTGGAGTGAGGATAGTCCTCAGCATAGGCGGCCATGGACTCATTATGCGCTGTCCGGTAGTCGCTCTGGCCCGGAGCTCCGCCCCAGAAATCGAAGTCTTCCGCCGGCATGTCCTTGGTGCCATCGGGGTTCTCCACTTCGAGGCCGAACTTTCCCGCGAAGGCGGTCAGATAGCCCGCTTCCCTGAGCAACTTCGGGTAGGACTTTTCCCAGATGTCCCCCTTCATGTGCCCGTGACTGAAATTGGTGCCGGTCTTGTATTCATACATGCCGGTGAAGACGTTCGCCCGACTGGCCATGCAGATGGCGGTGGTATTGTAGTGATTGTCGAAAATGAGGCCGTCTCGTCCCAGCTGGTCCATGTGCGGCGTCTCGACCTCAGGGTTTCCGTAGATGCCCACGGAGCTGAAATTCTGATCGTCGGCAAATAGGAAAATAATGTTCGGGCGCTCTCCGCCCTCAAGGTGACAAATCAGGCTGCTGAGGACGCAAAGAGCGGTAAGACGAAGAATTTTCATGTAATGAAAAGCGGTCATTGATGACTCTTTGGAAGAATACGATCTTTCAAGCGTTTGAAAGGAGGACAAAATTTCGACCTTCCCCGCTGAGGACTTCGCGAAGCCAAGCTAGTCGGGGAGACCTGAGATTTTGATTCATCTCAATTAACCATGAATCCGACACACCTGAATCATCTCCCTTTGGGATGCCTCACACTGGCTCTGTCTCTCTCTCCCGTTTGTTCCGAAACTTGGCGCATCGGCGAGGCGAACGATTGGAAATCTTCTACCGAATCCCTGGAAGGATTGAAGGTGGAAAATGGGGCCATCTCGCCGCAAGAGCAGTCAGGCCAGCTGAAGACCGTAGTTCATCAATTCGACGAAAAACGCTCCGCCCAATCGCTGCTCATTGAGCAATCCGCCATCTGGCAGAACTGGGAGCCGGTCAAGAATGTGGGGCCGTCCAATCTACGGGATGCGCCTGTCTTCCTCGCCAAAGGACCTCAGGACTACTGGATGTTCGGGAAATACGGGAACACTAATGACAAAAAGGGCTTCAAGGCCGAGACCGTGTCGCTGGAAGGCTATGATGTGGAATTGAAGACAACGCCCTTCGCCAATCAGTTTGATGCCCCCGGGGGCTTGAAGCCCGGGCTTGGCGGCTACCATGCTTGGCAGAGCCGGGATATGGTTAACTGGGTTCACCACGGACCGGTCAGCGAGAAGTTCTCCCGTTGGGTGACCAGTGCCGAACAAGTGGATGGTTCTACGATTATCTACTACGACTTTCCCAATGATCAGGATCCGCACGCTTATGTGGACAATGACCTGACCGATGGCGTCCCGGGCGAGAACAAGGGGAAGGTCCTTGACGACCCTTCTCATGGCTCGGATGCGGGATTCATTCGCGATCTCGAGGGGAACGTGCATGTGGTTTTTGAGGATTGGAGCCCGATCAGCGCGAACGCGCGCTCCTGGGATTCCCCGCTCGCTGGCCACGCGGTCAGCAAGGACGGGGTCAGCCCCTTCGAAATTGTCGGCTACGCGGTGGACGAACGCACCAAGCCGACCGGAAAGACGGGGACCTATCGTCACCCTCATTGGAAGAAGGAAGACCCGGAGAACTATCCGACTAATGAGGCTGAGTATGAAATCCACGAGCCGGAGCAAGAGGCCTACGGCGATTGGGCATTAATCGCCATCGGCGGGCAATATTACCTGTTCGGCGACTATGATCCAGTTGGCGGTCATCAGATGAGTGTGTGCTGGTTCACCTCGTCTTCCATCGATGAGCAGTTTACTTGGTGTGATCATATCGGAAAAGGGCATCCGGATCCCGACATCGGCTTTGCCGAGGGGCAGTTCTACTTGGTCACGCAGCAAGCTAACGATTTCGTGAGCCCGGGACCTTGGGTCGAGACGGTGACGGCCCGGGTGGGAGTCGACACCGATAAGGACGGCCAAGTCGACCAATGGACGGACTGGCAGGAGGTGAAGGAGAGCTATGAGAGAATCGAAGGGTTCTCCCGTCAGGTGGCCAAGAAGCCTGCCGAGCTGGATCTATCCGGCCTGCCCGAGGGCTTCGGTTTCCAAGTCGAAGTGAAGATCGATGACTCGACTGAAAACAAGTCGAAGCCCATCATCGAGTCACTTGAGCTCTCCTTTGACTAAGGCTGCAGAGGTCGCTGTGTTCGTTTAACAAGGTGACTTGAGCTTCTGGGAAAGCATCGCGATGAGGCAGGCGTAGGTAGCGCAGAACCCTGCGCCCATGCACCATCTCTTTCACTTCCCCAATTTCTCCACCGTTTGGCAAGGCGCGCTGATGAGGCGCGTCTTTTTTTTCTGCCTGCTGCACTGGGGCTCCCTTGTCGGAGCGGAAACCCTGGTTCCGATTCTGGAGGGCTCCGGACCCGATACCTTTGCCGAAGTCTGGGAGGGGTTTGACCCGCAAGCCGAGCCTCTCGACGTCGAGGTGCTCAAGGAGTGGGAAGAGGACGGAGTGGTGATGCAGGTGGTCCGCTATCGCATCGGAGTCTTCAAGGGGGAGAAGGCGATGATGGCTGGCATCTACGGCTACCCGAAGAATCGGGGTAAGGTGCCCGGACTTGTCCAAATCCATGGGGGAGGGCAATACGCCGACTACCGGGCGGTGCTGTCCAATGGTCGTCGGGGCTATGCCACCCTTTCCATCGCTTGGGCGGGGCGTATCAACGCGCCTGATTACCGGGTGACTCCGAAGGAGGTGAAGCTCTTCTGGGATGACGCGACGGACCATACGGACTACCGGGTGACGACGGATTGGGGGGCTCTTGACGGCTATCATGCCCCTTCCCGCTATCGGCAGCACAGTTTCCACCGCCTCGACGAACCCTCCGCTTGGACGCTTGATGGCGTGCCCTCGGCGCGGAACAACGGGTGGTTTCTGGTCACCTTGGGAGCGCGACGGGCCCTCACTTTTCTTGAGCAGCAGGAGGAGGTCGATGCTGAGAGACTCGGCGTCTATGGGCACTCGATGGGCGGGAAGCTCACAGTGCTGACTGCGGGATCCGACCACCGGGTCAAGGCGGCGGCTCCTTCCTGCGGCGGGGTGAGCGATCGATACAACGAGGATGCCGCCTTCCGGGCCTCGGTCGGAGATGAGCCTTATCTCAAGCGGCTGTCTTGCCCAATCGTCTTCCTCAGCCCGTCCAACGATTTCCATGGTCGAGTCGATGACCTCCAGCTCGCCGTGGCTGAGATCCCGTCTGAGGACTGGCGGATTAGTAGTTCACCACACCACAATCATCAGGATACGGGTCTCTACGCGGTGGCTACCCAATTGTGGTTCGACCAACATCTCAAAGAGAAATTCACTTACCCGGACACCCCGGAAACCTCTCTGGAATTGGAAGGGCCGGACGGAATTCCTCTCCTGAGGGTGAAGCCGGATTCCTCGCGCTCCATCGTTTCGGTCGATGTCTACTACACCCAGGATGCGGTGCCGACTTCCGAGCGTGACGTGGTCGTGAACCGCTTATGGCGGCACGCTTCACCTGAGAAGAAGAGGGGCGGCGTCTGGGAGGCGGAACTCTTTCTGCATAGCGAGGAAAGGCCTCTTTGGGCCTACGCCAATGTGACCTACGAGCTGGATGAGCCCGTCTCGGGAGCCGGCTATGGCTATCGGGAGTATGAGACGAACAAGTTCGTGGTATCTTCTCCATTATCCATGGTGGCTGGTGAACGCCTGCAAGCGGCCGACCACGAAGTGACCCTCAAGCCGGGGATGGTCATCGAGTCCTTTGAGGAGGACTGGGAAAAAGAATGGTTCACCTTGCAGCCTGAGAGTTGGCCTCGGCGGACGCATCTGGTCAATGACCCCTGCCATCACGCTCCGGAGGGGTCCACTCTCTGCCTGGAGCTTCGATCGGAAGAAGCGAACAAGTTGGTGGTCACAATCGATAGCCACGTTGCGGAGATGGAACTGCAAGGGGGAGGGGAGTGGGAGACCATCAAGTTAAGACCCGGTGATTTCCAAAACATCGCGGGAAAGAGGCTCACAAGCTGGCAGGGCATTTGCGAGCTGCGTCTCGGCGGACAAGAGACCTTGCGGGTGAAGCGGAAGCCCGGGAGCCGCCGCTTTGGCGCGCCCTGGCGGGGCCCCGATCCTGACTTTCGAATGCTGAGGTGGGAGGTCGAGAAATCAGTCTTCCGTCACCCCGGTATTTCTCACAGCTCGGATTCCATCCAGTTCGCCAAGCAAAAAGTCGCCTCTGGCGCGGAGCCTTGGGCAACGGCCTGGCGCCGTCTCACCAACACACGCTATGCAAGCTTGGATTGGAAGCCGGAGCCTCATCCTCATGTCGAGAGAGGGCCTTACAACAACCCGAATATCGGGTCCTCGGATTTCAGCAACGATGCCAGGGCTGCCTACACCCATGCCTTGCAATGGGTCATTAGCGAAAATGAAGAGCACGCTCGCAAAGCCGCCGAGATCCTCGATGCCTGGTCCAAGACATTGCAGTCGATTAGTAATCACGATGCGCGCTTGCTTGTTGGCATGGAGGGTTATGAATTTTGCAATGCGGCTGAATTGATCCGCCACACTTGGGACGGGTGGCCTCGAGAGAATCAAATCCGCTTTGAAGGGATGCTGCGTGATAAGTTCTATCCTCTCATCAAGGACTTCTACCCGACTGCAAATGGCAATTGGGATGCCGCGATGATTCAGACCCTGCTCGCGATGGGCGTCTTTTTGGAAGACCGGGCCATGTTCGAGCGAGGCCGTGACTACTACTTGAATGGTAGAGGCAACGGGGCAGTCAGAAACTACTTCAAACCCTCGGGACAATGCCAGGAAAGTGGGCGGGACCAGTCTCACACCCAGATGGGGCTCGATTTCCTCGCTTGCTCCTGTGAGATTGCCTGGAACCAAGGCGAGGATCTCTACGGAGCCTTCGACAATCGCTTGCTGAAGGGATTTGAGTACACGGCAAAGTATAATCTGGGCCTGGAGGTTCCCTACGAGCCCTACCGTAGTTTCCAGAATCGCTACCACTACCGGGAGATTTCAGACGACGGACGGGGACGGCTCCGGCCGATGTATGAGAAGGTATATAACCACTTCCATAATCGTTTGGGCAAAGAGGCCGAATACACCGGCGAGGCGGCAAGAAAGCTACGGGGAGCGCGGGATGGCAGGCGCTCACGACGGCGTCCACCCTCGACTGGCGGAACGATCATGTTCGCTGGGCACGGGAAACTCAATGACCTGCGGAAGCTGATGCCCGAGCCGGGGGAGCAGACCTCAATGTGGTGGCAGGACGGGGTTCCCTCCAAGGGAGATGGTCGCCCTTGGGTGCGGGTGGTGAAAGGGAATGGCTATGCTATGGCCTACCACACCGAGACCTTGGCGATCCAACATTTCGGCGCTCTAACAGACGAAGCGAATTGGCGCAGTTTGCCGCCAGCCACGTTGCATCTGCGGATGAATCATCAAGGGGTGGACTACCACTGTGTGGGGGCAAAAGATGCCACGCGATTTACTGGACCGAGGGTCATTGAGTCCGGAAGATTCCTGCAACGGGCCGATGTCACCCACTTGCTCTTTCGTAACGAGCAGGGCGAGTTGATTGAAAGCGAGGCTCGATTGGAGATCGCGGCCTGGCCCGATCGTCTGTCTTTCATTCTCATTCCCGGCCCTCGCTTTGCGGGAGCGACACTTCAAGGGACATTGACTTGTGAGGGTCGGAAGCTGCAGGTCGAGTGTTCCGGGGAGCAGTTGGCTCTCGTTCTCAATCCGAAGGGCTTCAGTTTGATAGAGAATGTCCAAGAAGTCGAAGTGGAGGCAGGAGATCGGCCCGTCGTCTTTGAGCCTTCGATCGGCTGGCATCGGATTAATCTTGATGGCTTGGAACCTGCGGACGGAGGGACGAACAATGCGATGGAGTCACTTCAGATTGAGGTGCGCAATCCGGGCCCTGAACCCGCTGTCGCCCGCTTGATGTTTGAGAAATCGAAAGGAGGGATCCGGCAAAAGATCGGCCAGCCCATCACCGGAATATCAGCTATCTTACGGGATACGAGTGGCCATCCTACCGGCCTGCCGATGCAGCTGAGTAAAAACTGGCACACCCGGCCAGAAGGTGGGGTCCATTCCGGCTTATGGTTTCACGGCATTACCCAAGTGGAAATGCCGCCTGGTTCGTCGGTCGAACTGGAACTGGTCATTGTCTATGGCCATTGGGGCGGGCTTCCCGCAGCGTCCCACGCCCAGCTCTCGCTCATTGGTTGGGGAGGTAATCAGTTATGGGAACAGAGCGCGCTTGGTGCCTGGGGAGAGAGCATCTGCTTCGATCCAGAGCAAGCCCAGGCGCAATGTTCTATCACGGACGTGAGGCCGCTGATGGTGACCCCGATGAATGGCCGGGAGCGATGGGGCTGGACGAGTAACGTGGGTGGAGGTGATTTCTTCCGACTCCATGATGAGGAGGGGCGGCGTCTACCGCACCAAGGGATGCGAGCCTTTCATCATCGTAATGGGCCTTGTCTAACAGAGGTTACCTACCAGGGGCGAATCGGCGAAGGAATCCGGCATCAGGAAACGGTGAGTTTGTCACGGACGGATGACTTGGTTCGCGGGACGCTGCGCATCAGGATGGAGGTTGACGAGGTTGTCCCGTTCTCCCGCTTTGCGATCGTTCAGCTGGGTGCCGAGACCTACAACTTTACGAGAGAAGGGAGCTTCGCGATCGGGAATAGGGACGGACTCCAACAGGCTTGGCAAACTACTCCGGGCGGAGACCAGCGGCGAGCTGGTCCATACGAAGTGCAAGGTAAAACGCCCTGGGCATCGCTGCATGACGCTCGGAGACCGGCTCATAAGGAAGGGACCGGGGCTTGGGCGAACCGGGGTCTGATTGTCCGCGGCTGGTCTGCCCGCCTTGGAGGGGAAGACGCTCCGGTTTGTTTTGGCGAGCGTGGGGTCACCCGGCACCGAAGAGACTATTCGATCCTGGAAGTGGTGCCCCCAGCCGGGATCAATCGGCTTGTGCCGGGAGACTATGTGGAGGCCGTGCTGGAATATCTAGTGATTCCGCAAAGCGCGGCGGATTACTATGGTCCTAGTGAATCACTGCGGGAAGCCTTGTCCCTATGTCGGTCCTCTTGGGAGATGGTCCAACGAGAGGCCCGGGGGAACCGGCGTGACGTATCAATTGAGAAGGGCGAGCTTCTGCAGCGGTATCCTGACTTGCGGCTTCAGGCGACCGGGGGCGAAGCGGCGATGAGGGTCTCCGGTGGGGTGGGGTATGTTGCGGTCACCGTGTGCGGCTTGGAGAGCCATGCCGGGCATCAGCTTCTGGTCGATGGGGAAATGCTGGACCAGAGTGTGCATGGCAATGACTTTTGGCAGACTGACTATGATGCCGAGAGCGGCACTTGGAGCCGGACTTATAATATCCCGATGAAAGCGACGGATAGCCTCCAGATTGAGCTCAAGCCAATTTGATTGTCCGTCCGCCCGTCCTTCGCGCTGGCAGCGTTCGGGCTTGTTTGCGTCCGCGCGAAAAGGCAGCGTTTTGGAAATGAGTGACGCGACAATAAAGGTGGGCGTGGTGATGGGAAGCGATTCCGATTGGCCGACCATGGAGAAGGCAGCCGAGGTGCTGAAGGATTTTGGAGTTGCTTTCGAAGCGAAGGTCGTCAGTGCCCATCGCACCCCGGACCTTCTGATGGAATATGGGAAGACCGCTTCTGCGCGGGGCCTGAAGTGCATCATCGCCGGCGCGGGCGGGGCGGCCCACCTGCCTGGTATGTTGGCCGCAGTCACCACCTTGCCGGTCTTGGGTGTGCCGGTGAAGTCGCGGGCGCTTAATGGAATGGATTCGCTTCTCTCCATCGTGCAGATGCCGAAGGGTATCCCGGTAGCCACCTTCGCTATTGGCGAGGCTGGTGCGGCGAATGCAGGGCTGGCGGCGGTGTCCATCCTCTCGACAAGCGATGAGACACTCCAGAAGAAGCTGGAGGATTTTCGCGCGAAGCAGACCGAGACTGTTTTGGCCAAAGAACTTCCCGCGTGAGATGAAGAAGACGATTCTGCCAGGTAAGACCCTTGGGATATTAGGAGGTGGTCAGCTAGGCCGCATGCTGTGCCTGGAGGCCCGGCGGATGGGATACCGCACCTTGGTCTGGAGTGGGACGAGGGTGGCCGAGCCAGTCATGGGAGTCGCTGATGAGGTGATCCTCAAGGAATTCGATGATGGTCAGGCTTTGACTGACTTTTGCTCTGCGGTCGATGTGGCAACGGTGGAGTTTGAGAATATTCCCCTGCCGCTCTTGCGTCAGGTAGAGGGAAAAGTCGGATTGTATCCAAGTGCGGAGGCCATTGGGATCTGCCAAAACCGGGAGCGGGAGAAGACCTTCCTCCGTGACAACGACATCGCCTGCACTCCTTTCCGCCTCGTTCACAATGCGGATGAATTGGCGGAAGGACTGCGCGAGCTGGGCCAATGCGTGCTCAAGACGGCCGAGTTCGGTTACGATGGCAAGGGGCAGGTGAAGCTCGCTGCCGACGCGGATGCAGCGGCAGCTTGGGCAGAATTCGATGCTCCCAAGGGAGTGCTGGAGCAGTGGGTTGAATTCGAGCGCGAAGTCTCGGTGATGGTCGCTCGTGATGGAGAGGGGCAGGTGGTCACCTACGATGTCGCGGAGAATGAGCATCGTCAGCATGTCCTCGACGTCTCCATCGCGCCGGCTCGGGTAAGTGAAAATGTGGCTGCAGAGGCGCGTGAAATTGCTGTCTCGGTTGCGGAAAAAATGGACTATTGCGGGCTGATGGGGGTGGAGTTCTTCGTCAAGAAGGATGGTAGCCTACTCGTGAACGAGATGGCCCCGCGTCCTCACAATTCCGGGCACCACACCATGGATGCGTGCGCGACCTCCCAGTTTGAGCAGCAGCTGCGGGCAGTTTGCGGATTGAGGCTAGGGGAGACCAAGCTACTGAGTCCGGTGGTGATGCTCAATTTGCTTGGCGACCTATGGCGAGCCAATCGCCTAGAGGACGAACTTGCCAAGGAGGCAGACGCCTACTGGCATTTCTACGGTAAATCTAGTCGTGAGGGCCTGCGGAAGTGCGGGCATGCTAACTTCTTGGGAGAAGATGCCTTGGCTCGCGTGCAGGAATTGAAGGAACGCCTCTTGGCTTGAGCGCACTTGTTAGCCCTGTTAGAAAGAAGCCAAAGGCTCAGGTGAAGAGCCTTTGGTTTCGGTCGATGGACGCCCGCAGGGCATTGATCAAGTCGACGAACTTGCGGTGGGGAGCAATGATCGCCTTCACCTCCGGGTCCTTCTGATTCGTGATCAAATATTGTCCGATGCCGGTAAAAAGCTCGTTGGCATCTTGGGAGATGCTCCCCATTTCACTCTTGATCGTTGTCAGCTGCTTGTTGGCTTTGCCGATGTTAGAGAAGTCGTTTTCCGCTTTCTCCCTCACCAGCTGATTCTCTTTGTTGATGAGTTCGCTGAGTTCCTTCAGCTCAGTATCCAGCTCGATGAGACGAGCTTGAATCTCCTCTCGGCGTTTTTTGATCCCGTCGAATTTCTGGCGTAGCTCCTTGAGCTGTTCCTTGGTTTGCTTGAGAGACTGTTCATCTGTGGATTCCGCTTGCAGAACCTCTAGCTTTGCTTTGAGGCCCTGATGCGTCCTCTTTACCGAGCGACCTTGCCGAAGGATTTCTTCTTCCTCCCGACGGGAGCGCTCAAGCTGCTCCGCGACCTGATCCCGCCGCTGAACTTGGTCGCGGGTTTTGTCGGATACTTCTTCAATGGCGTTCGAGCGAGCCTCTTGGGAGGCTTCAATCTGCTCAATCAAGCTCTCGCTTTCCTTCTCAAGAGCATCGTGCTTCTGGCCGAGCTTTCGCAATTGCCAGTAGTCGGCGGAGATGTCCTCGAGCTGTTCTGTTTCTTTCCAAGCCAAGTTCCCGAGGATTTCCTCCGCTTCATGGAGGAGGTGGGATTCGAAGGCGGCATTGCCCCGATAGGTGTCTGTCCGGGCAATACCGAAAGAGGTGAACAGTCGGGCGAAGATGTATCCAGTGCGTGTCATTGCGATTTGGCGTTAGCCAGGCTTTCTTGGAGATGTTCAATCACACCCAAGTCTTCCAGGGTGGTGACGTTCCCCGAGACCTCGCCCTTGGTGACGAGTTCTTTGAGGAGACGGCGCATGATTTTACCGGAACGGGTTTTTGGCAATGCCGGAGCGAAATGAATTTCGTCCGGGCGGGCGATCGCGCCGATAATCTGTGCAACGTGGTTCCGCAATTCCTGGTTGAGCTCGGCGTTGGGCAGCACTCCTTCCTTCAAGGTGACGAAGGCAATGACGCCCTGGCCCTTAATCTCGTGGGGTCGACCGACCACGGCGGCTTCGGCCACGGTCTGGTGCTCGACGAGGGCGGACTCGACTTCTGCCGTCCCGAGGCGGTGACCGGAGACATTCAAGACATCATCAAGGCGACCGACGATCCAGAAGTTGCCCCGGGGGCCGCGGAAGGCTCCGTCGCCTGCCGTGTAGAGGCCTTCATAGTCGGACCAGTAGGTCTTTCGGAAGCGCCTTTTGTCGCCCCAGATGGTTCGGGTCATGGAGGGCCAAGGCTTACGGATGACCAGCTTGCCGCCCTCGTTCGGGCCGCATTCGTTCCCTTCTTCGTCGAGGATGGCCGCATCGACGCCGAAGAATGGCCTAGTGGCTGTGCCGGGACGGGTCGGGGTCGCACCCGGAAGCGGGCTGATCATGATGGCTCCGGTCTCCGTTTGCCACCAAGTATCGACGATGGGGCAACGGCCTCCGCCGATCTTGAGGTGATACCACATCCAGGCTTCCGGATTGATGGGCTCGCCGACGGTGCCGAGGAGACGGAGGGAGGAGAGGTCGTGTTGCTCGGGGAAGTGGTCTCCGGCTTTGATAAAGGCCCGGATAGCTGTCGGCGCGGTGTAAAAGATTGAAACCCGATGACGCTCGACCATCTCCCAAAAGCGGCCGAAGTCGGGATGATTGGGCGCTCCCTCGTACATCACCTGGGTCACTCCATTGGCCAGAGGACCGTAGACGATGTACGTGTGCCCGGTGATCCAGCCAACATCGGCGGTGCACCAATAGACGTCTTCGTCGCGCATATCGAAGATGTATTTGCAGGTGCTGTAGGCTCCTAACAGGTAGCCGCCGGAGGTGTGCAGGATGCCCTTGGGCTTGCCCGTCGATCCGGAGGTATAGAGGATGAAGAGGGGATGCTCGGAGTCGAATGCTTTTGGCTCATGCGTCTTGTCAGCCTTGGCCATCTCCTCCTTCCAGAATTTGTCGCGACCTCGCTTCATTGCTACGTCCTCGCCGGTTCGCTGATAGACGATGACGGTCTCGACCTGACCTTCATACTTGTCCAGCGCTTCGTCTACACTGGCTTTGAGCGGAACAATCTTACCCCGCCGGTAGCCTCCGTCGGCGGTGATGACGAGTTTGGCTCCGCAATCCTCCAAGCGATCGGCGATGGAATCGGCGGAGAAGCCTCCGAAGACGACGGAATGGATCGCACCAATGCGGGCGCAGGCCAGCATGGCGATGGCTGCCTCCGGGACCATGGGCATGTAGATGAGGACGCGGTCCTTTGGCTTGACTCCGTTGTTGAGCAAGACATTGGCGAAGCGGCAGACCTCGCGATGGAGCTGGCGGAAGGTGAGGGTGCGGATCTCGCCGGGTTCACCTTCCCAGATGATGGCGGCCTTGTTGGCGCGATGGGTCTCGAGATGGCGATCGAGGCAGGACTCGGTCACGTTGAGCTTGCCGCCCACGAACCACTTGGCATAGGGCGGCTTCCAATCGAGCACGCTGGTCCACTTCTTCCGCCAAGCGAGTTCTTTGGCCTCGCGGGCCCAGAAGGTGCGGGGCTTCTTTATCGATTCCTCATAGAGCTCCTCATATTGCTTCATCGAAGAGATGCGTGCCTTCTTCGAGAATTCCTTGGCAGGCTTGAAGACGCGGTTCTCCTGCAGATGGGTTTCGATATTCTTACTCATGGGTTATACCACTAGACAAAAGACGATGTCTGGCGTGGCGACAACCCCCAAAAGCCAATGGCGCGGGTCAGCCTGTTAGTTCGGGCTGTTTTTCCGCGGCTCAGGATTGGTGAGCAGGTGCTCAATGGCAAGCTTGTCGAGGAGTTCGGTCTTACCCAAGGGTAGCTCACCCAAGGTGAGCGAGCCGATGCGGACGCGAACAAGCCGGGTGACCCGAAAGCCGAGGGTGGAGAGCATGAGCCGGACTTGACGCTTGAATCCGGATTCGAGCACGACGGAGATGCGTCGGGGCGAGATTCGCTGCGCGTACTTAGCCTTGCCCTGGCCCTCAGGGGTATGAACTCCCTTGACGAGCTGGAGGAGAAGCTCGCTCTCGAAGGGCTGGTCAATGGTGACCTGATATTCCTTCTCCAGCTTGGTAGCGGGCTTGGTGATTTGCTGCGCGAGTTGACCGTCATTGGTCAGGATCAAGAGCCCTTCCGAGTCTTGGTCGAGTCGGCCAACGTGTTTGAGGTGATGAAATTTATGGGGAAGAAGATTGTAGATCGTCTTCCGATTGCGCTCGTCGCTCCGCGAGCAGACGACCTCGCGGGGCTTGTGAAAGGCGACCACCATGGGGGGGCGCTGGTGGAGAGCCTTGCGTCCCAGCCTGACTTGGTCGTGCCCGGTGATCACGCGGACCGCCGGATTGGTGCAGATGGAGCCATTGACGCTGACCTCTCCTTCTTGGATCAGACGATCAGCTTCCCGCCGCGAGAGTTCGGTGCAGGATGCGACAAACTTGTTGAGGCGAACTTCTTCTTCTTGCATCCAAGTGGTGGGAGTGGTGGCAAATAGGGACAAAAAAGCGGAACCTCAGAAGGGTTCCGCCCGAAAGTTTTCTAGTGTGATAGAAGTCGGATTAGGCTTCTCCCTTAGTCTTGGGGAGGCCGATTGGGCTTTGGCCTTCTTTCCATTGGCCTCGCTCCTTGAGGACTTTCACGCGTTCGAAGCGCTTCATGACTGAGCGCTTGCCGCCAACGGAACTAGAGCGTTTGAGACTATTGTGTTTTGACATGATCTTGAGCCGGGTTGCGGGGGGCGGGAAGCTAGGGCTTGGATTGCAAATTGGCAAGAAGGAATCTCAAGAGTTTGCGCTTGCAGCGTCCGGGTCATCCTTTGGCGGTCTGTTCTCTTTGAGTAGATCGAAGGGTGTGCCGCAGTATTGGCAGCGGAAGCTCTGGATCACCATCGTCCGCAGGACATTGGTGTGAGCGCAGTTAAGAGGATAGAGCCGGAACGACTTCTCGTGGGCCATGGCACCGTTGTCGAAGTAAGGCGTTGCCCGGCAGAGGGGGCAACGAGCTTGCCGCCGCGAGAAGAAGGAGCCGGCCCAGAGAGCGAGCGCGGCTGCGGTCAGGCCGACCAGAAGGAAGGCTTGCATCTTCTCGGGCGTCATCAGGAACAGGACGAGGGCGATCAAACTGAGTATCAGCGCGAGGTAGAATGGCGCCGTCCAGGCCAGCGCCAGGTAAAACTCACGCCGGCGGGGCAGGCTGTGAGCCCGTGCGGCGAAGCTCAGTTTTTTTCCCGAAGAATTCATGAAACCGTGGCGGCAAAAACCGGCGGCATCCTTAGGCAAGGTGGGGCGCGATCACAATGCTCACGATTGCCATCACGTTGATCAGAATATTCATGGATGGTCCGGAGGTGTCCTTGAAGGGGTCGCCCACGGTGTCTCCGACGACGCAGCCCTTGTGGACCTCGGAGTTCTTGCCGCCGAAGTTCCCTTCCTCGACATGCTTTTTCGCATTATCCCAGGCGCCTCCCGCATTGGACATCATGAGGGCGAGGAGGAGGCAGACGAGCAGCGCCCCAAAGAGTGTGCCGGCCAGAGCGGTGGCTCCCAAGGAAAAGCCGACGGCGACGGGGGTGCCCACTGCGAGAAGGGCGGGGATGAGCATCCGCAGGGTGGCTGCCTTGGTGGCGATATCAATGCAACGGTCGGAATCCGGCTCGGCGGTCCCTTCGAGGAGGCCGGGGATTTCTCGGAATTGGCGCCGAATCTCCGAAATCATATCGAAAGCGGCGTGGCCGACGGCATCCATGGTGACAGCGCCATTGATGAAGGGAATGACGCCGCCGATGAGCAAGCCGACGAAGAAGGTGCGCAGGGTCTCGGACTCCGAGAGTTCGAGAGGAATGGTCGTCTTCTGCACGAAGGCGGTGATCAAAGCGAGAGCGGCAAGGCCGGCTGCCCCGATTGCAAAGCCCTTGCCGATGGCCGCGGTCGTATTGCCTACCGCATCCAGCCCGTCGGTAATCTGCCGCGTCTCCTTGCCCAAGCCTGCCATTTCGGCAATGCCGCCGGCGTTGTCCGCAACGGGGCCGTAGGCATCAATGGCCATGGTGATGCCGACCGTGCCCAGCATTCCCACCGCAGCGAGGCCGACGCCGTAGAGTCCGGCAAACTCATAGGAGGCAAAGATGACGGTGGCGATGGCGAGAAGGGGGACGGCGACAGATTTTAACCCGATTGAGAGACCCGCGATCATGATGGTGGCCACGCCGGTTTCCCCGGCGCGGGCAATGTCTCGGACGGGCTTGCCGGCCGTGTAGTATTCGGTGATGAGGCCGATGACGATTCCGCCGAGTGCGCCGCAAAGGACGCAATTACCCAGAGAGATCTTCAGCCCCAGCAGGCTCACCAAGCCGTAGCTAGCTAAGATGAAAAGAAGGGCCGAACCAATGGTGCCAAAGCGGAGAGCTTTGGCCGGATCCTTCCCGCACATGAGGCGGACTGTCAGCACGCCAAGGAGGGAGCAGACTAGCCCGACGGTGGTGAGCAAGAGGGGAAGTTGCATCGCGAGCTGCTGGCCGCCCTCGCCCTCGAAGCCCAATCCGGCGAGCACGCCGGTGGCCAAGGCTCCGGCAATAGCGATGGTGGCAATCTGCGCTCCGCAATAGCTCTCAAAGATATCCGAGCCCATGCCCGCCACATCGCCGACGTTGTCTCCGACATTGTCCGCAATCACGCCGGGATTACGGGGGTCATCCTCCGGGATGCCAGCTTCCACCTTGCCCACCAGATCGGCGCCCACATCGGCGGCCTTGGTGAAGATGCCCCCGCCGACCCGATAGAAGAGGGCGACGAGTGAAGCTCCCATGGCGAAGCCTTCCATGATTTCCGCCACTTGCTCACGCCCGTGGTAGAAGAAGAACAAGCTGCCCAAGCCGAGCAGGCCCATGGAGGCGACGGTCAGACCCATCACGGAACCGCCGAAGAAGGCCGTGGTGAGAGCTGGCCCGGAGCCTTCTTGATTTGCCGCTATCGTGGTGCGGACGTTGGCCTTGGTCGCGGTGCGCATGCCAATGAAGCCAGCGATGGATGAGGCGAGCGCTCCGCCAAAGAAGGCCAAGGTCTGCTCACGGGCATATTCGGGCTTCTGGAAGAAGAAGAGGCAGGCTCCAATGACGAGCGCGACTGCGGAGATGAGGAGAAACTCCCTCTTCATAAAGACCATGGCGCCGCGCTCGATGCGGCTGGCAATATCGGCAATTTTGCCCTCGCCACCGGGGCGTTTGGTAATGAGACGATAGAGGACAAAGGCTAGAGCAAGACCTAGCAAACCGGCGAGCGGGGTGATGAAGGTGGATGTCATGGGATTAATGGGTTTCGCCGCCTCCGTGACGACGGAGGCCAATGCGCAACCCTGAGCTTATCCCCGACAGAGGCGGTGACAATCCAGAAAGAGGTCTTTGCCAACTCTAATGCACGCGCTCGATCACCGTCATCCAGCTCATGGAGTTGATGGGAGGGACATCCTCCACTCGCTCGATGGGCTGGAGTTCGGCGGTGACGTTGTTCGCATTGAAGGTGTCCTGGCCACCTTCGCGGAAGTCGAGAGGATTGAGCTCGGAGGTCACTTCGTCACTTGGCAGGTAGCCGACTTGGCCTTTCAGATTGATAAAGCCGTTGCCAGTCAATTCGATACCGAAACGCTTCTCAGGCGCGTAAACGGACACGGGAGGATACCAATCGTCCGTAATGCCGCTTCCTGCCGGCGGAGTGGTTGGGACGGTATTGAAGTCGTCCGCAAAATACACCCGCATCGGAGTGATGAGGGTGAAGCCATTGGTGAACTCCGAGAGATCCGAGGAGTTGGTGATGACGAGAGCGAAGTCGTCATTGGTGCTTGGGAAGTTCGGCTTGGCAATGTTGTCGTTGCCGAACGAGTTCCACGGATCCTTGTTAATCCCTTCATTGGGCCCGTTATAGCGGACGCCTACCCAGAGGCTATTATTCTCGGTGATGTCGTCAGCACCGATTTCGCTGAGAAAGTGAGGGAGTTTTTCAAGATCGAGGGTGATGTAGCGGCGTCCTCCACCGATCGTCCGGCCATAGGTGGCGTTATCTTGGAAAGGCCAGTCATCTCCCTCCGGACTTCCATTCCAGCCATTGGTGCCGCCCCAGTCTGATTTCTCGCCGGGGGTGTTCCACCAGCCGCCCCGAGAGCAGCGGACGGGGCGTCTCGACCCGCTAAATTGCGGAGCGACCATCAGGCGGTAGGCATTGGAGCTGGAGCCTCCATAGAGCTGGCAGACATCGACCGTCATCTTGCATTGACCGGCGCCGATTGAGTATTCGTTCCACCCTGTGGGAGAGATCGCGTTGGAATCATCAACGTGACTGAAGAAGTCAAAAAAATCAAAGCCACGGTTGATGGGCGTGAAGGAGACCAGGCCCGAGTCCGCTGAAGAGGAATAGGCGTAGAAGGTGTCACTCAAGTTTCGCTCCTCCCGGCGTTCGGCGAGTCCCCCGATGGATTGGCCCTCGGGAGCATTCGCGTCCAGCTCCACCCCAGTGCGGCTGGAGATGGTCCCCAAGCCGGTGAGGTCCTTGACCCGGGCCTTGTGAGCGAAGATGGAGCCCTCAATCGAAATTTCATCCCAGTCGGTGCCATCGGAGAATTTGCCAAGGGCAGTTGCCGTTCCGGAGCTAGAGAGGGCCAATTGCCCGGGGACCTCATAGAGCGAAAGCACATAAGTCTCCTGGTGGGAGGCAATGCCGCTGTCTGCGGCCAATGCTGCGCCCCAATCAACGGTGAAGGTCCACCAGTTACGCTTGGCGATAAAGTTCTGACCTTGCTCACTGTATCCGAAGGCGACCTTGGGATAAGGCAGAAGGGAGAATTGGTCGTCGCCGGAAAGCCGCTTGTTGAACCCGACAATGGGATAGATCATGTCATTGCCTGAGCCGGAGCCTTCCCAATTCAGGGTCGGAGGATGGGGAAAGTCTTCAGGAAGATTGCTGAGGTCGGTCGCGGTGGAGGGGAAAACGAAATTGCCGCTGCCGTCCGGAGAGGAGATCAATCCGGCCGGTGTGTAGTTGGCGTCACCAGTATTGGAGGAGATGTAGTTCTCCGGGAGGCCGAGGTCTTCCACAAGGGAGGGGTCGAGGCTTTGGCTGGCTCCGGATTGCTCAAGTGCTTGCGCAAAGATGGCCTGCCACTTGAGATCGTCACCCACGTTCTTGGAGTCCTTCATCATGGCCTTCATCGCCGAATTGGGCACGACATCGAGAAGGGAGCGCAGGAAGGCCCGTTCCTTTTGCTCGTAGTCAATCTTGACTTGGGTGATCTTCTGCGTCGTCTGCGCATGCTTGCTCTCGCGGAAGGCCGTGAGCGAGATGAGCATCAGAGTGAGCGAGATGCTGATTGCCACCATCAGGGAGGCATAACCATTCTTCGGGGAGGAGTGGATTTTCATTACTGGTCGGGGGAGATGGTGTAGGTGATGGTTTCGCCGTTGGGGCCTTGCAGCATGGCTTGGAAGAGGCCGTCAACGAGGGAGAAGCGGACATTGGTCAGGTCCTTGCCGATGGTCCAATCGTAGGAATTTTTGTTGGGGATCCCGCCATCATCAGGGTCGTAGTAGTAATAGTTGAGGATGTCCTCATTCGCCTTGTAGTCGATGATTCCGTAAGTCGTCGTGTCATCCGGATTGCGGTAGGCCACGATGATGGTGCGACCATTGGTGTTGACGTAGTTGTTCCCGTTTCGGGCGGAATTGAAATTTTTGTGGATGCGGATCGCGTCTGCTTTCGAGAGAATCGAAGTCAGGGTGCGATTGATCATGGGGGCTTCATGAAGGATGAAGTTCTGCTCGTTGAGAATACTCATCAGCCGGGCCTGCTGATTGATGAGGGTGAGGCCAACGGAGGCCACGATGAGGCCGAACATGATGGTCACGCTCAGCTCCATGAGAGTGAAGCCACGAGCAATAACCCGGGGAATGGGGGGGCAGATTTTCATCGGGTGCGAATGGTGACGCGGGACTTCACGTAAGTTTTGCCGCGGATGTTGTAGGTGAGGTGGCTTTCCACGCTCCAGGATTCGATGCGGGCGGGATTGGTGGTGTCGGGATCTCCCGTTCCGCCAGCTGCGGGCAGATTGTTCTCCGAGGGGACCCGGGTGCGGACGAGGGTGCCGGTGATGGTGTAGCCATTGGGGAGGGTGCCGACGGTGACTTCCTCGGAATCGGAGTCAGGATAAGCTGGCCAGAGGCTGTCATCGGCGAGAAGTTCCTCATAGTCGACGGACTCGGCGCGGGCGAGATGCTCGGTGAGGTAGGCATCGGTGAGGGCCTGCACCATGGCCCAATTCCTTGGACGGATGGTGTCCATATTGGTGCGGAAGACGTAGAGACCGACGAAAAGGAGGAGCATGACCGAGATGCTGATCTCGATCAACATGGAGCCGCGACACCGGCCGGCCTTGCGGCGGATTTCGGCGGAAGGTAGTCTGAAGCCATGAGCTACCGAACGTTGGCCTCCCTCTGCCTTTTGCTGGCGACTGCCGGCTTGCTGCCCGGGCAAGCCTTGCTGGCTCCGCCCTTCGGTCGCCAATGGGGCGAGAGTCCGACTGGTCTGCTCCAATGGGCAGATGGCCAGAGCCTCGACGTCGTCGTCGAGATGCCCGGTAAGCAACGGGGCTTGCAGGTGTTTACTTTTCAACGAGAAGGTGGCGGCCTCCCCGGCCATACCGCCGAATCGCTCGAGGCCCGCTACTTCCAAGGTCGGCTCTACGAGATCACGATCTTCTACAACTACCCGGGTCTGAAGGCGGAGACCGTGCGGGAGGAGTTCTTCAAGATGAAGGAGGTTCTCACGACCCGGCATGGAGACTTCCGGCTGAACGGAAAATCCGATCAAACGAACGACGACTTCCTCACGCTGAGGGAGGCTTATCATTTCGAGCCTTCGCCCGGGGTCTTCCTGATGATGGTGTACACCGATGTGACAGACCTGTTGCGGAAGCAAACCGAGGCTCGCTTCTCGCTGATTTACCACAACGGCAACGTCGCGCCGAAGGCGACGGGAGTTCTTCCTGGGAAGGAGTGAAGAAGGATTGAGGGATTTCATTTTGGGGAGGGGAGCCAATTTTTCCAAGGTCCGTCGGGTACTTCGTAATCTTCGACAAACTTCCAGTCGACCAGGTAATTGCCGGAGAGTTTGAGGTAATCCCGGATGGCGGGTGAGAGGTCGATGCCGGCATTCCCGTTGGGGTTTGGTTGGGGGCGGGCTCCTTTGAAGACGTAGTTCCAGTCGTCAGTGGTGAAGGGGCCACAATCCCGCCACTGGGCGTAGCAGATGCGGCCTTCCCGATGGATGGCCACCCAACGGCCGTGACACACCGATTGGCCTGGTCCCTTGTACGCTTTCCAAAACCAGGGGATCACCTCCGCTGCCTCGGGCTGATGGCGGAGCGAGGAATCAAGGTCGTTGTAGGGAAGGGCGATATAAAAGGGTGTTTGCTTGGGGAAAAAGCCCTTCGGGAGATAGCCCCGGCGCTGTTCTGGATGATCATAGCCACCATAGCTCTCCATCCATTTGGGATCCCAGGAGCTGGCCACATTGGGGGTCGGATTCCGGGGCGTCGGCTTCTCGCCGACCCAAAAGATGGTGGCCTTGATGCCCCGGCGCCATGGAGTGGGCTCGATGTCCCAGCGCGCGGGCAGCTCGTCAATGACCCGGGCCCGTGAGGCCAAGGCGAAGGGGTCAGTCAACCTCGGGAGAAGAGCCCGTCGCGAGTCAAGGTAGGACCGGTGGCTCTCTTCGAGGCGATCAAGAAGAGGCGAGGCCAAGGTCACTTGGCTCGCAAAAACGAGAAAGCAAAGAACTGAAGCTGTCTGGAACACGAGGGCGAAACAAAGGGAACCATCTGAAAATCATGACGAAATCCGGATGGAGAGGAACATTGAACGCCCGAATTTTAAAAAATTATAAATTTTTTGCAATCTGAAATTTAAAGCAGGTAAAAGGTCAACATTCCGCTGGTCTGGGCGTCAACTTCCCGAACCCGGTTTAGCTTCCCAGGATGGCTTCGTCCCAATCCTTCCAAACCGGCTCGAGGCCTGATTGATCGACGTGTCGCGCGAATTCTTCCGGCGAGCGATGGTCATCAATGGTGAATTGCTCGGTGGCCCGAGTTTTCTCTTCCTCGGCGATGTCGATGCGCCGACCTCGCTCGGTGCGGTGAAGGTCTTCGCAGCCCGCGCCGGTGTAGCCCCCGGGGTCGGTGGCAGAGCCCGCGGACATGTGGGTGGGCCCGAGGGTGAGCAGGTTGTTCCGCAGCTCCGCTGGCTCACGGGTGGAAACGACGATGCCCGTCGTAGGGAAGCAGATTCGGGTGGCGGCGATCAGCTGGACCAGCTGGCGGTCGGTGAGATAGCGATTTGGATCGGGAGTGTATTGATAGTTGCCCGCATAGGGTCTCATGCGGGGGAAGGCGACGGAAAACTGGGCCTTCCAGCAATGCTTGTGCAGATACTCCAAGTGGGCGGCGAGCGCGAGCGCCTCGGTTCGCCAGTCGGCCAGACCGAAAAGGGCGCCAATGCCGATGCGCCGGAACCCGCCCCGATAGGCCCGCTCGGGGCATTCCAGGCGCCAGTCGAACTTTTTCTTCGGTCCCGCAGTGTGCAGCTGGGAGTAAGTCTCGCGATGATAGGTCTCTTGATAGACAATGAGGCCCTCGGCCCCGGCGAGAACCAGCTCGGCGTATTGGTGATCCTCCATCGGGCCGACCTCGATGCCGATGGTGGGAAAGGTCTTGGTCAATCGCCTGATGATGTCCTGGAGGTAGCCCTCGGAGACGAACTTGGGATGCTCACCCGCGACCAGAAGGACATTGCGAAACCCTTGCTCGTGCAAGTGCGCGGCTTCGGCAAGAACTTGCTCGGGAGACAGGGTCGTCCGCAAGATGGGATTATCCCGGGAGAAGCCGCAGTAAGAGCAATTGTTCACGCACTCATTGGAGACGTAGAGAGGAGCGAAGAGCCGGATGGTCTTACCAAAGTGCCGCCGGGTAATGGCTGCAGACTCGCGAGCCATCGCTTCCAGCATGCGATCGTCGCAGGGTTCGAGCAAGCGGGAGAATTTCTTGAGTAGGGCAGACTGCTTTTCAGGAAGCTGATTGAAGGTCTCGACAAACGACATAAACGGGTGGCGGCGGAGGTTGCGACGGGATGGGGCGGGAATCAAGGGAATGAATGCGTGGGGACTTGCCATCAGGCCAAGGTCTGTTGATTGTTCGGCCTCCAATATGAGCGAACCTGATGAGATCATCTGTAAGCCGACCAAGTGGTTTCTGTGGCGGGCCCTGGCCATGTGCCTGATGTTCGCCGTGGGGGCGGCATGGTTCTTCCGCGATTACAAATGGGGTTATCCCGAGAAGAATGTGCAAATCTTCCACTACTTGGCTTTCGAGAAAGCGGGTGAGGAATACACCAAACGATCTCAAGACGGCCTCACTGCCGCCGCTTGGGAAGAATTCGCCGGGGAGCAGCGGGTCTATGCCCCGATCGATGGGGTTCCCGAGCCTGCGGAGGTGCTGCCTGAGGGGACCGACCTCGACAAAGCCTGGCCAGAGTCTCTGACCGACTATGAGACCTATGCCAGTCTGCAGGCCGAAGAATCAAATCAGGTCATCCCACCGGGCTGGACGGACTATTCGAATTCCGGCGGTCGCAAATGGAGTGAGGATCCCGGGCACGAAGTCTATCAGAAGGGGACCATTGATCAGCAGCTCTGGATTGCGATCCTGGCCACGCTGCTCTTCATCGGGACTCTCTTCTTCGCCCTCCGCACGATGAAGCGGAGCATGAAGGCCGATAACGAGGGCTACACCCCTCCTGGCGGAAGCAAGATTCCCTATTCCTCCATGAAGCGTCTGGACGCCCGCAAGTGGGATACGAAAGGCCTGGCCTACATCACCTACGACGACAAGGGAAAGAGCGGCAAAGCGCGCATCGACGGCATGGTTTACGGGCAATTTAAGAAAGAAGAAGGAGAGCCCGCCCAGAAGCTTTACGATAAAATCCTTGCAAACTTCAAAGGAGAGTTCATTGAGCTGGCCCGCGAGGACGATGAGCCTGCGGAAAAACCGGGCGAGAAAAATGACAGCGAGGGTTGATTTACCGATTGCCATTGAACAAAGGCTGCCCTCATTCTCGCCCCGCAAACCTGATTACTAACGTATGTCGGACAAAACCAACGAAGAGCGAATCAAGGACATCATTGTTGAACAACTTGGTGTCAACGAAGATCAAGTAACTCCCGACGCCAAGTTGCTCGAAGATCTTGGAGCTGACTCCCTTGATGCCGTCGAACTGATCATGGCCATCGAAGAAGAGTTCGGAATCGAGGTTCCCGACGACGAGGCTGAGAAGCTGACCACAATGAACGAAATCGTCGTCTACGTCGACAAGGCGCAGGACTGATTTCTTCAGCAAAAATCAATTTCAATCAAGGGGTGGATCCGAGTGATCCGCCCTTTCTGTTGCAAAGTGCCTGATAGCAGCGACACTTTCGTCTCTTGAAGAAGCATTCTCCAGATACTGTCCAGTACGCTCTCGAAACAACCCGGGTGCTCTACGAGCCCGATCACCGCATTGACACCTTCGGGACCACCCGATTTGAGTTCCAGCTCATCAGTGAGCCGATGGACACGGTCGGCGCGGTGCGGCTGCGAACGGGTGAAGTAGAGGCTAATAAGCCAATGATTCTGCGCCCTGACGGGTATCAGGAGATTGAGGCCGAAGGCTTTGGCGAAGACGCCGGGAAGCTATTTGATTGGCTCGAGGAGAAGGGTGCCATGCCACGGATTCTTCGCTATGGATTCCAATTCAAGCGGGGCCAAGTCAAGGAAGAGCTGGTGCACGAGCCCTTGGAGGAAGTGCGGGGACGCCTGCTTGAGGTCGCGAAAAAAGAGGGTCGCCCCATGCAAGCCGTCCTCGAAGGCGTTGATGACGCGTGGGAGATTTGTCTTTTACGGTTCGCAATGGAGATGATCGAGAAGTCACAAGGCATCAACCTTTTCGATTTTAAGCGACGGGGGTTGTTGTAGTGTCCGTCCGTCTTCCATGAGTTTCTCCAGTTTCATCAAAGGCTTGGCCGCCCTGATCGTCTTGACGGTGATGGGGGCCACCGTTTGGTGGGTGTGGAAGGTCAATCGGGACATTGCCACGGTCGAACTGGAATCCACGGTCATGCTGGACCGACTGGAGTCCAAGGAGTTACCCGACGTTGAGCCAGGCGATCGCGCCTTCCAGCGCGCTATCGAGCTCATCGCCACTGGCGAACTCGAAGCGGCAAAGGAGAAGCTTCACTTCATCGTCAATTTCAGTCCCGGCTCGGCTGCGGCCCGGGAGGCCCGCCGCATCCTCGGAGAGGTCCATCTTGATGAGCTCTTCATCGGCAAAAATGACCGGGGAAGGACAATCCACACGGTGGAGAAGGGAGACGCCCCATTTGCCCTTGCGAAGCAGTATGAGACCACCCTCGACTGCATGATGGCTCTCAATGGGATGTATGACCTCCAGATCCATCCCGGGGATGAGCTGGCCATGCTCGCTCTGAATTTCAGCCTCCGGATCGATGTGGGGAAGGACACCATCACCCTCCGGCGCATGGTCTCGGAGGAGCCTCGCCGGGATGAATTCGTCAAGGAATACGAGATCGTCCGCTACCGGCTGAATTCCTTGAGCCAGAATCTGACCGTCGCCAAGGTCGAGAACAAATACGGCCTGCGGGATGGCAAGCCTCTCAACACACTCTCCGATGACTACCGCTCGGCCTCGAAGGTGGTCATTGTCAAAAAAGGGAAGACTGTCTGGCAAATTCGTTCCATGCCCGCCGAGGGGGACGAATTACCGGAAGGAAATGGCTTTTTTCTCGCTCCCCATGATATGGAGGAGCTCGCGGTCCTCCTGCGGGTAGGCAATCGCGTGGAAATCGTCAAAGATCAGAAAGAATAAAATGCAGAAACCGCTGGAGTTCGAAAAACCAATTCAGGAGCTGGAGGAAGAGCTTTCCGCTCTCGAAAAGAAGGCAAGGGATCAAGACTTGGATCTCAGTGGTGAGATGTCGGCTTTGCGCGCAAAATTGGAGGAGACTCGAAAGCGTATTTACGCGGACCTCACTCCTTGGCAACGTGTCCAGATAGCCAGGCATACCAATAGACCCTTCTTAATCGACTACCTTTCAAAGACCTTTGATGAGTTTTGTGAACTCCATGGTGATCGGGTGGTGGGCGATGATCGGGCCATGCCCGGCGGTTTTGCCCGTATCGGCGAGCACCGCTGCGTCGTCATCGGTCATCAGAAGGGACGCGATACCAAGGAAAATTTGGCTCGTAACTTCGGGAGTGCTCATCCCGAGGGGTATCGGAAGGCTCTGCGGCTCATGCAGATGGGCGATCGCTTCGGTCTCCCCATCGTGGCGCTAATCGATACCCCGGGTGCTTTCCCTGGTATTGGCGCGGAGGAGAGAAACATTGCTGAGTCGATCGCACGGAACCTTCGGGAGATGATGGCCCTGCGGGTGCCTGTGGTCGCGGTCGTTCTGGGTGAAGGAGGCTCCGGGGGCGCGCTGGGGATTGGTATCGCCAATCGCGTGCTGATGATGGAGAACGCTTATTATTCGGTTATTAGCCCGGAGGGCTGTGCCGCCATCCTCTGGAAGCACCGCAGCCACGCACCGGAAGCTGCCGAAGCAATGAAACTGAGCGCACCGGATTTGAAGGAATTGGATCTCATCGACGGCGTCGTCAAGGAGCCGGAAGGCGGGGCGCATCACGATCATGATGCCTCGGCTGAAGGTCTGCGCACGGCCCTCGTTGCGCAACTTGATGAACTCTCGAAGATGAGCGGTGACGAGCTGCGTGACGACCGATACCGCAAGTTCCGGAACTTTGGGGTCTGGCAAGGCGATGAGCTCGCAGGCTGATGAAGCTTAGTTTTGTCATTGAGGAAGGCGATATGCGGACTGCCGCAGGTCGCCATTTCAATTATCGTTACCCATTTTTCCGCTATTCGGGTCCAATCCTCGGGGGACTGCTCCTCGTGATGTCGGTTTTCTTCTTAATGAATATCGGCGAGGGACCCAATGCGTTCCTGGGTATCATCTGTCTCGCTGCCGGCTTGCGCAGTCTTTTCCGGAAGAAATTTTACGTTTGGCGGACCGCTAAAGGCCTGTTCAAGGGCAAGGAGGGAGAAGACTTCACGCAGTGGATCGAGGCTGACGAGGAGGGGCTCGCGATGAGGCATCGCAAGTCCGAGGGGCGCATCGACTGGGATGGTTTCGTCGATGTGCAAGAATGCCCGGAAGGGCTCCTTCTCTATCCGCAAAAGAATCTCTTCGTCTGGATACCGTGCTCTGCCACGATGAGCGAAGGTCGCTGGGAGGACTTCGTCAGCCTAGTGACCTCCAAGATTACCAAAAAGTTATGAGCTTGATCGAAGCCCGGGATCTACACCGCAGTTATCAGATGGGTAAGAAGACCCTCGAGGTGCTGCGAGGCATCAATCTTAAGGTCGAAGCGGGCGAAAAGCTCTTCCTCTGCGGTCCCAGTGGTGCAGGCAAAACCACGCTGATGTACACCCTGGCGGGCCTGGAGCGCCCCCATCAGGGCCAAGTCCTCGTCCGCGGAGATGATTTCTATGCCAAGAGCGCGAAGAAGCAGGCTGAATTCCGCAACGCGGAGATGGGCTACGTCTTCCAGAACTTTTTTCTCCTTCCAGAGCTGAGCGCACTCGAGAACGTGATGGTGCCCGGGCTGATAGGAGGCCGGAAGAAGCGGGATTTGGCGGTGGAGCTCTTGGAGACAGTGGGTCTGGGCGAGCGCTTGGATCACCTGCCTGCGGAATTGAGCGGTGGTGAACAGCAGCGGGTCGCCATTGCTCGTGCGTTACTCGGGGAGCCGAATATTGTCTTTGCCGATGAGCCGACTGGTAACTTGGACTCTCGAAATGGCGAAGAGGTGATTCGTCATCTGTTCGAGCTCAGCGAAAAGGCAGGAGCCACGCTTGTCGTCGTGACGCACGATCGGGAATTGGCGAAACGGGGAGACCGGATGCTGGTCGTCAGCGATGGCCAAATTAGTGCTTCGTAACAGGTTCTGCAGAAGCTGGCGGGTAGGGAATGGGCTCGCGCGAGATGGGCCGCAGCGGACGGCGCTTCGTCGTTGGAGCCAAAGAGAGCATGCGCTTGGCTGCATTCTTGGTCAGCCAAGATCGGGCCTGCTTTTTGAGGTAGGAGCGGATGAGAGGCTGTGCGGCGGCGATGACCCATCCCATGAGCTTGCCGGAGAAAGTGGATTTCTTTCCCGTTGGCGTTGGGGGTTGAGATTTGCGCCCGCGCTTTCGTCGGGGCTTGATGAGCAGAACGAGCAAGCAGCTAAGAGAAGCGGTGATCACCAGGGTGCGAGTGTTCACCTGGGGCACATTGGCGGGCAATCGACCGGCAAGGGAGAGCAGGCTTTTACCCCGCTGGGCAATGTCGCCAGTATCGGGCACTTGCAACGAGGCTCGAGCGGCAGCGAGTTCGGCCTTCAGCTCTTCTTTGCGGGAGTGTTCTCGTGCAGCCATTGGCGGTCGTTTTCAATTTCAGCCCGGGTGTATTCGAAGAGGGGCTCGTCGGGTTGCTGGGAGAGCGTGTTCTTGAACTTCAGGAGGGCGACAAGGTGGAGGGCGGCGATGAGGAGGGCCGGGATCTCCCAGCCGAGGAGCGGGTGCTTGCTGAAGGCGGCCAGAAGTTTGCCCAGAAACGAGATGAGGGCTGCCAGAACGAGCAGGTAGGTGATCAGGGCGCAGCCGAGGACGACCACGAGAGGCAGGAGCTTCCCCTTGAGAAAGACGAGTGCTTCTTGAGACTCGATCCCCAGCAGCTGGAGGCGGGCCCGCAAATAGGTAGCGAACCCTCGGCCGAGGGAGAGTCCGGAATCGTCGCCGGGGAATCTCATGGACGTCAGTGGGAGAGGCCTTATCGGCGGAAGACGAGGCCAGCCAGGAAGCCGACTGCGGCAGCGGCGAGCACGGCGTGGGTCGGGTATTGGCGGATGATGTCTTCACTATCAGCATGGAATTCCCGCAACTTCAGGCGGGTTTCCTGCCACTGTTCGTTAGCCGCGCTGCGGAGATGCTGCATGTTTTCACCTGCAGACTCACGGAACTGGACCGTGCGATCAGTCGCGGTCTCGCGAAATTCTTTGGCCCGTTCGGCAGCCGATTCCTTCAGCTGCTTGGCCTTTTCCTCGGCATTGTGGGCGATGTCGCGCGCCTTCTCGCCAGCTGCTTCTCTGAGGTCGTTGGCGGCCTGCAGATTCGAGCCTTCGGCAGGGGTGTCAGCAAAGGGTTCACTCATGATAATTCTTCGTTGGGTTACTGCCCAAGATTGCAGCGACAATCGGGATGAGCAAGCCGGAAGGTTCCGGAAGAGGGTCTCCCGGGAGACTGTTGTGTCAGCGTGAGGCGGGTTAAGCCTTGCGACGAAAAAGCCGACGTGAACCGGGTTCCCGTCGGCTTTCTGGTTAAGCGTACCGGGCTCGGTGAGGCCCGGGAAGTGCCGCGAGACGCATTCAGGCGTCCCCGGACCCGTCTTCCACGACCTTGATGCGGTCCTTCATGAAGTCGAGGAGGTAACCGGCGGTCAGGATCTCCTTTGTGATGTGAGGCTTGGCTGGCTCCTCGGGCAGGCGAAGCACATTGACCGGGATGGCGGTCTTTCCAAGCGCACGAACCTCGCGGTCGATCTCCTCATTGGGGTTTGTCTTATCTGCCTTGAGGAAGACGCCGTTGGCTTTCTCGAAGAAGTCGATGACTTCCTCCGAGTAGGCGACTTTCTTGTTGGATTGGCAGGTCAGGCACCACTTGGCGGTGAAGTCCACGTAAACGGGACGCCCTTCCTCGAGGTATTCCTGCTCCTTCGCCTTGGTCCATTTTTCCCATTCCGGCACCTTCTCGTTCGAGCTGCTGGGCTTGGCGAAGGCGATGCCGACGCCGAGGAGCAGCAGGGTGACGCCGGAGGCGATGTAGCGAACCTTGGGCTTGCGGTAGGGCACGTTCCAGCGCCCCCAAACCCAAGCGGCGGCGGCGATAATCGAGAGACCAATCATGACCATCAGGCCTTTCTGGCCAGCATCTTGTTCAAAGACCTGTCCGGAATAGACCCAGAGGAGGTAGCCGACGGTGGCAAACAGGAGGAAGGACATCCCTTGCTTGAAGGACTCCATCCAAGCGCCGGGCTTGGGCAGCATCTTCACGAGGTCGGGGAAGGCGGAGAGGATCACGTAGGGGAGGGAGAGGCCGATCGCCATGACGGTGAAGGCGAGGAAGAACCAGAAGGTGGGCAAGGTGACCGCAACCCCGAGGGCGGAACCGAGGAAAGGGGCTGAGCAGGGGGTGGCCACGACGGTGGCGAGAATTCCGGAGAAGAAGGAGCCGGAAAGCCCTGTCTTCTTGGTCAGGTTGGAGCCGACGCCGGTGGCGGAGGTGCCGATCTCGAACACGCCATACATGTTCAGCGCGAGAAGAAGCATGACCACGATGAGGATGAACATGACCCAGGGATTGGTCAGCTGACCGCCCCAGTTCTTGATGCCGCCGGCAATCATGATGGCCACGAGGATCCAGAAGCTGGCCAGAACCCCGCCGGCAAAGGCGAGGCCGTGCACCATCACTTTCTTGCGATCGTGACCGGCTTGCTCGACGAAGCCCATGATCTTCAGGCCGATCACCGGGAAGACACAGGGCATCAGATTGAGGATGAGTCCTCCGAAGAACATGCCGATGAAGACGGGAAGAATGGTCGAGAGGTTGACCGGGGTCTTGGCCACCTCGATGGGGCTGCGGAACTGGATGGCGGTCTCGCCATCGGAGATGATGCCCTTGACGTGGTCGAGGGGCTCGGGGGCATCTTGGAAGTCGTTGCCAGGGTTTCGCGGGACCTTGAGGATGATGGTGTCGCCGTCTTGGCTCGCGGTGTGCGCGGCCTGGGAGTCCACCTGCCCGTCTTCGTCAAAGAAGGTCAGCCCCTCGGTCTGCAAGCCGCTGCTCGCCGGGATATTGACGGTGATGGTGCCGGCTGCTTCGGTCACTGTGATCTCCAGGTCTCCTGCAGGCTGAGGCATGTGGGCCCGCGCGGAGGCGAATTCCGGGGCAGTCGCCTCATTGATGGAGGAGGCTTGGGCGACGGGCAAGGTCAGTGAGACGGATCCGTTTTCTCCGATGCAGTTGTCCTCGTCGCAGATTTGCCAGGAGGCATCGGCGGAGAGCGTGATCTCGGAGCCGGGAGCGAGGTTGGCCGGAGAGGAGACCTTGTAGAGATGATAGACGGTGCCTTCGTAGCCGATGGTGTTGTAGCCCAGCATGATGGAATAATGCGGGGTCGGCCATCCCTGATAGGTCACCTCAACGCCTTCGGGCAGGTTCCAGTCCATCTCCAGGACCTCGCCGAGCAGACCGGGATTTTTATAGTAAGAGTGCCAGCCATCGGGGTGCTCGAGCTTGAGGGCGATGGTGAAATCTTCTCCCGGGGCCACGGTCGAGACCTCCGCGATGAGTGAGGCCTTGGTCTCGATTTTTTCTTGGGCAAAGGGCAGGGAAAACGGATCGATATCATCCTGCGCAAAAAGAGGCAGGAGCATCGTGAATAAGAGGGCGAGTGCTTTCATCTATGAACTTCGTTACGGGGATGAGAGACGAAAAGTCCCAACTTCATTCCCGTGGTTTTGTAAAGGGTCTGTCAAAATGGTCAAAAGGAACTGGAAACCTCCAGTATCGGCTGGGCGGATAATTGAAGGTTTGTCCGTCAACTGCAGGTCTTAAAGTTTGCCAATCGCAATTTCCATCACCTCAAGGGTTTCGTCGATATCGCCCTCCGAGTGCGCGAGGGAAAGGAAACCGGTCTCGTAGGGAGAGGGGGCGACGTAGACTCCTTCATCGAGGCAGGACCAAAAGAATTTCTTGAAGAGGCTGAAGTCCTGCTTGTTGACGTCATCGACATTGCGGACCTCCTCCTCACGGAAGTAGAGGCAAAACATGGAGCCGACGCGATTGAGGCGATGGGGGATGCCTTTCGCTGAGAGAATGCCGGTCAGGCCATTCTCCAGCTTGGCTCCCAGGGCTTCTAAGCGCTCGTAGCCTTTGGCGGCTTCGAGCTCGCGCAACTGGGTCAGGCCCGCAACCATGGCCAGCGGATTGCCGGAAAGAGTGCCCGCCTGATAAACGGGGCCCACGGGGGCGAGGTGATCCATGACGTCGGCGCGACCTCCGAAGGCACCCACGGGCAGGCCGCCGCCGATCACTTTGCCCATCGCGACGAGGTCCGCAGTGAAGTTCTCGACCTCTTGGACGCCGCCCTTGGCCAGGCGGAAGCCGGTCATCACCTCGTCGAAGATGAGGAGTGCGCCATGCTTTTGCGTGATCTCGCGGAGAAGTTGCAGGTAGCCGGGCTGCGGGAAGATGAGGCCGGCATTGGCGGGATAGGATTCCGTGATGACGGCGGCGATCTTATCTCCGAATTGTTCAAAGGCTTCTTCGAGCGCCTCCCGATCATTGTATGGCAGGACGATCGTTTCGGCCGCGAAGGAGGAGGGCACGCCGGCGGAATCCGGCTCGCCGAAGGTCAGGGCTCCTGAGCCCGCGGCCACGAGCAGGGAATCGGCATGGCCGTGATAATGGCCGTCAAATTTGACAATCTTGGGTCGTCCGGTGAAGCCGCGTGCGAGCCGGATGGCTGACATCGTTGCCTCGGTGCCTGAGTTGGTCATGCGGACCTTCTCGACCGAGGGAACCCAATCGATGATCTTCTGCGCCATCTCGACCTCGAAGGGATTGGGAATGCCGTAGGAGATGCCGTCCTTGGCGGCAGCATGGATGGCGTTCGTGACGGGAATGGGCGCATGACCCAGGATGTTCGGCCCCCACGAGCCGATGTAGTCGATGTAGTGCTTGCCGTCGATGTCCTCAATGCGGGAGCCCTTGGCCCGGCGAACGAAAAAAGGATCGCCATCCACGTTCTTGAAGGCGCGGACAGGTGAGTTGACGCCCCCGGGAATGAGGGTTTTGGCGCGGGCGAAGAGTTTCTCGGAGAGTGTGCCAACGGACATGGGCGGAGTTTTGACCTGCGAAATCGGAACGTCCAAGGTCGAAATGGCCCATGCGCGCCCGGAGGAGGGTTGTGGGAGGGTTTTTCCCAGGGAAAGTGCCCTCTGCGCCTGCTTCTCGCGGAGAAAAGGGTTTCGGCCCGGGAATTAGCGACTAGACTCCCCCGGAATGGCGAGCGCGAAGGTTTTATTTGTTTGCACGGGCAACACATGTCGTAGCCCGATGGCTGAAGGATTGTTTCGCAAACTGGCGGAAGGAAAGGCTTATGAGGTGAGCTCAGCGGGCGTGGCCGCACACGATGGGACGGCGGCGAGCTTGGAAACGTTGCAGGCTTTGGAGAAGAGAGGCTGCGAGCTCAAGGGCTTCCGGAGCCGAATGGTCGACGAGGTCATGCTGACCGAGGCCACCCATGTCTTCACGATGACGCGGAGCCATCTCGAGTGGCTGGAGGAGATGTATCCGGAATTCGGGGATAAAATCTATCTCGCCACGGACTTCGTCGAGTTGGACGGGCAGGTGGGCAAGGATGTCAGTGATCCCATCGGGGGAGGCCCCGCCATTTATGAGGCGACTGCCAAGGAGCTGGAGGCTGCAATTGGCGGCATCCTCGCGTTTTTGGAACAAAGCAAGTAGCCGCTATCATCAGCTGCCTTCGCTGGCAAAATGAGGCTTCTGCTTGGGTCAGGGACTGGCATTTTGCGCTTAAGTGAGGCAGCTTGCGTCCATGTCTCAGAAAGCTGCACGCATTGCGATTGTCACCGGCGCGACTTCGGGAATTGGAGAAGCCACCGCTCGACGGTTTGTGTCCGAGGGATATGCGGTCATCGGGGGTGGGCGACGTGGGGAACGTCTCAAGGCCCTGGAGGCCGAGCTGGGTGAACGCTTCGTCGGGGTTGAAGGCGATTCTGCCGAGGAAGGCGTCATCGACCACTATTTTTCCGAGGCCCGGGCCGCTTTTGGCGCGGATGCCGATCTGGTCGTGGTCAATGCGGGGCGCGGCTTGGGAGGCTCGGTTAAGGATGGCGCCTTGGATGAATTCGAGGATGTGCTGAAGGTCAATGTGGTCGGAGCCACCCTGCTGATGCAGAAGGCGGCGCGCCTTCTCGCCGAGCGGCAGGAGAAGCATTACCCGGGTAAGGCGGCTGATATCGTGGTGATTGGCTCGGTGGTGGGGCGGATGGTCAGCCCCTTCAGTGCCATCTATGGCTCCACAAAGTTCGCCATCCACGCGATGGCAGAGGCGCTTCGCCGGGAGATTGGGCCGAAGGGGGTGCGCGTCACCTGTGTGGCGCCGGGTATCGTGGTCAGTGGCTTCCAGGATGTGGCCGGATACGATGAGGAACTCGTGCAGAGCTTCCACGACAAGTTCGGCCCGCTGCTCCACGGAGAGGATATTGCGGAGACGATCAGCCATGTGGTGGGCTTGCCGCCGCACGTGCACCTCAGTGATGTGGTGGTGCGCCCGACCAGGCAGGATTACCCCTAGCGCGCTGAGGGCAGGCCTGTTTCCTTCTGCTGGAAGGGTGGATTAAGACAAATCCGAGTTTTCACGGTTGCGTTTCCGGCAGGGAAGGGGCAGGGAGGGGGGGTAGATTGATGAGCGAAACGAGTTTCTCTGGATTGAAGGTGGCTCTGGGAGCCGATCATGGCGGTGTCGATATTCGGGAGGCCTTGAACAAGGCCCTGACTGAAGCGGGAGCGACGGTCGTCGACTTTGGAACGTTCACCACGGATTCGGTGGATTATTCCGATTTCGCCAATGACGTGGCCTTCGAGGTGTCAGAGGAACGCGCCGACTTCGGCTTCCTCGTCTGCAAGAGCGGCATCGGGGTCTCCCAGGCGGCGAACCGTTGGCATGGGGTGCGGGCTGCGAAGGTGAACAACGTCGAGGAGGCGGTGGTCACCAAGGAGCATAACGATTCCAACGTGCTCTGCTTCGGCAGCATGTACGCCACGCCAGAGAGCGCCATCGAGATGGCCAAGGCCTTCCTGCAGGCCGAGTTCGAGGGGGGGCGTCACGAGCGCCGCGTCATCAAGGGCTCCGGCAGCCGCCTCGCAATGAGCGACGGCAAGATTTACGATGCCATCGAGGGCGAGAAGCATCGTCAGCGGACTCACATTGAGCTCATTGCCTCGGAGAACTTCGCCAGCCGCGCTGTCATGGAGGCCCAGGGCTCCGTGCTGACCAACAAGTATGCCGAAGGTTACCCCGGCAAGCGCTGGTACGGCGGTTGTGAGGAGGTCGATAAGGTGGAGGAAATCGCCATCGAGCGTGCGAAGGAGATCTTTGGCGCCGAGCACGTCAATGTGCAGCCGCATTCCGGCAGCCAGGCGAACACCGCAGTTTACTTCGCGGCCATCAAGCCCGGCGACAAGATTCTCACCATGGACCTTTCCCATGGCGGTCACCTCACCCATGGCCACCCGGCCAATTTCTCCGGACGCCTCTATGAGGTCACTCACTACGGAGTGAGCGAGGGAGACGAGACCATCGACTACGATGCTCTCGAGAAGCAGGCCCAGGAGGTCAAGCCCGCGCTCATCACCTGCGGCGCAAGCGCCTACTCGCGGGTCATCGATTTTGAACGCATGGCTGCCATCGCCAAGAGCGTCGGCGCGCTGCTGATGGTGGATATGGCTCACATTGCCGGCCTCGTCGCGGCGGGCGTTCACCCCAGCCCGGTGCCTCATGCTGATTTTGTCACCACGACCACGCACAAGTCCCTGCGCGGACCTCGTGGCGGCCTGATTCTCTGCAAGGAGGAGTGGGCCAAGAAGATCGACGGTCGCGTCTTCCCGGGCGTGCAGGGAGGCCCGCTCATGCATGTCATCGCGGCCAAGGCGGTCTGCTTCGGCGAGGCTCTCAAGCCGGGCTTCAAAGATTACCAGGAGCAGGTGGTCAAGAATGCGCGTGCGATGGCTGCCCGCTTGGAAAGTCATGGACACCGCATCGTCTCTGGCGGCACAGACAACCACGTCTTCATGGTCGATCTCCGCCCGGCGGGACTCAACGGCAACGAAGCCAGCGAGACCCTCGACAAGGTCTGCATCACGGTGAACAAGAACTCGATTCCCTTCGATACCGGCACTCCGATGAAGCCGAGCGGCATCCGCCTCGGCACCCCGGCCGTCACCACGCGGGGGATGAAGGAAAGCGATGTCGAGCAGGTGGCCGATTTCATCAACGAGGCTCTCTCCAATAAGGATGATGATGCCGCACTTGCTGCTTTGGCCGAACGGGTGAAGAGCTTCAACGAAGCCTTCCCCATGCCTCGCTGATTAGAATATTCTCAAAAACGAACAAAACGAAACTTCTAGTATCATGTATGATTTGATTGTCATTGGAGGAGGCCCTGCCGGTTACATCGCTGCCATTCGCGCGGGACAACTTGGTAAGAAAGTCGCCTGTGTCGAGGTCGAGCGTCCCGGTGGAACCTGCCTCAACTGGGGATGTATCCCCACGAAGGCTCTGCTCAAGAATGCGCACGTTTACCATCAGGCGAAGCATCAGGCTGAACTCTTCGGCTTGAGCTACGATAACCTCAGCTTTGATTGGTCCAAGGTGGTGGGTCGCTCCCGCAAGGTCTCCGACAAGATGGCCAATGGCGTCCAGTTCCTCTTCCGTAAGAACAAGGTCGATCTCCTGACCGGTTTCGGAAGCATCGAGGGCGAGGGCAAGGTCGGAGTCACCGACAAGGATGGCAACAAGACCGTTCACGAAGCCAAGAACATCATCGTCGCGACCGGTTGTAAGCCCCGCGAGTTGCCTCCTCTTCCCTTTGACCACAAGACCGTCCTGTCGTCCAAGGATGCCATGGTGCTGGAGAAGCGCCCCGAGTCCATGCTCATCATCGGCGCTGGCGCGATTGGGGTGGAATTCGCCTACATCTACAAGTGCTTTGGCACGGATGTGACCTTGGTGGAGATGCAGCCCACCTTGCTTCCCGTCGAGGACGAGGAAATCGGCAAGGCTCTGCAAAAGTCCTACAAGAAGCTAGGGGTGAACTGCCTCACCGACACGAAGGTGACCGAGTTCAAAAACAATGGCGACAGCGTCACTCTCACCGTCGAGGGGAAGAAGGGGACCGAACAGGTCACCGCCGAGACCTGCCTGGTGGCTATCGGGGTAGCTCCTGTCCTTCCCGGCGGAACCGAGCCCGAGCTCGACGAGCGCGGCTTCGTCAAAACCGGCTCCCGCTACGAGACCAATCTCAAGAACGTTTACGCCATCGGTGATATCGATGGTCCTCCTTGGCTCGCCCATACCGGCATGTATGAGGCCCTTCAATGTGTTGATGGCATCTTCGTCGAGGGATTCGAGCCCAAGCGCGTGGGCAATTTCCCCGGCTGCACCTACTGTCACCCCGAGGTGGCCTCGGTCGGCAAGACCGAGCAGGCGCTCAAGGAAGAGGGTATCGAATACAAGGTCGGCAAATTCCCGTTCCAAGCCCTGGGCAAGGCTCATGCTATCGGAGACCCCGAGGGCATGGTGAAGCTTCTCTTCGGCAAGGAGCACGGCGAGCTTCTCGGAGCCCACATCATCGGGGAGAACGCGACCGACCTCATCGCCGAGATGGGGCTGGCCCTCGATATGGAGCTGACCACGGAAGAGATCCACAGCACCATCCACGCGCACCCGACCATCGCGGAAGCCATCCATGAGGCGACCCTCGATGCCGACGGGCACGCCCTGCACATGTGAGCCGTCTCGTCACGACGTTGACGAAGCGGGCGGGGGAGAGGTAGCATCCGCTTCCCTGCCGCATGAACAAATCTGAACTTCTTCAAGCCGTTCTTCGCGAAGTCCGCGAGGAGCGGCTTCGTTTATCCACCGCTCTCGAGGAAAGCCGCTCCGCAGCGACCGATCCCGATAGCAAAGCGGAAAGCAAGTATGATACCCGGAGCCTGGAGGTCTCTTACCTGGCGGCAGGACAAGCCAAGCAGCTGAAGGATCTCGAGCAATCGGTGCGGATCCTCGAATCACTCGAGCCGCGCTCCTTCGAAGGCTATGAGCCCATCGAGCTGGGTGCCTTGGTCGAGCTTGAGGTCGAGGAAGCCGTTTGGAAAAAGTACTACCTCCTTCCTGCCGGTGGCGGCGTCACGGTCGCCTTCGACGGCCATGAGGTCACCACCCTCGCCCCGGGTAGCCCGCTCTGCGAGAAGCTCATCGGCCTCCGCATCGGTGATCAGGTGGGGGAGGCAATGAGCGTGACGGAGGTGAGCTGACGAGGCCTAGTGCAGCCAAGTGCGGCGTGACGACGAGTCGGATTGGGGTGAAACCTTCCTCAAATGCTTCGAAAATTACGCGTTCCAGGATTGAGCCCGGAGGATAGGTCCGCCTAGTCTACCCGACGATGCGATTGGCGGTTCTGGGTAGTGGAAGCGGAGGCAACGCGACTCTCTTGGAGTGCGACGGGAGATACCTGCTCGTCGATGCGGGGCTTAGTGCCAAGCAAATCACCTTGCGGCTCAAGCTCCTCGGAATCGAGCCCTCGCAGCTGGAGGGGATCCTGCTCACCCATGAGCACGGGGATCATGTGAAGGGCTTGGAAGTCTTCCTTCGCAAGAATCCGATGCCTGTCTATGCCACCGACCTCACCCGGGAGGCTCTCTCTCGCAAGGACAAGGGCTGGTCTTGGCGACTCTTCCGTGCGGGTCAGTCCTTCGACGTCGCGGGAGTGTCTGTTGAAAGTTTTTCCATACCCCACGATGCGGTCGATCCGGTGGGCTTCTTATTCGCTGGCAATCAGGCTCAAGCCGCGGTTCTCACCGACTTGGGCCACGCCACGCCGCGCGTTCGCGAGATTGTGCGCGGCGTCAAGGCAATGGTCTTGGAGTCGAATTACTGCGACCGGATGCTGGAGGACGACCTCACGCGACCTTGGTCGCTCAAACAGCGAATCTCTTCCCGCCACGGCCATCTTTCCAATGCCCAAGCCTGTGCCTTGGCGACCGAGTTAATCGAGCATGGGCTCGAGCGCGTCATCCTCGGCCATCTCAGCCGGGACTGCAACAAACCGGAGGTGGCTGAGAAGGCCTTCACCAATCTCCCTCTCCGGCAAGTGGTCGTTGCCAGCCAGGATCAGCCCACCGCCTGGGTTCGGGTGGCGGAACCTCCTGTCGAAGTCGACGAGCTTGGACAAATGCTCTTCGCCGGACTCAGCCTCGCCGGTTAGAGAACGTCGGTGAGAGCGAGGGAGAATCTACGATAAAGGTAGTTTCTTGAGCTCTGTTGGCTTCTTTAATGTTCAAAAATGTTCGGTCGAGCGGTTGAAGCTTTCGCCGTCGGTAGGGGAGTTGAAAATAACTCAGCGCACCTTGGCCTTTGGGACCATTGGATTGTTCATTCAATTTGGGAGCGTTCCGCGAAGGGCTTGACGGGTTCATCAAGGCACCACGCGAAGGCCCGGATGATCACGGCTTCAAGGAATGGACTATGCTGGACGCCATCGTAATGCCCGACGACAGAACCAAACACCCGACCGCCCCTTTGTCCGTCTATTCCTTCATGCTCCACGCACCAGAAAGCTGGCCACTGGGTCGTTGCAGAATCCTTCAGCTTGGGACCTTTCGCCTTCTTGGCCTCTGCGGGTGCGAGAGTTTCGCCCAATACGGTAACCCTTCCGCGTGAGCCTTTCTTAAAGTTCCAATACAGCTCGTCCTTCATCTGCACTTCCTTCGGGAATCCTCTGAAGATCTCATGACTTGTATCCAAAGAAATCGTGAGAAGGCCTTTACCCCATCGCGAGCGGGAAGCTCCCTGTTCCCAAGAGAAGGCCAAGCCAATTCTTTCCGCCCATTCCTCGTAGCCCTTCCTTTGGACGATGCCTTGGTGAAAGACGATGAGCGCCCCTCCCTTTGCCAAATGCCGGTCGAGCAGCTCGTATTGTTCTGGCTGGAGATTGCTTTGAGTGAGATTAAAGACGACCAGATCGGCGTTTTCCCATTGAGCCTTGTTAGGAAAGCCCTTCACGGCGGAAGCCTGAATCTTGTCGACTTGATTCAGCTGGTTCGCCCAATAGGTCGCGAAGCGTTCATAGGAATGGGTGCCTTCGGGATGGTCGGGTTTGGACCAACAGAATAACAGTTTGCGGGGCGAGGATAGCTCTTCTTCTTCTCCTTGATTGTGCTCCAGAATCGAGGCGATTTCGACTTCCGTCAGAACTTCATGAGCCAACAAGCTGGGACTCGCCAAAGCGAAAATCGAAAGCAGGAATAATATTCTTCTCAAAAGCATAAAACTGAAAACTGAAAACT
>JAUTCR010000034.1 GCA_030673895.1 Verrucomicrobiota bacterium JB023
GATGACGAGCCAACTGCCCGCGCTAGACCTGCCCGCGCCTTCTTCCCGCCCGCGACGGCCTCACCATAACTGCTCCAGCGATACTCAGCCGGATCGTTCACCATCCCGGCCCGCACCGGATTGAGGTCAATGTAGGCCGCCATCGTCTTGCAGGCGACCCCGTCCTCCACCACCACGCTCTTGAAGCGTTGCTCCCAGAGCCGACCCTTGCGGTCATGGCTGCGATTGAACCAGCTCGAAAACCTCTGGGTGAGCGTCTTCATGCACTCGCTGAGGTCGTGCATCCGGTAAGTATGGCGGGCATAGAGACGGCGCAGTTCCTCGGTATGACCCCGCTGCCGAGCGTCCGCAACCTGGGCACGGAGTTCATCGACCACCGGCTCGCTGTAGAGCCACCGCAAGCGGTCGAAGAAGGTCGCCTCTGAGATTTCGTCACCCTCATTCTGCACAGCACCACCCGCCTCCTTAGCCCCAAGATTCCCCTCATCAAGAAGGTCAATTCCCTCCACCCGCCCCACTCGCGGCGGAACCTCCAAAAGGAGGTGGAAATGATTGCTCATCAAACAGTAAGACAATACCCGGCAACCACTGAAGTTCTCCGCCAGACGCATGAACATGCGGAACTTTTCCTTCTCCTCATCGCCGAGCACAAAGCGGCGATCCACCACCCGATTGACGACATGGTAAATCGTCGTTCTCTTCGGATCATCCTTCCAAGGAGCCAGCCACCTTTTCTGCGCCATGCAAGAAGCTTAACCGACAACCGAGGAGGCCTTCAAGCCGATTCTTGATAAAAGGTGTGTCCTCTAATGATTCTTGATAAAAGGTGTGTCCTCTAATAATTCTCTGTGGACGGGGAGGGCAAAGGCTTTGTTTGTTCAAATCGCCCGATAGCACGAAAAAATCCGACCTTTTGTGACTTTGGCCACAGAATTTCGCGGTATGAGGGGGAAGAAGGGGTCTTGCCTCCCTTTTAACCAAGAAAACCACATTGGGAAAAACTATGAAAACGCTACCGATTGCCTCCTTGTTCTCTCTCTGCTCTGTGAGTCTTCTCTCGGCCCAAGTGCCTAGTGATAAACACTGGTTTTACGACGAAACCGGCCACCGTGGGGAAGGTTTCGCGATGTTGAGCACCGACACTCATCTTTACATGGGAGGACTCTTTCTCGCTGCGGGCGGGAGCACGAGCGAAGAAGACCTCACGCGATACAACTTCGCCACCCAGGCTTGGGAAAAAGTTCCCGGTCTGGAGGTCTCGAGCGCAACACAAGATATCGGCGGCAGGGTTGATGAGATTTATCAGGATGCCAGCGGCTATCTTTTCTTTGGCGGGAATTTTGCTTTTCCGGCTGAGACTGAGGCTCGGCGGATTGTGCGCTTCGACCCCGATACCGAGACCTGGGAAGCTCTTTCGGATCCAAGCTCCAATCTGGCAAATGATGATTGGGACCACGGGCCGGTTGATGGTCGGGTCCTTGCCATTGTTAGTGATGGAGACTATATCTACGTGGGCGGGAACTTTACCCACACTGATAACCCGACCAATGAGCGCTACATGTTGCGCTACGAGTTGGGGGCGGGGAATAGTGTGAGCACTGGCCAATGGGAAGCGGTTGGTAATGGAACGGGCGGACAGGTGGATGACCTTTTGCTCCTACCGAACGGAGATCTCCTTGCTGCGACCCGAACGAGTGATGGCTTCAAGCGGTGGGATGGTTCGAGCTGGAGCACCTATGCGGGAGGGGTGGATAATGCGGGGACGGGCGTGATCCGGACGATGGCCCGCCATCCGGATGGGCGCATCTTTGTCGGTGGCAGCTTCGAGACAGTGGGGGCTGCCAATTTGCCTGCCCGCTTCGTTGCCGCCTATGACCCTGCGACGGGGACCTGGGATGCCCTGGATGGCGGTTTCGGGCCCGAGTATGTTCAATCCAATACTTTAAACTTCACAGCCGACGGCGTCTATGACTTGGAGATCGACTCGCAAGGTCGAGTCTATGTGGCGGGCGATATCCAGACCTCGGTGGGTGGCGTTTACAATGATGCCAACCATGTGGCTTATTGGGATAACACTGGGAGTTGGAAGTCAATGGGCTCTGGTTTGGGCTCCACGGGCTCTCAAATCGTAAGCTGTTTGGCAGTCACGCCTGACGACACGATTTTCGCAGGTGGAAAGTTCTCCCGCGGCTGGGAGTTGTCGAAAGGGGAGTCCAACTCGGTGGCTTGGTGGAATCCTAATGAGGAACTCTCGGTGGTTCCCGCCCTGCCAGAGGTGCCCGAGCTCCGGATCGAGGACGGGCAGGTGGTATTGTATGTGCGCAAGGGGACCGTCTCACAATTCCGCGTCCGCGAAAAAGCGACCTTGCCCTTGAGCGCGTCCGACAATGAATATGGACCCTACTCTTTCCCGCGATATGGAATCACTCGGCGCGAGTTGAAGGCCTTCGACCCTTCCGAGTCACGGATGTTCTATCAACTTCAACTAGGTCTTTAGGCCGTAATCCAAATGACCTTACCGAAATCATTTGATGAGAGTATTTCAAATCCAGGGAACAGAGTTCCAATAACGGCCTTGCTACTCAGTCACTGGTCTCGACCAGCTCCTTCGGTGCGCCTTGTTCTTGAAAAATTTCCTCTCCGTGATTTCGGTAATCTCATCAGGAAAACAGTCTAACCGTGGAGCTGCTTGCTGCTCAGGCCCCACCCTTCATCGGTTCCAAGTTGTGCGGAGAATTCTGCGAGAAGGGACTTCGCTTCGTCCGGGTTCTCGCACTCGGCATAGTGAAATGACTTTAGAAAATCTGCCAGCTCCAGCTTGTTAGAAATCATGCGGCATTCGGTGAGGCTGTATCGCTTTCCTTTTTGCCAAGCGATGAGCCAGGTCCGCTCGATAGCGCTCTCCCGTTTGTTATTGTGCAGGACGATGCCGTGGTCGGTTCTAATTTTACTTAGGTGAATTTTGCGTGAATAGAGTTTCCCAAAGATATCTTTTTGTCCGCAAAGCCTTCGGCAGGCTGCCTTGGCCTGGATGACAGAAAACTCCAGCTTCTCAGGAACGATTTTCATGCTTCAGCGTCTTTATAGGACAACCGGACTGATTCATCAGGCGGAGGAAGGAGGCTCGGAACGATAGCCTCCACGTCTCTCCTCCGATTGTGAACAAGTCCGTCGCGCGACCAATGACTTATTCCCATTTCCTTTCTTCCTCTATCTGCTCTTCTCCTCGAAAATGAATTTCCACGCCTTCCCCGGGTCAGGACTTTGCTGCGTCTTTCGCTGCGACGAATAAGAACAAGGCGTCCGACCCGGGGGAGCGTGGTTTGCTCAACAACGACTCCTCAG
>JAUTCR010000035.1 GCA_030673895.1 Verrucomicrobiota bacterium JB023
CGATGCCAATGATGCGGCGAAGGTGCGGCAAGTGTGGTCCAAATGGATGGCCCAGGAAGCGAAGCTTGCCGAGATGAAGGGCAACGAATCCGAGACCGGAGGCCGAAGCGCCGCCTACGACAAATTCGTCCTCGATCGCCGTCCCCAGCTCCTTTGGGAGCTTGAGAAGACAATCTTCACCATGGGTGAGCAACAAGCTGCTGCCCTCAAAATGCTCGATCACCTCCAAGAATACGAAGGCCACGCCGACGAAGTGAAATGGACCAATGAGTTCAAGGCCCTCCTCGAGCTGAGGACCGAGGGTTGAGTTAAGGAGCGATTTGCGGTGCCTACGGTAGCAGAGGCGCAAGGTGTGATGACTGCTAGCTCGAAGAGAAAAAAAGGACGGTCTGGAGGCGAGTAAAATTCATGAAGTGATGAATCATCCAGTGACCACCCCTAGCTCCGAACCTCCGCGACGGATCAAATGCCTTCGAACCTTTACAAGAGTTAGCACATAAAATGGGGGGCGACATCCACGGTGAAGGGCGAGTCTTCATCGCTCCTTAGTGAAAATCTAATGCGCCGCCTGTGACCTCGTAGCCGCCATTCCCTCCCACGCCCCTTACAGGCGTTCAAGAACAGTGAATAGAGCAGGTTGGCTTCTTCACGCTATTGTCCTTTGTCTGTTTCCAAATACCGGATAAAAGTGTCTTCGAGATTTTCCGCAAAGTCAGGCTCGGAGGCGTAGCGTTTGTAGAGCTCAAGGTCGTGATTTCTCGCCTTTTTTACAGCTAGCTTGATGATGCCGCGGAGAGCGAGTTTTCGATTCTGTTGGTCTGGGTTGTTGAGGACCTGAGTCTCGTAGTCCGGGTGGGCAATGACTTCATCGCGGATGCGGATGAACTTCACACGCTGCTCCTCGGGGGTAGCGTCCCAATCCGAGAACCAGCGCTCGTTGAAGGTTTGCACGATTTCGTCGAGGGGAGAGAGTTCTTCCGGAGGAGTGTGGGCTCCGCGCACATTCTGACTGTCGGGCTCGAGAACGGTTTCCTCGTCGTCCTGCGGAATGGCTTCATTGAGCCGACTGCGTTCCAGTGCGTAGGTGGAGAGGTCCACGCTTTCTAACAGTTCATCGAGTGAGTCCTGCTCGGGGTCGCGAACCTTCAGTTTTGGGACGAGGAATTTGAGGAACCAATACAGCTTCTCCCAATCCATGTTCTCAAAGGGGATCAAGCAGGCCATCTGACCATAGAGTTTGACGAACTGCTTGGCCTTGATTTTGAAATCAACTTTCTCGTCGTGCTCTTCAATGAGGTCGAAGCGGGTCACGACTTCGTCAATGAGGGGGTGGAGCTTCTCGGCGTCGGCATCGTTGAAGAAGAGACGGTTGAAGTTCTCGATCTCCTCGTCGCTGTAGAGCGCGAACTCTTCGAGCGCATCGCGGATGTCGTGCAGGACGTTGATGTCGGTGGGCTCGGAGAGACTGGTCGCGGTGTAGAACGGGTCGAAGGCCTCTTTGATGTCTTCGATGGTATTGAAGAAATCGAGGACGAAGGTGTCCTTCTTATCCATCTTCAGATTGGCCCGGTTCAGGCGGCTGAGGGCTTGCACCGCAAGCACCCCTTGCAGCTTTTTGTCCACATACATGGAATGCAGCAGGGGCTCATCGAAACCAGTTAGATACTTGTTGGCGACCACGAGGAGGCGGAAGGTTGGGACCTGCTTGGTCGGGTTCTCTTTCGCAAAGTCGCCGGACAAGAGCGCCGGGATGTCTTTGGCCGCATAGCCGTTGAGCGAGTCCTCGCTGTGCTCAATGCCATCCACCGTTTTCTTGCCGGAAAAGGCGACTAAGGCCGAGAAGTTGGCGTTCCGTTCCTTCAGCTCTTTCTTGATCGCGAAGTAGTAGCGAATGGCGCATTCGATATTGCGGGTCACCACCATGCCGCGCGCTTCTCCCCGCAACTTTTTGGTGGCAACGACTTGTCGGGTAAAGTGGTCCACCATCTGGACCGCTTTGGCTTCGATGGTATCGGGGTGGGCTTCCACGTAGGAGCGCAGCTTGGCTTGCGCCTTCTGGGTGTCGAACTCGGGATTGTCGGCGGTGGATTGACGGACTTCGTAGTAGCTCTTGTAGGTGGTGTAGTTGGAGAGCACATCCAGGATGAAGCCTTCCTCGATGGCTTGCTTCATGGAGTAGAGGTGAAAGGGGGCGAATCCTCCTTCGGCGGTTCTAGTGCCAAAGCGCTCCAGGGTGGCCTTCTTGGGAGTGGCTGTGAAGGCGAAGTAGGAGGCATTCTGATTCATTTTCCGCGCTTGAGCGGTTTTTTGAATCTTCTGTTGGTAGGTCTCCAGGGCCTCAAGGATGGCGTCCTGATCATCCTTCTCTTCCTCGGAGCCCAGCGACATGTTCAGCTTGTCGGCGGCTTGGCCGCTCTGGGAGGAGTGGGCTTCGTCGATGATGACGGCGAAGTTTTTTTCGCTCATGTCGGCGATGCCATCGACGATGAAGGGGAACTTCTGGATGGTGGTGGTGATGAGCTTTTTGCCGTTCTCGAGATGGGACTTCAGGTCGGAGGAGCTATCAGCGTGGGCGAGGAGGTTTTTCACCTCGGCAAAGGCCTTGATGTTCTTGTCGATCTGCCGGTCGAGGACGCGGCGGTCGGTGACCACGATGACGGAGTCGAACAAGTTGTCTTGACCCCATTGGTCGTAGGTCTCGATGAGCTGATAGGCCAGCCAGGTGATGGAGTTCGATTTCCCGGACCCCGCCGAGTGCTGGATGAGGTAACGTTTCCCGACCCCCTCCTTCTTGACGTCGTCTAACAGATTGCGAACCACTTGCAGTTGGTGGTAGCGGGGGAAGAAGAGGGTGCGCTTCACCTTGCCGGTCTTTTTGTTCTTCTCTTCGGTGACCTTGGCGTAGTGCTCGATGATGTTGGTGAGGCTCTGGCGGGTGAGGATTTCTTGCCAAAGGTAGGCGCTGCGATGGCCGTCGGGGTTGGGTGGATTGCCCTTGCCGTGGTTGTGACCCTTGTTGAAAGGGAGGAAGAAGGTGGACTTGCCGTCGAGCTTGGTGGTCATCCAGACCTCGTCGGGATCGACCGCGAAGTGGACGAGACAACGGCGGAATTGAAAGAGCGTTTCCTTGGGGTCGCGGTCCTCGCGGTATTGCTTCTTGGCGTGATTGACGTTCTGGCCCGTCCACGGATTTTTGAGTTCCAGGGTGGCGAGGGGCAGCCCGTTGAGGAAGAGGACCATGTCGACCGACTTTTGGTCGATGCTGGAGAAGTAGAGCTGCCGGGTGACGGAGAAAAGATTGCTCTCGAACTTGGCCTTCACCTCAGGATTCAGGTCGTTGTAGGGCAGTCGGTAAAGGAGAGTGAAGTGCGCGTTGTCAACGTCGAGGCCTTTCTTGAGTACCGTCAGGATGCCGTCTTTCTTCAGCTTGCGATGGAGGCGTTCGACCACCTGCCGTTTGTAGTCGGGCTTGTAGGTCAGCTTGGCGAGTTCGTCCGCCTGGGTGGCTTCGAGAAATTGCCAAAATTTGGCTTCGTCGAGGGCGAACTCGGCGTTGAAGTCCTTGGCCTCGCCCCGTAGATAGCCTTTGCCTCCATAGTAGGAGACTTCCTCGCCCATGGTAGCGGCCTCGGGGCCGACTGGAGTGCCAAGGAGGTGGTTCTCGATGCAGGCTTCAAGGGCTTGTTCGGTGGTGTCGCTGCTCATGATTCAGGGAGGTCTTTGGATTGACGAACGAGAAAGGCTTCCAGTTCTTCAGGCTTCGGAAGGGCCACTTTGTAGGCCGAGACAAAGAGGTTTTCATCCATGCCGCCCAGGGCGTATTCCACGAGGGTGTGGTCCTTGTCGGTGCAGAGCAAGAGACCAATGGGCGGGTTGTCGCCTGTGGCCATCTCATGCTTCTGATAGTAGTTGAGGTAAGTGTTGAGTTGACCCGCGTTCGCGTGGTTGAAGGGTTCGACCTTCAGTTCGATGAGGACGTGGCAGTGGAGCTTGCGATGGTAGAAGACGAGGTCGACGAAGTAGTCGCTGGAGCCGATACGGATTTTCTTCTGTCTGTCTTCGAAGCAGAAGCCGTTGCCGAGTTCGAGGAGGAACTCTTGCAGGTGATCGAGGAGGAGTGTTTCGAGGTCGTTTTCCCGGAAGGCCTCCTTGGGCGTGAGGCCGAGGAACTCGAAAATGTAGGGGTCCTTAATAATGTCGGCAGGCTGCTGGGATTTCGATTTTTCGGCGGTGAGGCGAAGGAGCTTTTCTTTGTCGGTCGAGAGGCCGAGTCGCTCGAAAAGCAGGGAGCCGATTTGGCGTTTCAGCTCGCGCACTGACCAGCCGCTCTTGATACACTCGAACTCATAGAATGCGCGTTGGAGAGGGTCGTCGAGGCGGAGAAGTTCGACGAAGTGGGAGAAGGTCAACTTCTGGATCAGGGTGCTGAAATCCAAGGCGAACTCGGGACGTTGAAATTCCGCAGACAGTGTCTGGGGGATTGCTTCCTCCGTTTTGCCAAAGATTGCCGACAGCGTCTGCAAAATCCCGGGTCCGAATTCGCCAGACACTGTCTGTCGAATCTCTGACTTTCTCGTTTCCAGTGGCTTGCGGGATTTGACAGACGCTGTCTGTTGAATCTCCGGATAGCCAAGGTAGAGCGAACGACAAAGTCTCAGGGTCGTTGGCGGCAAGCCTCGCACTTGGAGTTGCTTCGCCACCTCAGAAATCAAGCGTTCCCCATACTCCGCTCGTTCCTCGCCATTTTGCTCAAATTCCACGATGTAGGCACCGACGAGCCAGTTGCGCAGCGTGAGGCCGACGTTGGCGGATTGGGCGACATGGCTCTTCAGCGAGCCGTCGAGGTCGCGGAGGCTGGTGAGGAGCTGGTCGAAGTTCATGGGCGGCTGGAGAATGCTAAATTTTAAAAAGAGAATGATGAATTTTTCTGTCCGGATTCATTCCACATTTCGAATTCACGATTCACCGTTTCAATGGTGCAGGCTCTGGGAGTTGCTTCTGTGGTGTCAGAGGGCATGTTCAATTAGAGCTCAGGCAGTGGCCGTAGTGAATCGAGAGCCGCCGCAGTATCTGCAAACAGATCTTCGACCTCAGAGTCGGCCTCGAAGTGGTAAGAAACAAATCGATGCTGATGTTCGAGGTTTCGATTGTAGAAGTAGCAGGCGTTTGTGGCTGTCTGCGGTGATGCCATTACACGAAGGAAGGGCAACAGTTTGATGAAACGATCACCATCCGGGTCCATAAAATGCAGGTAGCCGTCATCCATTCCCTCAATGGTGGTTCGTTCGGCTGTCACAAATGGGGTTCGAGTGCCGACAAGCCTCTTCACCGAATACTCAAATAGCCCGTTGGTGTATCTGCACTCGGCGGGCTGCGTGAGTTCGTAACGCTCCCACGTAGTGCCCATGACGCTGCGGCAGGTTTGAATGAGGCCAGAAAGACGCTCGTAGATAATCTCCAGATCTCGAGCGCCCAAGACGCCACCGTGCGCGTGATCATTGCGCATACCGTTTGCGTCTTGAAGAACCGTCAAGATGCGACGGTCAAATAGCATATCGAGCACATCCTTGCGCCCTGTGCCAAACATTGCAGCGCAGCGGTTCGAATCCTTTTCTCGGAGATCACGAAACTTCTTGCTGAGCGTTTCGATCACGCACTTCCAAAGACCAAATGTCGCTCGGTCAAAGCTCAGGTTGGCTTTCTCAAGGTTCGCGTGAAGAGACTTGCCGTGCTCGCTCCAGAACTCGGAATCTGATTTTGCCGCACTGAGATAGATTGTGGCCCAGAACTCTGAAAGAGCTTCAAAGAAGTGGAGCAGTATCTCGTTACGCTCACGTATGCCACCATTTGAGGCTCTCCATCGCCAAAGAATAGAAGCGAGAGGGAATGGCAAAGTCTCTACCCACGCTTCCAGGGTGTCCTCGTGGTTCACCTTTTCGAGCAGAGCCAACTGTTTGTCTGCGGACCGAGGTTGGCGCCTCAGGGCCGACTCAATTTCATCCAGTTCAGCGCGGAGCGCAGTCAGTCGGGAGTTGGCATCAATCACCTGATCCTGAATGTCGCGAGGCGGTAGGAAGTAGGTGCTGTCCAGAAGGTCCTGCACAGAAATGCGCTGAATGGTGCTCCCAGAGCTAATTGAATCGATGAAAAGGCGGCCCACTTCTGAGTTGAGGGAATCGACCATGAAACGGGCATCGACTTGCTCAGCATCAAGGACCAAGCGGAGAAGTCTTCTGTTCTTTGAAAGGGCGCCCAAGTCACCTGGCGTCAGAGCTGCTCGCCGCTTTCCATCCAGAGTAAGGAACAAGTCATTGGCTGAGTCCTCAGTTGCGCCATCAAGACCCTTGCGACTTTCATGCTTGGTAACCAGCGAACTGATTGGAATCGCGTTGAGGCCTGAACGCCTAGCTAATTTTTGGAGCTCGTCATTGGCTTCAAGAGATGGAAAGCCGCTGAATTCCTCCGGAGTGACGAGGGCACCTTGGGCCAGTCGCTTACCACCTTGGTGATTCTCGTAGTTCTTCAGGATTTCCTCCTCAAGCGCGGTGTCCGTTCCAAACTGAGCAGTGAACACCTGTTGCCGCGCCACCTTGTCCACGACTACGATGTAGTAATCAATCGATGCCGCTTTGTGATGGCCAGCAGGGACATGGATCAGCGCACGAAGGTGGCCTCCAAGATCCTCCAGTCGATTCCACAGCTTTCTGCCTTTTTGGCAGGCGTAGGGTGGAGGCAAAAGGAATACCGCGCGACCAGACTCCGACAAACGAGAAACCGATTGGCACAATAGTGCCTCTCCGACATCTGTAACTTTGCCTACTCCGCCGGGAAAGCCGAGCGGCGGATTGAGCCGGAGCCCCATCGGCGATTCCGCAACGATACAATCATACGATTCCTCCAAGGGATGGTCCCCATGGACTGAATCACCGCAGAAAATCTTGGTGTTCTCAGACGCGAGGATACGAGCCGTTTCCACGGTCTCCGCGTTGATGTCTATGCCATGGAGGAGCGAAGCGCCGAGGTTCATGCCAACCAACGAGAGGAGTAAGCCGGAGCCGCACGCAGGATCGAGAACTGAATCGCCTCCTCCGATTGCCGCAAGTTTCGCCATGAACGGCACAACCGCCTCCGATGGCAGGTGTTCGGCATTCCTAGCGCCGCGATCTCCCAATCCGCTGCGGAGCCACGCATTCAATCGATCCCATCTGGTTTGATGATCATCGGCGTCCAAAAGCCACTGCTTCAAGTATTCAGCTGCTGGTGCCTTCCCTCGAAGTTCGTCAATAAAGTTCCAAAGCTGGTGCTGGAGCGTGTCTTGGTTCATTGAGGAAATCCGAGGTTCAGTTTAGGTACTACTTCAGGCGAGAGATTAGATCGAAGAGGGCCGGAGGCACGCCGTCATCCTTGATGATTCCGCTTGGAGCCGGGCGGAAGAGAGCTTCGAGGATCAGGCGTCTGTCTTTTGACTCCAGTGCCTTCTCGTCTTGGAGAAGCGAGAGGTAGGTTTTGACCATCACTACCCGCTCCTGGGCGTCGGACCATGCATGGAGCTGACTGAGAAATATCTTGGAGAGAATTCTCAAAAACCAGAATGCCAGACCACCCAGGAGGATCATTCCGGCCACCCGCCAGTATTCGATGGGATCTCCGAGCTTGAGACCCTCATAGATCGCTTTACTTTCAGTCACTAGGAGCTGCCCGGCACCGTAGAGCCCTCCGGCGAACACAACGGCGAGAACAATCGAGGACCAGAAGGCACGCCTTTGCTTCCCTGCCCAGAACGTTACTGGCTCCTTAAGATTAATTTCTTCGCGGTGAGCTTTTTTGAAGGCTTCGATGTCCGCTTTTGTTTCTTCAACGAATTGATCCAAAGATGCTGCCCGGGTGTCATGTAAATCTTGGAGGTTCTGGTCATGCTTGCTTAGCGTGTCATTGATCGTCTGGAGCTGAGAAGTCCATGATTCATCGTGTTCCTTCCGTTGCTCGCGGAGCTTCGAGAGTTCATCCTCAAGCTCGGCAACACTCTTGGTGATCGCTGCCTTCGTTGCTGGCTTTAACTCTGCGAGCTTCTGATCAAAAATGGCAGCGTTGAGAAGGGCGATGAAGCCTCCCTTGTCCAGCTGGCTTAGCTGGAAAGGTTGATCGAGAAAATACGCCAGAGCCATCAGTGCGGGGACGTCGCCAACAGAGTTCTTTGTTTCGAGAACGAACTGCGCTTTGGGGTCAGAGTCCGATTGCCACCCCTTGGTCCAATGAGCCCGAAAGTGATTCTCTAGGTTTTTCTTGGTTTGTGCCCACTGCTGGGGGTTTGCCTCCAGTTGCGTTAGAGGCTTCCGGAGTCCTACAATAAAGTTCGTAATCTGTTGGGCTGCCTGATTGATCGGTTGAGAGCCACCCTGTCGATGAGACTGCGCCCAACCCCACTTCTCTTCATATGATTCAAGCCAGCTTTGTGCGTCTTCGGGTGTTGGAAGGACGAACGTATTTTCGTTGTCCAAATCTACCTCAATGAGATTCTCTTTCTTTTCGGACATAGATCAGACTTTGATTCTGCCGGTGACGGCGTGGGCGATGAGGGTGCTGCGGAGAGTTTTGAGAGATTCGATCTCGTCCGAAATCTTCTTCGCTGCCTTGTGGGAATTCGCAGCCAGTTGATTGCAATGCGCGACGACCTCTTTTTGCTCTTCGAGCGGTGGAGTTGGAATCCGAAGCCTTCCTAGATCGTCGAGATAAATTCCGGGTTGCGCCGCGTATTTCGTGGCCAGTTCCCAAATCACTTTTTGAGTAGCCCGGTTCTGAATCGCGTAGTTCAGGAAGTGGCTATCAACTTTCTTGGGATTCGGGCGGAGTATTCCGAGGCTTCGTTGGACGGAAATCTCAGCGGTGTCGATTTCAACAACCGCCGATTTCCCTGTAGTTCCTCCAACTAAGGCGATAACCACGTCCCCAGGTTCGACAGTGTATGAGCGTTGAAGAATCTTGAACTCCCTCGCAGACATCTTTCGGTCGTCTTCTCGCGTAAAGAATCTCCCTTCCTGAATGTTGCGGACACTCAGAAGCCTGTGAAGTCCTTCAGTTGCAGGTGGCGGGTTGTGAGTTCCGTCTCGAATTGAGAGGCACAGGTAAAGGAACTTAGGTATCTCCCAATGCTCCGGGATGTCGCCGATCCATTCGATGCCGGAGGGTTTGAGTTTGGCGTTGGGGTTGAGGCCTCGGGTGACGGCGCGGTTGATGAGGATGGCTTTTTGCTCGTCGAGGAGTTCGATCTGGCGCTGCTTTTTGGCAATCAAGGCGTCGATCTCCGCCGTCTTCCGATCCAGGAAGGTGACGATGCGGTCTTGTTCGGGTTTGGGGGGGATGGAGAGTGGGAGATACTTGAAGTCTCGCCAGTCGAGGTTCTGCCGAAGGCCCGTTCCCATTCCGTAGTAGACTTTCAGGAGGTCGTAGCTGTGCAGAAGGTAGTAGAGGTATTCTGAGGAAACCTTGTCGTCGTGTTTGAGGCCGAGGTAGGCGGAAGTGATGATTCCGCGATTCTTGGCGAGGCCGACTCGGAGGCTCGTCCAATCGTTTTGGAGGTCGGTGGGGCGAATGACAATGTCGCCCGGATTGATGATTTGGTAGCTTTCAAATGATTCGGGAACGAGTCCGGTGAGTTTCTCAGGTGGCTTGATGACGAGGCGGCCGTAGCTGAGGGAAAGAACGGTGTCCTCGATGTTACCCGTGTTTTTTTCCTTGTTTAGAGACAGCGTGACTCGTCCGGGAAGAAGTTTCCAATGCTCGGGAATCTCCCCGAGCCATTCGACTCCGGAGTCCTTGTAGCGGTCGTATCTGGGGAAGGTGGTCATGCGTTTTCTCCTTCCTTGTTCTCGAGTCTGGCCTTGGAAAGCGCGATGGCGGCGTGAAGTTTTTTCTGGAGAAGTTCGCGGGGCGGCAGGGCGGTCAGGTATTCTGCGACGTGGATGCCGGACTGGTCGAGTTCGAGCAACTCGATTTGTTCCTCTTTCTTGCCCGCGCAAAGGATGAGGCCAAGCGGCGGATTCTCGCCGGGTTGTTGTTCGTGTTTGGCGAGCCAGCGGAGGTAGAGTTCCATCTGGCCTTTGTGCTCGGGTTTGAAGTCGCCGAGTTTGAGGTCGATGGCGATGAGGCGTTTCAGTCCGCGATGGTAGAAGAGGAGATCGAGATAGAAGTCGTCCGAGTCGATGGGGATGCGGAACTGGCGGGCTTGGAAGGTGAAGCCTTGGCCAAGTTCGAGGAGGAAGGTTTCGAGCTCACGCAGGATGGCGTCTTCGAGGTCTTTTTCGAGGTAGCGGTCCCTGAGGCCGAGGAAATCGAGGATATAGGGATCGCGGAAGATGAGGTCGGGGGTGAGCTGGTCCTCGGCGCGGAGGTCGGCGAGTTCCGCTTTGGCGACTTCATCAGGCTTCTTCGAAATGGCGGTGCGCTCGAAGAGCATGGAGTCGATCTTTTTGCGCAGAGTGCGGACGCTCCAGCGTTCGACGCGGCACATCTCCGCGTAGAATTCCCGCTGGAGGTCGTCTTTGAGCGGAATGATTTCTTTGAAATGCGACCAGCCCAATTGTCGCGACAGTGTAGCAACAATTTCCGCCTCATCGAACACCTCCGAGAATCTCACCATTCGAGTCAACGCCGAATAGCTGAATCCACGCCCAAAGTCGGTGGTCAATTCTTGCGACAGCGTAGCAAGAATCTCTTTTCCGTATTCTGCCCGCTGATTCTTAAGCACTTCCACCTGGATCCTTCTGCCGATGCGCCAGTAGAGCAGGGTCATCCCCGCATTGACGGTGCGAGCGACTCCTTCGCGGGTCTGCTCGATCATGGAGCGCACGTCGGCGATGAGGCCGTCGTCGCTCTCGATGATCTGAAGGTCGTTGCTATCCATGTGAGTGGTTCATTAAATTTCAGGCTACTATTCTTAAATAGGGGCATTTCTGATTTAAATTTTGCTACATTGGGCGAAATCGAGGATGCGTTCGAGGAGGCCTTCGGTTTCCTTCTCCAAGTCGCGGATTTCTTGCACGACTTCGTCGAGGTCGCGCAGCGGTTGGTGGACGTAGAAGTATTTGTTGAAGGAAATTTCGTAGCCAATGACGGTCTTGCTGTGGTCGATCCAGGCGTCTGGGATGTGGGGGAGGACCTCTTTTTCGAAGTAGGCTCCCACCTTCGCCGAGGCTTCGGCGGGCAAGTCGCTGCCCATGTAATTCATGGGGACGTTTTCGGTGTCGCGGAGTTCGCTGTCGGCCTCGTAGCCGTCCTTGGTGGTCACGGGTTCAGCCTCTGGGTCGCGCCAGGAGACGGCTTCGAGGATGGCCTTGAGCTGGGGGGCGCTGAGTTTGAGCTTCAGTTCCTTGAGGGCGGCTTTGACGTCCTTTTGGAACTGGTTGAAGTCGTGCGAGAGGTCGTCGCCGAGGTGTTGGTGGAGTTGTTTGGCGGCTTGGAGAAGTTCGCGCTTGGCGGTCCAGAACTTGGAATCGAGCAGCTTCTTTTTGTCGGCGGCTTTGCGGTCGATTTCTTCTTTCTCAAGCCAGTCGTCGAGGGCGTCCTTTTGTTCCTTGGCGCTGAGGAAGTCGGGTTCGTAGACTTGTTCGCCCCATTGCTCGAACATCCATTGCATTTCCTCGGCGAGGCGTTTGTCGAAGCGGAGGGATTCGATGCGTTCGGCGGTGAATTGAGCGGATTTGCGAAGGGGGCGTTCGACGGTGATCTTCCAGTAGCCGAAGTCGCGGTTGTCGAAGACCTGGGATTTGAGCCCGTCGACTGCTTCCTTGCCGGTGTCGACGAGATCGAGGTAGGCGCGGGTGATCTGCGCGATGTGCGCGGGGGTGAAGGCGCAGTTCTTCTCACCGAGGTTTTTGCGAAGCTTTTCGTAGAGCTGGGAGGCGTCGATGAGCTGGACCTTGCCACGGCGGGCCTCGGGTTTGTGATTGCTAAGGACCCAGATGTAGGTGGTGATGCCGGTGTTGTAGAAGATGTTGTTGGGCAGCTGGATGATGGCCTCGAGGAGGTCGTTCTCGATGAGGTATTGGCGGATGTTGCTGGCACCGCCGCCGGCATTGCCAGTGAAGAGGGCGGAGCCGTTGTGGACGGTGGCGATGCGGCTGCCGAGGGGGGCGTCCTGGAGGCGTTTCATTTTGCTGACCATCTCCATGAGGAAGAGGAGCTGGCCATCATCGACGGCGGGGGCGGCGGAGACCGTTTGCATCCGGCCTTGAGCATCGGGGAGTTGGACTTCGAAGCGGGGGTCGATGATTTCGGTTTTGGAGCCCTTTTTCTCGAGAATCTGGCCCTGGTCGGTTTTCCAGCTCTTTCCATAGGGAGGATTGGAGAGCATGAAGTCGAAGCGGAGGCTGGAGAACTCGTCGGTGGCGAGGGTGGAGCCGAACTTGATGTTCTCGGGGTCGTTGCCCTTGATGAGCATGTCGGACTTGCAGATGGCGTAGGTCTCGGGGTTGACCTCTTTCCCGTAAAGGTAGGTGGCGGCGGTGGACTGGATTGGGCCATCGGGGAGCTTGATGTAGTCCTGGGCCTCGGTGAGCATGCCGCCGGAGCCGCAGGCGGGGTCGTAGATGGTGATGACGGGCGGGAGCTGGTCCTTCACGGGCTCGATGAGGAGGTGGACCATGAGCTGGATGACCTCGCGCGGGGTGAAGTGCTCGCCGGCTTCTTCGTTGTTCTCCTCGTTGAACTTGCGGATGAGTTCCTCAAAGACATAGCCCATGCCGAGGTTGGTGAGGCCGGGGAGCTTGCGGCCGTCGGGGCCCTCGACGTCGTGATGGGAGAGGTTGATGGTGGGGGCGACGAATTTCTCGATGACGCCATGGAGGGCGTCGGCCACCGCCATCTTGCGGATCTGATTGCGGAGATCGAATTTCTCGATGATTTCCGCGACGTTGGGGCTGAAGGCGTCGAGGTATTGATTGAAGTTCGCCTCGAGCTGGGAGGGGTTGCCGAGGAGTTTCTTGAGGGTGAATTGAGAGGTGTTGTAGAAGACTTGGCCAGAGGCGTCGCGAAGGCCATCGGGGTCGAGAACGGCCATGCCCGCTTCTTCTTTCTGGAATTTCACTTCAGCAAGAACGGCGTCCTTGGTGTCCTCCAACAGGCAGTCGATGCGTCGGAGGACGAACATGGGGAGGATAACGTCGCGGTATTTCCCTCGAACAAAGACATCCCGCAGGCAGTCGTCCGCGATGGACCAGATGAAAGAGACAATCTTGTTATGCGTTGCGTGATCCATTGAGGTCCAAAATTTGTATGAACTCTCTGGTTAGATAAAAGCAAGGAATCGGAGAAATATGGGGATTGAGGACGTTTTGGGAGGCCAATGGGTGCAGCTGAAAGCCATGAATTGGCTGTCCAAATGCTCCAGCATGCTGGTGAGGCGGCAGGCGAAGCCGGAGGCGGTAGTCTTTCTTACGGGCCTTGTCTATCTTGTTGCGCATTCATCACTTCTCATTTCCCCAGAATTTCGAGAAGTCGGTGGTTGATGAAGAGGAGTTCGTTGCCGTATTTGACGGGGGTGACAAATCCGATTTCGGCGAGTTCGTGGAGGTAGCGGGAGGCGGTAGCCCGTTTGGCGAGTCCGGCGTCCTGAACGAATTTGATTTTGCAATAGGGGCGGTAAAAGAGGAGTTCAATGAGTTCCTTGGAATAGGTGGGACGGGAGAGTCGCTCCTTGCCCGTTTCGCAGAGTTCGTCAAAGAGGCTGGAGATGGCGCGGATTTTTTCAGAGGTGTCGTTGGCTGTTTGTTCGATGCCGTTGAGCATGTAGAGGAGCCAGTTTTCCCAGCTTTCGGTCTCCGTGACCTGGCGCAGATGCTGGTAGTAGTCGGCCTTGTGCTCGATGATGTAGCGACTGAGGAAGAGCACGGGTTGTTCGAGAAGACCGGTGACGAGGAGGTAGAGGATGATGAGGATCCGGCCGGTACGGCCATTGCCGTCGTAAAAGGGGTGAATGGCCTCAAATTGGTAATGGGCGAGGGCGACCCGGATGAGGGGATCGAGGTCGCCGGGGGGCTCGTTGAGAAATCGTTCGAGGTCGGCGAGCTTGGCTCGGATGAGGTCCTCTCCTTCGGGGGGAGTGTAGAAAATTTGGCCGGTGGTTGGATTCTTGATTTGAGTGCCGGGCTGGGAGCGAATTGCGGCCTCGTTTTGCTTGAGAACCTGGACGATTTCGATGAAGAGGTTGGTCGTCAAGAGGGGGCTATTGGAGAGCTTTGCCGCCGCCGACCAGAGGGCTTCGTTGTAGTGGAGGACTTCCTTGGCGTGGGGGGAGAGGCCGAGAGTTTCCATGCTGAGGCCCCGATAAAGCTCGTCGTTGGTCGTGACGATGTTCTCAATCTCGGAGCTGGCCTTGGCTTCCTGCAGAGCGATGGTGCTGGTGAGAATGCTGGGATTGGGAAGAGTGCGGGTGCGGCCCTTGAGCTCGGCAAGAGCCCGGGCGGCTCGGGTGACAGCTTTGAGGACGGGAACGCTTTCCAAGTCTGCAGCCGGAGGAAGTGCCGGGAGATCGTTGTAAGGCTTTTCTCGGGAGAAATTACTCATGACTGGCAGGAGTGTTCGTTTTTTGAAAAGAAATGAACATGGAAGACCGGAAATCGGTTTTCGTGTGCAAAGAGTGAACACGGATGATGAGTAATGTTCAAGAAATTGATTTTTTTGAACAAAGGTTGAGCGAATTTTAAACCTTTGTGCAGAAAATGAACACAGTCCGGGAAGTCTGTTCAAAAAATTTCAATTTATGAACAGAGCTTGAGAACGAGACCGTGCGTCATTGCCGATTGTGGCAGGAATAAGGACGGGTGCGGCGTCCTTGCTCATCAGATAGGTCATTTTGGGAGAAAAAATCTCGGCGAGACTTGGTCTTCTGTCGATGAGTCAAATCGAGAGCGGTGTCGGCAAGGGGGTGTTTGCCTGGGATAGGTTCTTTTTGTGAAATGCTTTTTAACCTTCCAAGTGCTCCAGCATGCGGGCGAGGCGGGAGGCGAAGTCGGTGGCGGTGGTGTTGGCCTGGAGGCGGTCGGCCCAGAGGGGGAAGGCGAAGGGGGTGAGGCGCTTCGTTTGAATGAGGTGGATGGGGAGGTCGGAGAGGGTGATGAGGACGGATTGAAGGCGGGTGAGCTCGAGTTGTTTCTCCAGGATTTCGCGGCGGGCTTGTTCGAGGAGGAGGTTGTCGGGGTCGTAGTTACTAAAGACGTCGTAGAGGAGAGAGGCGGAGGTTTGGAGCTCGCGGGAGGTCTTGCGCTTGCCGGGAAAATTCTCGACGACAAGTCCGGCGATGCGGGCGATGTCACGGAATTGGCGGCGGGCGAGCTCGGTGGCGTTTAGGGCGGCGAGGAGGTCGTCGACGAGGTTCTCGGTGGTGAAGAGGGCGCGCCAGGCGGCTTCGTCGGTAGGGAGTGGGTCGGGGGAGGAGAGGGAGAACCCGTAATCGTTTTGCGTGGCTTGGACGGTTTGGCCTGCGTTGTTGGTGAGGCGGGAGGCGGCGAGAGCGCCGAGGCCTTCGTTGGCGAGGCGTCCGGCTAGGGTGAAGACGAAGGCGTGGTGCTGGAAGGGGTCAGCGCTGGCACGGGGAGCGGACTTGGAGGTGCTGGGCTGGCGAACGGTCTCGGCCTCGATGGTGGTGAGCTCAATGAGGAGGCTGGTGTCCTCAGGGAGTCGAGAGGTTTTCGACTGAGTTTCTAGTAGGGGGAGGAGGAGCTTGGTCTCGGGTTGATCGTCAGCAGGCTGATGAAGGCGATGGGCGATGGAGTGGATGAGTTCGGAGGAGAGGGACATCTTGGCTCCGGTCCAGGTGGCGATGTTGCCTTTGTTCTTCTTCGTGGCGGCTTTGACTTGGGCGACACTGGCGCGAAGGCGGACAAGCTCGAGACGACGACCGGCGAAGATGAATTGTTGCCCGGGCTTGAAGCGGGAGACGAAGCCTTCTTCGACGGTGCCGAGGACCTTGCCGTTACTCATCTTGACGGTGATGTTTTGGTCGGAGGTGATGGTGCCGATCGACATGCGATGAAGTTGAATCTTGCGCGGGTCGGTGACGGCGAGTTTGCCGTCGGCTTGTTCTTCGGCCTTGCGGTAGCCGGGGTAGGCTTTGAGGGCGTTGCCTCCATGAGTGATGAAGCCGAGGGCCCATTGCCATTCTTCATCTGTTAGTTTCTGATAGGCGTGGGTGGTGCGGATTTCGGCAAGGAGATCCTCGGGATCGGAGGGCTCGGAGATGAGGAGGGTGACGAGATGCTGGACGAGGAGGTCGAGGGGCTTGGAGAGCGGTTGGCGGGATTCGATTTGGTAGTCGGGGTGGCTTGTCGGACCGTTCGTGTTCTCGATTCGGGGAGCTTCCGGACGTTGCGGACGCCTCGGCGAGGCGTCTCTACCGGTGGCTTGGATGGCGTCGCGGGCAGCGGCGAACTCGAGGAGTTCGAGGGCATTGGTGGGGACGCAGATGAGGCGGGAGGTTTGGCCGGGGGCGTGGCCGGAGCGGCCGGCGCGCTGGAGGAGGCGGGCGATTCCTTTGGGGGAGCCGACTTGGATGACGAGGTCAACGGGGGAGAAATCGACGCCGAGGTCGAGGGAGGAGGTGCAGACGACGCATTTGAGGGAGCCTGCGGCGAGACCTTGCTCGACGCGGGTGCGTTCTTCTCGCTCGAGGGAGCCGTGGTGCATGGCGAGGGTGTCAGCCCACTCGGGCCGGAGGGCGGTGAGTTCCTGGAACCAGATTTCGGTTTGAGAACGGGTGTTGGTGAAGAGAAGGGTCGAGTTGTGTGCGTCGATTTGTTTGGCGACTTGGCGAGCGAGGCGGGTTCCGATGTGGCCCGCCCAAGGGAATCGTTCGATGGAGCGGGGAAGGAGGGTGGTGATACGGAGGGATTTTTGTTCGTGGGAGTGGATGAGGGTGGGGGAGGAGTTTGCAGGGGGCGAGTGTTCAGATTGGCGGTCTTGGGCTTCGCGGATGCCTCGGGGAGGCATCCCTACCGAGGTGTCTGTCGGGGTGAGGACGCGGGCGGCTTCTTCGAGGTTGCCAAGGGTGGCGGAGAGGGCCCAGGTGCGAAGCGCGGAGGCGTATCGGCGGAGGCGGGCGAGGCCGAGTTCGGTCTGGACGCCGCGCTTGGTGCCAATCAGCTCGTGCCACTCATCAATGACGATGCATTGTAGGTTGGCGAAGTAACTACGAGAGTCTTCGTAGGTGAGGAGAAGGGAGAGGGATTCGGGCGTGGTGACGAGGGTGAAGGGGGGCTTCTCTCGGATTCGCTTTTTCCGGTAGCCGGAAGTGTCGCCAGTGCGGGATTCGACGGTGAGCTGAGGAGCCAAGTCGGTGAGAGGCTCTCGCAGGGACTCAACGGTGTCATTGGCGAGGGCTCGAAGGGGAGTGAGCCAGAGAACGCGCAGCTGGCCGGGTGGAGGCGTTTGGTTAACCGCGTTAGCCACCGGGCCGAGATAGGCGGCAAGGGTCTTGCCCAAGCCGGTCGGGGCGTGGATGAGCCCGCTCTTCCCCTCCTGATAAGCGTTCCAGGCTTCAAGCTGGAAATCAAAGGGGGTCCAGTTGCGTTTGGAGAAAAAGGGCTGGAGGATGGCGTTCAGGTGGAAGGAATGAACTACAAGTTGCGGGTGGTGCAATGACTTGTCTGCGTGTTCGTCTTGCGAGTGAGGAGGCGGTGGCTGGCGATTCTTCCTTTGTGAAGGAGGTTTTCGCGATTTTGGGCTGAGTTTGCTGAATCGGAAGGCAAGATGCCCAGGTGATTGATATTCCCCTCTGGAGGCTGTCCTTGATGCTAATTCCGCTCGCGATAGTGGGCTTGGTGATGTGGAAGTGGTCGGGTGGAGTGGCTGACTTGCTCATCTCTACCGGGCGGATGGTGGTGCAGCTTTTGGCGGTTGGCTATTTCCTGGTCTTCCTCTTCGAGAGCGAGGCGTGGTGGCTGCACTTTTTGGTCGTTCTCTTCATGGTCGGCGTTAGTGCGGCGATTGCGATTCGGACGGTTAAGAGCGACCGGCTGCCGGCTTATCGGGACGCGTTGCTGTCGATTGGTCTGGGAGGGGGAGGGGTGTTTACCCTGGTTCTCTTCGCGGTCCTGGGGATGAGGAGCTTCGAGGCCCGTTATGCGATTCCCATCGCGGGAATGATTTTTGCCAATGCGATGACGGCGGTGACGCTCGCGGCGGAAAGATTTGAGGCCGAGAAGGCGAATGGCAAGGCGGGAGAGAATGCGCGGGTGGTCGCTTGGAATGCTTCTCTCATTCCTCAAATCAATTCTTTCCTCGCGGTGGGGCTGGTCTCCTTACCGGGGATGATGACGGGGCAGATCCTGGCGGGCGCTTCACCGCTGGATGCGGTGCGTTACCAGATCATGGTGATGGCCATGGTCATGGGCTCGGCGGGTATCTCCGTCTTCATTTTCCTGCGGAAGCGGAGCTGAACAGTGCTTAGTCACTCTAATTCGCCGGGGGCTTCCACCTGCAGTTGATAGAAGGCGGTCGGCCAGTCGGCGACTTCGGTATCGGTGAAGCGCAGGGGGCTGCCGTTGCCGGTCTGTTGGCTGATGGGAGAGCCCCAGTCCCCGGTTTGCAAAGAGAAAGTACGATGAAGGTCGTAGCGTCTCCCGTCCACCGAATCCCACTCCAGGACTGCGGCCCCATCGGAGGAGCGCTCAACGAGGCGTAGATGAAGCGTCGAGGCGGAGTCGAGCGGATCGGTCCCTGCGATGGTTTCGTCACCATCGTTCATGCCGTCACCATCAGAGTCGGCGAGATGGGGATCGGTTCCGTGCAGAAGGATTTCCTCACCGTCGCTGAGGCCGTCACCGTCTTCATCAGCAAGTTCGGGATTGGTGGAGAAGACGTTTTCCTCAGCGAAGTCACTGATGCCGTCCTGATCGCGGTCCATGCGGCGGACCAGCCGGAGGCGGGGGCCCGGAGAGTCGCTGGTGCCGCCCTCGGTGGAGACGAGGTCGAGGCCGTCGACTTGCGTGTCGCCGATCTCAAGGGAGGGAAGGGTGATGTCCCAGCGGGGGTCTTGCGAAAGGAGAAAGGATGCCTTGCCATCCGTCTGTGATTGGAGGAATGCGGTGACGTCCACCATGCGGGTGCGGTAGTCCGTGCGATTGAAGACGAATTGCCCTTGCAGGTGGGCACTATCGCCTTGTTCGGCGATGAAGCGATTGGCGATGAGCTTGCCCGCCGGAACGTTCGTTTGCAGATTAGGAGCGGTCTGCCAAGTGACGGCGCCTGTCCCTGACCAAGCGTCATTGTCGAGGCCGTAGAGATGGCCTTGCACGGTGGCGCCCTCGGTGTGGGTGCGCCCCTCTACCGAGAGGACGGCCAATTGGATATCAGGGGGATAAACAGGCGGGAGAGTGAACTGGATGAGTGCCGCACTCCGCTGATCCACCGAATCAGGATCGTTGCGGGCGAGAAGAGTGGTAGTGCTAGCGAATGAGGTGTCTGCATGAACCCCGTCCGTGATGGTCGCGTCGAAAGAGGCCTCTATCACTTCCTCTTCCTCGAGGTCGACCGCCGGGACGGTGATCAGGAAGACGGTGTCGGAATTGTGGAGAATGTCGTTGTCGCCGGGATTGAAGTTGAGGGTGCCGTCTGCGGCCACTGTTCCCCAGCGGCGAACGGTTCCGTAGTAGGATTCGCTGACTTGTTCGAGCAGGAAGGGCGTGTCAGCGGGGATGTTCCAAGCGGACGTGTCGATGGTGATCTGGGCATTGCCGCCTTCGTTGGCGAGGAAGATATAGTAGTTGTTCTCCTCGGGCACGTGAGTGACCCGAATCTCCAAGTCATCGACGGAGCCATCGGCGTCCCGATCGAAGCGCAGTTGATTACCTCCGGGTTGCAGGGCCTTGTTGAATAATCGCCAGACTTCCGCCGCCCGGGTGGCTCCTCCGTAGGTGTAGGGTTCCCCCGTGTTGTTCACGTAATGCATCCCGTTCTTACTAACGGGGTAGTTGGCATTCGAGTTCGGCGTCTGCGCGAACTTGAAGCAATAGAGTTCCTTCTCAAAGTTCTGGGCGAGGCGGGCGCTGATGGCACCGAGGCGGGTGTATTTCTCGGGCGTATCCAGAGTTTCCGGGATGGTGTCGAAGGTGCCGTTGGTGTGGACGTTGAACTCGGAAATACTCATCCGGAAGCGGGTCTCGGGAGCCATGTCCGCTGCGATGTCCGCTCGCATGTCATTGAGCTCGGAGGCGAAGCCCGAGGGGGAGCTATTGTATTGATGATAATCATAGCGATGCATCACCAGATAATCGGGATCGGTTTCCCCGAGGAAGTTCGTGTGGCGATTGCGCACGCCGACCGAGCCCCAGCTTTGATAGGCGTCTCCCCCGGAATTGACAGGGCCATAGACGAGGGGAGTCAGCGACTTGCCATAGTGGGCATTGACGTCGGCCACCGCATTCTGGATAGCGTCGGAGGCGAGCTGCAGACGCATGAGCCAATTGGCCTGGGTGAGGCCGTCGGCGTTCGGATGATTGGGCTCATTGAACATCTGATAGCGCTCCACATCGAACTCACGCGCTAGATAGAAGGCCTGCGCGTAGTAGTGCTGCCAGAATTCCCACTTCCCGGCCCAGTCCTCATCATTGGCGATGGGGAGGCTACGTTCGCTGCCTGTGATTTGGACCAGGATCTCGATATCGAGCTTCCGCAGCTCGGCCAGCGCGAAGCTGGGATAGAAGCGATTGCCGCCTGAGGAATTGCCGGTGAGGTTGTTCTCGTATTGGTCGATGAAATCGGGCCAATCAATGAAGTCTTCATTTAACGGGTCGGCGCGCAAAGCCGCACGGCGGGTGAGGAAGGAGTCGAGGTCAGTCACCCCGTCTCCGATGCCGGGGATGTCGTCATCGGGCTCGATGTTTCCCGGGCTGAGGAACATGCGGGCGCCATTGACTCCGGAGTATCTCCAGAAGTCCTGCGCATTGGTGCCTGGCACGAAGTGGCCGACATTGTAGGCGAGGATGTCTGGATTACTGAGCTGCACGGTCGTCTCCACCGTGATGACGCCGGCGGGCAAGGAGGAGACGAGGAGAGGGTGAAAAAGAGTCAGAAGGCTGAATGGGAGGAATTTCATGAGGGGTAGGGAGCGGCCTCGAGCTGATGGGTCGACGGGGAAGGAGTTGGATTGCTAATGCTTTGACTGACGCGCGTGGAGAAGCGCTCAAATCAATCAACGTTCAACTGGGAGTTCTCTTTGTGAAAAGGGAGGCCCTCAGGCGGGGTAGAATGGGTCACTTCGTGAAACTCACTCCAATGGTCGCTCATCAACTCTTTCTCTCGGTCATGGCCCTGGCGGGCCTCTGTGAAGTCGTAGCCCAGCAGAAGCCGAATATCATCCTCGTCATGACAGATGACCAGGGCTACGGCGATCTTGGCGCGCACGGTCATCCCTTCCTGAAGACTCCTCACCTTGATGCCTTGCATGCGAAGTCGGTTCGCTTCGAGGACTTCCATGTCAGCCCTACCTGCGCACCCACGCGGGCGGCTCTAATGTCAGGCATGTCCCCCTTCAAGGTCGGGGTCACCCACACTGTTCTGGAGCGCGAGCGGCTGGCGCCGGGCTTCAAGACGGTGGCGGATGTCCTGAAGACGGCGGGCTATACGACGGGCATCTTTGGCAAGTGGCATCTGGGAGATGCCGATGAGTATCAGCCGGACCAGCGGGGCTTCGACGAGGTCTTCATCCATGGAGCGGGAGGGATTGGGCAGCGGTTCCCCGGCACCCAGGGAGCCGTGCCCGGGACCAGTTACTTTGACCCCATCATCAAGCACAATGGCACGTTCGTGCAGACGGATGGTTATTGTACGGACGTCTTCTTCCAGCAGGCGCTATCGTGGATGGAGGAGAAGGTCGAGGAGGAGAAGCCCTTCTTCGCTTACATTCCGACCAATGCCCCCCATGGCCCCTTCATCGCGCCAGAGAGCTACGCCTCCCTCTATGATGAGAAGGAGCCGAACAAACGCACATCGATCTTCTTCGGGATGATCACGAATATCGACGACAACATGGGGCTCCTCATGAAAAAGCTCGCGGACTGGGATCTTGAGGAAGACACCGTGCTCATCTTCATGACCGACAATGGGTCGGCGAGGGGCACTCCAGTCTTCAACGATGGCATGAGAGGGGGCAAGGGGACCGTCCATGAGGGTGGATCACGGGTCCCGTTCTTCTGGTATTGGAAGGGACGGCATGAAGGGGGGCGAGCCATCGAGACCATGGCCCGTCATCTCGATGTGTTGCCGACGCTTGCCGACTTGGCTGACGCCGAATTACCTGGGGAAAACGAGGCCGAGGGGAGGAGCTTGCTTCCTCTCATTGACGGGCGCGAGGTGGAATGGCCGCATCGCTACACCTTCTTCCACCGCGGGCGATGGGCGGATCTCCGCCGTTTCAAGAATGACCCCAGTGCGCCCTTGGGGACTCCGGAAGACCTTAAAGATCGGAACTTCGCGGTGCGTGATGAGAAGTGGCGCCTAGTCGAAGGCGAGCTATTCAATCTGGAGAAGGATCCGGGCGAGACCACCGATGTCTCGGAGGAGCACCCGGAGATCGCCGCGACGATGAAAGAGGCTTACCAAGCCTGGTGGGAATCCGCACGCCCCGGGATGGTGAACGAGGGAGCGGACCTCAATACCGGAAAGCCTTTCGTGAAGGCCTTCCGGAAACAGAAGGAAGAGAAGGGAATCCCGGCTTGGGAGAATCCCAACTATCAATAAGTCAGTTTAGAACGGCAGCTTGGGCCCCTTGCCTCCACCGCCTCCCAGCAGGCCACCGAGGCCGCCCATGCCGCCGCCGTCTTCGCCACCGAGAGCCTCCATCTGTTGCATCATCTGCTTCATCTTGGACTTCGAGCCCATGAGCTTCTTCATCTGGCCGAAGTTCTTGAGGAGCTGATTGACCTCAATGAGGCTACGGCCGGAGCCTCGGGCGATGCGCTTGCGGCGGGTGCCTTTGATGATCTCCGGGCGTTTGCGCTCCTTGGGTGTCATGGAGAGGATGATGGCCTCCATGTGCTTCATTCGTTTGTCGTCGAGGGCTCCGGAGGGAAGTTGTTTCTTGATTTTATTGAAGCCAGGCATCATCCCGAGCAGTCCTTCGAGAGGACCGAGGTTCTGGATCATGCGCATCTGCTCAAGGAAGTCCTCGAAGTCGAACTTGCCCTTGGCCATCCGTTTGGCGGCTTTTTCCGCCTTCTCCTGGTCGATCTTCTCGGACATTTGCTCGACCATCGAGACCACGTCACCCATGCCGAGGATGCGGTCGGCCATCCGGTCGGGGTGGAACTCGGCGAGGTTCTCGAGCTTCTCGCCCTCACCGATATACTTAATCGGCTTGCCGGTGACGGAGCGCATGGAGAGGGCGGCACCCCCGCGGGCGTCGCCGTCGAGCTTGGTGAGAATGATGCCGGAGATGCCGACGGCATCGTTGAAGTGATTGGCCACGGAGACGGCCTGTTGACCGGTGGCGGCATCGGCAACGAGGAGGGTTTCCTTGGGCTTGACGAATTTGTGGAGCTTCTTGAGCTCCTCGACGAGGCGATCATCGATTTCCTGACGTCCAGCGGTATCAAAGATGATCACGGAGGCCTCGCGAGCGGCATCGGACTTCAGTGCCTGCTTGGCGACCTTGACGAGGTCGGTCTCGCCCGGGGAGGGGGTGAAGACGGGGACCTCGGCTTGGCCAGCCAAAGTGGCAAGCTGCTCGATGGCGGCCGGGCGATAGAGATCGCAAGCCACGAGGAGAGGCTTGCGGCCGTCCTTCTTCAGCCGGAGGCCGAGCTTGGCGGCAGTGGTGGTCTTACCCGCGCCATTGAGGCCACAGAGGAGGATGTGGGCGGGAGGGCTCAGATCGAGAGGGGCCTGGTCGCCTCCCAGAAGGAGGGCGAGCTCGTCGTGGAAGATTTTGACGATTTGTTCGCCAGGTTTGACGGATTTGAGGACTTCTTCCCCCATCGCCTTCTCCCGCACGCTTTCGATAAAGCCTTTCGCTACGGAAAACTCCACGTCGGCCTCCAGGAGCGCGAGGCGGATCTCGCGGAGGGCGTCGGAGATATTTTCCTCGGTGATCTTCCCGGTTCCGACAAGATTCCGGAAGGACTTGTCGAGGGCGTCGCTGAGATTTGAGAACATGAAGGACAGTTTGTACGGAGAATCGAGGCTGGTCCAACCTTCATTGCAGGCGGGAGGCGGGACTTTTCGCTGAAATGGGTAAAATGAGAACGAAAAGAAGATCGTTGTCACACTAGCGTTCCGGGCGGCGAACAAGGGGTAGGACGCGATGGAAACTGTGTTGAAAATGAAAGACGAGACCGCGCGGGATGCGCAGACCTTTGGCGAGCTGGCGCGCGAGCATCAGGGAATGATGCTGGTCTATGCGCGGACCCTGCTGCGGGAGGAGGAGCTGGCAAGGGAAGTGGTGCAGGAGTCTCTGGTGGCCGCCTGGCGAGGCTTGGAGCGCTTCGATGTCACGCGAGACGTGGCGGCTTGGCTTCGGGGAATTGTCCGGAACAAGTGGCGAGACTTCTGTCGGCGTGAAGGGCGAAGGCGAGAGTTCTCAGAGGAGGACTTGGAGTATCTTGAGGGCCAAATGCAGGGCTGGGCAGGTCGTCCGGAGGTCTTTGACCGCTTGGAGGACTGCCGTGGGCACTTGTCCGGTGACATGGCGGCGGTGGTGGAAATGAGTTACGACGAGGGATTGAAGAGCGAGGAAGTCGCCCAGCGCCTGGGACTTGCCGCCGCGACCGTGAGGAAGCGGCTGGAGCGGGCCAGGGCAGCTCTACGGGAATGCTTGGAGAAGGCGAATTGAGGCGTGAAACGTGAATTTGAAAGGAAACGGAATGAAAAAAGAAGATATTGATGAGCGCTTGATGGACGCGCTGCTGAGGGGCGAGGTGAAGGAAGACCTGGCTGCGGGAGTGGAAAAGAGAAGGAAAAAGAATCCGGTGGGCTCGGCAGGGAAGGCCCTCGCCTTGGTGGCGTCGCTGGCGCTTGTCGCCGGGCTCGTGGTAGTGGGGCTCACGAGGCAAGGGGAAGTCCCCGAGTTGGCTCAGTCGCGGCCGGAAGAGCAGCTCGTCGCCGATTCATTAAATACGAATGGGCGGACGAGCAGCTTGGGTGTTCTTGAGACGATGAAAGAGGCTGGTGCTTCATTGGCTCAGGTCGATGACGAGATTGCCGCCGATGCCTTCGCGATGAAGCCTTCGGCGCCGAATTCAGCAATGGCCAAGGTGATTGCATCGCAAACGGCTAGCCCAAGCGCGGTTCCCGTCCCAGAGGTCTATTCTGCTCCTGCATTTGCTTATGGAGATGGGGATGACTTCGGGAACGGCTGGGGTGCGGCGGGAATGGGCAGCGGTGGCGAAACTTTTTTCGGCCGGGCTGACGCACTGAACTTGAAGACTCAAACCCGTGGTGGAGAGTTGCGGCGCATCCCGCTGCCAGAGCAAGATACCGGGCGCAACCGGGAGCAATATGGACAGCTCACTGATCAACCGTGGAAGTCCCCTCTGCAAGAGGCTCTCTCCACCTTTTCCGTCGATGTCGACACGGCGAGCTACACCAATATCCGCCGCTTGCTCAAGGCAGGCCAACCCGTTCCCCCCGATGCCGTTCGCATCGAGGAGCTGGTGAATTACTTCGAGTATGACTACGCCCAACCGGCTGGAGAAGATGACTTCGCCGTCCATCTGGCGATGGCCTCCTGCCCCTGGGAGGAGAAGCACCACCTCGTTCGGGTTGCTCTGCAGGGCAAGGAGGTGACCCGTGAGGAGCGGAAGGCGGCCAATTTGGTCTTTCTTATCGATGTCTCCGGCTCGATGAATTCTTCTGATAAGTTGCCTCTGCTGGTGAACGCGATGACAACGATGCTGGAGGAACTGGGAGATAAGGACCGCGTCGCCATCGTCGTCTATGCGGGGAGTGAGGGCGTGGTGCTGCCCTCCACTGAATTGAATGATGAAGGGCGCGCCGCGGCGATGAAGGCCTTGCAGAATCTGACTGCGGGAGGCTCGACCAACGGAGGAGCGGGTATCAAGCGAGCCTACCAGCTCGCGCGGGAGAACTTGATCGAGGGAGGAACCAATCGGGTCATCCTGGCGACGGATGGCGACTTCAATGTCGGCGTCACAGGGCGAGAGGCCTTGGTCGATTTGGTCAAAAATGAGGCTCGGAGCGGGGTCTTCCTGAGTGTTTGTGGGTTCGGATCCGGCAATCTCAATGATGCGATGCTGGAGGCGGTGACCAATGAGGGCAACGGAGTCTATTACTACATCGATAGCCTGCAGGAGGCTCGCAGAGTCTTCATGCAGAAGCTGAGCGGGACGCTGGTCACCATTGCCAAAGACGTCAAGGTGCAGGTCGAGTTCAATCCGGCGAAGGTGGCGAAGTACCGCCTCATCGGCTATGCGAACCGGGTCCTGCAGAAGGAGGATTTCAATAACGACCGCGTCGATGCGGGAGACATCGGAGCAGGACACCAAGTGACTGTCTTCTATGAAGTTCTACCGATAGGTGCCGAGGATACGACCACGGGAGTCGACCCGCTCAAGTATCAAAAGTCAGAGGAGTCGCCTGTTGAAGTCGCTCTCACCGATTCCCCGGAGTGGTTGACGGTCAAGCTCCGACACAAGCAACCTGACGGTGAGACAAGTCAGCTGCGGGAGGTTCCCTTCGAGGCAAAGGTCACTGCGTTCTCCGATGCCGACCCTGATTTTCGCTTCGCTGCCGGGTTGGCTTGGTGGGGCGAGAAGCTGAGGGCGGGGGAGAGTGATTGGGAGGGGCCGCGACAGGTCCTGGAGGCCACGACCAAGGAGCGGGACGAGCGTCTCGAGCTTCTGAGGATTATGGAATAAACGGCTGGTCGCTCGCTGAATGGATTCGTCGCTTCTCTCAGAGGGGCGGCGAGTGAGCGATCGCCTCCTTCAGTAGTTTGGCAGGCCATTGTCCCGGGGCGGTGGCTTCGGCGCCGAGGAAGCCGTAATTCAAGCGACTACCATGTTGGGCCGCCAGCAAGCGGGAGGCCGGACCGTAGGCTCCCATGCCCATGATGGAGACTGGCTGATTGGCAAAGTCATGGGCCAGGCTCTCAAACAAGGTCAGGTCGAGGGCGTCCTCCAGATGGACGGCTACCTTCGCTATCGAAGCTCCCAGGCTCTGCGCTTGAGCGAGGTGCTCGACGGTGAGGACGTGGTCGAACTTTTTGAAGTCATGGGACGAGAGGACGAGATCAATCTTGCGCTCGTGCAGCTCTGGCTCGAGCTCGGCGAAGGATGACCAATTCGCCAATTCGATATCGATCGCCGAGGCGAATGGCAGCAAATCGCAAATTATTTTTTTTCTCGCCACTTCATCCCACTCTCTGAGACCTCCTTCTTCCTTGGCGCGAGGGGTGAGCAGGAGAGGCACCTGCCCCGCATGTCGTTCGCAAAAATCTCGGAGAGACGGCGACTCCCATAAGGCATCAAGACGGAGTTCGATGAGGTCGCAATCATTGATGCTAAATGACTCATGAAGAGCCGAAGGATCGGTGATGGCGCCGACGGTGAGCGCGCGAGGATGGTCCGGGAGCACGGGCCGACTGTGCAAAAAACAATTTAAAAAAGCCAGTCGGAGTTCTCATGTTGACGATGTGAATACGCAAATTTTTCTACCATTTTGAAAGGTTTCTGCTCGCCAAGCGACGGCGAGCTTCCCTAGGTTTTTTGAAACTCCAAAACCTTATGGCAACACACCTTTCAATCTGGAAAAAATCGTTCACTTTGCTCGCTAGCTTGGCCTTCCTCTCTGGAGGACTGGCTGCTCAGCAGGTGAAGGTTGATGTGGACGATCCTGTGTTTGAGGATCTTGACTCACCCGAGTTCAACGGCGCGGGCAGCATCGGCAAGAAGAAGTGGGATCCCAAGCAGTGGCTCGAGGCTGAAGTGAAAATTCGTATCCAGGCCCGCCCTGAGCCGAAAGACGGCTACCTTGATGAGCTTCGGGTCAAGTGGTACGTCGCAGTCGAAAATCCGGCTGGCAAGGGCTATTTCCTCCTCGAGAAGGAGATCACTTACGTCAACATCCCCGTCGATGAGGATGTGTTCAGCTCGGTTTACCTCTCGCCATCCAGCATCCAGCGCCTGACCGGCAACGAGCGTGCGAGCAAGAACGACGTTTGGGGCGTCGCGGGCGAAGTGATGTTCAACGGTGAGTCCGTCGCGACTTTCAACTCCCAGTCGAGAGACAAGTGGTGGGAATCTCCACAGCTCTCCCGCACCAACAAATTTCCTCTCCTCAGCAAGAAAGAGACGCCATTCGCTTCTCTTTGGTATGACCGTTACTTGCAGGAGCAGGAAGACAATCGCTAATTAATCGGCGGTTTTCAACACACCAGGCACACACACATCGGGCTCCATGAAAGTTGGGGCACTTAAGACAGAAATCAGATCGTATTAACATGGCTGAATCGCAGTCGATCATTGCACTCAACATTGGTTCGCAACGCGTGGCAATGGCCTCCTTCTCCCCGACCAAGGGAGGCCTCGCGTTAAAGAAATATCAGGCCGTTGACATCCTCGCCGACCCCGCCGGCGAAGGAACCCGTAACGCGGAAGTCCGCGCTGCGGTCGCTCAGCTCGCCAAGTCTCTCAAAGCTGGTAAATCGAAGATCCGCGCCGCTGTGCCCGGGCATTCGGTTATTACCAAGTTTGTCAAACTCCCGCCCATCGATAGCGACGACCTCGGTGAGCTGGTGAGCATGGAGGCCCAGCAGCAAATTCCTTTCCCACTCTCCGAAGGAGCTTGGGATTGGGCGGCAATTGATAGTCCCGGCATCGAGAAAGAAGTGCTTCTCGTTGCTATTCGTCAGGAGCTTCTTGACGATATCAGTGAATCGGTGGCCGGAGCCGGTCTTGGCCTCAAGGAGGTCGATTCCTCGCCCACCGCACTCTATAACGCCTTCCGCTACAATTACCCGGACGTCAACGAGCCCGTTCTCTTGCTCGACATTGGAGCGAAGTCCACCGAGCTCATCTACATTGAGGGCAAGAAGCTCTTCATCCAGAGCGTCAACGCTCCCGGCACGACCGGAGCCAGCCTCACCACCGCGATTGGCAAAGAATTCGGTGTCGGATTCGAGGAAGCCGAAGCTCATAAAGTGGGCGGTGGCATGGTGAGCCTCGGAAGCACCGAAGGAATGGACGAAGGAGCAGCCGCTCTTGCCTCATTCATTCGGAACAGCATCAATCGTCTCCCGGGTGAAATCTCTCGCCGGACAAACTTCTACCGCTCGAATCAGGGCGGGGGAGCGCCTACCAAGATTTATCTTGCTGGTGGCGGTGCCAACCTTGGTTATCTCGGTGAATTCCTTCAGGAAAAGCTTTCTCTTCCCGTGGAGGCATTCAATCCCTGCCGTCGCGTTTCAGCGGCTGGCGGAGTGGAAATCGCCGGCCAGGAGCACACCCTTGGTGAGCTGGTTGGCTTGGCCGTGGAAGGTGCAGGCAAGGCTGAGCTTCACATTGACCTCGTGCCGACGCTGGTCGAGGCCGAGCGTGAGAACGCCCGCCGTCGTCCTTGGCTTATTGGTGCCGCTGCCGCTGCGATTGCCGGTTGCGCCGCATTCGCTGGACTCAAGGCTGCTGCTGCCAGTGCAGCGCAGGAAAAAGTTGTTGCCATGGAGGAGCGTCGTGAAGAACTGGCTTCTCCCGCGGCCACCCTCAACAAGTGGAATGAAAATCTCGAGATTCTCGAGATCGTGGGCAGTGACTACGCAGCCGCGCAAGCGAGTCGCACCGTATGGCAGGACATGCTCAATGAGCTGGCCGGCTACTTTGCGAGCGATACCATCTGGTTAACCTCGATGTCACCTCTGGTCGATTATGAGCCGGGTGAAGCCAGCTCGGGAGACCCCTACTTCAAGGGCGGTTTTGACCGTTTGGCCTATGGCGAGTCCTTCGTTGATACCAAGAACATTGGTGGTGAAGGTTCCTCCATCAATGCCATCAAGCTGGAAGGACTCTGGATTTCAGGCTCCGATGGTAAGGACCACCGGGCGGTTGCCGAAGTGCTGGGCCGCATCAAGGACGGAGTTGCCGCAGCCAATAAGGAAGCGAATGAATCCGAAGAAGAGACCGAGCCGGAAACCTACTTCACTCTTGTAAAGCCTGATCCGGAAAACAGCCGCAGCACCCTCCCGATGGCGGATGCGGAAATTCTCGTGAACAACAACACCACCCTGGCCGAGGACACTTACGGCGCGCAATTCACCATGATTCTTCCCCTGCGCGAACCAATCTCCGTCGACGAACTGTCCAAAGGCAAAACTAACTGATTAAGATGAAGGAAAACGGATTTGCAATAGGATTGCTCGCCGCCACCGTGCTCGTGGGCGGTGGACTCGTGGCCGTGGGGGTCATGCAAGGGAGCAAATATAACGAAGCTCTCGCGAGCTACGACGAAGCCAAGAACGATGTGGAACGGATGGTGAGAATCAGCCCCTTCCCCTCAGAGGCTAATGTTGAGGACCGCAAGCAGGAAGTGACCAAGTTTCTCGGTAAAGTCGAGGGTCTGCAGAAGGCGCTTGAAAACTACCGGCCAGAGACACTTGAGGAGGTATCACCTGCCGAATTTCAGAACCGGCTCGTAGCGGCTAACAATGAAATCAAGGCTCTCTTCGATGAGAAGCAAGTGGCCTACCCGGAGCAATTCGCTTTTGGGATGGAGCAATACACTGACGGATTGGCTAATCCTGATTCGACCGGCGAGTTGGATTATCAGCTGAAGGCGTTCAAATGGCTCTTCACCGAGCTGGCCAATGTTGAGACCTACAAGCTCAATAATGTCCGCCGCGAGGGGCTTCCCTCCGAGCAGGGGCTCGACTGGTTGGAAAATCTGGAGCGCGGAGAGTATCCCGAGGAGCAAATCGCCCAGGCGATGCCCTTTGAGATCACCTTCCTTTGCAGTGAGGAAGCCGCCCGCGAGTTCATCAACACAGTGAGCACCACCGGTGAATATTTCTTCACAATCGACGCCGTTCGGATTGAGGCGGAAAGTCCGAATCCTCCAACCCGCGAGATGTCCGGACTTGAGGAAGAGGGTGGAGCTGCGGAAAGCGCCGCTCCAGCTGATGCCTTCGCGGCTTTCGGAGACTTCGGAGACGATGAGGAAGAAGAAGTTGAAGAAGAGACGGCAGACGTCGTCGATGCCGGACGGGTCCTCGGTCAGATTGCCGGACCTGGCACCGTTGGGCTCGATGGAGTCTATGTGGGTCTTCAGATGCGTCTGATGTATTTCACTGACTTTGTGAACCTTCCAGAATTTAACTGATAGCAACGACGAACGATGAAAGAGAATTACGAAAAAGTATTACTTGGTCTCGGCGTGGTCGTGGCCATCGTCTTGGGAGTCTTTGGATTCCTCTCCCTCAGTAGTGTGGATGAGGAATTTGGCGAGGCGTCCAACACCATGAATGACGCTGAGCCGATTCGGAGTCGGGGTTTTATTGATGAATCCGTGGCCAGCTTGACAAGTCCGCCAATGCTTTCCCAGGTGGAGACTGCTCAAGGGCGCTCCGTGGACCTCTTCACCAGTGTGCCTTATTACGTGCGCAAGGGTGAGGAACAGGCTATTGATCTCCTCGCACCCGGGGCACCCGTGGTCCATCCTCCTATCCCGAACGAATGGTGGATTACCCACAAAATCGATCCCGGATTCGGTGACTCCCCGCAACGGGACGAGGATGGGGATGGATTTTCAAACCTTGAAGAGTACGAAGCCGAAACCAATCCGACTGATGAGAATAGCTTCCCATCACTCTTTGCCAAAGTGAAGGTCTCCGATCTTAAGGAGACCAAGTGGCTCCTCAAATTCACTGATTACGGCGCGGCTGGCTATTCCTTCAAGATTGAGGATACCAATCGCCAGACAAACCGCATTTCTGGCGGGGGTGCCGTTAAAGTTGGAGAACGCTTTTTCCCTGATGGTCCTTACGCTCAGCGTTTTCTTTATCAGGAAAAATTCACCAAAGAGGAACGTGGTCTTCAACGTGCTCACGCACGCGTCGAGGACCTCAAGCCTGGCAAGGAAGGAACCATCTACGAGATCCCCAACAACAACAAAGAACCAGAAAGTGACTTCACGGCCACTTTCTACCTCGATACTCCGGATCAAAAAGGCAATCCCTTCGATATTGACGAGGGAATGTCCTTCGCACTCCCCTACGATGAGGATGCCGAGGTGAAGCCATTTACCTTCAAAGAGGTGCAGGATGGTGGAAGTTCGATCTTGCTCCTTTGGGAGTCCAATGGAGAGACGAAAGAGCTCAAATTATCCGTACCGCAATAAGGAATTTTACAGAATTCAAATTTCTGCTTCACAAACCACCCACTAATAAGGGAATCTAATTAACACACCATGCAGCACACCACATCGCGTCTAAACGCAGGACTGCTTGCTTTGGTCTGCGCCACTTCACCACTGGTGATGACAGCACAGGGACAGAGCTTGCTTGTTGAAGAGCGCATCCGCAGGGAGGCGGCTACCCAGGAGGCGGTTGATCTCCTGATGGAAGGCCGGAAAGCATACGCAGCAAAAGATTACCAGGAAGCTGTTGATCTTTACCGTCGGGCCAACGCCACGTTGCCCTACGGGCCTAAGACTGCCGCACAACGCAATGAAATCGCGGCTCACCTTGCCGACGGCTCCGTTGCATTGGCTCAGGACTACCGCCGCAAAGGCAAATACGAGGAAGCCAAGAGTCTTCTCAATGACGTCCTCGTGGCAGACCCGAATAACTTCCAGGTCCAGAAGTCTCTCGAGTACTTCGACGACCCTATTCGTGTAAATCCTGCGCTCACCGAGGAGCACAGCCAGAATGTCGACGAAGTTCGACGCCTCCTCTACATGGGTGAAGGTTACTACAACCTCGCTGATTACGATCAGGCTGAAGTTCAGTTCCGTAAAGTGCTCCGCATCGACAAGTACAACAAGGCTGCCCGCCGTTGGTTGGAGCGTTGTGCAAATATCAAGTCCGATTACTATCGTGCTGCATACGATCAGGCTCGGGCCGAATTGCTTATGCAGGTCGACCAAGCTTGGGAATTGGCTATCCCACCTGAAGTTCAGGAGAGCCAGTTCGTTACTTCCGGACCAAGCCAGGACAACTTCGGTCAAGGTGTGATTCTCAACAAGCTTCGCACCATCAAGCTTCCAATCGTTGATTTCGAAGACACCCCGCTGACCGAAGCGATGGAGTTCTTGACTCAGAAATCAATCGAGCTCGATCCCGATCCGAATTCCGACGAGCGCGGCATCAACTTCGTTGTCGAGCGCAGCACAGTTAGCTCGAATGCTGGAGCGGATACCGACTTGGATGGCGGTCTGGGCCTTGGTTCATCTTCCGGTGGCGAGGTCATTGATAACCTTCGCCTCCGCAATGTCCCACTGATCACCGTCCTTGATTACATCGCAACCAAAACTGGCAAGCGTTACCGAGTGGACGAATACGCAGTTACTCTCTTGCCCGTAGGAGCCGAGGGTAGTGGTGAGCTTCTTAACCGCCAGTGGGTGGTGCCTCCAACATTCCGCACCGACCTGCAAGACAGCAGCAGCGGCGGTGGTGGTGGAGATCCTGATCCATTTGCCGATGATTCCGGTCTCGGAGGAGGAGGAATTCAGGTCCGCCAGTCGGTTCAAGAGCTTCTTGCGCAGGCAGGTGTCGGTTTCCCTGATGGAGCAACCGCTCGATATATCCCCGGTTCCTCGACTTTGATCGTTAACAATACGGTATCCAATCTCGATTTGGTGGATCAAATCGTCGAAGGTCTTGTCTCACAGACACCCAAGCAAATTCGCATCGTCACCAAGTTCGTTGAAGTCTCTCAGGAGAACACGGACGAACTCGGCTTTGATTGGTTGGTAACTCCTTTCCGCGTCTCCAGTGACTTCTGGCCTGGTGGCGGAACTCAAAGCAACGGTGCGCTTCGTACCGGTGGTGATTTCATCCAAAGCGTCGGCGGGTTCACCTTGGGTAACATCCCGGCTGATACCACTGAGGCTCTGGATAACGGCACGCTCACCAGCGGACTTCGTAGTGGTGACTACGCCATCTCGCAGAACAGCATTGACGCTGTTTTGAACAACCCAAACCGCACTGCTCAGGACAACGTTGTCGCTCCTGGCATCCTCTCCCTGACCGGTCTCTTCACCGAGGGTCAGGTCCAGATGATCATGCGTGGATTGGCTCAAAAGAAGGGCACGGACATCATGACCGCTCCTTCCGTCATCGCTCGTTCCGGCGAGACTGCGACTATCGAGATCATTCGCGAGTTTATTTATCCTACCGAATACGAACCACCCGAGCTTCCTAACCAGGTTGGCGCCACCGGTAGCACCGATGGCTTGGGGTCTAGCTCCGGTATCTTCCCGGTGACTCCTTCGACACCAACAGCATTCGAAACACGGAACACTGGTGTCACCCTCGAAATCCAGCCGACCATCGGCGCGAGTGATTTCGTCATCGACCTTCGTTTCGCTCCTGAAATCGTGGAGTTTGAAGGATTCATTAACTACGGCAGCCCGATTACATCTCCTGCGTCTGACGTCTTTGGTAACGCAATCAGCGTGACCATTACCGAAAACCGCATCGAGATGCCTGTCTTCGCAAGCCGTCGGGTGAATACCGGTTTGACAATCTATGATGGTCACACCGTTGCTGTTGGTGGATTGATGCGCGAAGATGTTCAGCGCGTTGAAGACAGTGTGCCGATTCTCGGGGATCTTCCTTGGGTAGGCCGTCTCTTCCGCAGCGAATCTGAGAACCATATCAAGAGTAACTTGATTGTGTTCGTGACCGCTCAAATCATCGATGCCACCGGTTCTCCGGTCCGTGGTGCAGCCACCATGTCGGACCCAACCACCGGCACCCCTGGAGTCTCTGCTCCCGGTGCGATGGATGCAGGGCTTTTGCCTCCCCTCAACTAAAGGGGACAGCCCATTCCTTTGATTCTGGCAGAAAGCCTGATGGCGGCGAGTCATCAGGCTTTCTTGTTCAGGAACAAACAGGTGTTTTATGATTTCACTCGTTTTAACGGGAGGAGTCGCCAGTGGTAAATCGACGTTGGCGAAGCTCCTCATGGATAGAGTTGAGGGACTTGCGTTCTTTGACAGTGACGAAGCCGTCGCCGCTTTATTGACCGAGGAGTCGGTCATCGAAAGCATCGCGAAGACATTCGGCGAGGATTACGTTGTCGACGGTTCTGTCGATCGGCCTGCCTTGCGAGAGCTTGTCTTCTCCGACCGGAAGTCACGTCAGGAACTCGAGTCAATCCTCCATCCACTCGTGCGTGCGCGACTTGGCGCGGCCAGCAGGAAAGGCCTCCGGGAGGGAGCCAAAGTGATGCTGGCTGACATCCCGCTCTTTTTTGAGACGGGGATGCGTGTCGAGAATCGAGGTGTCCTTGTGACAGCTTGCCCACGTGAAGTTCAGCACGAGCGTTTAACGCAACGAGAAGGAATCAATGGCGAGATTGGTGATAAGATCATCAACAGCCAATGGTCTTGGTCCCGAAAGGTGGAACAGGCCGATTATGTTTTCTGGACCTCTGGCAATCAGGATTTCCTCACCCAGCAGGTCGACGTTTTCATCAAGAAACTGGAGATTTGGGTAGCGTCGGACAAGACGCCAAACCCCGCTAATTTTTCATTCGATATTCCCGAAAAAGTCCAACTGTCGGAGTTTCGCAATCGCCCCATGGGGGAATTGGTTCCGATGGCTCAAGAGATGGGGATCAAGGTCCAAGGCGATAGCAAGAGCCAACTGATCTTTGACCTGACTTGCAAACTCGCTGAATTCGGGAGCGAGATCGTTACCGAAGGCGTGATCGAACAAGCAAAAGAGACCTTCGGGATGATTCGAGATCCCAAGAGAAGTTTCCGCCCCGAGACCGATGATATCTACATCGGTAAGAATCTTCTCAACGACTACGGACTGAGGGTCGGAAACCTGGTTGAAGCCAGTGTCCGGCCGCCGAAAGGTCGTGATAACTATCTTTCTGTCAATCAATTGACGCATATTGAAAGTCGGGCAGCCAGTCAGTTCGAGGCGAAGACTGAATTCGACGACCTGACCTCCGAGTTTCCCAATGATCGCTTTCATCTTGAACCCAAGGATTCGGCCGACATGGCTGTTCGCCTTGTGGATTTGATCGCTCCTTTGGGCAAAGGACAGCGAGGTCTCATCGTTGCGCCCCCGAGAGGCGGAAAAACGATCTTGTTAAAGCAGATTGCGAGAGCAATTCGGGCGAACGATCCGGATTGCGAGCTCATCGTGCTCCTGCTCGATGAGCGCCCGGAAGAGGTCACTGACTTCGAGGAAACGGTGACTGCCACCGTCTATAGCTCAACCTTTGACGAGAGCTCGAAGCGTCATGCCCAGGTTTCTGATTTGGTCCTGGAGCGGGCCAAACGCTTGGTGGAACAGGGAAAGGACGTTGTCATCTTGCTCGATAGTCTGACCCGATTGGCTCGAGGCTACAATAATGCGGCCTCCGGCGGTCCCATCGGCTCCGGCGGAGTCAATCCCGGCGCTTTGGCGAAAGCGCGCAAATTTTTCGGTGCTGCGAGAAACGTAGCGGAAGGAGGCAGCTTAACCATTCTTGCGACCTGTCTCGTCGAGACTGAGAACCGGATGGATGATGTCATTTTCGAGGAGCTGAAAGGGACAGGAAACATGGAAATCCGTCTCGATCGCGACCTTGCCGAGCGAAGAATCTACCCCGCGATTCACATTCCCCAAAGCGGAACCCGGAACGACGACCGATTGTATCATAAGGATGAGCTGCCAAGGATCATGGATCTCCGTAGGCAGCTTGCAGCTATGCCAGTAGGCGAAGCTGTGGAAGTGCTTATGAATCAACTTAAAAAGACGCAGAATAATGCAGAATTCCTACTTAAAGGCCTAAAATGAAAAAGCTTCATTCAAAACAAAAGAATTTCCTTGAAAGGGAATATGGGGAAGCGAAAATTCTCCCGATGAACCACAATCCCATTATGAGGATGCTGACAGCGAGCTTGGTCGCCGTCACTGTTCAAACGGCGCTGGCGGTGCCGGAGATCACCTTTATCAACGAGAAGATCTATCGCGCTACTGGTGAAGACGGCTTCGAATTGCGGGACGGAAATCTGCAATTCATTCTCCATGATGGCTATTTCGTCCGGGAATGTGCCTTCCACCTCGATCCGCAGGATGAAATCTTCAACTTCCCGTTCCCGGCAGGATTCATCCTCGAGTGCCCGGCGGGTGACAATGCTCTGGTGACTAGCCGTTTCGGCGATAGCACGGGAGATATTGCGACAGTGTGGACACGGGTTAGCACCGTTAACGAAGCCACCTCCGTTCCGCCAAATTTCCCATCGATGATCGAGCTCACTGCGGCTCCAGTGACTGACCTGCCACGTCCGATTCGGGATTTCCGGGATCGTTCGACCTTGGTTCTTCACGATCTCCAAACGGCCTCATTCAGCGAAAAGGACGTGACGATTTATGAAATGAATCGCGCCTACGACCCCGGTGATCCCGACGTGAATGCTGATGGCGTCATTTCCGCCGAGGAGCGTGCTTCGTTCACGGAAAGAAGTGAAGACGCGGATCTTCGCCAGACCCGTGAGACAATGATTCTTTACGGTAACTCGAATGGCTACCTGTTGTCCTACCCAAGCAAGATTTGGGTTGACGCAAATGTTGGCCGTGACCCGTCAAACGCACCTCGGCTTGAGAGTGCGGTGAATCAACTGACGATGATCGAGGCATGGCCAGGTCAATCGGTCCGAGCTGGTCTTACCCGTGTTGAACAAGGTTTCCGTTTCACAGAGCTGGATCAATTCGGAACTGACTTTGATGGCGACCCTGCGTTGTTGATCGACCCTCGCGATCCCCCTCGCATCTCTTGGGAAGGAAATGACCCCTCGAACACCTTGAGCAGTATCGATGGAATGTATGTGCGCATTTTCGAACGTCGCTACAACGATGATGGTATTCCGATTCCCAACAGCACCGATACGGAAGCATTTGATATCACTGCGATTACGCCAGCATTGGTTGGTGAAGATGCAGAGGATAGTGTCGGCGTGATCATTGAAACGGTGATGAACGAGGCGACTCAGGAAACAATTGCGGAGGCTTTGGAAGAAGGTCTTTTCACCGCAGATGATTTTGTTGACCTCTACGTGGCCGACAACGAGCAAATCCGCCTCTACAACACCGGTTATGAGGAGCTTGACGGTATGTCGTTCTATGCCCGGGTTCTCGAAGGTCCTGTGGTTGACGCAATCAACAACACCATCACGTTCACCCAAACCATCGAGCTCTTCACCGACGATGGTCTGATTACCCCGACCGATTTTGAAACATTGACAGGCACTCCCACCGGAGAAGGTGTTCTTATCTCCGAGGAAGCCGACTTCGAATATCCAATCTGGCCCTATTCGTTTGTTGAGGACAATTTCGGAGGTCAACTCGTTCTGCCAAGTGTTTATGAGCAAGGGTATCAGATCCCCTTCATCGCGCTGACCTTGAACCTTGCGGATAGCAGCCCGACCCGGGTCGATTTGCTTCCCGATCCCAAGCCACGCAATGACCTCATATTCCGCGTCCGCTTCGAGCGAAATGTTCAATCGGCAGATTCATCCGGGAACCAATTCCTAGTTAATGGAGATAACTCACTTCGCGACTTTGAGCTCGAGATGTGCATCTGCGACACCTTTGATGGTGCGATTAATGGCGCGCTGACGAACAAGTCGGTGAAAGGGAAGACAAATAAGGATGCCCAGTTTTCTCCAGATGCCGACTACGACGGAGATGGAAAAACCAACTTCTTCGAGTTTGCCTTCGATAGCTCCGGTTCAATTACCGAAACAAAGGCGGCGATGTTTGATTCGAAGAACACAGTTGATGCCGAGTTCGACGTCTCAATCGACCCTGATACCAAGCAGTGTATTCTTAAGTTGGCCAAGCGTCCGGGGGTTCGTGAAACCATCCTCTATGGATTCGAACAGATTGATCCAACGACAGGCGAGAAGACTCGCATTGATGCTGATTCCGAGGGTTGGGAGGTCGTCACAAACGATGCTTTCACAATGGAGCTGCGGAGTGAGGCTTCAGTGAGTGGTAGTGCTTTGTTCTGTGCAGTTGCCGAGCAAAATACCTTTGAATTGGTTACCGAAGCCGGTTCTGAAAGCGAGTAAGACTGTGGCAGGTGAGCCTCTCTCTGGCCCGGTTATCTGGGGCTGCGACGACGAATTGCTCAGCGCGAAAGCGCTGGGCGTTGATTTGGAAGCCGATAGTCTCTTTCGATATCGTGAGCGTATTTGCCTAATTCAGCTCACCGATGGTTCTCATTCCGTCCTCGTCGACCCGCTCGACGAGGACGTTTCGGACCTCGCTTCTGCGCTTCTATCCCGCGAGGTATGGATGCATGGGGCGGACTACGATATGGCCCTCATGAAGAGGGAATGGGGAGGCGTTCCTTCTCGAATCTGCGATACGCAAATTGGGGCCAGGCTCTTGGGCAGCCGGCGATTTGGGTATGCCAATCTTGTAGAGGATTACTTCGGGGTCACTCTTTCGAAAAGCTCCCAGAAAGCGGATTGGGGGAAGAGACCGCTTCCGTCGAAGATGGCTGAGTATGCGCTCAATGACGTCCGCTATTTGATGCCTTTGGCTGAGGCCATTCTGGAGAGGCTTGAGGACAAAGGGCGTCTTGATTGGTTCCTCGAGAGCTGCCATTGGGAAAGGGAAAGGGCGCTCTCGCGACCTGGTGAACGGGAAGACGCTTGGCGAATTCGGGGTTCGGGTAAATTTGACCGCCGGACATTGGCCTATCTCCAGGCATTCTGGAATTGGCGGGAAGAGGAAGCGGAGGCTTGGGACCGGCCAAGTTTCATGGTTGCTGGCAACAAGGACCTCTTAGAATGGTGTCAACTCGCCTCGCAAGGAAAGCGATTTCAATTGCCTAACTCAATGAGAACCGACCGACGTCGTCGATTGTTCGAAAAGATTGAGAAACTCAAGCAATCCGCTGAAAGCGATTGGCCGCAGCGGGTTTTCAGCGAACGGAAAAAGCGAGACCGCGAAAAGGAAAAGCGTGTCGATGAGCTTCTCGCTCGTCGGGACCAAATTGCGGAGGAACTTGAACTCGAGCCGAGTGTTGTGGCTTCGAGAGGTCTGATGGAAGCCTATGTTCAGGGTGAAACTGATCGACTCATGTCCTGGCAGCGGGAGGTGATGGGCCTTGATGTCCCATAAGGTGATGGGAGTCGCTCGGGCTTGAGTCTATCTTTCTTCCGCGATGCCTGAGCCAGTATCGAAGGAAGTCATCCAATTTACCTGTAGCGAGTGTGGAATTCACCTCTCGGTCGCGTCGTCGCTTGCAGGAATCGAAGGGCCGTGTCCAAGGTGTGGAAAGACCATCCGCGCCCCAAGAGAGGTTTCTGGGCCTATTGTCGGACGAGATTCAAGCTCGCCTCGGGTTCAGCCGCTGCCTCGAGTCATGGTCAGGGAGCGGACGGGATTGCAAAAATCCGAAAGCCGGGGAGCTGTGACCAAGGGTGCTGGAGTGGCTGGTCTGGGAGACTATCATCCTGATCGGAGCGAGCGGGAAGCCCTTTCGACTTTGCTTCGTATTTCCCTCGCGGTGCTATTGGTCGCTGGGATTGTGCTTCTCGTGACTTATTGGCTCAATGCTAGCATGTAAGGGGAAGGGAGCGTCATTTTGTGACAAGATTGCAAGGAAACGCTCTTGTGTGTTTCCCTTGTATTTCTGAAACTTGTCCCATCTATGGCGCAGCCTGAGGACTCAGAGAACACCAACCCCGAAGCAGTCGAGGAACAGCAAAATACGGGGGTGGATAAAGGGCAGGATTACGGCGCGGCTCAAATCGATAAGCTGGAGGGGCTAGAGGCTGTCCGTAAGCGTCCCGGGATGTATATCGGCGATCCTGATGTCCGCGGTCTGCACCACTGCGTTTTCGAGGTTCTCGATAATTCCATTGATGAGCATTTAGCTGGCTATTGTGATGTCATCAAGGTGACCATCAACGTCGATGGTTCTGTCTCGGTTGCTGATGATGGCCGCGGTATTCCGGTCGATATTCACCCCAAATTCGGCGTTCCCGCTGTTGAGTTGGTTCTGACGAATTTGCACGCGGGCGGAAAATTTGGTCAGGGAGCATACAAGTATTCCGGCGGTCTCCATGGCGTGGGTGCTAAGTGCGTCAATGCCTTGTCAGACTGGTTCCGAGCCGAGGTGAGGAGAGATGGCAAGGTTCATGCGATATCCTTCGAGCGAGGAAAGACGGTCCAACCACTTGAGGTTATTGGGGAAATCGATACCTCGGTGACCGGCACCACCATTAGCTTCTTTCCGGATGCGACCATCTTTGTCGACACCATCGATTTTGAATTCGAGCGCTTGGGAACACGACTTCGTGAGCTGGCTTTCCTCAACCCGGGTCTCACGATTGAGCTTGAGGATGAGCGTCCGGAGTCAGCCAAGCAGGAAAAGTTCTTCTATGCCCGGGGGATTGAGGAATTCGTCGAGCAACTCGGGGAAAACAAGACTCTTATCCATAGCGATCCCATCGTTCTGAATGGGAAGCGTGATGTGGAGGTCGATTACGATGGCAAGATCACTCGGGATGACGTGTTCGTTGACTGTGTTTTCCAGTATAACGATAGCTATAAGGAGCAAATTCTTTGCTTCGCTAACTCGATACCAAATGCTGATGGTGGAACCCACCTGACGGGATTTCGGGGTGCTCTCACCCGGGCGATTAACAACTACGCGAAGTCGAATAAAATTTTGAAGGATAAGGATCCTTCCTTGTCCGGGGAAGATGTTCGCGAGGGTATCGTTTGTGTGATCTCGGTGAAAATGCCGAATCCTCGCTTTAGTTCGCAGACGAAAGACAAGCTGGTCAACGCAGAAATCGAAAGCGTCGTAAGCTCAGTCGTTTACGAGGGCTTGCAGACCTATTTCGAAGAGAATCCCGCGCTTTCCAAGCAGATTATCGACAAGGCGGTCAATGCCGCGAGAGCGCGTGAGGCAGCGCGCAAGGCCCGGGAAACGGTTCGTAAATCGGTGCTGTCCGGAGGAGGATTACCAGGTAAGCTTGCGGATTGTTCCGAGCGGGATCCTGCGAAGAGCGAAATCTTTATTGTCGAGGGTGATTCCGCCGGTGGCTCTGCCAAGGCAGGGAGGAATCGAATCAATCAGGCAATTCTTCCATTGCGGGGTAAGGTGATTAACGTCGAAAAGGCGAGATTGCACCGCGCTCTGCAGAATAAGGAGATTCAAGCGATGATCACCGCAATTGGCGCGGGCATCGGGGATGGAGAGCAAGAGGGTGCCTTCAACATCGATAAAGTGCGCTACCACAAGGTGATCATCATGACAGATGCCGATGTGGATGGGTCGCATATTAAAACCCTGCTGTTGACCTTTTTCTGCCGCCACATGCCCGAGCTTGTTCAGGCAGGCTATCTCTACGTCGCCCAGCCACCGCTCTACAAGATCACCCGTAAGAAGCGGGAAGAATACATCGCTGACGATGCCCAGCTCAATCGGATCCTCATTCAGCTCGGCTCGGAGGATGTGAAGATTCGTAAGGTCAATTCCGACCAAGTCATCGAAGAATCCCTCTTAAAGGAATTGCTTGAGCTGCTCGCCAGTCTTCGCCGTTTCGTGAGCATTGTTGAAGGTCATGGCGGCAGTTTCCGAGAGTTGCTCGCACGGAGAAATGGGACCCGTCTGCCGGAATACTTGGTGAGAGTGCGCACTGGTAACGACGAGGAGATCATCTACTTTGAGGATGAAAAAGCGCTCCTCAGTTATGCAGAGGATAATCGCGATTTGCGCCTCTTCGGCGAAGAATTGACCGAGGAGGAAGAGAAAGAATTTCGCGAGAAATTCTCTGGTGCGCTGCGGAGAGCGGTGAAGCGCGAGCTTCATGAATCACATGCGATTGAGAAGTTGCTTGCGCGGATCAACGAACTCGGGCTGGAAACTGATCCCTTCTACTCGGACGACAAACCGATTTATGAAACTGTCGAAGGCAGTGGCGATGATGCCGAGGTGACGCCGCTCTTTAATCTATTTGAGATCCTTGAGCGGGTGCTTGAGGTGGGCCGAAAGGGAATGCGTATCCAGCGATTCAAAGGGCTGGGTGAGATGAACGCCAAGGAACTCTACAACACTACGATGGATCCGGAGAAGCGGATCCTCCTGCAGGTGAGATTGGATGAGGACAACTCCCTGGAGGCAGACCGAATGTTCGATGTCCTAATGGGTGATGTCGTTGAGCCACGCAAACGCTTCATCGAAGACAATGCTCTTAACGTTCGGAATCTCGACGTCTAAAAATCTACTATACTTTTCGTAATTCATGTCTTCAGACGGAATCAAACGCATCAATGTTGCCGAGGAAATGTCGAGTGCCTTCCTCGACTACTCCATGTCCGTGATCATCTCCCGCGCGCTGCCTGACGCGCGGGACGGACTCAAGCCCTCACAGCGGCGCTTGCTTTATGCGATGCACCACGACCTCTCCCTCAATCCGTCGAAGGCGCACCTGAAGTGTGCCCGTATCGTGGGTGAGACGATGGGTAAATATCACCCCCATGGTGATAGCGCGATTTATTCGACCCTGGTCAACATGGCACAACCTTGGACCATGAAAGAAACCTTGGTTGATGGCCAAGGTAACTTCGGGTCGGTGGAAGGTGACGCGGCTGCGGCAATGCGTTACACCGAGGCTCGGATGACCCACATGGGTTCTGCGATGATGACGGACCTCGAAAAGGAGACCGTCGATATGGGGCAGACCTATGACGAGAGCTCGGAAGAGCCTACGGTCTTGCCCGCGGCAATTCCCAATCTATTGGTCAACGGTGGTACGGGCATCGCGGTGGGCATGGCGACCAATATCCCTCCTCACAACTTGGGAGAGGTGATTGATGGCGTCTGCGCGCGAATCGATCGACCCACCATCTCGCTGGCTGAGATGTCGAAGATCATCAAGGGTCCCGATTTCCCGGTCAAATGCCAGATCCGGGGCACGAAGGGCATCGACAGCTATTTCGCCACCGGTCGCGGGAGCGTGAAGATGCGGGGCTATATCGAGGTCGATGAAAAGCCGTCGGGTGCGGCTGTGCTGACGATCACCGACGTGCCGTTCAATGTGAACCGGGCCACCTTGCAGCAGCGCATTGCTGAACTGGTGCGGGAGAAGGTTCTGACGGACATCAGCGGGATGCGGGATCTGTCAGATGAGCAGACTCGTATTGAAATCACTTTGAAGCGTGATGCCCGCCCTCAGGTCGTGGTGAATCAGCTTTTCAAGCTCACCGCGCTGGAGACGTCGTTCGGGGTGAATATCCTGGCTATTCACGAGCGCCGTCCCAAGCAGATGGGATTGATGGATGCGCTGGATGCCTTCATTGAGCATCGCCGGGAGGTCATCATTCGCCGCACGCGCTATCTCTTGCGCAAGGCTGAAGAGAAGGCAGAGAACCTTGAGGCCTTCTTGCTGGCATTGGGCCATCTGGATGACTTTATCCGCATCATCAGGGAGTCGAAAAACCGTGATGAGGCTCGTCAGCGCCTCAAGGCCTATGACTTTCCGGTCAAGACCGCAGAAGCTCTTGGGATTCTGATTCGTGACCAGCCATCGATCCAAGGAGATCGCTACGTTTTCACGGATCGTCAGGTCAATGCCATCCTCGAGCTGCGCTTGTATCAGTTGACCGCGATGGAGCAGGACAAGGTCAAGACCGACTACGATAACATCCTCGCCGAGATTAAGGATTTTCTCGATATTCTAGGGAGTGAGAGTCGCGTGCTGGGCATCATCAAGGACGAGCTGCTCGCGATTAAAGAGAAATTTGCCACCCCCCGCTTATGCGAAATCGTTCCTGATGAGGGTGATATCGCTATCGAGGATCTCATTGCCAATGATGGCATGATCGTTTCCTTGAGTCACCGCGGCTACATCAAGCGGACTCCTGCCAGCGAATACCGCACCCAGGGCCGTGGCGGCAAGGGATTGCGCGGCATGGAAACGCGTGGAGCGAATGAAGATGAGGATGACTTCGTCGAGACCCTCTTCAGCGCTGGCGCTCACGACTACCTCATGTTCTTCACGAACACGGGCCGGGTCTATGTGGAGCGGGTCTATGACGTACCCGAGGGCTCCAGAGCCTCCAAGGGGCGCAGCATTCGCAACGTGCTCAATCTGCAGGCCGAGGAGAAAGTCGCGGCCGTCTTGCGTGTGGAGCGATTCCTGAACGATCGGGGTGAGGATGTCACCTTTGGGGAGGAGGACCGCTTCGTCTTCTTTGCGACCCGGACCGGCAAGGTGAAGAAGACGGCGTTGACCGATTTCCGCAATTTCCGCAAGGATGGCATCATCGCGATCAATCTGGAGGAAGGGAATGAATTGATTGGCGTGCGGCTGACCACGGGTAAGGACGAGATTGTCTTGGTGACTCGTCAGGGGCTCAGTTTGCGATTCGACGAATCCCAGGCCCGGGCAATGGGGCGTACCGCTGCCGGTGTCGCCGGCATCAAGCCGGGCACGGACGATTATGTTGTCGGTGTCGCGCTCGTTGAGGATGAAGGGACCCTCTTGGTCGCCTCAGAGAATGGCATTGGTAAGCGCACGCCTTACGGAGAGTATCGGAGTCAGACGCGGGGCGGTAAGGGGATTATCACCATGAAGGTGACCGAAAAGACCGGGCCAGTGGTTGGTGCTCTCGCGGTCCACGAGGAGGATGAAGTGATGCTGATCACCTCCGGCGGGCTGAGTATCCGTATCCGCGCTAATGAAGTGCGGGAAGCGGGTCGAAATACGCAAGGGGTTAAGCTGCTGACTCTCAAGGAGGGCGAGCGCCTACAGGATGTGGCCCGAGTTGTTCCTGATGCGGAGAATGAGCTTGGCCTCGACGAGGGCGCGGAAGACGTGTCCGAGGACTCGGATGCGGCAGCCGATGTTGAAGAGTGAGCCTGAATTAATTCACTCAGAGCCAGCCGTTTCCTCATCGGCTGGCGGTTCGTCATTCACGCGTTGGAATTCCAGATGATTGGACGTTGAGACGAAGAAAAAGGCTGAGCCAGCAAAGGCAAGAAAGAGGAGAATTGCTAAAAAGAAGTTCAGAAACGTCCGCATCGCTGGGTTCATCTAAGCGAGAAAGCGGGTCATGGCTAGCTTGGAAATTGAGCAGATTTCGGGCTCTTAAGTGTTTCTGAGATGCTCCTTGCGGGGCGACGACATCGGCCCGTCGACGACGAAAGGGCAATTTCGGCAAAGTTTCCGAGTCCGATCGTTGTTAAATCACTCTGAATTTTCAGGTTCGGACTCATCATTTTTTGTTCTTTCAAGTTGGGGACGGGGCGCAATGGCTGGCTATTGTGCATACCATGAGTGGCCTTTTCGTGCTGTGTTTCACCCTCTTGAGGTGAAATCTTCATTTTTAGTTCCGCCGGATTGACAAGGGGGGGCGATTTGGAACAGCGTCTTTAAGCGGTCGAGGAAATTTCAATTTCTCGTCATCTATTTTCAAGCACACCAAAACGCGCTCTCGTGTATTCTAATCAGGATTATCTCAGTCAATTGTTAGTGGAGGCCGGTGTTGTCACCCCAGAGGCAGCGCAAGCTGCTGGTAACTCCGTCGAACGCCTCATCATGGAAGGCGCCGTTAACGAGGATCAGGTGACAGCAGTCATTGCCCAAAACGCCTCTTTGGAAATAGTCGACCTCTCGGAATACGAAATTCCGCAAGATGTCGCCTCCCAGATGCCGGCGGACGTTGCCAAACGCTTCCAAGCAGTGCCTGTGCATGACGACGGGACGCAGCTGATGGTGGCCATTGCCGACGGCTTGAATTTCGAGACTCTGGACAGTCTGCCCCACGCTCTTGGTCGGGAAGTGAATCCGGTCATGGCCAATCTTTCCGATATTCAGCGTCTCCTCATGGAGGTTTACCGGGTGGGTTCTGCTGATTCTGCTGAGATTCCTGAATTCGAGGTCCTGACCATGGAGGGAGTCGAGGAGGTGAGCGAGGAAGATGCGCCTATTGTTCGCATCGTGACCAACATGCTCATCAGTGCGACCAAGATGAACGCGTCGGATATCCACATCGAGCCTCTCGAGACGACGTTGCGCGTTCGCTTCCGCATGGACGGCAAGCTGGTTGAGGTGGAAAATCACCCCAAGAAGCTGACTCCTGCCATTGTGGCTCGTCTCAAGGTGATGAGCGGCTCAATGAGTATCGCTGAAAAGCGCCTGCCGCAGGATGGTCGGATCCAGATGCGTATCGCCGGTAAGTCCATCGATCTTCGTGTCTCCACGGTGCCATCAAACCACGGTGAGAGCGTGGTCATGCGTATTTTGGACAAATCGGCCCTGACCCTCGGTTTGCCTCAGCTCGGTTTCTTCTCCGATGACGAGGCCGTCTTCAAGAAGATGATTAATCTTCCGGACGGCATCCTGCTCGTTACCGGCCCCACGGGTTCGGGTAAGACGACCACTCTTTACGCTTGTTTGAACGAGATCAACAAGCCTGACCGGAAGATCATCACCGTTGAGGATCCGGTGGAATACCAGCTCGCGGGGATTAACCAGGTGATGGTGAAGAGTGATGTCGGCATGACGTTCGCCGCCGCCCTTCGCTCGATGCTCCGTCAGGCGCCGAACATCATCATGGTCGGTGAGATTCGAGATAAGGAAACCGCTACCATCGCGATGAACGCCTCGCTGACGGGTCACTTGGTATTCTCCACACTGCACACCAACGATGCCACTGGAGCGGTTGCTCGACTGGCGGATATGGGTATCAAGCGATTCCTCATCGCCTCCGCGGTCCGCGCTGTTCTTGCCCAACGTCTGGTGCGGGGACTTTGCGAGCGATGCAAGGCTCCTGCCGAATTGACCGAGCGCGAGATGCGAATTCTCAATATCGACCGCGAGCGTGCTGCGGCCGCCGGGGTTCTCGGGCCACAGGGTTGCCCGAAATGTCGTGACTCTGGATACAAAGGGCGAAAAGGTATTTTCGAGATTTTCCAAGTGGATGACGAAGTCCGCCACCTCATCAATGACAACCTGAGTAGTCCTGAGATGCGGAAGCGGGCCCGCGAGCTCGGCATGCGCACAATGAGGGAAGACGGCATCCGCAAGGTCCTTGCGGGTATCACTTCAGCGGAAGAGGTCATCCGCGTCACCATGGCCGACGAGAACTAAAACAACTTTTTAAGTAGCGACATGGACAACCAACAAGTCATCGACCTTTTCAAAACCCGCGGGATGCTGGAAGCGGGTATGGAGCAAGAGCTCAAGAGCCAGCTCGAAAACAGCGGCAAGGACATCTCCGAGCTGCTGGCCGATTATCAGATCATTCCTGACCGGGACGCCGTTTGGCCAATTATTGCCCAAGAGCTTGGCGCCGAAATGGTGGATATTTCCTCCTATGTGCCGCCCAAGCCCGTTTTGGCCATGGTGCCCGCCGGTTTGGCCCGTTTGCATGGAGCCCTGCCACTTAAGGTGGATGAAATGGGCCTGAGCGTGGCGCTGGTCGACCCCTTCAACCCTCAGACAATCGATGATCTCAGGCACGCTCTGGGTCAGAGCGTCAATCTCGTCATCGCCCCCAGTTACCTCGTTGAGAGCAAGATCAACGAACTCTACTCCGGAGATGGCGGCGCGATGATGCAGGATCTGCTCGGACAGATTGAGGCTGAATTCAGTGGCAAGAAAGCGAACGAACTCGAAGATGAGGCCAACTCAGCTCCAATCATTCGCTACGTCGACTTGGTGATTTATCAGGCCATCAAGGAAAAGGCCTCTGATATTCACTTCGAGCCTTTCGAGGGAGATTTCCAGATCCGTTACCGGGTCGATGGCGCGCTTTACGCCATGGCTCCGCCGCCCGCACACTTGGCTACGCCTATCATCTCGCGGGTCAAGGTGATGGCGAATATGAACATCGCCGAGAAGCGGGTTCCTCAAGATGGCCGGATTGTGAAACAGGTTGGGGAACAGCAAGTTGATTTGCGTGTGTCTTCCTTGCCGACCACGCACGGGGAGAGTGTCGTTCTGCGGGTTCTTGACCGCTCTTCGGTCAATCTCGATCTCGATGCCCTCAATCTTCCCCAGAATGTGGATAGCTACATTCGGGACACAATCGAGAAGCCCAACGGAATTTTCGTGGTTACCGGACCTACGGGAGCCGGTAAGACGACGACGCTTTATGCGGCGCTTCGCCATGTCAACCGGGTTGATACCAAGATTTTAACGGCCGAAGATCCGGTGGAATACGATGTGGACGGAATCATCCAGATTCCGGTCCAAGAGGCCATCGAGCTGACCTTTGCTCGTGTTCTCCGTGCCTTCCTCCGTCAGGATCCGGACAAGATTCTCGTTGGTGAGATTCGTGATATCGAGACCGCCCAGATCGCCATCCAAGCCTCGCTGACGGGTCACTTGGTGCTCTCCACCTTGCACACGAATGATGCCGCAGGTGCGGTCACCCGTCTCCTTGATATGGGAGTCGAGCCTTTCCTCGTTGCAGCTTCGCTGGAGGGGGTTCTCGCTCAGCGACTCGTCCGTAAGATTTGCGCGGACTGCAAGGCGGATTACGAGCCCAACGAGGCCACTGTCGCACAGCTTGGTCTTTCAGCCCATGAATTGGGAGACAAGCGCTTCTACACCGGCACTGGCTGTGAGCGCTGCGGTGGCAACGGCTATCGTGGACGACGCGGTCTCTTTGAGCTGCTTAGCGTTTCGGATCCAGTCAAGGAGTTGATCACCGAACGCGAGGCGACCGTCGTAATCAAGCAGAAGGCGATTGAGCTGGGTATGACCACCCTGCGAGAGGATGGCCTCCGTAACATTTACGACGGAACGACCACCATTGAGGAAGTTCTGAAATACACCTAATTTCTTCTTCAGCCGCGACCGAAGTTTTTTCGTCTCGCGGCTTGCACACCAACTCACGCACAAGTTAGAAACCACACATCAATATGGCAAATTTTCAGTATATTGCCCTCAACGCGGCAGGGGAACAGAGTGAGGGCGTTATCGACGCGACAACGCGCGAAGAGGCCATCCAAAAACTTCAAGGGCAAGGCCTCTACCCGACCAAGGTCGGCGAGGCAGGCAAGAGCGGCGGAAAATCCAAGGGCAAGAAAAAGCCCGCTGCCAAAAAAGGCAAAGCCAAGGGCAAGGCGAAGGCTGGAGGAAAGATCAAGCCGAAGGTGCTGATGATCTTTACGCGTCAGCTGGCAACCCTGATTGACTCCGGCCTCCCGCTCCTCCGTGGCCTTAACGTCCTGGCCAACCAAGAGCCTAATCCCGTCCTGAAAGGTACCATCTCCTCGCTGGCGGATTCAGTGCAAGGTGGCTCGACCTTCTCGGAAAGTCTTTCCCAGCACCCCCGCATCTTCAACAAGCTCTATGTGAACATGGTGAAAGCCGGTGAGCTGGGTGGTGTTCTCGAAGTGGTTCTCAATCGTCTCGCCGAATATCAAGAGAAGGCGCAGAAGCTGAAAAACAAGATCGTCTCGGCAATGGTTTATCCGGTGATCGTGATGTTCATCGCGGTCTTCATTTTGACCTTCCTCATGATCTTCATCGTTCCTCGCTTCCAAGAGATGTTCGATGACATGGGTAACGTCGACCTCCCGCTGATTTCCCAGATCGTTTTTGGGGCTTCGGGTTTCATGATGGCCAGGCCTCTGGTCGTTCCGAATGTGGTTTTCCTCCTCCTCGCGGTCGTTGGTATCTACCTGGCCTTCAATGCTTGGGCCAACACCAAGGGGGGGCGTTTGGCGGTTGATAAGTTCAAGCTAAATGCTCCGCTATTCGGCGATATTCAGCGGAAGAGCGCGGTATCGAGATTCGCCCGAACTCTGGGAACGCTGGTCAGCTCGGGTGTGCCGATTCTGCAGGCCTTGAATATCACCAAGGAGACGGCGGGTAACGTGGTCATTTCCAACTCAATCGAGAAAGTTTACGATGCTGTTAAAGAGGGTGAATCGATCGTTCAGCCCATGCAGGCGAGCAAGGTCTTCCCTTCGATGGTGATCAGCATGGTCGATGTGGGTGAAGAGACCGGTCAGCTCCCGGAAATGCTGCTGAAGATTGCCGACGTTTACGATGATGAGGTTGACAATGCGGTGACTGCGCTGACGTCGGTGCTTGAGCCAATCATGATTGTTTTCCTCGCGGTCGTTGTCGGTGCCATTGTTTTTGCTCTCTTCCTGCCTCTGATTAAGGTGATTCAGGAGATGCAGGGATAAATCTGGAAACTTCAATCGCCCTGTGCGAATCTTAACTGCAATGAAAATCCAGCTTTCCCGTCCTCATTCGCGCCGTTCTGGTTTCACCATGGTGGAGCTGTTGGTGACGATTTCAATCATCATGGTTTTGATGGCCCTGGCATTCGGGACCTACACCTTGCTGCAGGGCAAGGCGAAGATTTCGAAGGCTTCCACGGAAATCAAATTGTTCGAGAATCGACTCCAAGAGTATGAAGCGGACACTGGAGAGTTTCCGGCTGGGGATGGTACCGAAAGGAGTACTAGCGAACTTTATCAGCGTCTTTATGAAGACGGGGTGTTGAACAGTTCGTCCAAGATCTACATGTCAGAGCTTGATCCTGATGGGAACATGTTCAGCCGCCGAATTAAGAACGGCATTATCATCGACCCTTTTAAAGACAAGAACCCCTACTTCTATCTTCGTGGTGTGGACGAGAATGGCCAGCAGCGCGAAGACGCCTATAATCCTGATTTCGACCTGTGGTCTCTCGGGCCTAATGGTGTTGGACGTGGAAAAGGTGGCAACGATCAGGATGCTACCGAAGATGACATCACAAACTGGAGATGATCATCGGACCGTTCATGCCTGAAATCAAAACGGGGGATAGCTTATAGCGGAATGTCAGAAGAAGAATCGAAGCCTGCTAAACCAACAAAGCGGGTGGTAAAAAAGGGAGTTCGCGGCAAGCGGGCTCCTCGGAAGAAAGTTGTCATGAAAAAAGCGGCTTCCGATGAGGAGCCGCCAAAGTCCGACGAAAAAGAGAAGGCGGCTAATCAGACTGATCAGGTCTCAGAGAGTCCGGCTAAACCGTCATCGGACGAGAAACCCTCGCCGGAAAAGACCTCAAAAACGAAAGAAGCCAGCTCCGCTCCGGAGAAGAAGGCGACGATTGAGGTGGTCGAGGAGGGTAAAGCTGAAAGCGACAAGGGCTCTGCCCAGGAAGCGTCTGAGCCATCCGACCAGTCTGGAGACAACGACGAAGGAAAAAAATCAAATCGTCGGGGACGTTCGCGTCGTGGGGGCCGCTCCGGAGAGGAGCGAAATCGCGACTCATCGGATAAGAAAAAGTTCGACCCTGAAGAGGTCGCCGAGAAAGCTTGGCTGATTTATCAAGGGGAACTTGAGGAAGAGGGAGTCTCTCTCATCGATCCTCGAAGAGGGCGGGAGATTGCTAGACGCTGCTTCGAACTCGCCGTCGTTTTCTGCGAAGAACGCGAACGGTTCTCATCCCAACGATAAGCGCATCAGCGACAAGAGCCTGCCAATCCGGGAGTCATCACACGTGGTGACTCCTTGCAGTGCTTGTTGAAGGAGGACCGGGATGGTCTATCTCCTGTTTCTGGCCTCAATGCCGTCGCATGCAGTGGACGGGTAAGACGAGGCTGGCTCCTTCCCGGGTGGATTTCTCGCTTAGGAGCTTTGGGCTGCTGTCGCAGGTAAGAGAGTCCCTCAAAGAGCGATCGTTTCGCCGGAGTCGGATTATATTGTTCAAATGTCCGTTTGGCATCTTCATCGCTCACTCGATCGCTTCGGTGCGGTGCTGTGTTTTATTCGGACGAGTGTTTTCCGCGATGCCTCCTGCACCTAGGTCGATGGCGGGTAGAACGGTGTTCTCTTCAACGAGGTAACACGGGCGAATCTCGGGCTGGTTTTTTTAAGTTGTCATTACGACGAATTGGAGGCATGTTGAGTCGCCCCGCGTTCATCTTGTCGTGGGATTTTGTCAAATCAACGAAGGAGAGCTTATCGCAGAAAGTCAGAAAAAAAAGCCAGCCGGAACCTCGCCTAGTGGCGGTGGAGCGAAAGGTAAGGGAGGACCCGCGAAGAAGGGTGCCAAACCAGGGAGTCCATCTGGAAATCGTGGAGGTGGTGGTGGACGTGGACGTCCAGGAGGCCGTGGACGAGGAAGAGGACGTGGACGTGGCGGTCGTGGCCGTTTCGGAAACAAGCGTCCCGAGAAGAAGGTCAATGAGGATGGTGAAGCAAAATCCGTTGAGATCGAAGGAACGGTCAGTGCAGTTCTCGCAGGCACGATGTTCAAGGTCAAGCTGCCCAGCGGGCACGAGGTTTTGGCTCACATCTCGGGTAAGATGCGTAAGCGTTTCATCCGACTCGTGATTGGTGACAAGGTGAAGATGGAAATGTCTCCCTACGACACCTCCAAGGCCCGCATCGTTTATCGAGTTGGCTAAGGCGCGGTAGACTTGCTCGCCAAGGTTTAGCTGCAGCACTAAGCGGCTAAAAATAACCCCTCCATCTCATTCTTTTGTTAGAGTGATAAAATGGCGGGGTTTTGTATTTCCACCCAGCCTGTATTAAGGCAAGGACAACGCCGATGAATCTATGGCAGGCAATCGTTGTGGGAGTGGTCCAAGGGCTCGCGGAGTTCCTGCCAATTTCATCCTCCGGACACATTGTCCTGACCCAGTTTCTGTTGGGAATTAAGCAAGGGGGAGAGGATTCGATCCTATTCGAAGTGGTGCTGCATGTAGGCACGCTCTTGAGTGTCTTGGTTTACTTTCGGGGCCAGCTATGGCGGATGACCGAGTCACTCTGGAAGAAGGAGTATCAGGAGGAAAGAAGTTGGATCTGGATGTTGGGGCTGGCGACGGTGCCCGCGGTGATCTTGGTTCTCACGCCCTTGGGGGATTTGTTTGAATCAGCCTACGCAAATCCGGTGGTTGTTTCTGGTTTGCTGTTGGTAACTGGGGCGCTGCTTCTGGCTCCCAAAGTGATCAAGGCGAAGAAGAAGGAACTCACGTGGAAGACGGCGTTGATTATGGGGGTCGGTCAAGCCTTTGCCATCCTGCCGGGGATTTCCCGGAGTGGGTCCACGATCACGGCGGGTTTGCTCAGCGGGGTGGAGGCCAAGAAGGTTGCGGAATTCGCTTTTCTGATGTCGATTCCGGCCATTGCTGGTGCGGTGGTTAAAGAGCGCGAAGCTTTTGCATCGTTATCAGGCGAGTTGATTCTCCCTTATGTGCTCGGAGCGTTGGCCGCTTTTGTGAGTGGTCTCTTTGCTGTTTATCTTGTTCTGGCTGCGATCCGGAAGGGGCGGTTCGAGTGGTTTGCCTACTACTGCTTTGCCGCCGGCGTGCTCGGCCTAGTCTGGTTCGGTATGGTCAGCACAGGCTGGAAAGCCTGATTCCGATGTGACCTCGGAGCTTAGATTCCCCTCCAAAAGCTGATGAAAAAGCAGAAAAGTCTGGGTTCAATAATTCTGGGGCTGCTCGTTGCTGCTCTGGTTTGGTTCCTGAAAGAGCGGGGTATCATTACCGATGAACAGGCTTCAACCTGGTCCTCCGGAGGGGGTCAAAGTGAGCTCTCGAAGGGTGAGGTCGAGGTCGCTCGACTGAGCCCTGTTCGGGAACAGGGGGCGGGATTGGAGCTCCTTCAAGATTGCCAGCTGATCTTGGGAAGAAATAACGATGGCGATAGCTTCCACGTCCGTCACGGAAATCGCGAAAGTGAGTTCCGGCTCTACTTCGTTGATACACCCGAGAGCCAATTTAAGACCTATCGGGGTGGTGAATCGAATGGAGAGCGCCTGGCCGAGCAAGGACGTTATTTCGGGGGATTAGCCCAAGAGGCGACCACTGAGGTTGGGCGGGCTGCCAAGGTTTTCGTCAAGCGGCTGCTGGAGGGATCGAGCTTCAAGGTGCTGACGAAGTGGGAGGATGTGTATGGGCCGGACCGCCAGTACGGCTTCGTCATCGTTCCTTGGGAGGGAAGTGAGGTTTACCTGCATGAGCTGCTCGTAGCGAAGGGGTTGGCCCGTATCCACACCCGCGGGGCTGACCTGCCTCAAGGGCGTAGTTGGCGCAAGCAGAAGGATTTTTTGAAAACCCTTGAGAAAGAGTCGAAGTCCCGGAAGCTTGGCGCGTGGGGCATCTCAGGCTCCCATTGATTCAGCTTATGCTCGCGAAACGCATTATTCCCTGTTTGGACGTTACTGATGGCCGCGTGGTCAAGGGCGTGAATTTCGTTGATTTGGTCGATGCTGGTGATCCCGTGGAAAGTGCGGTCGCCTATAATGAGCAAGAGGCTGACGAGATCGTTTTTCTCGATATTACGGCGACTTCGGATGGCCGATCCACCATGGTGGACGTGGTGGAGAGGACCGCGGAACGTTGTTTCGTGCCTCTCACTGTTGGCGGGGGGATTCGGAAGGTCGACGACATGAAGCTAATGCTGGGAGCTGGAGCGGATAAGGTGGGAGTCAATTCCGCCGCGATTCATCGACCGGAGCTTGTTGATGAAGGAGCGGGGACTTTTGGCAGCCAGGCGATTGTCGTTGCGATTGATGCCAAGCGGCAGGGGCCGGGCAAGTGGGGAGTTTACACCCACGGAGGTCGACGGGCAGTCGATGGCATGGATGCCATTGAATGGGCCAAAGAGGTCGCGGACCGGGGCGCGGGGGAGATCCTCCTCACCAGTATGGACGCGGACGGGACCCAGGCAGGCTATGATATTGAACTGACTGCCGCAGTCAGCGATGCAGTGGGGATTCCCGTCATCGCCAGTGGGGGAGCAGGAACGCTCGACCACTTGGTTGACGTTCTTAATGAGGGCCGGGCCGACGCGGTCCTCGCGGCAAGTATTTTCCACTTCGGGACTTTCACCGTCCCTCAAGCCAAGAAAAAATTAGCTGAATCCGGCATAGTGGTTCGGAATGCTTTATAATTTGAAAAAATTAAATATTGCATTTTGCTGCCGTCTGGCAAACTATCTGCTTGCGAAGTGGCTCCATTGGAGGCTTTTAAGTCTCTGGACCTCGCATACCGGAAATCGGTCCGGGACTGCGCGGAGCCCAACCCAACCAGACAGACCTATGAAAAAGACAATCGCGCTTGGCGCAATCAGTGCAGCAGCCCTGACCGGCTTCGCATATTCCGAAATCGAAAGCTCCTTCCACGTTGGCTACAACAGCACCTACGTTTGGCGTGGCCAGGACCTTGGTGACAGCATGTATGAGTATGGCCTCGATTTCGCAGGCTCCTGCGAATGCGGCCTGGATTGGGCAGCAGGCGTTTGGTATGCAAATCCAAGTGATGGAGCCCTCAACGATGAGCTCGACATCTACGGTGCCGTTTCCAAAGACTTGGGCTACGGTTCTGTTGAGCTTGGTTTCATCCACTATGAGTTCGACGAGAACGGCGCAGACAACACCGAGATCTACCTCGGTCTTGGCGCTGCTTACGCTGGCATCGACCTTGGTGCTGCTCTCTACTACGTTGTTGACGGTAGCCTTGGCGGCAACCCTCTCTACGGTGAGCTTTCCGCTGAGTACGGTTACGACGTTTCTGACGCTCTTTCCGTAAGCTTCGGCCTGAGCCTCGGTTCTTACCTCGACGGTGACGACGTTGTTGACGGTTACACCACCTATGGCGCTCGCCTTGGTGCTGACTACGCTATCAGCGAAGACCTGACCCTTTCTCCTTACGTTGCTTACTCCGAGACCGACAACTACAACGCCGGTTTCATGGGAGTCGACGATTTCTCCGGTTTCTTCGGCGGCGTGAGCCTTGCCTTCAGCTTCTAAGCGGAGCGACTTAAACCTCTTTGTTATCTTAACGGTCCTGCTCAAGCGGGACCGTTTTTTATTCCTTCTAGCAAACTTTTTCGCCTAGAGGGATATTCTCATTGAAAAGCTTGTGGTCTTTCCCTAGCGTCCCCGCCCGCGCCCGACCAAGCGCGTTAGCTTAATAAGGACAGATGCCAGAGTGGTCGAATGGGCTCGCCTGGAAAGCGAGTGTGCCGGCAACGGTACCGAGGGTTCGAATCCCTCTCTGTCCGCCATTTTATCATTTGGCCAGCCTTGGACAAAATTGGTCAATCTTACCTCAAAGACCTGATTTTCAGTGCTATCAAGGTTCATGGACACCGTTCCATTCCATTCTCGATTGGACACTGATGGACAGGTTTTCCCAGACTTGAGGGAAGAAAAACGGGATGATTTGAGTCGAGGCACCTTAGCCAATTCTCGTTCCAGAGGAAGAAGGCGTGCATCATTGTAATCCGTCATCGTCAGACGGAGATCACTGTGCCTCATTAACTCCATCGCGATTCTCGGAGCGATTCCGGACGAGTTAAGAAGGGTTGCATAGGTGCGACGAAACGTGTGAAACACAACAGGACGGCCTCGGCTGTCGAACTCGTCGATTCCGGCCTCCTCTAGGTCTTTCCGAAACCTCTTCATCTGAGTCACCCCCTTGAAAAACACCAAAGTCTTTTGGCTGGGACAAAGTTCTCTCAGATGAAGGAGCGAATCATAAGCCTCGGGGTGAAGAGGGAAGTTTCCGCCTTTTCGGTTTTTGGTTTTCTCAGGGGCAAGGTCGATTCGAGCAGCACCATCTCCGAAGGATATTCGAGACCATTCCAAGGTTTTGAGTTCAGATCGCCTCAAGCCGGAATAGGCGGCAAACCGATAGAGACATGCTCGATAGGGTGGGACCGATTCAACCAAGCGACTGAGTTCATCAAGGCTAAATGCGCGCATTGAATCGGGCCGAATGTTCCGAAGGCGTTTAACTGACCTAAGAGGATTCACCGCAATCATCTCCCGATCTAAAAGCCATCCGAAGAAGCTGTGCAAATGACCGTAGTATTCATTCAGAGTCTTCGCCGACACCCCATTCCTATGCTCTGAGCTTCTCCAGCTCTCGAAGCTTTCTGCGGACACTTCTGCGAGCCGACTCCAACCGCATTCTTCAATGACCCGAAGCGAACGATTCCGACAGTAAGTGCGATGCTTGTGCGTCACATCAGGAGCGAGTCCTGTGGCTATCCAGGTATCCAGAATCTCAGCAAGAGACATCTTTGCTACATCGCGTTGGAGTTTTGGGGCAAGAATACCAGAAGCCTCTCGTTCTTTCTCCCTGAGAAGATTGAGTGCCTTTTGATAGGCGACTTCCTTACTTCTTGTCCCCAAGGGGAGATCGAAGGCTCGACGTTCGACCGTAAACCGGACCCGCCAAGTCTTGCAGCCCTTCTGCTGAAAAACTCTCATGGAATGCGTGTCCGTTGGGATTTCGCTGCGATGTAAGTCAGAAGGTCAGACTCAAAGACTAGAATTCTTCCTCCTTCTTTGAATGAAGGGAGTTCGCCAGATTGGATTCGCCTGCGAATGGTTTTGACTGAGGTCTTTAGAGAGCTGGCCACTTCCTCGAGCGTCAGAAGGTGGGGGATATTCGGCTTCATTTTTGACCTCCTTTTTCCATTTCAACTCGTAGCGCTTCTTCACTTTCCAGAGCATTGGCGCGAGAGATCGGCCCGAGCGCTTTGATTGCTTGCTTCTTCAGTTCGTTGGTCTCGGAGAAGGTGCAGACTTTTCCATCTTCAACGACCTCAATGATCGTATACTGGCACGCGAGAAGATCAGAAAGATCGCCCATCATTCTCTTTGAATCTTTCAGGAACACTTGGTCGAAACGGCCGCCATCATGAAGCGTTTGGTAGGCGAGAATAGCGTATTTGGAACTACGCTTCGAAACCTCTTCACGGAAGCTCTCAAGCCGCTTTAGGACATCATAAATGACTGCACGCTGGCCCTGTTCATAGCGAATCCAAAATTCCTCTGGCCAGTCCGGCTTGGCTTCTTCTAGCTCCTCTCGGCTAACCTTGCCGAGCCTCAACATTCGCTCTTCGAGTTCTTGCCCCCAGGCCTTCAACTCCGAGGTGGGAATGTAGACCAGAGGCAACTCCCGTGTTTTTCGCTGCTTGCCGAACAAGCCCTTTCGAGTACTTGTGATGTAGAAATAGAACGCCGTAAGGTTGCCTTCTTTAATTCGCTTGTGCACCGCTGGCCGCGAAACAGGAGCGAACATGCTGCCTCCTCCAGGTGAAACCGTGCTGCCGGCAACCGCGCAGACAGCTTCGAACCATGGACCGGCCTCTTCTTCGGGGCCCTCCTTCTCATAAATTCGCGTGTCAGGGATTCTTTCGCCAAAGACGTGAAGTTCGTCCTCGGGAATTTCAACAAAGGGGAATGGCTCTCGCTTCATGCTGAGAGCTATATTCCTAAAAGGTGACGAAATGGCAACTAAAAAGTTTCGATTACGTCACTTCTCTTCTGCTCTGGTTCGGACAGTTACGGTAGTGGTGTGAACTTAAAAGAATCGGGGTCTACGTCTGCTCAGAAGCCTACACTTTTACCCGATAAAGCGTTTGAGATTTCTGTACCAAGCTCCCGAGTGAACTATTCGAGCTTCATGCAAATTTCCTTGGATAATTTCTCGCTTGGATAAATTGGACAGCTTTTCCCAATCTTCATTCAGAATGTAGGTTGCATTGTCGAGATGAATGCTCTCGAGAACGAAGAGCTTCTTGTCCGTGAAGCCAAAAGCGAAATACCCATTGAATCCGCCCAATCCAATCGCCAGAATATCAGGTGAGAAAGCACTTATTTTCTGCATCCGATAGTCGATCACGATCTGTTCATTTTTTGGGAGCTGGTTTGTTACCGACTGAATATGACTCTTGGCCTGTGCCCAAGGATAAGCACCTTGAGGTAGCAGGGTCCAATTTCGCTTCTTGAGACGTGGTGACTGCACGGCCTCACCGTCTTTGTTTAAGAGCTCACATTCTTGGAAACACTCGAGGAAGAGATTTAAGCAATGCAATATTTCATCATCGTTCTGATTGCTAAAAATAAGCCTTCTCGTGGTGATGAACAGCTCCCCATTTATTTCAGATATTTGAAGCTCCTCTTCAGGTGGCTCGACCAATGTGCGAGGCCACCTCTTGTAGGCAACAGCCGATACCCCCGAGTGAGGATTTCCATGCCAGTCGGTCCACGAACGGTCAACCATTCTATATAAAGTTTCCTTACCTCCCGAGCGGTCAACAATTTCATCGCCGTGTGCATTGAAATTAGTCGTTTTACCGATTGCAGACGGAACGAAAAAATCTCCAGCTGCAATGGGGGAAGGAGCACCGATTTTATTCAATGTTGAATCGCAAATATCCGAGACTTTTAGCCCTAGCGAAAAAGGCTGGCCCTCGGAAAGGTAAGGTTTCAAGGGAGATAGAGTCCTGGCATTCGATTGTGAAATTTTTAAATTCATGAATAAGATTTTTTATAACGGATAACAAAGATGTCAAATACTTAGTTGTGTAATTATTGAATAAATAAGTTATCAGCTAAATTGGAGCCAGACTTGACTAGGGGCTGCCGCCCCAAACCCCGCCAAGCTGAAGCCAGCTTGACCGCACTTCTTTCCCCCTAAATCCCCAAGGGGACTTCTCCCCTCCCGTCCCCCAGGGGAGCGGGGACAGGCCTTTTGCCTAGGCGTGGTTCGCGAATTTACGACAGGTGGGGCACGATGGGGGCCTCCGCGGAAACGCATTTAGCTTGGAAAAGCGTTAGGAGGTTTGAACGCCGCCAGACAATGCTCCCTCAACTTACGAATCCGTGAATTCTCCGAGATTCTTTGGCCGGTATGGTTGAGCACGACGGCGATTGGTTCGGCTGTATTGGAAAGAGCGAATGATGGAGGCAATGTGCAAACCAACCAGTCTTCGGGGCCATCTGAATTCGACCTTTGGGCTTCGTGTTCTTTTGACGAACTTCGTTTAGGATACCTGTTCCAGTCAGAGACGAGTTCCCAATGTGACGACTCTTCCGAATATTTTCGCACGAGCTTCAGCTTGGTCTCTTCGAGTTTCTGTCTCAGTTCCTTGAAGTCCCCTAGGCACTGAACGAGGTGCAGCTTAAATAGCTGGTGATGAAGTTCTCCAAGTTCTTTTGAGGTGAGCGCTTCAAGGTCGCTTGGCTTGACACAATACTTGCAAGCTTCCCGCGCTTGCTGCAGCTGCTTGGAGTCCTTAAAGTGAAATTTCCACCACGAACGGACTTTGGAAAGTAGGCGACTCCATTCGTTTTTAGGAATCTTTTTTTCAAGATCGACGATGGCATGAGCGTGAATGTGAAAGGTCGGTTCGCCGCTTCCGCTTCTCTCAACGCTTCCAAGTTCACTTGAACGGAAGACGATACGAATACCGGAGGCTTTCATGAAGCCTTCTGCGTTCAGTTTAGAAAGCCTGCGGTGCATCTCCGAAATTCGCGCTCTCACGCCGGACAAAGTTACTCGTTCGCCGGAGGTGAAGACCCACATTCGGGCGTAAGGGCGGGACTGTAGAAAATACTCCAGCTGCTTGAGCATCTTGTTTCGTTTCCTCTGCGCGACCGCCGGAATGAAGACGATGTTCCTAAAATCGGGCAATTCAACGACCTGACCCGAAAGCACGCCGAGAAGAGACATTTTCGATGCGCCATAGGCTTTGATTCCTTCAGCCTCTAAAGCATCAGCAATGCGAAAGGACTGGGATATCAGCCGAGAGCGGTTCTCGTCCTGAACTTTCTTCAGTTCAGGATCGAGCTCTCTTCCCGATTGCTCACGACACAATTGCAAGTATGCAGCTTCCGCAGCTGATTGGAAATGCGCGCCTCGTGCGCTGGGTTCGCTTCCGCGAATCCCAGCTTCACGAGGCTGCGCATTGACCTGCGAGGGGTGGAGAGGGTAGGCTCTGGGCGAGTTTCTAAATCCTGCTAGATTTGAGGAAGCTTCTTTGGGGGTCGATGGTGTTGGCGCACTATCGGCCCCGTCATTTATTCGGGGCGGGGGATTTCTCAAGGTTCGGCCCCCCTTCCTGTGGAGCGGACAATCGATAAGATTGCCTCTTTCAGTGACGAGCTGAGAATTGGCCAACTCTTCTCAATCTCGGCCAATTCTGGGCATTGATTCCCAGTCTTGCGGGAAGAAAAAAGGGAAGATGGCCTTAGAGCACGATTCTCAAATGGCAGAGAATCAGAACTTTGTGAGGAAGGTGAAGAGGGTTCGAATCCCTCTCTGTCCGCCATCTTGATAAAAAGGCTGGCTCCTTTTCTGACAATTTTCAGCAATTGCCGAAGTCAAAATTTTCGTCGGGTGATTTTCGTCTTCTCGATCGAGTAATCTTTCCGTAAAGCATTTGACTCGCGGCCATTACTTGGCATTTTCGCCAAGTAATGGCGAGCCTAACGACCCAACTGCAAGTTGAGATTATCAAGGCACTTGCTCATCCAGCCCGATTGGAGATTGCGCAGGCCCTGTCCAAGGGAGAACGCTGCGTCTCGGATCTGGTCGAGCTCGTAGGGAGCGATATGTCCACGGTTTCCAAGCACCTCCGTCTGATGCGGGAGGCTGGCTGGATCGACTGCGAAAAGAAGGGGCAGCAGGTTTTCTATCACCTCGGATGTGATTGCTTGCCAACCTTTCTCGATTGCATCGCTGCCATTGGGCAGGGGGGAACGTGTTCCGACTGTTGAGCAGCCATTGCCCTATCAACCTATCAACTAAAATATGTCTGAAAACGTCACAGCCCGCATGTCCTTCCTCGACCGCTATTTGACGGTCTGGATTTTCGCCGCGATGGCTCTAGGAATCTTCATCGGGAAGGTGCTGATTGCCAATCCGGAGAGCTTCTTTGCTCCCTTCACCGTCGGGACGACCAATTTGCCTCTGGCGGTCGGCCTCATCGTGATGATGTATCCGCCACTCGCGAAGGTGAAATATGGAAAATTGCCCCAGGTATTTTCCAACCCCCGCATCGTCGGGCTTTCTCTCGTCCAGAACTGGATTATCGGCCCGGTCGTTATGTGGGTGCTTGCGGTTCTCCTGCTGCATCATCAGCCCGAGTACATGATCGGGCTCATTCTCGTAGGGCTGGCCCGCTGCATCGCAATGGTGCTTGTTTGGAATGATTTGGCCAAGGGGTCTCCGGAGTACGCAGCTGGGCTGGTCGCTCTCAATAGCATCGCGCAGATTCTCTTCTACGGAGCCTATGCCTGGCTGTTCATCACGGTGCTGCCTCCTCTTGTCGGCTTGGAAGGGGTGGTGGTCGACATCTCGATGATGGAGATTTTCGTCTCGGTGATGATTTATCTTGGGATTCCCTTTGTGGCGGGACTCCTCTCCAGGTTGATCCTGAGTAAGGTGAAGGGGGAGGAATGGTATGAGAGCGTCTACCTACCTCGCATCGCGCCGCTCACCCTGGTGGCGCTGCTCTTCACCATTGTGGTGATGTTTACTTATCAGGGTGATGCAATTGTCGACCTTCCTCTGGACGTGCTGCAGATTGCGGTGCCGTTGGTGCTCTACTTCGCCATCATGTTCTTCGTTAGCTTCGTGATGGCGGCCAAGCTGGGGGCTGATTACCCGCGGACAGCCAGTGTCGCCTTCACCTCAGCGGGTAATAACTTCGAACTCGCCATTGCGGTTGCAATTGCGGTCTTCGGGATCGATTCGGGCGTCGCCTTTGCGGCCGTGGTCGGGCCACTTGTTGAAGTGCCAGCTCTCATCGGTCTTGTGCACGTCTCCTTCTTCCTGCAGCGGAAGCTCTTTGGAGACAGGGCGACGGCTTAATCAAGGAACGCCTGCAGCCTGATGAAGCCTTTGGCTCCTTCCGGATAAGTGACCGTACGGGTGCCTGTGCGACCTTTGCTCAATGACCCGGAGAGATAGTCTCCGTCCAAGGTTTCCCATCCCACCAGATTGGAGGAATAAAGGACCGCGAGCCGAAGGTTCGAGCCCTCGTCTGGCAGATCGAAAGAGACTGAAGGAGGGCTGCTTTCAAAGCGGAGAGGGAGTGACGCTGTTTCAGCCGGAAGGTCGAGCGCGGCCAAGACGGCATAGGGCTGCCCGTGCGAATTGACTTCAAGCCCGCTCGTCAGGGAGAGGCCTTGCTCCTCAGCCCAGGCCCCATAGGGGGTCGGGGCGTCGAAGCTGGCGGTCGCACGGAGCGTCCCCGTTTCGCGATAACGCATCTTGAAGTTCTGGCCGGAAAGGAGTCCGGCAGCCTGCATCTGAGCATCAGGTGAGATGCCGGACGAAGCAAGGATCAGAAGTAGGCTTGCTTCGTAGGGTTTGGAAAAGGGGGTGCCGGTGCCGGTGGCACTGACGGTGAGAAAATTTGAGCTTCCTCCAATGATGAAGTCGTCATTGAAGAGGGTTTCCGGATTATTGAAGAGGTCTTGCTCAAAGCGGCTGACGGTCGAGGCGTCCGCCGTGGGAAAGTTGGAGATTGAGACATCGCCACCATCATAAGGGAAGCGATGAAGAGCGGCCTCCAGGAGGCCGTCGACAGTCTCTTGGGCGCTTGAAGACTGGGGACGTCGGGAGAGCTCCGAAATTTGATAGGAGATCAAATAGTCAATCTGTCCAACGGCGACATTGAGCACCGCGCTTTGGGCAGAGGGGGTGATGCTGCCTCCAGTGAAGCGAAAATTGGAAAGGCTGCCATCGTCCGAATCGGCTTCAGCACGGGCCAGCAGATTGCCACCGTACACGAGAGAAACGATTTCTTGGTCTTGATAGGACCCATCGACGTGGGTGTTCGTCAGGACGGTGCCGACACGAAAGGTGCCTTGGCCGGTGGAAGTGTCCAGAACCTGAAAATCCAATTCAACCTCGGCAGCTGAGGCAGCCAAGGCCGTCAAAAGAAGCATTCGCATGACAGTGGCATTCCGCCACGTCTGGGCTCATCTGACAAAAGAATTGGAAAGGAAATATTGCTCTTCTTCCGACGAAGTGCGCTCGGGCTATCCGATGGTTTTGGCTCCGAAGTAGGGAATCAGAACCTCGGGGAGTGTGATGCTTCCATCTGGATTTTGATACTGCTCAAGCAAGGCGACGTAGAGACGGGGCAGCGCGGTGCCCGAACCATTGAGGGTGTGGCAGAAGACATTCTTTCCGTCCTCGTTCTTGAAGCGCAGCTTCATGCGCCGGGCTTGGTAATCGCCGAAGTTCGAGCAACTGCTGACCTCGAGATACTTGCCTTGGCCTGGTGCCCAGACCTCGATGTCGTAGGTCTTCGTCGCGCTGAAGCCGAGATCGCCGGTGCAGAGCTCAATCACACGATAGTGGATCCCGAGAGCCTGCAAGGCGCTTTCCGCGTGGCCCGTTAGTTCTTCGAGAACCTCGAACGACTTCTCCGGGCGGACAATCTGCACCAGCTCGATCTTATCGAACTGATGCATGCGGATGATTCCCTTGTTATCGCGACCGGCGCTTCCTGCCTCCCGACGGAAGCAGGGGGTGTGCGCTGTCATTTTAATAGGCAGCTCGTCTTCACTCAGAATGGTGTCGCGGTAGAGATTGGTAACTGGGACCTCCGCCGTGGGTGCGAGGAAGGTCTGGCCCTCATTCAGGCCATACATGTCGTCCTCGAATTTAGGCAACTGTCCGGTGCCGAACATGCAGTCGCGATTGATGAGGTGGGGAACGTTCACTTCCTCATAGCCGTTGGTCTGGGTCTGGTGATCGAGGAGGAATTGGATGAGAGCGCGCTGCAAGCGTGCCCCAGTGCCGCGATAGACCGCGAAACCACTGCCGGCGATGCGGACCGAATCATCGAAATTGATCAGGCCATGCTGCTCGGCGAGCTGGACGTGGTCCTTGGGCTCGGCGATTTCTTTCTTCTCGCCCCAGACGCGCACCTCGGGATTCGAGTCCTCGTCCGCTCCAATCGGGCAGTCCTCATGAGGCAGATTGGGCAATGAGAGAAGAAGCTCCGTCTGGCGGGCGGTCTCGGTATCGGCCAAGTGGTCGAATTCCTCGAGCTTGGTCTTTAGTTCCCCGACCTCGCGCTTAATGGCCTCCGCCTCGTCGGCCTTGCCCTGGCCCATGAGCTGTCCGATCTGCTTGGACAAGGTATTGCGCTTGGACTGCAGCTCCTGCTTCTCGGTTTCGGCCTTACGACGGGATTCGTCGATGGCGAGAATTTCGTCCACAATAGATTGCAGGTCTCCACCACGGTTCTTGACACGTTCTTTGACCTGTTCGGGATGTTGGCGCAGGAGCTTGATGTCGAGCATGACGGCGCTTGTTAAACACGGTTCGGGGAGTGATTCACGATTTTGTTTTCGGAAACAGGGAAAGCAGCGCGAGCCTGATTCCCTGAAAAGGGCGCGAGGAGCCGGGAGTATGAACCGAATCAACGTGATGAAACCCATGAACCTGACTCTGGCCAAGCTTGTCGGATTAATCGTGCTAGGGGCGCTTGTCCCTTCGCTAGCTGAGGAACCTCTCGTGCTCGGCAGGGGCACCGATCGCTTTGAAGTGGGAGAGCTTCTCCATGAGGATGACTTTGATTCCCTCGAGCGCTGGGAGGTTCAACTTGAAGAGAAGGAGGGTTTTCCCGAGCCCCATATACTGGCCCGCGAGGGAGTCTTGGACTGCTTCGTCCCGGGTCGCGGAGCCACCGTGTGGTTCAAGGAGAAGCTGAAGACGCGCCTCGCAATCTGCTATCAGGTGGTGTGTCCGGAACCCGAGGAAGGCGTGCGAGGGGTGGAGGTGAAGGATGTGAACAACTTCTGGCTCGCATCCGATCCCGAGGACCCGGAGGAGGGGCTTTTCGACAAAAGTCGCTATACTGGCGACTTCCGCACCTACAACAAGATGTCTGGCTACTATGCGAGCACCGGTGGGGGGCGGAATACCACGACGCGGATGAGACGCTATCCCAGAGAGCGCGAAGGACAGCCCGTCGAGCACATCGCGCTTAGAGATAAAGACGGCCAAGCGAACTACATGATTCCGCCGGGGAAGAAGATGAGCGTGCAGTTGGTCGCCTTCGACGATCTGATTCAATACATCGTCGATGGCGAGCTGGTCTATGAGATAGCCTTTGGCGATGAGGTCGCGGTCGAGCGGGTGCGACGGGGTCAGCGGGTTGATGGGACAGACGATTACGATGACGACGAATTTCCCATCCATCGCGAAGGCTACTTCGGCTTCCGGATGGTGGGCACGCATCACATTTACTCGGACTTCAAGGTCTACTCACTCGAGCCGAAAAAAGTCGTGCGGGAAAAGGTTGAGGTCAGCTCCCTGGAGGAACTTCGGGAAGCGGCAGGTCGTAGCCATCAGGACGTGGTGATGGCGGACGGGACATACACCGTCAAAGACATCTCTGACCGGGGCGTGGCCTTTCACTTCTCGGGCGCGGGGAACGTCTTCGATTTTTCTGGAGTGACCTTCGAGGTTCCGCTGGAGACTCTCGATCAACTGGCTGAAGTCGGTCGCCGCAGCCGTCGGTCGACCTTCTTCGTCACGGGGAACGAAGTGGTCATCAAGGGAGGCACCATCATCAATACCTACAAGAACGACCCGGGTGAGCAGATTGACTTCGGTAGCTACAATCAAGATGAGGACAACTTTCCGGCAGTCGGGATGACCGAGATGCAAATTCGGGGTGATGATTGCAAGGTCATCGGGACCAAGCTGGTGGTGCGGGGCTCGTATCCGTATGGCTACGGTAACATGTATGGGATCGGTAGTTCTCCGGCGGTGCCTCTTCGCAAGCACAATGCCCTTCTGGTGAAGGGTGATCGGGTTCTAATCGATGGGTGCGAGGTCAGGATGGAAGCCTTCGGCCATGCCATCTTTGTGCAAGGCGGTGACGATATCTTGGTGAAAAATTGCTACGTGGAAGGCGGGGTAAGACCCAGCAATGACTTCCACGAAGAGAACGACAAGGGTGACTTGGCGAGAAAATTCGACCACGAAATCCAGTGGCCCAAGGAGGTCAAGGGGCTGAAGGTGCCGCGGGACCACATGATCAATCTCGTGGAGGATGGCATCCGGGCCTACGGCGGGACAGGTCGCATGGTCGTTGAGGACTGCCGGGTTGTTCGGACGCGAGGTGGGATCAAGCTCTACATGGCCAAGGAGGGTATTATCAGGAACTCGGAGGTCATTGATTGTGTGATACAAGGATTCTCTGTGCCGAGTGGAGGGGTGATCGAGAATTGCCGGGGCAACGCGGCCTATGGTCCGCTTCTTTACATCCATATGGATCACTACCGGAATCAGAAGGTGGATATCGAGGTGATCCCGGCGCCGCATGGCATCGGTGATCATCCGCTGGCAGCGCTGAAAGGGCGGGACCATTCGATCATCTTCACCTCGGCCGAAGGTGATGGCGCTCAGCTTGAGCGTCCCATTATCGTCGGCTACCCCTTGCGTTTTGATTACTTGAGCAAGAACTACCCGAAGGTTCCGAAAGGCATGGAAAAACTGTTCGCACGTTACGCGCCCGAGAAGTACCAAGCCCGGCGAATGGAAATCGTCAACCGAACCAAGCATCCGGTGGTGCTGAGCAAGCTGGCGGAAGAGAATGAAATCTTCAGCCTTGGTCCGGTGCGCGACTTGGGTCAGGGCAATCTCGTGGAGTTGGCAGCAGGAGAGTAGGCTCCGGCCCGAGGGTCAGCGGGGGCTTGCATGCGGGCTCTTTGTCGATTGTTCTTGGTCATGGTCGATCTGCCGCAGCCTTTCCTCGTTCTGGCCCCCATGCAGGACGTGACGGATCTGGCATTCATGCGCACGCTGATGCAATGCGGGGGAGGGCCGGATCTCTACGTGACCGAGTATTTCCGGGTGCATGGAGATTCCAGTCTGGAGAAGCCGATCCTTGCCAGCGTTCTCGAGAATCCGACCGGGAAGCCGGTCATTGCGCAGATGATCGGACAGGATGTGGACGCGCTGGTCCGGACGGCGACGGAGCTTCTTGGCTATGAGGAGGTGTCTGGTGTTGATTTGAATCTGGGGTGTCCGGCCCCGATTGTGTGCTCGAAGAATGCGGGCGGTGGCTTGTTGCGGCGATTGGGGCAAGTTGACGAGATCCTCGGGCGCCTGCGGGAAGCCTGCGGTGAGCGCTGGTTCACCGTGAAGACGCGTCTTGGATTCGAAAGCCCTTCCGAGTTCCAAGCCCTTCTCGATATTTTCGCCAAGCATGATCTTGATATGCTCTCGATTCACGGGCGAACCGTCCGCGAGCGTTATCAAACGCCAGTCCATCCGGACGAGATCCGATCGGCGGTTGATTTGTTAGAGTGTCCCGTCGTAGCAAACGGGAACGTAGTCAACGTCACGACAGGGCTCCGTTATCTTGAGAAAACTCGTGCTGCTGGACTGATGATAGGGCGAGGGGCGATAAGAAACCCCTGGCTCTTTGCCCAGCTCAGAGAGGCGCTCGGAGCGGGCGGTCCAAGTGAGCCGGTGACTCGTCGTCAGCTGCTCGGCTATATCCGGATTCTTTGGGAGGAGACAGCGCGGACGCGTCAGCAGTGGGGAAGAGATTATTCAGCCTTGAAGCATGTTCAACGGATGAAGCGTTACCTCAATTACATCGTGCAGGGCCTGGAGGATGAGCTTGAGTTCCGCATGAAGCGGTCCCGCACTCAGGATGAGCTTTTCTCGCTATTGGCTGACTTTCTTGATTGTGAAGACCCCGTTCCGGATCTTCCGTCGGAGCGGAGTAAGTTATTCTGCGGCTTCTCGGCCTTGCTTTCGGAAAAGAGCACCGACGAGCATGCCTTGCGCAGCCCTGCCTTCAAGGGGATGAATTGACTGGGGCCTCTGGCGTCGGGGAGTCTTTGACAAGCTGATAAAAGGTCGGGAGGTCGCGGCCCGCCTTCTCATAGAGTGCCGCAAAGAAAGGAACGAGGCGATAGTAGGTCGAGCGAGCTGCTACCGTCGCATTGTTATATGGCAAGTCCTCCCGGGCCGGCTTCGGCTTCTTGGATGTTAGCCGCAAGGTGTCGATATCGGATTGGAGAGAGGCGAGGATCTCGCTCTTGCGTCGCCTCATCTCTTCGACAGGTAATTGGGAGGCGAACAAAAGCTCGAGTTTCTCTCTCGCGCTTTCGAATTTTTCCTCTGCCTTCTGCCGACGGCTCAAGCGGTTCTCGTAAGCTTCTAGTAGGTCGTGGCGCCGGGTTTTCTTGAGCCATCGCTCGACCCCGAGGCGGGCATTGAAGGTGGCGAAGGCCTCATTGTAGTCGGTGTCCTGAGCCCGGTAGTGAAGGTGATGGCTGAGCTCATGAAAGAGGAGGTCGGCGAAATCCAGCTCGTCGTCGGCGATGAAGGTATTCAAGAGCGGATCCTGAAAGAAGCCGAGCGTGGAGTAGGCCACCGTGCCACCGAGATCGACCTCATAGCCATCGTTTTGGAGCAATTGAGCGTAGGCGATGGCGTCTTCCTTTGAGAAATAGCCCCGGTAGTCCTGATGGCCGATGACCGGGTAAAACCACTCCTTGGGCTCGAGGGAAAACTCGGGCGCGGCGGTGATGATGTAGGAAACGTAAGGGCGCTCCAGGTCAGCGTAAGTCGTGTAGTGATGCTCGACCGGGACGTGCAGCTCGTCGTGGGCGAAGGCGAGGAGCTCGCGGGTGAGGGCGAAGCGCTCCCGGAGAGCCGGAGGCGTGGATGGGGATTTCTCCAGGGCCTCGATGGGCTGCCGCCGTTGGAGGATGTCCCATTGTCCGGCGATGGCTTGCTGATAGAAAGCCAGGGTCTGGCAAGACGAGAGCAGGCAGAAGGGGGCGAGAAAGAGGGGGAGACTGAGGCGGGCCATCATTGCTACTGACGATTCAGGCATCCCGGGCTGGGGAAAGCGAGCTTTGCCGAGCCCGGAATGAGAATGGCCTTAGCGGGAGGTCTCGTGATCGCGCGCGATCTCCTGGAACTTGGCTTCCATCCGCGCGGCCAGGTCCGGCTTCTCCTCAATGAGATTCTTGGATTCAGAGGGGTCGTCTCCCAGATGGTAAAGTTGATAAGGCTTACCGAATGGTTCGCCCCTCGGGTTCTGTCTTCCTCCGGAGCCATTGGCGAGGATCAACTTCCAATCACCATCGCGGATGGCGAAGGTTCCGTTGATGGAATGGTTGATGACAGCGGGGCGCTTGTCTCCCTCCTTGCCTGAAAGCTCTTTGAGAAATGAGTAGGAATCTTCCGCTTGTTCGGGGAGGGGCAGATCGAGAAGATCGGCAATGGTCGCAAAGATGTCGGTCTGGCTGGTTGTCCGCTCAACGGTGATGCCGGGATTCACCCGACCGGGCAGCCGGACAAAGAAGGGGACGCGGTGGCCGCCCTCGTAGATGTCGGCCTTGGTGCCGCGCCAGTGGGCGTTCGCGCGATGATTCTTAGCAAAGTACTTCTGGATCGTTGCGTCGGTCGTGTGGTCAGCGGGATGCCTGTCGGCGATGCGGAACATGAAGGAGCCGTTGTCAGAGGTGTAGATCACGAGGGTGTTGTCCGCGACTTGGTGCTTTTTCAAGGACTCGAGCACCAGCCCAACCGTGTAATCGGTCTGATGAACGAAGTCGCCATAGGGGCCGAGATCGGTTTTTCCCACGAAGCGTTCGTGAGGCCAGACGGGCTTGTGCGGACTCGTGAGGGGAAGATAGAGGAAGAATGGAGCCTCGGATTTTGCGGCTTCACCGATGACCTGGTCGGACTCGGCTGCGAGGATGTCGAGGACATCTCCAAAGTTGAAGCTTTCCGCTTTCGGGCCTTGGCGCACGTATTTTGGGAAATCGAGGGCGGGCTGGACCTCTTGAACGGGCGTCGTGCTCCGATCTTGTCGGAAGAAGGTGTAGGGCACCATGTCCAGGGAGGCGGCGACCCCGAAGTAGGTGTCGAAGCCTTTTTGAATTGGTCCATCCGTGATGGGCGATTCCGGATCAATTTCTCCATTATCCTTCCGGGGCCACTCGAAGCCCAGGTGCCATTTGCCCACGAGATGAGTGGAGTAGCCGGCCTTCTTGAGAAAGGACGCAATCGTCGGGCGATCATTCTCGATGAGCGGCTTGTCCTTGTCGGGGGTGAAGAGAACACTCTTCTTCAGCCAAGAGCGCCAGGCGTAGCGACCGGTGAGGAGTCCGTAGCGGGTGGGGGTGCAGACCGAAGAGGGGCTATGGGCATCGGTGAAGCTCGCTCCCTCCCGGGCAAGCGAATCGAGATGAGGCGTCGGGATCTTGGACTCCGGATTGAGAGCCTGCACATCCCCGTAGCCCATATCATCGGCCAGGATGACGAGGACGTTGGGCCGGGTCTCACTGGGCGACTCCGCGTGGAGGCCCAGCCCAAGGGCTATTGAGGAGAATAGGATGGAAAGCGTGTGTCGGCGTTTCATGGTGTGTGATTCTACGAGCAGGCAAGCGGGGTCTGTCAGCGAGCGCGCTTAATGGGCCAAGAGGGCCTTGCGGGAGAGCTCGGTGTAGAGTCCGTTCTTGGCGAGCAGTTCGTCATGGGTCCCTTCTTCGACCACCCGACCTTGGTCGAGCACGTGGATTCGGTTCGCGTTCTTAATGGTGGAGAGGCGGTGAGCGATGACGAAGACGGTCCGATTTTCCATCAGGGTGTCGAGCGCTTGCTGGATAAGGTGTTCCGTCTCATTGTCCACCGAGGCAGTTGCCTCATCGAGGAGCAGGATGGGCGGATCCTTGAGCAGGGCCCGGGCAATGGAGAGACGTTGTTTCTCCCCGCCGGAAAGCTTGACCCCACGCTCGCCGACGTTGGTATCCAGCCCTTTGGGCAAATCGCGGATGAAGTCCTCCGCGCAAGCGTGATTGAGGGCAGTCCAGAGGTCCTCGTCGCTAGCTTGGCGCTTGGCGAGCAAGAGGTTTTGGCGAATGGTGCCATTGAAGAGGAAAGCCTCCTGGGTGACGTAGCCGATGTTTTCCCGCAGTGAGGATTTGTCGAGGTCCTTAAGTTCCAGTCCGCCCACCTTGATGCTTCCCTCGTCATAGCTGTAGAAGCGGGGCAAGAGATTGACGATAGTGGACTTACCAGCACCCGTGGGTCCGACGAGGGCAACCGTTTGGCCGGGCTCTGCCGTCAGGTTAACTTCGTGAAGGGTCGGGCGATCATCGTCCTCTCCATAGGTGAAGGTGAGGTCACGAATTTCGATGCGCGCGGGGAAGGCTTCGGGGAGCCGCTTGCCGTTTGCGGGGTTATACTCCTCTTTTGAATCGAGAATCTCGAAAACCCGATCCGCCGCAGCGCGGGAGGAGAGGTAAAGCTGATTAAGCTGCCGGAGGTTGGTGATGGGATCGTAGAAGAGGCTCAGGAAGAGGAAGAACATGGCGAGTTTGCCTATCTCCATTTCTTCATTGATAACGGCCTGACCGCCGACATAGAGGACCAGCGCATAGCCCAGCATTTGGCAGAAGGACATCGACGGATTGTAAACCGCCCACCACTTCATCACGCGGAGGGACGCGGCGCGGACGCGCTCGGAAAGGAGGTTGAAGTGCGCGTGCTCATCCTTCTCGGCGGCATAGGATTTGATTTGCCGGATGCCGGCGATGTTGTCGTGGAGGAGGGAGTTGAGATCCGAGGTGGCGTCCCGCTGGGCCCGGTGGCGGTGGCGAGCATCCTTGGAATAGATCCAGGCACCGAGAATGAGGAGGGGGATAGGGAGAGTGGCCCAGAGAGCGACCTCCCAATTCGTGTAGTACATGACCGCTCCGACTGCCAACAGCTGGATGAAAGAGACCAAGCCGAGCTCAATGCCATCGATAAGCACGCGCTCCATCGAGGTCACGTCCTCCGCCACCCGGGTCATGATGTCCCCCGTCCGGCGGGAATCGAACCAGCGCAGAGGCAGATTCTGAATCTTACGGTAGAGATCGGAGCGAACATCGAAGATCACATTCTGCTCAAAGTGATTATTGACCATGATCCGGCCCCAATTGAGGAAATCCTTGAGGAAGAAACCACCCAGGCCGAGGAGCACCCACTTGAGCAGCTCGTCGTGGCGGCTGGCCACAGGCAGGATCTCGTCGATAACGAAGCCAGTGACGGACGGGAAGACGATGACAGACAAGGCCATCAGGCTGGCGCAGAAAAGTTGGGCCGAAGCCAGCAGGGGGTATCGTTTGAGGTAGGAAAAGACGCGAAAGACGGAGTTCATGCAGGCGGGGCAACTAGGGGCATGATCTGGCTTTTGTAAAGACGTGTGAAAAACGAGTTGATTTTTGGATTGTCGGGCGAGGGGGAAAACTCCTAGAGTCTTGAAATACGATGGTTCCGCAGGGAAACGGATCCATTGGAACCGCACACACCAACATACAAGTCATGGCAAACGTCTTTGGGATACTCTCGGCAATAGTCCTCGCGGCCACCGCGTTTTTCGCACTGAAGAACAAGGCTGCACTGGAAGATCAGCTCACGCAACTTAGCAGGCAAGAAGCTGACAAGGAAACGAACCAACGGGAATTCAACGAACTCACCACTGAGGCGCAGGGATTCGAAGCAGAAGCTGAGGAAGCAAATGCTGAGAACACCACGCTGTCTTCCGAGCTCGAGGCCCAGCTTGCAACCAACAAGGGACTGCAGAGCGAGGTTGACGACAAGAAGTCCGTCGCGGAATCAAAGGCAAAGGAAGTCTCCGACAAGAAGGAGATGCTTGCTCCCTTGGGTGACCTCGACCAATTGGCCAATGAGTTCAAGAAGCTGAAGACCGACCTCGCGACCTTGAATGGCGAGCTTCTTCAGAAAGACACTGAAATTTCCACCCGCACCTCGGTCAAGAATGCTCTGGAGACTGAAAACGAGAGCCTTTCCTCCGTGATCCGTAACTACGCGGAGAAGAAGTCCAACCCGAACCTCAAGGCGAGCGTGACCCGCGTGGTTTCCGACCTTGGATTCGTCATCCTCTCCGGTGGAGACAATGCGGGTATCATCCGTGACTCCACGCTGGACGTTGTCCGCAATGGTGAGGTCATCGGTAAGTTGAAAGTCACCGGCACCGAGCCCAGCTCCGCCGCCGCCAACATCGTTCCGGACAGCTTTGATGAGGGCATGTCCGTCCGCACCGGAGACACAGTCGTCGCTTCTGACTCCAAGTAACCATCCTCTCTTAGCCAATCACACACCACTCAATCCACTACCATGATTAAGAACATTTTCTACGGACTGACCATCGTTCTCAGTGGCGTTGCTCTCTTCTTCGGAATGAATACGAAGAGCGACCTGGAGACCACCGTGGCCGACACCGAGACGCTCATTGAGGAGAATCTTGTCCTCGGAGACCGAATCGAGAAGGAAGAGGAGCGCCGCAAGGCCGCCGAAGACGCCAAGAAGACGGCAATCGCTTCTCGCGACGAAACCAAAGCCAGCCTCGACAACGAGCAGGGTAAGGAAAACAGCATCAAGCGCGACTTGGCTTCAGTCGAAGCTGACATCGAAGAGTCAGATGCCGAACTTGCTGAAATCAACGAAGCCATCGACGAGGCAAAAATCACCATCGGTGAAATCATGGGGAGCCCAGTCAACGACATCGACGTCGACCAAGTGGTCCGCCTCATTGAAGACCTGAAGAACGAGCGCAAGCAGAAGGAAGAGACCCTCGACGAGAAAATCGAGCAAGCCTCTCGCCTCGCCAACAATGTTGATAGTGCACAAGGTGAGAAAGAGCGTCTCCAGAGCCGCTTGGGCAGCTTCCGCCGCAACATTGCTCTCAACCGCGTGACTATCGCGGTCAGCTCTGCTGATAATGATTACGGCTTCGTTGTCCTGAACCGTGGTTCGAACAATTCCAACATCGACGAGCGCAGCAACTTGATTGTGAGCCGGGGTGGACGGGTTATTGGCCGCCTCAAGGTTGATTCCATCGAGCCAACCCAGACCATCGCAGACATCGTTCCCGATAGCGTGAAGCCGGGTCAGCGCATTCTGCCAGGCGATAAGGTGACCATCAGCGAAGCAGCCTCCAACTAAGTGCTGCCGGGCCTGATGCCCTTTGAGATAGATTTGATTGAGACGGCGGACTTCGGTCCGCCGTCTTTTTGTGTAGGCTTCCGTCGCCGCAGGTGGGTGGTGAGAGAGATCGCAAAGGTAATGCGCTCTGCGCGGCGCAAGGGCGGTGGAGATGTCTCGCGCTGAGGAAGAGACCCGCAGGAAAGAAGCGCGGATGTGGGAAGGAAACTCCGCGAGGCGGGAGTGCTTCAGCAGGATGAGAAGCGAAGGCCGGCCCTTAATAAAGGCGGCGGCGCGGCTCTTCCGCTTTCTCCTGAGCTTCCTTCATTTTCTCAAAGTCGCCTTCCTCACAGCATCGCACAAAGCCTTCCGCATAGCATTTCAGGCGATCCCAGTGCTGGCGAATGTCCTCGGCTTCATGGCGATCGACGGAATCATCCAAGGCGGCTTGGGAGATGCGAGAAAGGAGAGCTGAGAATTGGGCCACGATCTCATTCGTGGCGGGAAGGTATTCAAAGCCCTGTTCGCAGGCGGAGTCGGGATTGCGGACGAAGTAGCCTCCACTGCGGGCACAGAGCCATTCGACGAGGCGGACGTCTCCGGTTAGTCGAACCACCTCCAAGAGGCGGTCGAGGGGATTCCGGGATCCAGAGCCGGACTCATTCTGTTCCTGAGCCCATTTATAGACGAGCGAAAGCGAGACTCCCAGCTCCGAGGCAATCTCCTTGGGAGAGGTTTTCTCGAAGGATTGCTTGAAGACCTCGTGGGATTCCATGGCCGGAGCATAGATAGAGAATGGTCCTGACGAAAAGACAGAGTTTTCTCCCCCGGTCAAAAAGGTCGGCGGACTATCCTCGGAGGGTGAGCACTGCCTCGACTGCGGCACCGGCGACTTCGGCCTCATCATGGATGACCTCATTGGCTCCGAGCCGGAGGAGATGCTCCTTGTCACTGATGAAGCGGGCCCGGGCCAGGACGGGGACCTCAGGATTGAGGTGCTTGACCAGATTGAGTGCCTCCGCGCTGGTGTGCGCGGCGGGGAAGGTGAAGGCGACGAGGGCGGCTTCTTCCACCCGGGCGAGCTCCCAGGTTTCATGGTGGCAGGCATCGGCGAAGAGTGCGGGCTGACCCTCGTGAAGGAGCTGGTGCACGGTGTCGGCATTCATCTCGATGATGAGCGTGGGGACGCCGGCGTTGGCGAGCTCCGCGTGGACTCGACGCCCGACGGGGCCATAGCCACAGATGATGGCGTGTTCCTCCAGGCTATGCATGCGGTCCAGGAGCCCGCCGTCGTTGGGTAGCTGAGGTCGATGCTTGCCCCAGCCGACCTTGAGAAGAAGATTGGAGAGAGGTTCTCCAGCTCTCATCACAGCGGGCAGCAGTCCCATCGAGAGAGCGATCGAGGAGAGTAGGATTTGCTGGAAGTCGAGGCTCCAAAGCTGGGACATGGAAGACGTCTGGAGCAAGAGCAACGAGAACTCACCCGCGCTGCTGAGAGCGAGGCCGGCCATGAGGGCTTGCTTGTTCGCAAGCTGCAGCCAGCGGGCGATGGCGGTAATGAGCCCGGTCTTTACGACCATTAGGAGAAGGGTGAGACCGAGGATGGAATGCCAATGAGAGACGGCGACGCTCAGGTCCACCATCAGGCCGACCGAGACAAAGAAGAGGGTGAGGAAGAGGTCTCGCATCGGCAGGACCTCGGCCAGGATGCGGTGCTTGTAGATGGATTCGCTGACGGCAAGTCCGGCGACGAAGGCTCCCAGGGCGAGCCCGAGATTGAGAAGCCCTCCCACGAATGCGAGGCCGACGCAGGAACCCACCACGGTGAGGGTGAAGAGTTCACGATTTCTCGTCCGTGAGACGGCTCCGAGCACCCAGGGAAAGAGATACCGCGCGCTAAGAAAGGCGAGGATGCCAAAGGCCAACCCTCTCCAGAGAAGCCCGCCGATCTGCACGAGCAATGGCTGCGCCTCACCACTGGACGGAAGCAGGAGGGGGAGGAAGAGGAGGAAGACGATGATGAAGAGGTCTTGGAAGATGGCGACCGCGAGCGCGAAACGGGCTCCGGGGCTGCCACTCTGACCCAGATCCTGGAAGGTCTTGAGACTGACCGCAGTCGAACTCATGGCCAGCGAGACGGCGAGGACCACCCCGGCTTGCCAGCCAAGCCCGGCCAAGGCAACCGCACCGATTCCGGCGGCCGCACCACAAAGGCCCATTTGGAGTCCGCCTCCACCAAAGGAGAGCTTGCGGAGGAAGCGTAGTTCACCAAGGGAGAATTCCAGCCCCAGGGTGAACATGAGCAGCATCACGCCAAAGTCCGACATCCGGCTCACCGCGTCGTGCGTTTCGTCCCCTCCGAGCCAGTCGAGGATGCCACTGTTGGCGATGAGGATGCCGCAGAGAAAGTAGCCAACCAGCAGTGACTGGCGAAGGCGAAGAAGCAGCAGGGAGACGAGGACGACGCTCACCAGCATGAGCGCGAGCAGGGTGAAGAGCGGGGGGAGACCGCTCCCGGCTGCGAAGAGGGAAAAGGCTGACATCTCAGGAGGCAACGTCCCTGTGATGGCGCGGGTTCCCCGTCACGGCAAGTCCAGAGCCAATCGATCGAGTGCCGGGCCCCCCTTCTTCACGGAGTGATCGCTCAGGCAATCTCACGAGGAGGGCTTGATGCTGATCTCGATGGCCTTGCTGGTCGGGGTGTTGCTCTCGCGAGCGGTCGAGGCGACGGGAACCAGCACATTGGCTTCCGGGAAGTAGGCGGCGGCAGTGCCCCGGGGGATATCGTAGGGAATTGCGAAGAATCCCTTGGCGTAGCGCTCCTCCCCGGTCCAGTGGCTGGTGATGTCCACGAGAGAGACCGGCTTGATTTCGCGTTCCTCCATGTCCTTGGGATTGAGGAAGATGATGCGTCTGCCCATCCCGATACCGCGGTAGCGGTCGTTGAGGCCATAGACGGTGGTGTTGTACTGATCGTGGCTGCGGAGAGTTTGGAGAAGGAGACGGCCAGCAGCCACCTCGAACTGGTCCAAGTCGCCGACGTCGGAGAAATTGGCTTTGCCGGTATCCGTATCCCAGCGACGATCCTTCGCGGGATTTGGCAGATAGAATCCGCCGGGCTCTCTGACCCGCTCGTTGTAGTTGTCAAAGCCGGGAATGATCGCTTCGATCAGATTGCGAATCTGGTCGTAATCGTTGGCCAGCCTGGTCCAGTCGACCTTGATGGGCGTCTGCAAGGTCGCTTTCGCCAAGCCGCAGACGATAGCGGGCTCGCTCATCAGATTCTCACTCGCCGGGTCGAGCTTACCTTTCGATTGGTGAACGATGCCCATTGAGTTCTCGCAGGTGACGAATTGCGGGCCAGTTGCCTGCTCGTCGTGCTCACTCCGGCCCAGGCAGGGGAGGATGAGCCCGACCTTGCCCGTCACCAGATGGCTCCGGTTGAGCTTGGTAGCGACATGGCAAGTCAGTCGGCACTTCTCAAGGGCGCGGGCCGTGAAGTCGGTATCTGGCGAGGCCTGCAGGAAGTTGCCTCCCATCGCGAAGAAGACTTTGCCCGGCTCCTTGTCCATGGCGAGGATGGCATTGACGACGTCGTGCCCGTGCTTGCGTGGGGACTTCATGCCGAATTCCTTATCGAGCGCGGCGAGGAAGGATTTCGGCATTTTTTCAAAGATACCGACGGTCCGGTCGCCTTGGACGTTTGAATGTCCGCGGACGGGGCACAGGCCGGCACCCGGCCGGCCAATCGCTCCCAGCAGAAGGTGGATATTAGCGACCTCCCGAATGGTGGCGACGGCGTTGCGATGTTGGGTGAGGCCCATGGCCCAGCAGGTGATGAGCTTGCGCTCGCCGCTGAGAACGGTATCCGCAAGAGCTTCGATATCGCTTCGACTGATCCCCGATTTTTCAACGAGTTCCTCCCAGTCAGCTTGCTGGCAATGCTTCCGATAGGTCTCAAAGCCGGTGGTGTGCTCCTTGATAAAATCGTGGTCGAAGATGGATTCCTTGTCCTCTCGCTCGAAGAGCTCCTTGCCCAGGGCGCGGAGGAGGGCCAGGTCGCCGTTGATCTTCACTTGCAGATACTGGCTGGCCAATGAGGTGGAGCGATCGACCATGCCCTTGAGCTTCTGGGGATGGGCAAATCCCATCAGGCCGGCTTCCTTGAGCGGATTGACGGCGACGACCTTGCCTCCGTTTTTCACCGTTTCCTCGAGGGCGCTCAGCATGCGGGGGTGATTGGTGCCGGGGTTTTGGCCGATGCAGAGGACGGTGTCGGCGTGATGGATATCATCCAATGTGACGGTGCCTTTGCCGACGCCGACGGATTGCTTGAGTGCGGTGCCAGAAGACTCGTGGCACATGTTCGAGCAATCCGGCAAGTTATTGGTGCCGAAGGCGCGGGCAAAAAGCTGATAGAGGAAGGCTGCCTCGTTACTGGTCCGTCCCGAGGTGTAAAAGATGGCGTCGTCCGGTGAGGGGAGGGCATTGAGCTCCCGGGCGATGAGGGAGAAGGCTTCATCCCAGGCGATGGGCTCATAGTGGGTCGCCCCTTCGCGCAAGATCATGGGATCCGTGAGGCGCCCTTGCTGATCGTGCCAGTAGTCGCTCTCCTGCTGAAGCTCGTCAATCGAGTAGCGAGCGAAGAAGGCGGGGTCCACCTTTCGCTGGGTGGCTTCGGAGGCGATGGCCTTGGCCCCGTTTTCACAGAATTCAGCGGGCGCGCGGTGATCATCCGGATCCGGCCAAGCGCAGGAAGGGCAGTCGAAGCCGTTCTTTTGGTTAAGGTCGAGCAGTGCCTTGGTGCCACGGACGGGGCCCGCCGTCCGCATCACATGATTCAGCGAGGAGGCGACCGCCGCCGGTCCTGCGGCGTGGGTCTTGGGCTTTTTTACCTGTGGCGCTTGCTCAGTCGACATGGGCCGAAGATAGCGCCGTTGAGCCGTTTCGGAAGTCGTGAGTTACTGAATTTGCCAAATTCCGAACTCCGAGCGGGCGTCGAACTCGAATTCACCAAAAGGCGGAACCTCAACCACTTGAGTGATGATACGGTGATAGCGATCGATGACGTTGTTCCCGGTGACGGAGGGGTCTTCGTATATTTTGTGGGAATCGAAATAGAGGAGCAGGCGCACCGGCTCAGCAAGGGTCTCACTTTCCATGCGGAGGATGCCGCTGAAGGGGCCGTCCGGGACGAAGCTCACATTCTGGATGGCGTGGGTGCCGGCGAGGTCGCCGCCCACTCCTTGGAGGACCCCGCCCGTGCCAGCCTCGTCAAAGAGGATGTTGAAGGTGTTGACCACTTGGGCGGCTCCCTCGATGTCATTTTCCCGACCTTTGAAGCGAATGTAGGCATCCGCGGTCTCGAAGTTCATTGCCGGCCAGCTGGGGTAGGTGATGACGGTGGGGCCAACGCTGAAGTAGGCAGTCTCCGTCCCGTTGATCAGGTTCTCGATGGAGACCCCGGGCTCTTCTGCCAAGCCGACGGGGAAGGCGCTGGTAACGTAGTTCACCCAATTGATGAGGTCATCGGAGCTCAAGAGCTGCCGGATCTCTCCCTCCAGGGCGTTGGTCGTGACGCGGCGCACGCCATCGACGGTTTTGAGAGAAGGGCTGCCGGGCTTTAGCGTGATGCCGGGAATCTGGTCGTAGTAGTAAGTGGCTTCATACAATCCCTCGACGAGGGTGAAGTCGATGGAGGTGACGGTGCCACTCCTCACCCCGCCCAGCAGTTCCTGAACAGTGACGCGGCCAGCGTAATCGGTCTTCACATACCCCAGGTGGGTGTGGCGTCCCCGGAACTGGGGCGCGCCCTCGGCGCCGGTAATCAAGAGGGTGGCTCCGGCGGTGTTGAGGTCGGTCAGATTCTCATTGGCAAAGGCGACTGCGAAGCCTTGACCGGAAAGATTGCCGAAACGGTCCGCGAAGCGATTGCCAAAGACCGCGTCCGGGGCATCGAAGTTGTTGTAATCGGCATCGACGATCTCGTTCTGCATCTGCCAGCCGGGCGCCTTGTTATTGCCGAAAGTGAAGGCGCCGAGCGAGAGATAGCGCGTGTCGCCGGAGACGAGGTTCAAGGGACGGTTGTCATAGTAGGCTCCACTGGTGATCTGGCCGGAAAACTCGTTGAGGTAATTCGGCGAAGACGTGAGGTTAAGCTGGTAGCGATAGTTGAGCAGCTCCTCCGGGTCACTAGTGCTATAGTAGGAGAGACTGTAGAGGGGATTGTCTGAGACCCAATTATGCTGATTGCCGGGAGACGCGAGGGTAAAGGTCGCGACGGCGGTGGTGCCGATGCGGAGGGTGGCCTCGGCTCCCGGGAGGTAGTTGTTGGGACTGGAGGGATTGGCCTCTCCGGTGACGTTGATGGTGTAGGTCGCGCCATCAAGATCGAAGTAACCGGTGTCGGGATCGATGGCCCGGTAGTTTCCGTAAGGATTATTCGACTGGGTGGAGAGGGTATTGCGGGCATCCTGGTCGATGGGCCGGGCCAGCATCCAGAAGTTGGCCAGCGAGAGAGGCGCATGGGCTCCATCCAGTCGGAGGACCACGCGCCGTTCCTCATCATTGTCTAGCGTGATGTTGAGAGTCGCATCCACGACGACCGTCCGCTGGGCCATGAGCGGGACGAGGGCCTGCAGGGAAAACAGGATGAGGAAGAGAAGAGAGAAAAGATTCATTGGGTTGTTCGGATATGTGGGATGGACGGAGGAGCTGCTAGCCTCCTTCGGAAGTCAGCGCATAGGAGCCGGAAAGGGGAAGAGAGCCTGAAGAGGTGAAGGCGCTGCCTGTCACTCGTCGGTCGCCGTCTTGATCCGCGCCGAGGACCAGGCGGAAGGGGACGTAGCCGGCACTTTGGATCACGAGGGTGGTGCCGTAGCCGTGAGGGTTCTCCGAGTAGGAGGTGATGACACTTGGGGAGCCGCTGCCGACGGTGAAGAGCCCGTTGACGAGATCGACTTCCAAGGCAGCCAGGCTGGAGTCGACCTCGATCAGGCTGCCAACCAGGCTGGCGGGAAAATTGGCATCATCCGGCCAGAGGGTGAGGGAGGGGAGGAAAAAGTGCGAGCTGGCTTCATCATCTCCGCTCGTCACCTGGGCAGTGAAGCTGGACTCGGGGTCTGAATCCGGGCTGAGGTAGCGGGTGAGCGCGGACCAGCTCGCCAAGTCATCGGAATGGTAAACGGAGAGCGTCGTGGAAGCCGGCTGTTCGACAGCCAATTCGTTGGCCAAGGGATCTGTTAGCGTCGCCTGATGGGCGGTGACCGTCGGAAGTTTTTGGGCAAACTCGTCGAATTCGATGGCGGCAACTCCCTCCCGCCGAATGGTGATGGCATTGATGATGATGTCGGTCACCGGTTGAGTGTCGTCAGCGGTTTCCTCCATGCCATCGGCATTGACCGGGGCATTATTAATCGCATCGACGACGGAGCCTCCCGAGGCGACCGAGCCGAAGATGGTATGGAGCCCGTTGAGGTGGGTTGTTGCCACATCGGTGATGAAGAATTGGGAGCCGTTGGTATTCGGTCCGCTATTGGCCATCGCCAAGAGGTGACGCTCATTGAAAGTGAGCCCATTATCGACTTCATCAGGGAAAGTATAGCCCGGGCCGTCCGTGCCGGCTCCGTTTTGTGAGCCGGTCTGGGACATGAAGTCGGCAATGACGCGGTGGAATTGAATGCCCTCATAATAAGGGGTATCCACCATCACGTTGCCCGTGGCGGAGTCGCGCCAAGGCCGACTTCCTTCGGCGAGGGTGATGAAATTGGCCACGGTGCGGGGGGCATTCTCGTAATCCAGCTCCAGGCTGAAGTCGCCGAGGGTGGTGGAAACGTCCGCGTAGATCTGTCCGTGGAGCGGCGAGGTAAGGAAGAGCGGAGCCGCCAAAATGAGCCAAGGTCGCACGGCGGCAGGATGGGGGGGCGGGGCAGGCGGTGGCAAGACGGAATGAGAACAGGGGCTCACTTGCAATTTCCGCGGCAGGAGGATTTCTTTTTCGTTGTGACTGAGAAATCAAGCGGTTGGGCGCTCTTCGACCTCGATCAAACCATCGTGCCCTGGGATATGCAGCTGCTCTTCTGCAACTTCGTTCTCCAGCGCGAGGGCTGGCGGCGGGTCTTGCTGGTTCCTTTTTTGCTGCTGACCCCGTTTGCGAAGCTTTTGGGAGCGGAGACGATGAAGAGGGTGTTCGTGGGCTTTTGCTATGGTCTCCCCCGCAAGCGCTTGGAGGGCTACGCAAGGGAATTTGCCGAGGAGGCTGTTAACATTGCCTACGGTGATGTGGTGGCGGAAATCGAAAGGCAGAAGCAGGAAGGGCGTACCACCGTGCTGGCTTCCGCGAGTCCGGAGATCTACGTCCGGGAGATTGGTGACCGGTTGGGTTTTGACCACTCCTTTGGCACGGAGGTGGCTTGGCAGGAGAAGGCGCCCTGGTTTCCCCGGTTTCCCCGGGGGAATCACAAGGGGGCCAACAAGGTGACCCGTCTCCGCGAGGAGCTTGGCCTGGAGGGCGTTCTGCCCGATAGCGAGGGCTACTCGGATAGCAAGGCGGACCTTCCCATGCTCGCAATGTGTGAGAGAGTGGTGGCCGTTCACCCTGAGGGCATCTTCGCCGAGAAAGCGGCGGAGAATCATTGGAGGGTATTATCCCCCGACAAGCCGTGGCAGGATCGGCGGGCCTTCGCTCTCGCCTCGATCCGGATGATTCTCGGAATCTACCGATAATTTTCGAGGTTGTGGCCTCATCAGTTTGACGCTAGGCCTTGGCCCACGCATGCAACGAAAACGACAACTTAGCCAAGGCTGTGGGTCCACAGCCAGAGTCAAGCCGAAGACGAGCCGTCTGACCGGAGCATTGATGCTTGGGACGACGGCTTTTTTGTGGGCAGGTGACTCGACTTATGAAGCGCTGGAGCCTAGCGAGCCCGCGCCAGTGACAGCAGGTCAATCCGGTTGTGACTTCTACCGCTCCCTCGGGAAGCTCTATTCGGACGACAGCAATCCCGTCATCCAGAGCTTCTCCTTGATGGGTCGGATTCACGCTCAATACGGCTACGTCGACGGCGAGGACCGGAGCGGACAAGACTTTAACTACGATACGAATGAAGTCCGCCGGATGCGTATCGGCGCCAAGGCTGGGCTTTTTCAGTATCTTGAAGTGAAGGGCCAAGCGGAGATCTTCAATGACCAAGAGCCTGCCGGTGGTGACCGCGGCTTCGAGTTCAAGCACATGTGGGATCTCTACGGTAAGCTCGACCTGGGTGAAGCCTTCAGCGTGCAGGGGCTTGATAGCTTCAAGGTTGGCTACGGTAAGCGGGAGACGCATACCTCGGCAGAGTGGGATATCTCGTCGAACAAGCTGAAGACTGTGGAGCGGTCCGCAATTTCCAACAAAGTCTGGCCCTCCGACATTGAGTTCTCCAACCCCACCGGGGCTTGGGTCGAGTTGGCGCAGGGGAATTGGAAGACCGAGTTCGGTCTTTTCTCCACGACACAGGAAGACTTCATCGCCGGATGGGACGACGGGCAGATGTATTGGGCCAACTTCTGGTATGATTTCTCCGAGGCTGCAGGCTCGGATCTGGCGACCATCTACTTGACCGGGATGTATCAGGATATCGATGCAGAGGACGTCGCCCTGGCCTCGGGAATCGAATGGACGACCTCGGCCGCATTGCTTTATGGGCGCGACAACTGGCAGTTCATCCTGGAGGGGATTTACGGTGACAATGGCGACCAATCTGCCAATCGCGACGGTCAATTCTGGGGGGTCGTCTTCATCCCGAGTATGTGGCTCATTGAAGACCGCCTTGAGGCGGTTGCCCGCTATCAATATCAAGGTTCCGAAGAGTCCGAGGGAATCCGTCTGAATAGCCGCTACGTGCGCCGCTCCGGTGCGGCGGAAGGTTACTCCGGCTTATCCAATGGCCGGGGCGATGAGCACCACTCGGTCTATGGTGGCCTCAAGTATCACCTCTGCAAGGATAACGCGCATCTCCTCGCGGGTCTTGAATACGACAATATCAAGAGCAACGGGGACCAGGTTTACGAGGGTTGGACGACCTTCCTCGGCTTCCGCACCTTCTTTTAATACCAACTATCTAGTATCATGAAACAAATCGTAACTATTCTGGGTGCGGGCGCTGTTGCCTTGTCCGTCTCCTGCAAGCCGAAAGGAACGGAAGCCGCTGCGGAGGGAGGGAGCTCTTCTCTCGTCATCACCGCGATTCCGGATGAAAAGGTCTCCGACCAGGCGGAGAACTACAAACCTCTGGTCAAGTATCTCAGTGACGAGCTGGGGGTGCCGGTCACCTTCTCCGAGTCCAGTGACTATGCGGCTGCGGTTGAGCGCTTTAAAAATGGCGAGATCCACATGGCTTGGTTCGGCGGATTGACCGGCGTGCAAGCCATGGAATCAGTCGAGGGCGCGCGCGCCATCGCCCAGGGTTCCGTGGATCCGAATTTCAAGTCCTACTTCATCGCCCATCACACGTCCGGATTGCAGAAGTCGGATGACTTCCCGGTGGAGATCAGCGACATGACCTTCACCTTTGGTAGCCCGGGGTCCACCTCGGGTCGTCTCATGCCGACCTACTTCATTGAGCAAGAGACAGGGAAAACACCTGAGGAATTCTTCACCCAGCCGGTCCAGTTCCAGAGCGAGGGTGGTCACTATGCGACCGCGAAGGCCGTGGAGAGTGGCTCCGTGCAGGTTGGAGCCATTAACTACAAGACCTACGACACCATGGTGGCGGAGGGGGACCTGGATGCGAGCAAGGCGCAGATCATCTGGGTCACGCCGGACTACGCGGATTACAATCTGACTGTGCACCCGGACCTCGACGATCAGTTCGGTGAGGGATTCATCGACAAGCTGCAGACCGCCTTGGTCGAGTGTGAGGACAAGGATGCCTTGCGCGCCTTCAATCGGGACGACCTCATTCCTGCCAAGAACGAGGACTTCGCCGGCATCAAGGCGGTCGCGGAGAAGGTCGGCCTCATGCGTTGATTCATTGCCAGGAGCGCGGACTTTAGCCCACCTCGGGATGCCTGAATCTTCCGGGGTGGCTTTCAGTCCGCGCTCTTTTCGTGCCTGCCCATGTTCGAGCTAAAGTCAGTCCGGGTGGAGTTTGGAGGCTTGGTGGCCCTTGCCGACATCGATCTGCGCATCGAGTCCGGGGAGCAGGTCTGTCTCATTGGCCCCAGTGGTGCGGGTAAGTCGACCCTGCTCGGTCTCTTCAATGGCCGCGTGATGGCGACCCGGGGAGAGGTGAGGGCCGAGGGCGAGAACCTTTCGCAATTCTCGCCCGCCAAGCTGCGGGCGCTTCGGCAGCGAATCGCTTGGGTCCCGCAAGATCTGGGTTTGGTCCCGAATCTCAGGGTGAATCAGAATGTGTCCTGCGGTCGGGCTGGCGCGAAGGGATTCTGGGGCCTCATGCGCAGTTACCTGCGCATGAGCGGCGAGGAGCAGGAGAAAATCCACGCGCTTCTCCAGCGCGTCGGTATCCCGGAGAAACTTTTTGAACGGGTGGATCATCTCTCGGGTGGCCAGCAACAGCGCGTTGCCATCGCCCGGGCGCTTTATCAAAAGCCGAAGGCGATCTTGGCGGATGAGCCGGTGAGCGCGGTGGACCCGGAGCGGGCGAGGGATTTGGTCGAGCTGCTGACCTCGGCGGCTCGTGAGGAAGGGGCGTCCTTGATCATGAGTCTTCACGACGTGAGCTTGGCCCGTCGCTATTTTGACCGGGTGATCGGTCTGCGGGAGGGCCGCATTGTCTTCGACGGTCCGGCTCATGAGGAGGGGGTGAAGACGCTCTATCGACTGACGGAATGAAAGGTGACCTCTGCTATTGGCCGCGTGTTGCTACGGAGCCGTCAGCTGCTCGGCGGCGGGTGAAGGCGAGTGACTTGGGAGGATGAGGCGTCGCTGGTTCATCCTGGCCGGAGTGCTCCTCACGGTCTTTGGTCTCTGGGTTCTTGATGCCAAGCCCGGTGAGCTGGTGCCCAGCAAGGGAGGCCGGGAGCTGGCGGGAGAATTCTTCGGCGCGGCCTTGCGTCCCGCCCTCGATTATGAAGATCCCGCAGGCACCCAGGAGGTTCCTTTTTTCACCAAGATCGCGATCTCGCTGGGGAATACCCTTCGCTATGCAGTCGCCGCAATGAGCCTAGCCACCTTGGGTGGGCTGGTGGGCGGGATCCTTGGCTCGCGGGCCTGGTGGAGCCGCCCGACCCGGGGCTTGGAAGCGCTTCGCTTGACCGTCCGGCTTGCCGCCACGGCCGTCCGCTCGGTGCACGAGCTGCTCTGGGCTCTGATCTTTCTCGCAGCCATGGGGTCGTCTCCTCTAGCCGTGATTTTAGCCCTGGCCCTGCCTTATGCGGGAACCTTGGCCAAGGTGTTCTCTGAGCTGTTTGATGAGTCCGATGACTCGGCGGCCGAGCTCGTCCGCAGCACGGGGGGGAGTGGCCTGACCGCCTTCATGGCGGCCCGCGTGGCCCAAGCTCTTCCCGACCTGATGACCTACGGACTTTATCGCCTGGAGTGCTCCATTCGGTCCTCAGCTGTTCTTGGTTTCGTTGGCGTGCCGACTCTCGGACTCGATATCAAGAATGCCTACGAGGACGGTTACCTTCATCAAATTTGGTCCTACCTCTACGTCTTGCTAGCCGTGCTCCTCCTCGTGGAGTGGTGGGGTAGCCGAGCTCGCAAGGCTCTCGCCCGTGGCGTCCCTACCAAGAATCCCGGCCAGACTTCCGATGACGTGAGGACCCTCCGCCGAAAGCGTTCCCACTCCATCGTGCTGCGGGGAACAGTTGGTTTATTGGTGGCTCTGACGCTCTGGTCTTGGTTGGGTGGGGAGTGGTCCTCCGGCGTTCCCTGGGAGCGCCGCGTCGCCAATCTGGAGCGGTTCGCCAATGAGTTGGTCCCCCATGCGGTGCGCGAGGCTGACGATTGGTCCCTCTTCCCTAGCTGGTGGATGGACAACTTTCGGGAGCGAGGCTGGCAGGCCGCTTGGATGACCCTGCATCTCGGCACCGTGGCCGCGCTTCTTGCCGGTGCGGGAGCCTTGTTCTGGATGACCTTCTCTGCCCGGAGTTTGGCGACGTCTCGTCCCCGGGGCATCCCATTTGACCAGGGAAAATTGAGGGGAATTGTCGGCTCATTGATTCGTGGTGTGGCGACGATCGCCCGCTCCTTGCCGGAATATATTCTCGCCTTTTTACTGCTCCAGATGTTCGGGCCGTCGATGTGGGCCCTGGTGCTCGCTTTGGCGATTCACAACGGGGGCATCTTGCTCCGCTTGGGCGCGGAAGTGATTGATAATTGGCCTAGTCGGGCGGCGGAAGTTGTACTGAGCCAGGGAGGCAGTCGAGAGGTCGCCTTCTGGAGCACCTTGGCACCGGCCGGTTTCAATCGGCTCGTGCTCTTCCTCTTCTATCGGTGGGAGACCTGCATCCGCGAGGCCACGGTCCTCGGGATGTTGGGGGTGGGCTCGCTGGGGTTCTTGATCTCGGAGTCCCGCGTGCGCTTTTTTTATGATGAGATGCTCTTTTTCATCCTGCTTGGCGCGGCCCTTGTCTTTGCGGGTGACCTCACTTCGGATTGGGTGAGAGGCCGCTTGGCGAAGTCGGGGCGCGCGTGATGCGGAAGCGGTGAGTGGGCTCGTTCTCCGATGCGACCGGTGAACATAGGTAGCTCCCAAAGAGCCGAGCCTGCCTTTCAGACGACCTCACTTGGCCGGGACGTAGAGGGTGCTGTTCGCGGGGATCCGGTGGTCGGCGGAGAGAGAGATGTGGTTGAGGTGGTTGATCGTGGCCACGTCAGTATTCCAGTCGAGAGCGATCTCGGAGAGCGTCTTGCTTGTCGGGACGCGGATGAAGACTCTCTGGGTCGGGGTGGACTGGGTCGCAGGGGCTGCCGAGGGCAAATTGGGTAGCACGTTGGCCGCTGGCTCGTTGGCTGGTGCCGCGGCCTCTGGGCGCGGACTGACCGCGGCTTGCGGAGAGTAGGCGGGGGCTGAGGGAGGTGCCTTGTAGGAGACCTTCGGGATCTTCAGCTTGGTGCCAATCTTCAGGCGGCGGGGGTCGACCTGGGGATTGCGAGAGAGGAGAGCATCGAGACCGACGCCGTGACGTTCCGCAATTTCCGAGAGGGTATCGCCCGCTTGGACGGTGTGAGTGATGGTGCCGCTGCCAGGCTGGAAGTGTGTGGTGGAGCCAACGGACTCACGTCCTGGAATCACGAGTTCTTTGTCAATCTGCAGACGGAGAGGATCCACGCCCGGATTCGCAGCCATCAGGTTCGCGAGGCCCACGCCGTAGCGCTGCGCGATCTCCGAGAGCGTGTCTCCAGGCCGGACCCGGTGGCTGGAGGATGCCGCTCGGGTCGGCACTGTGGTTTGTCCCAGAGGGCGTTGATCATCCCAGCGATGAGTGACCACGGGGGTCTGAGGCATGATCACCACCTGATGTGGTTGTTGAGCGGGTGGAGCAGCAGGCAGCTGCTGTTGCTGGAGGTTGGCTGTTTGACTGGCCACTTCCTCTATCCGCTTCAGCTGGCTGGTGAAGAGCAGCCGCATCTCATGAAGTTCCGTCTCCAGCCTCGTCAGGCGTTCTGCTTGACCCTCCATGCGCTCCTTCAGAGCACTATCATCTGCCTTGGCGGCAGGCGTCGGTTGAGGCATGCACGACGCGAGGACAAGGGTGATGGGTGCGAGAGGGGCGAACGATTTCATGACAGGAACTGGTTCGTCTTGCTAAATATTTTATAAAACTTAACAAATGTCGACGCTTTTCTAAAATATTTGTCCGTAGCCCGGCTTGGAGCGGGGTGGAGAGCCTAAAGGAGACTGTCCGCAGCTCTGCCAACCCTCTCGCCAGTCAGGTCGGTAAAGGGGACGAAAAGTCTCCGATCCCGTCGGCAGTGATATTCAATGTAGCCCGCCAACCAGACCAGAAGACCAACGCCAAAGAGGGGAATCGTAAAGATGCCAATCCAGTAATAAAGCGCGCTATAGGTGCGCTTAAGCGAGAGATGGAGACCCACATCGTCTCGCTCTTCGCTGACCCAGCCCATCGTCGCGGCCAGCTTTAGGAAGGCCGCAACTTCGGGCTGTGGATGGCAAGACATGGCGAGCTATTTTCGCTTGTTCAGCCTTTTTCAAGAATCTCGACTTCGTAGCCGTCGGGGTCCGTGACGAAAGCCATCTTCCGCTCGCCGCCGGAGAACTTTTCGCGCCATCCGTCGGGCCAAATCTCGATGCCAGAGTTCTCGACCTTGTCGCAGTAGTCGATGATATTAGGGACGCCGAGGGCGATGTGCATCAGGTCTTCAGGAACGGCGACCTTGTAATCCGGGGAGTAAGTGAGCTCGAGGAAGACATCCTGACCGGGCAGCTCCATGAAGGTGATTTTGTTGCCTTGGGGGGAATCCTTTGTCTCGCCCTGCTGGAAGCCAAGCTTCTTGTAGAAGTCCATGGAAGCGGCGGGGTCGGAGACACGAATACGAGTGTGAAGAAATTTGATCATACGAACTTGGTGGTGATGGAAACCATTGCCGAGGCTTGTGGAATTGCAATGCGGAAAAGGACTCGATAGCTTGCCGATTACCCATGAAACCAACGCTAAAAGCCAGCTTTTGCGGCCTCCTCGTTATCAGTCTTACGGCACCGCTCTCCGGAGCCGTTATTTATCAAGCAATCCTGACCCCTGAAGCGGTCGTCCCCGGTGTGGGGGACGACGATCCGGCAGGGGTTTCCACCGCCTCGGGGAGAGCGACCTTCATCCACAACGAGCTGGAAGGGAGCCTCGATTACGAAATCATCGTCGATGGTTTGGTCTTCAGTTCCACGATGCCCCGCCCGACCTTGACCGGCCCTTCCGAGCTCATTCGCGGCGTTCACTTCCATTTCGGCGCGCCGGGGATCAACGGAGGCCACGCGCTCAATAGCTACGGTGCTCCCCGGGAGGACGACGGGGACCTGTTTGTCGATCCGTCGCTACGGCGAATCACCGGGAGCTGGGATGATGGTGATGAGAACCCGGGCCCCGATAATTCTCCGGGAATGGGTGATTCAGTCGCTCTGAGCGATGCTCTCGCAGCCTTGGAAAATGGCGAAATCTATGTCCAGATCCACACCATGCAGTTCCGCCAAGGAGAGTTGCGGGGCCAGATTGTTCCGATCCCCGAGCCTGGGGTGAGCCTACTCGGCGGAATCGCTTTGGTAGCTCTCCTTCGCCGCGATCGCCGCAGCTGAGGGAAGTTGCGGGCTGACTCGTGGCTCCCAGAGATAGCGGCGGAAGAGCACCTTGACCGCCGCTGTCAGTGGCACTGCGAGCAGAGCTCCCAGGAAGCCGCCCAGCAGGAGGGACCAGAAAATGATGGAGAAAATGACCGTCATGGGATGCAGGCCCACGGAGTCGCCCACGATTTTTGGGGCCGTCAGAAGTGAGTTGATATTTTGGACGACGATGAAGATGCCAACAACTGCCGCAGCGTAGGACCAGGGGTTCTCACCCAGCCACTGGTGATTGGCGTCAACTCCTCCGAAGTGGGTGAAGGCGATGAATACCGCCGGAATCATGCAGATGATATTACCGATGAAAGGAATGATGCCGAGGACTGCCAACGCGATGCCGATGAGAAACCCATAGGGGAGGCGGAAAACGGAGAGAGTGACCCCGACCAGGATACCATCGATCAGGGAAACGAGGACCTGCCCACGGAAGAAGGAGATCAGATAGGCATTAATTTCGCTGACTGTGGCGACGACCTCTTCTTTGAAACGTGAGGCTTTCAGCGGAATATATTGTGTCCAATTCTTCTTAATCTTGGCCGATTCGTTCAAGAAATAGAAAAGGTAAACGGGAACGAGAGCGAATCCCAGCAGGTAGCCGACGAAGCCAAAAACCTTCGTGGATGCCTTCAGCCAATTGAGGCCGGTATCGGTCAAGGTTCTCCAGTTGTCTTGCAGAAGAATCCCGATGCGGCGGTCGGAGAAGCTCACCTCGTCCCCGCGCTCAAGTTCCCTGATTTGCTCCTCATAAACTTCGAATTGAGATACCTCGGCAGGAGTCACCGGCAGACTTCCATCTTCGGAATCAAAAACCCCATCCGCCTCGGTCAGGATCTCTCCCTTCCGGTTCACCCAGACCGAGGTGGCTTCCCCATCGATTTCCTTGGTCTCCTTCGCGGGGTAGGGCTTCTCGATCCACTCGCCGGTTTCCGGGTCGCGATATTCGATCAGGCTATCAACCAGCGACCTGGCTCCGATGGAGTCCTGAAGGCGTTGCAGCTTGTCGATGAACATGGAGCCCAGGTTTTCCCGGTCGCTGGCCAACTCATTGACCTGACTGCCAATCTTAATGCCGATGTAGGTGCCAGCGGTGGCGGTGAGCAAGAGAGTGCCACCTAGAACAATCATAACGGCCAACAGCCGCCGCACCTTGAGCTTACGCTCGAGAAAAACGACGACCGGCTCCAGCAAATAGGCGATGATACCTGCCACCGCGAGGGGAACAAGAACGGGCTGCAGGTAGGCGAAAACTTGCCCGCTCAGCCAAATAATGCCCACCAGAATCGTTCCCAAGACGACGATGGCAATCCCGGTCAAGGCAGACCACAGGGTCTTCTGCTGAAAATTAGAAGGCGACACGCTGGTCGGGAGAATGTCGAATCGTTAAATGACTGACGATGATAAAATGCGCGTCAGTTTGTAGGATCGTTCGCCGGTTTGAGGCGGTCGAGGACGCCATTGACGAAGGAAGATGACTCGGTATCGCCGAAGCGGCGGGCAATCTCAATCGCCTCATTGATTGCCACGGCGGGGGGGAGGTCCGGAACCAGACGGAGCTCGGTAGCGGCGAGGCGGAGGATGGCGCGGTCCACTTGGTTCAAGCGTTCCGGGGAGAAGTTCTCCAGTTTCTCGCCGATCAGGCGGTCGGTCTCGCGCAAGTTGTCGGTCACCAGCTTGTGCAGGGTGAGCGCTTCTTGCTTCAGCTGGTCACGTGTGGTCAGCGCCTTGCGCAGGGCGTCGAGTTCCGGCCCCTCGGGGAGGTTGCGTTCGCTGAGGATGCCGCGCAGCTTGCGCACCGACTCGAGGAGAGGGGGCAGAACGAGAGCCAGCGGGCGAAGGGGGTCGGGCGCGGCTTCTGCCGGCGAGAGATGTTCCAAGAGCACGACGAGATTCTCGAAGCTGGCTTGGTTGCCGTCCCGCAGCCTCGCAAGCGTGCGGGAGACGGCATCGATATCCTTCGACGATTTAATTTCCCTGCGCAGGAGGTCGAGCGTCTCCAAGACGTCGTCCTCGCTTTCCACCAGCTTGCGGAGGGCTCGCTGGGCATTTGTCTTCTCGAGGAATGCGCCGATAAGGGTCATCGCGTTGGGAGCCAACTCCCGTGCTTTCTCCCATCGCTTGGGTCGGTTTTGCTGGAGGTGAAGGACGGCGCGGGCTCTCGTCCGAACGATGGTCGCCTCAGGCTGGGCGAGGATCAGGGGCCAAGGATCAGCAGTCTCGGTAGCAGCCGAGGGATTGGAAGAATCCGAATGAAGGAGCTGCACGACGGCCTCCCGGATGAGGCGGCGGGCGGGTGCGGATGATTCTTGGCTCGATGACTTCATGCTCGATAAAGGAAGAAAAAATCAGCGATTGCGGCCAAGCTCGCGGGAGACCTCGACCATGGCGGCGGCGGCGTTGGCCGCATCCTTGCCGCGATTCAATTCCGTGCCCAGGCAACGGGCGCGGGCTTGTTCTTCGGTCTCAACGAGAAGCACCTCGTGGATTACCGGCACTTCGTATTGCAGCGACATGGCCAACAGCGAATCCGTGACCGAGGTGGCGATGAGGTCGGCGTGAGCGGTCTCGCCCTCGATGATGACACCGAGGCAGATGACGGCGGCAGGATTCTCGTTCTTGAGAATGAGCTTGGTGGCGAGGGGGATCTCGTAGGCTCCCGGCACGCGGATCAAGTCGACGCGAGCCTGGGGCATCACGGAGGAAAGTTCATCGACGCAAAACTCAACGAGTGCGTCGGTGTATTTCTCGTTGAACTGAGAGGCGACAATCGCGATTCGATTTTTCCCCGAGGTCAGGACACGAGGTTTGGGGGCTAGGGCTTGGCTCATGGCGACAGAAGAAAGGCTGATATGGAAGCCCCGGCCAGCGATGTCAATCGGGCATTGGCTGAATTCCCGATCAGGCGCCGGCCTTTTTGGCAACTTCCTTACGCAGGAGGTGCTCGGCGAAAAGGAAACCGAAGGGCACGAGCGAGGTCAGGAAAATCACGGTCGTGAACTTGGCCTTCCACTTGGTTTCGAGGACGGCGAGAAAAAGAAAGAGGCAGAAGAGGCAAAAAAGGCCGCCATGGATGCGACCCGCCCAGCTGACCGGATCATGATGGCCGGTGAAGGCGCGATAAATCATTGTGCCCAAGAGGGCGAGCCAGGAAAGGCCCTCGATGAATGAGGCGAGGCGGAGATGATTGATGGCTTTGATCACGGCGGGGAAAGAATCTGGAAAGTGAGCCTCCCGTCAAACCCTGAGGTCGGGAAAGTCTCGCAATGCGTTGCATTTTTCGGTTGGAAATTGCGAGGCTCGTAGGAACTTAGGTGCGATGATGCGATGGATTTGGGCGTGGTATCTGGCGGTAGCAATCTCGTTGCCCGCTGAGGTTGATTTGCGAGCCTTGGAGGCGGCGGTCATTGATGTGACGGAAAAGGCCGAGGAGACCATCGTCGCCATCATGGCTGATGAGCTTGGCTCGACGGGCAGCGGGGTGGTGGTTTCGGCCGCCGGACTGGTTTTGACTGCCGGTCATGTGGTGACTGATGTCGAGGGTTCGGGAGCTGCCGTGGAGGAGGTGACCGTCCTCTTCGAGGATGGAGAAGAGCGGCGGGCCAAGGTGCTGGGGGTCAATCGGCAGCGTGATATGGCGATGCTCAAGTTGATTGGAGAAGGCCCCTGGGCCTTTTCCGCTCCGGGGAACTCCGCAGTGCTGCGACCTGGAGACTGGGTCGTCGCGCTTGGTCACCCGATGGGCTACGATCCTCTTCGCCCCGCTCCGGTGAGATTCGGGCGAGTCATTTCCAAGAATCAGGACTTTTTCTTCTCGAGTGATTGCGTGCTCTTCGGCGGCGACTCGGGAGGCCCTTTGTTCGACCTTGAGGGCCGGGTCGTGGGCATCCACTCTTGGATAGGAGAAGATGTGCAGACAAATACCCATGCCGGGATCAGTGGGGCGCTGAAGGACTGGGATGATTTGAAGGCAGGTGAGCGGTGGGGCACCCTGATGCCGCCGCCCAGCTTGCAGGAGGGCGATGCCGTCCTTGGTGTCATGTATGACCAGAATCAGGAGGCCGTTGTCCTTGATATGGTCCTCGCGGATTCTCCCGCCGAGGACGCGGGACTACGGGCGGGCGACGTGATCCTCCGGGTGGACAAGTTCCGCATCTCGGGGGCGAACTTTGGCACTTATCTACGGCAGAAGCGGGCAGGGGATGAGATTGTGCTCGAGGTGCGGAGAGGGCGGGAGGAGCTTTTCGTCCGCGTGGAGTTGGGTGCGGTGGCCAATCTTCCCTTCGTGACCGAGAGGGGGAAGCGTGTTCTCGACGAGCAGGCGGGCGAGCTTTTTACCGCTGCGGGAGCGATCACGGCTCCCTTGGGCAATGGCGTCCTGCGCATCTTCGGCGATGAAGAGCAAATCGCCTATGGCACCGTCTGGGAGGGCAATCTCGTGCTGACGAAGTGGAGCGTGGTGGAGAAAGCCAAGAACTTGCGCGGAGTCTCGAGCCTGGGTGAGGAGTTCTCGCTCGCCGTGAAGGAGATCTATGCTGGGCACGACCTGGCGGTGCTCATGATACCGGAGGAAGTCCGGCTGCAGCCCATCCCCGTCCGCGTCGGTGCGCGGGAGGCGGGGGAATTCATTTTGGCCCCTCGTCCGGATGGGGTCGCGGAGGCCCTCGGAGTGATTTCTGTCGCCGAGCGTAGCTTGCTCCAGAAGGATCGGGGCTTTCTGGGCGTCGTGCTTGACGAGCTCCACCAAGGCCCCGGCGCGCGGGTGCAATTGGTGCAGAAGGATAGCGCGGCTCGCCAGGCCGGGATGAAGCCCGGCGATGTCGTCCTCAAGGTCGATGGACGTGAGATCGACGGCTATCAGGAATTGAAGACCATCCTGAGCCGTGCCGGGGCTGGGCAGGCGGTGTCCATCGAGGTGCTCCGGGGCGAGCAAGAGGTCTCGCTCGACGCCATCCTCAAGGGGTGGAATTTGCCAAAGATGCGGCCGGGCCGCCGCGAGCGCATGATGGATCGCATGGATGAGCGCGGCCTCAGCCAAGTGAGGGATGGTTTCCCACGTGTTCTCCAGACGGACATGACCGTCCTGCCCAGCGAGGTGGGCTTGCCCGTGGTCGACCTCAATGGCCAGTTGGTGGGCGTGCTCATCGCCCGGGCCGGGCGGGTGAAGACTTACGTCATTCCGAGCAGCGCGCTCATCGAGCTGCTCGGCAAGGAGTGAGGAGCGTCCTAGGGTTGGGAGAGGTCGAGCAGCGCCGTGGCGACCATGCCGCAGCGTGCGGCCAGTGATTGCTTCACCACCTTCTCGCTCCGCTCCACCTTACCACGGAAAGCTTCCTCGCCGTTGAGGGTGACGATGATCTCTTGATCGAGATCCAAGAGTTCGTCACTCAGCCAAAACTTAAGGCCGCTGGTATCCTCACCGGTCACGGCGATCGTTTGGCCCTCGATGCTCCCTTCCAGCCGTCGGCGCTTCACCGCACCCTCTGGCGAGACGCCCATCCAGTAGAAGCGCTCGTGGGTGGTGTCGTCCTGCAGCCACACCACCTTCTTCGGCCAGGTGCGGCGGGTCTTTTCCGCCATGATAGGGAGGACCTCGGCATCCTTCCGCTCCATCCAGTGGCCCAGTCCTTCGTAGATGGTCACCTTGTGCGGGTAACCTTCCGGATCCTCCTTCCGGAGGGCGGCGAGCTTCACTTTCCAATCCGCGGCAATCTTGTTGCGCTTGTAGGCGGAGTCTTCACCGCCCATGAAGAGGTAGAAGGGGAGATTGCGCAGCCCGTCCGGCTTGGACTCATTGGGATGTCCGGCCATCATGGCCGCCGCCGCGAAGCGATCCGCCATGCGGGGCGCGAGTTGATAGACTCCATCACCTCCAGCGGAGTAGCCCATGAGGTAGATGCGGTCCGGATTGACATTGCGGCAGATCACATAGTTGGCAATCAGCCGGTCGAAGAGGGGGTCAATGTGACCGCGATGCCAGAGGTTCCAAGTATCGGTCGGGGCACGCGGCGCGACGTAGAAGCCCTCCGCAGGTTGGTAGAGATTGATCTGATTACGCCACTGCCGGTCATTGAGCGCGGGAGGGGCTCCGCCTCCGCCATGCATGGAGATCCAGAGCGAGTGCCCACCGGCAGGCTCCTCTCCGAAGACTTTCTCAAGATACTTCATCTCGGTATCGGCAGCGCGGACCACCTTCTCTTCCAATTCTTTCTCTCGTTCCGCGCGGCCTTCCTGCTCCCACGCCTCGATAGCTTGGGTGACCATGTCGGGCTCGGCGAGGAAGGTGTCGAGAGTGCCTTTGGGCTTCGATTTAATAGTCATTTCACGGCTCTGGCCCTCGTGGCTGAGGCGCAGGGTCCATGGGCCTTTGCCAAGAAATTTCAGGCGGGCGACATCATTGAAGTCGGCTCGCCCGGCTTTGGCGGTAGTCGATTGAAGGACCTTCTGGCTCTCGTCCAGCAGTTCGATTTTTGCTGGCACCCGCTTGCCTCCGCGTTCTGTGAAGACGCGGATACCCACGCCTGCCGCCTTCTTGTTCTTGGAGTAATGGCCGGTCACATCCACTGCGGGGACGGAGCGGTCGCGGAAATTCCAGACCATGGGAAAGGCGTCCTTGGTTTGCTTCCAAGAGGTCGCCCAGATGGCGTGGACGGGGTCGCCGGGGATAGCCTTGGAAGCCCGACCGCCAAACCAGCCGTTGTTCAATCCCTTCGGATCATACTCGTCAGCTCCCAGGTAGTTCCACTTGTTCTCATGCCAGACCTCGACCCACGTGTGATTCCCGCTCTTGTCCGCCCACAGCGCGGTCCCGACGATGCGGGCTGGCACCCCCACGGCACGGCAGGCATCCACGAGGATGATGGAGAGTCCGGTGCAAGTGGCCTTGCCCTGCTGCCGTGATTCGAATGGGCTTTGATTGGGACGCTTACGTCCCCGGTTGTAATGCACATTGATAACGTCGAAGAGATCCCGATTAAGCAACTGCGCCGCCTCTCCCGTCGACTCCGCTCCCTCGACGAGGGTGCGGGCGAGAGCGAGGAAGCCGGTGCGCCAGTCTTCCCGGGTCTCATCGAGTGAGGCGTAGGGGACAACGTCATTGAAGAAAATCTCCTCTGGGACCTCCTTGGCCCATGGGAACTCTTCCCTCGCTTGGAAGGCGAGCTCGAGATTGGTGAGAAGGAACTCGTTGTCGAGGGTGGCCCGATCCTTTTCAGGCATGTGCTCGATGAGAAACTGTGCCGCCTTGCGACCTGTTTCTCCCCATCTCTGCTCCGCTTCGGCAGTGACTCCTTCAGTATCAATCGCTGCCGTGGCGAGGAAGGGGAGGCAGCAGAAAAAGGCAAGAATTGACTTCACCATGCTCCCAATCGCAGCAGGCTATTTTGACAATGCAAGACTCGGCTGAGTGAGAACGACTTTTTTTCCCATCCCGACCAGCCAATCAGGATGAAGACGGTTCATCACTCCACGCGGCTGCTGACTTGCCCGTCCTTCACCATCGTCTTGAGGAGGCTGCCGGGCTCGACCTCATCCTTGCTCCGGACAATGGAGCCATCTTCTTTCAAGGTGATGGAGAAGCCCCGCTCGAAGGCGGACTCCGGGCCGAGTGTGCGGACGAGAGCCGCGAGCTTATCCAAGGACGATTGCTTCTTGGACAAGGCATTGGCGAGGCGGAGGTCCAGGCGCTCGCGCAAGGCACCGGTTCGCTCGACGGAGCGCTCCAGCACAGCAGCGGGGCGATTGGCCTGCCAGCGGGTTTTGAGGCTGGCGATGCTGTTAGCGCGCTCCCGCAAGCTGTCCTTGAGGGCTCGCTCCAGCCGCTCCTCCATCTCATCACTCCGGGTGAAGGGCGCGCGGAGAATGTCCTCCGCCTTGGCGTGGAGGACGGTGCGACCGAGAAATTTGAGCACCTCGGCCTTTCGCTCCAAGTCATCATTGAGGCGGCGCTGTAATCGTTCGCGCAATCCCCGCACCCGCTCTTGCAGCTCCTGTCCGTCCGGGACGACCAGTTCCGCAGCGGCGCTGGGTGTAGGGGCTCGCAGATCCGCCACGAAGTCGGCAATGGTGAAGTCAATCTCATGCCCAACCGCGCTGACCAAGGCGATGGGGCAGGCCGCGATGGCCCGGGCAACGACTTCCTCGTTAAAATTCCAAAGATCCTCGAGAGAGCCGCCACCCCGTCCGATGATGATCACGTCGCACTCGGGCAGGCCCTCGTTCTCCCAATCGCCCAATCTGGAAACCGCGCGGGCAATGCCGGCCTCCGCCCCCTTGCCCTGCACCTGGACGTCGTAGAGGTGGACGGTGACCCAGGGTGCCCGCCGGGAGAGGACGTTGAGCATATCCTGCAGGGCGGCTCCGCTGCCGGAGGTCACCAGGCCAATCGAGTGGGGAAAGCGTGGCAGATTCTTCTTCAGCTCAGGGTCGAAGAGTCCCTCCTTCTCAAGCTTGTTCTTGAGCGCCTCAAATCGCGCCTGCAATTCGCCCACCCCGGCGGCTTCAGCCTTTTGGACGACAAGTTGGGCTGTGCCGCGCGCCTCATAGAGGGTGACCTCGCCGAAGATGCGAACCTTGGCCCCATCGGCCAAAACCGCGTGCCCGGTCTTGCGCCGCGCACTGAATAGGGCGCAAGCGAGCTGCCCTCCCTCATCTTTGAGCGAAAAATACCAATGGCCGCTGCTTTGCTTCCGGAGATTGGAGACCTCGCCCTCCACCCAGATTTCTCCCACCTCGATTTCCAGCACATTCCGCATCCGCCGGAGGAGTCGGGTGACAGTGATGGCCTCGGGCTGATCCCCGTCCCGGTTGAGGGTCGGCGCGGTGAAGAGGTTCATGACGAATGATATGTGCCGGGACTAAGAGGTGGGCAAGGGCGAAGCCCGAAATCATGGCTCACGGCGCAGGACGCGGCGGATTCTTTTCGGCTTAATCGGACAAATTCAGCCACGTTGGGAGAAGCTGCGGTTCTCGGTTTTCAAAAGCTGTCGAATACGCTAGGGACCGTCGCGATGTCAAACTACGCACTCATCCTGGCGGGGGGATCAGGAACTCGATTCTGGCCACTGTCGCGCAACAGCCAGCCCAAGCAGTTGCTCGACCTGTTCGGCTCGGGAACTTTGTTGGAGCAGACCATCGCGCGTCTCGACGGTCTTGTTCCTCCAGAAAACATCTTCATTTTAACCAACGCGATTCAAGAAGAGAAGACGCGCGAAATCGCCTCCATGCTGCCGCCTGAGAACATCTTCGCGGAGCCTGCCAAGCGGGATACCGCCCCGGCCGTCGCACTGGGTATTGGCTTGGTCGCCGCGCGGGATCCGGAGGCCACCATGATGGTCCTCCCAGCGGATCAGCTCATCCAGGATACCGAATCCTATCAAGCGGTCATGCGCGACGCCGTGACGGTGGCCGCGAATACCGGAGCGCTGGTCACCGTCGGGATTAAGCCGACTTGGCCCTGCCCGAGCTACGGCTACATCGAGCGTGGCAGCAAAGCCACCCTGTCGGGAGTGGATGTCGAGAACGCTCCCTTCGAGGTCACCCGTTTCCGTGAGAAGCCGGATTCGGCTTTGGCGGAGCAGTTTCTTAAGGCTGGAAACTTCGCGTGGAATGCCGGCATGTTCATCTGGTCCCTGCCCACCGTCCTGGGGCAGCTGGAGAAGCACGCGCCAGAGCTGCGCCGCTTCGTGCAAGAGCTGCAGAGCTCTTCCGATCTTCCCGCCACTGTCGATGCTCAATTTCCCGGTCTCACTGCCATTTCCATCGATTATGCCCTCATGGAGAAGGCGGATCGCGTCCTGAATATTGAGGCAACCTTCGATTGGGACGACGTCGGCTCGTGGATCTCGGTGGCCAAATACCTTGAGCCACAGGGCGAAAGCAATGCCACCAATACCGACCTCGCCCTCTTGGAGGCCGAGAACAATATCATCTTCAATGCTCGTCCGGATAGCAAAGTGGCTCTGCTCGGCGTCAGCGATCTGATTGTCGTCCAGACTGAGGATGCGCTGCTCGTTGCCAATCGTCACCAGGCGGATGCGATCAAGAAGCTCATCGGGCAATTGCCGGAGGAGTTGCACTAACCATCTCCGTGGAAGCATCCCATCCTATCCTCTGCATCGACTACGGGGCGGCGCGCGTCGGGCTTGCCGCTACCGACGATTTGGCCATCTCAGTTCACCCCGTCGAAACCATTCCGGCGGAGATCGCAGTGGATGAGGTGGTCAGGATCGTGGAGGAGAGGAAGGTGAAGACGCTTCTGCTCGGGCTGCCCTTGCGCCTCGATGGCAGCGAGGGGGATTCGGCCAAGAAGGTTCGAGCCTTCGGCGATCGGCTCGCTAAGGCTCTCCCCGATCTGCCGCTCCTGTTTCACGACGAGGCCTTCAGCACCGTCTCCGCAGCCGAAAAATTGCGTTCGGCGGGCAAGAAGGCCAAATCGCAAAAAGGGATCATCGACCAAGCGGCCGCGATGGAGATCCTCCGTAATTATCTGGGTTGGTAGGCCGGCTCTCTGGCCGCTCCATCAAACGTAAAAAGCCGGTTCAGACGAACCGGCTTTCTTGTATCAAAGTGAAGAAGGGCCTCTTCCTTAAGGCTGGGGCAGAAGGATGGTCTTGGCGAAGTAGTGACTGTTCCGCTCAAGGAGGTCGAGCTTGCCACTCCCACCGACTCCGTTGCGAAGAGCTTGCAGGGCAGACTCGTTGATAACGGTCATCGAGAGGTCGGCTGCCACGATGCGGCCGTTGGCGAAGTCCGAATCATCATCATCATCGGCCACGATGCCATCGCCGCGGAGGCGGAAGTCGTTCACCGAATCACTGCCGCCGGCCTTGATGACGAGGACCCGCTCCTTCTGGGTGATGTTGTTCTCGGTGTATTCAATGACGAAGGAGATGCTGAACTCGTAAATGTTCTCACAGACGAAGTTGTCCGCATCACTCTCTCCGGATTGGAAGGATTGGTAGGCGGTCTCGAGGGATTCCTCACCGAGGAGGTTCTCGAAGGTTTCGTCAGGGTTAATCAGCTGGCGATAGAGGACGAAGGTGGAGAACTCCTCATTCTCGCTATCGGTGACCGGGTCGCGATAGAGGAGACGGTAGCCCACGGTGGAGACATCGCCTCCGTTGTCCTGCGTGGTGTTGATCTGGCCGTCATAGCGGTCGGTGGCGGCGGTGAAGAAGACCAGGCGGGACGCATTGGGGCTCGCATTGCCGGAAGGCCCGGGAGGGCTTTGCTCGGTGGCAGCCCAGAGCCATTCGAAGTCGTTGCCAGAGCGGGCAACCAAGGATTCAAGGTCGCGGGCGAGCTGGTCGAAGGCGGACTTCGCCTCGCGGGCGGCGCTCACTTGGTTCCGGCTAGCGCGCCAGCCGTCCAGAGCGGTCGCGGTGATACCGACCAGCATGGTGATGATGATGGCCGTCACCCCGAGCGCCACGAGCAGTTCGACGAGGGTGAAACCTTTGGTTCGAGAAGTTGTTTTCATGGTTTTGTCTGGGTGGAGGTTAGCGGCGCACGGCCATGTTACGCTTGAAGAGAGGCTCACCCAGAGTTCCCTCGAAGTCGTCGCCACCCTGGGCCAAGGGGCCGGTGACGTATTGATAACTACTGGCAGGAAGAAGGTAGAACTCAGCTTGGAAGGCAATGACGGCTTCGTTGAAGCTCTCCGAGCTCGTTGCGCCAGAGCCTTCGGTATCGACTAGCCCCGAACCGGCGTCTGCAGGGACAAGGGATCCATCGGCATCTTGCACCAGCTGGCGCATCCGGACAACGAAGGCGCGTCCCTCGATGGCTTCCATCAAGGCTTCAAGGTCATCCGCTTGTCCGACCCGGCGGACGGCAGGCTGGATGAGGTAATCTTCACCCGGAATCCCCTCGGTGCCGATGTAAGGGGAGAGTTCGCCGTTGTCGATGCTACCGGTATCTCCCCGGTAGTTGAAGAGGATGATGGAGTTGGACAAGGAGCTGGAGCCGGAGATCCACTCGAAGGCCTTGTCAAAGGCGGTCTGGTAGGTGCCGGTTTCGTCTTCGTCCAAGGTGGAGAGCTCATGCTCCAGTGCGGACGCGAGGCGGTCGGCATCCTGGACGCTGATTGCTCGCCGGATGCTGCTGGTTGCCGGGCCAAAGACGGCCAGGAAGGTGGTGAGAAGAATGGCTACCACCGAGATGGCGAGGAGGGTTTCCATCAGGGTGAAGCCCCCGAGGTTCGATTTGTTAACGCGCTTCATATGACAAGGAAGTGGTGTGTGATGAAATTAGTTGATGATGAGTGAGGTGTCGCGAATGGGAGAAGAGCGGCCATTCCGCCAGATGATGAAGCCGGCGGCGTCCTTTCCAATTACCCGGGGTTCTGACGCTCCGGCGGGAAGAGCTCCGCGGCAGACCACGAAGGGCGCTCCGGAGTCGCTGGCTCCCTCCACGGTGCAGAGGCCTTCGGCATTGAATTCCCAATAGTAATAAGACGGATTGCGCACGCCCTCGCCGGGGAAGCGGACGCCGGAACCATTCTCTCCGAAGGAGCCAAGACCGGAAACCTGCTGCCCAGCCTGGTTAGCCAGGCGAGGATGGAAGTAAACGCCATTGGGGAAGAAGGTGCCCCGTGAGTCGACCCGCCAGCTCCGGCCGGTCTCTTCTCCGGTTTCGTCCCGCTCGATCTCTTCGTAAGCCACCACGGCGAAGCGGAGGTAGCGGTCGGGATCGCCGGAGTCGGCATGGATGCAGAGACGCGCCCGGGTCGAGCGACCGATGGCGAGGCTACGGGCTTCATCCATCAGGCCTTGCGCTTGGGCAGTCGCGGAAACGGTCGCTTGCCCCTTATCGATATTCTGGATGCCCACCGCTGCCACGGACAGCAGGATGGCGATGATGCTGATGACGACCAGCAGCTCCACCAAGGTGAAGCCTGATCGTTTCTCGTAATTCGGCTGAAACTTCATCATTCGATTAGGAATAGGGAATACTCGCCCTGAGGCGAGAGAAAAGCAAAGAAATTGTATTTACAATGCCATTTTCAGGCCGTTTTTTTTCGGAAACATCTCTTTATTTTGCGAATTCGCCCTTTCGAGAGCCGGTCGCCCACTGCGAAGCGCTTTTCTCCCTCTCGCGCAGATCCTGCTAAGAGGTTTCCCCTCCGCGCTTTCCTCTCGCCAGAGCGGGGTATGGTGATGAGGCGTGTGGGGTCGCCAGCACGGCGCGGGCCATCCTTGGCAGGGATCCTGACGGCCAGTGACTTCCTCGGCGACTTCGAGATTATCGCGGTAAGGCTCCGTGTCTTGGCCGAGGTGAACGAGAGCGCTTGCCTGCGCGCTGGCGAAGTGGTCTCCAGAATGGCGGCCGGCCCCGTCGCCGACGGAAGTGATGCGTGAGTTCATGGCAAAACCTTTCGAGGGGAAGGGAATGGAAAGCTGTTCGAGATGTCAAATCTTCCCCTTTCTTGCAGGAGTGAGTGGCCCGCGAGTGAGTCTGCCGATTCTCCGCCAATTCACCTCGAATTCATTGCTGGGATAAGCCGCTGGGTGCTTGGGATTAAAATAATGTGAATTTAACCGCTGAGGTGCGAGTCTCATGAGAGATGAAAACATTCTGCGCAATTTTTACCGGCGTGCTCGCCGTCATTGGTCTGAGTTCTTGCTCCGACGTCGGCTACTACGGATATGATGCTGGATATTATGGCCCCGGCCGAGTCACCTCGACCGTCTCCGTGCACAGCGGGCACTACTCCCGGGGTTACTACCCATCCACTTATCGGGCTCCCCGCTACTATTCCTCCCGGCCGGTGGTGGTGAATCCGACCCGGACCGTCGTCGTGAAGAACCCTTCCCGCCACCACAACAATCACGGTAGGCATGTCGACCGTCACGACAACCGTCATCGCGGCAACCAATACGATCGGAATCGCAATAACCGCCATGACCGGAACGATTCCTCGCACCGTAATCGGGACAACCGTTCTTCCAGCTCCTCGCGGGTGACCATGGCCTCCAGCCGCGACCGCAGCCGTGAGGCCGCTAACCGGAGTCGCAACTCGCGGGTCGAGCAACGGAGTCAGCAGCGCTCCTCTCCCCGTAGCGTGCAGAGCAAGAGCTACCGCAGCGCACCTAGCCAGTCGGACCGCTCCTCCCGCTCGTCGCGAGGCTCATCTTCCAATGGCAATCGGGGAGGCTCGCAAGGGCGTAGCCGCAGTAGCCGCACCGCCTTTAACTAACGAGCCCCGAGGGACGAAACGAGCCCCAAGGGCTTGGCTGATTGCCCAAAGGATAGCAAAATCTTACAATCCTCAGAGGGAGCCTTCGGGTTCCCTTTGTTTCTGCTCAGGCCACCCGCTTCTCATCCTCTTCCCGCTTCGCCCGTTCCCGCTGCAGCTGAGCCAGGGTGATGGGTCGGCGCAGGTACTTGCGAACGGAGAGCCATCCTGCCAAGGCTCCGCCCAAGTGGCAGGCATGACCCATCTGGAAGAGGGAACTCCCGCCTGTATCGATCAGGTATTGGCCAAATTGATGAAAGCCAGGAATCCTCAGCTCTGGACGCAACATGAGGAGGAGAAGCGAGGCAATGAGGAAGCCATTCCGCAGATTCTTCGCGCTGACGGGGAGGGGAGCCATGCGCGACTCCGGAGAGACGGTGCACAAGGCAACAAACAGGCCGATCGCGATGCCGGAGGCGCCCACCAGCGGCGTCTTGCCCTGAAACAAGAGGTGGAAGATCCCGCCGAAAATGAGCGAGGAGATGGCGATGCGCGCCACTTGGCCTTCCCCGAAAAGGTGTCGGATGCGGCCCCCAAAGTAATAAAGAATCCACGCATTGGTCATCCAATGCAGAAAATTACCATGGAGCAGGCTGTGAGTAACGAGCTGCCAATAGCGGTGCTCCCGGATGAAGCCCTGCCGGGAAAGCCCGAAGACTTCGTAGAGCTGGGTGAGTGGCCCTCCATTGCCGCCCGTGAGCCAAAAAGGCAGAAACAAGAGCAGAAGCAGCAATGGAAAGAGCGTGTGAAAGCTCAGACCCGGCCTGGGGAAGACAACTTTCCGCCGAGGAAATTCCATTCGAATCGCTGGCACAATACAGGGAAGGCGTCGCCAAATCGATGATTTTGCTGAAAAAAGAAAGCGACCGTGACAAGGCGGACCGGTCCATCCGTGGTCAAGGAAGAGTGTCCGGCAGTCCCGGCTGCGGGCAAAGCTCTGGAGGTGAGCTTCTTGCAGCTCCCCAAGGGGGGCTGAGCCGGAGCAAGCGAGCTCGACCGGTGGCAACCGAATCGTCCGAAAAGCTGAAGCCCTCTTTGCGAAAACATCGCGGCAGGCCCTTCACGATCGAGAGTGAAGAGGAAAATCGGGCGGGATGTCCCACCCGTAAGATGGGCGCATAGGCCGGCTTAGCTCTCGCCCTTCGCGCGGGGCTCGCTAGTGATGGTGTCGCCTCCGGGTGAGGTGACGAAGGGGCCGCCCTCCATGGGGGCCACGCCGGTGGAGGCCACATCGGGCAGCTCGGTCACCTTGCCGGCGAGAGGGAATTCCTTCCGCAACGGGAAGTAAGGATAACCCTCCCACATCAGGATGCGGCGGAGATCGGGATGACCCTCGAACTCGATGCCCATCATGTCGTAAACTTCCCGCTCATGCCAATCGGCAGTGGCCCAGATACTAATGGCGGTCGGGACCTTGACGCCCTCCGAGACGCGGGAGCGGATGCGGAGGTGCTTGCTGTCATCGAGGGTGGCGAGCTCGTAAACCATCTCGAAGCGAGGCTCCTCCTGATCGTGGTCAATGCTCGAGATATCGATGAGGAAATCATAACCACGCTCGTAGGCCGCCTTCAGGACCGCCTCCAAGTCATTGAAATCGACAACCAACGTGGTCTCGCCGCGAAACTCGACCACCTCCAAGACCTTGAAGCGGGACTTCAGGGTCTCCGCGTCTTCCTTGATCAGCTCTGCCTTCATTCTTGTCCGGAAAGGGTTTTCTCCTGCTCAATCTTGGCCTGCAGCTTCATCAGACCCTCGATGAGGGCCTCGGGGCGGGGAGGGCAGCCGGAGATGTAAACATCGACCGGGATGAGCCGGTCAATCCCCTGCAGCACCGCGTAGCTCCGATACATGCCGCCAGAGGAGGCACAGGCTCCCATGGCGATGCACCACTTCGGCTCGGGCATCTGGTCCCAGATGCGGCGGACGGCGAGAGCCATCTTGTAAGTCACCGTGCCCGCCACGATCATCACATCAGACTGGCGGGGCGAGAAGCGCATCACTTCGGCCCCGAAGCGGGAAATATCGAATCGGGCGGAGGCCGTGGCCATCAGCTCAATCGCGCAGCAGGCCAAGCCCATGGGCATCGGCCAGAGGGAATTCTTCCGCATCCAGTTGATGGCGGAATCCACTCGCGTGAAAATGATGTTGCCCTCGATCTTGGAATCGTAGGCCGCATGAGCTTCGGTCAGGGCATTGCTGCCTTTTGTGTCAGGAGAAACCATGGCTTCGCGGATAAATTTAGGTTCCCCGGCTCGCCCCCACAACCCCTTTGTGAAATTTTTCACAAGCGCGGGCTCCAGCGGGCCGGTGGCTCAATAATCATTCGCCCATCAGCCGACTGCCTCTAAGTTGTCGACGACCACCCACCCGCATTCCTCGCCCCACCTCATCCAGCCCCATGTTCTTTCCCCAAGAGCCACACCTCGACCTTCTCGCCCGCAGTCTCCTTCTCGGACCCATCACGACCCTGTGGGTCGTCATCGTGGTCAAGGTGATCGGGCTGCGCAGCTTCTCCAAGATGACCGCCTTCGACTTCATCACCACGGTGGCTGCGGGCTCACTGCTGGCCACGGCGGCGGGAGCGACCACCTGGAGCGTCTTCATCCAGGCGACGCTCAGCATCCTGGCCATCCTCTGCACCCAGCTGGTCCTGGCCCTCATGCGCCGTCGTAGTGAGCGGGCGAAGGAGTTGATGCTGAACCAGCCCATCCTGCTCTATCGGGACGAGGGCTTCGACCGCGAAGCGATGAAGAAGGCCCGGGTCGCGGAAGACGATCTCTGGGCCAAGCTGCGGGAATCCGATGTGAACTCCCTGGCGGAAGTCCGGGCCATCGTGCTGGAGAAGACGGGTGATGTCTCCGTCCTCACCGGCGGTGAGATGGACCAGCGCCTCCTATCCGGGGTGGTGGAGATCGGCTGAGGTCCGCTCGCTCATTGAGCGAAGCCACAAAAGCCGCCCGAACCGGGGAAGAGAATGCTCTTCCCGCTCTGTCAGCGGTCTCTTCCGGCCATTTGGAAGAGCAATGGCTGGCAAGAAGCAGGAAGTCTTAAATTAAGACTCCCCGAGCCCTTCCCGGCCATCTTCCGCAATTGCTCTCAGCCAGCCCCTGCACGCTGAAAGCTTGCCCACCGAAAACCTCCCTTCCCCTTCAGTGACTTTCGGCAAATGGGGGAGTTAGGGGCAACGTCCGCTTCGACTCCTTCGGCGACGAAATCATGTCTTCAGTGCCTTTCGGCAAGTGGGGGAGTTAGGGGGATTGTGCGGTGATGAGGTATTGGAACTTGTCACACAGTCTTCAGTGCCTTTCGGCAAGTGGGGGAGTTAGGGGATTAGCACACACAATCTGAACAGAACACCTAAGAAGTCTTCAGTGCCTTTCGGCAAGTGGGGGAGTTAGGGGGCACTAACCAAGCCAGCCCCTCCTGAGTAATCGGGAGGTCTTCAGTGCCTTTCGGCAAGTGGGGGAGTTAGGGGTGGGAGAACCTTGTCGAATGGGCCAATGATCACGTCGTCTTCAGTGCCTTTCGGCAAGTGGGGGAGTTAGGGGTGGACAGTCGGCGAAACGTCCGAAAATGTTAATAGCGTCTTCAGTGTCTTTCGGCAAGTGGGGGAGTTAGGGGTCTTGAGGATCTTGAGGAAGAGCTTGGCGAGGACTTCGACAGTCTTCAGTGCCTTTCGGCAAGTGGGGGAGTTAGGGGCTCGCCGAAAGGCACTGAATAGGCACTAACCACGCCGTCTTCAGTGCCTTTCGGCAAGTGGGGGAGTTAGGGGCCCTGATGTTCCTCTGTGGGTGCTGCGCGCTGTTGCAGGGTCTTCAGTGCCTTTCGGCAAGTGGGGGAGTTAGGGGGTCACAAAGCAAACTTAACAAACAAAACAAATGGACATGTCTTCAGTGCCTTTCGGCAAGTGGGGGAGTTAGGGGCAAACTGTCAAACGACACCTTAGCGCTGTTTTCGGCGTCTTCAGTGCCTTTCGGCAAGTGGGGGAGTTAGGGGTGTTATGCAGACTCACAGTGAAAACCGCTTTCGACCTGTCTTCAGTGCCTTTCGGCAAGTGGGGGAGTTAGGGGCACCGCTGACGATGCGCCCATCCACACCGATTTTGAGTGTCTTCAGTGCCTTTCGGCAAGTGGGGGAGTTAGGGGCTCTTCGTGGCAAAGGATGTCTGCGGGGTGTTGGCGGTCTTCAGTGCCTTTCGGCAAGTGGGGGAGTTAGGGGGAAGAGCAAGAGCTTTCAAATCGGAAAGGCTTAAGCCGTCTTCAGTGCCTTTCGGCAAGTGGGGGAGTTAGGGGATGGAGAAAGCTCAAAGACTAGCAGAGTCCAGCTCGTCTTCAGTGCCTTTCGGCAAGTGGGGGAGTTAGGGGCCCGCAAAGAGATGGACAAGGCGACGGACGTCATTGTGTCTTCAGTGCCTTTCGGCAAGTGGGGGAGTTAGGGGGAAAGGAACATTTTGAAATCTTGCATAATTAGCGTGTCTTCAGTGCCTTTCGGCAAGTGGGGGAGTTAGGGGCAATTCGATTGCGTGATTCCAGAAGCGGAAAGGCTCGTCTTCAGTGCCTTTCGGCAAGTGGGGGAGTTAGGGGATCAGGAAGCTCTCGTGGAGTTCAAGCAAGAGTTGGGTCTTCAGTGCCTTTCGGCAAGTGGGGGAGTTAGGGGGATACGCAGCGTAATGGATTCTCAAGAATACAAAACGTCTTCAGTGCCTTTCGGCAAGTGGGGGAGTTAGGGGTCGTAGTATGCGCATGTGCAATCCGTTTCCTATAGTCTTCAGTGCCTTTCGGCAAGTGGGGGAGTTAGGGGTTCCTATACAACTATGAAGCATAAGAACCTATCACTCGAGTCTTCAGTGCCTTTCGGCAAGTGGGGGAGTTAGGGGCAGCTCACGCAAGGCACCGTTGCCTGAAAATCACTATGTCTTCAGTGCCTTTCGGCAAGTGGGGGAGTTAGGGGGGATTCATGGCATCGCAACAGTGAATTTTCATTCAGTCTTCAGTGCCTTTCGGCAAGTGGGGGAGTTAGGGGAGGCACCGTTGCCTGAAAACCATTATTGCGGATACCGTCTTCAGTGCCTTTCGGCAAGTGGGGGAGTTAGGGGGGCTGCGAGAGGAGAGAAGCCCGTCAGTTCGATGGCGTCTTCAGTGCCTTTCGGCAAGTGGGGGAGTTAGGGGAGCTTGGGGTTGGACGGACTTGGAATCAAGGGCTTAGGATGGGTATTTGACGCGAGACGCTCATTAATGGTTGATACGCCGTTGGCGAGAGACTGCGGATAGCTTGGTCTTGTTTGTAGGTTTCTCATTGCGAGAGGGTTGTGGGTTCTGACGTGAGTTCTTGGATTCGGAATGCGAAATGGTGGCGTCAGACGAGGTAGCAAACGACCTTCTCCGGCGAGACCATTTGACCAGCGGTTCGCGTTTTCCGCGCCGACCTGGCATCCAAGGTGTAGGCGACCAATTTGTCCTCGTCCGGATCAATGAGCTGGTTGAGAGTTTGCCAGAGTTGATCAAACTCAAGGGCGTCAAGATGGCACTCGAAGAAGGAGTATTGAGTGCGGACTCCATAGTCGAGGCAGACCTTGGCGACTTTGCTGAGTCGCTTGGGGCTGGTGATATCATATCCGATGAGGGTGAGCATGTCGGTATTTCCGGGGGGTGACCATTGATAGGGGACTTGGGGGAAGAGCTCGTCCCACCAGCTCTGGGGAGGTATGGGAGTTTTCAGTTTTCAGTTTTCAGTTTTCAGTTTTCAGTTTTCAGTTTTCAGTTTTCAGTTTTCAGTTTTCAGTTTTCAGTTTTCAGTTTTCAGTTTTCAGTTTTCAGTTTTCGCGATCTGTTAGTTGATGAGGAAGGGGCTGAGGTTGGGGGATTGGGCGAGGGCGGACTTGAAGTTGAGGACGGCGAAGTCGAGTTGTTGGCGAAGGGAGGTGCGGTGTTGGCGCTGGGTGGAGAGGAATTCGCGTTGCACCCGTTTTTCATACTGGAGGATGAGCTTGCTGCGGCCCTCGGGATTGAGATGGATGCCGCCGTCGTCGGTGGGTTGGAAGTGGTTGCTCTGTAGCATTTGGCGGGAGAAGAGGTCGAGGGTGAGGGCCTCGGCGACGACGGGGCGAAAGGGCTCGATAAGGTCGAGGGCGAGGGAGGGCCGCCCGGAATCGGCGCAATGGAAGACGGGGAGGGCGGGGTCGAGCCCATGGGCGTGGAGGAGGGCGGTCATCTCGTTGGTGAGGACGGCGGAGATGAAGGAGAGGACGGCATTGACGGGATTGAGCGGGGGACGGCGGGAGCGCTTCTCGAAGGGGAAGTCAGTGGGGAGAAGCCGGGCCCAGGCGGAGAGGTAGGTGGCGGAGGCAGCTCCCTCAAGGCCGAGAAGCTCGGAGTCGTCGCTGGGATGGTGGGCTCGCTGGTGGAGGGCGTTGAGCCGGGCGAGTTCGGTAGCGGAATCCACTTTGCGGTCGTTGCAGAGCCGTTGGAGGAGGCGGCGTTGGTTGCGAATCTTGGCGGCGATGAGTTTGGCGGCGAGGGGGAGGGAACGTTCAGGAGAGCGGCTGATCTCGTATTGCAGGAGGCGGGCGGGGGCGTGGTGATTGGCGGGGCTGAGGGTACTGCCGAGGAAGCGGGAGCCGCTGTGGTTCATGTGAACGACGGGGATCTCCTCGTCCATGAGGGCGGCGAGGGCGGGACCGGTGAGGGTGATGCCGGAGGTGACGATGAGGCGGTCGAGGTCGCGTAAGGGAATTTGGCGCGCGACCTTTTCGTTTTCTTCATCGACACCCGAGACATCAAGACGACGGGAGACAAGGCGCACCGTGGCGCGGGGTAGGGTTAACCAGGCGGAGGGCATAATGAGGGAGGGTGGGTGCAAGCTTGCAGCTTGGCACGGTGGTGGGTGCAAGCCTCTGGCTTGGCACAGGTGGGGCGGCAAGCGTCTCGCTTGGCGAAGGGTCGGTGAGGCTTGCAGAAGAGCCAGTCGAGCTAATGGGCGAGCCAGCTCTCTTGAAAATCCGGGGGGAGAATCAGAGAGGAGTCGGCGGGGGGAAATTCAGGGATAAGCTTTCGTAGGCTTTCGTTCATTTCTGAGAATTTTTCGGCAGTCACGGCAAGAGTGCCGTGAGCGAGGATGGAGGCGTTTCGCTTCTCGGAGAGTTGGAGAAAGCGTGAACGCTTGCGACCTTGCAAGATATCAGCGGCAATGAGCTGGGCGGGTGAGAATCCCAAAGCGTCGAGCGCGAGAAAAAGGTCGCTGAGTCCCAAGCGTTCGGGGAAGGGATTACGGCAACGAATCGTCTCAAGGAAAGACGGTTGGGTGAGGGGAGAGGGCACGGAGTAGGGTTCTCCCCGTGTTTTGTCCTCGTTTCGGTAGTAGCGGAGTTGTCCATTCCAATAGGAACCATTGCTTTGTTCGTGCAGATGGAGTTGTGCCCAGAACTCGATGGCACGGTAGAGGCGGGCAGCGGCGTCTTCGAAGCGGTTCTGCTCGGCTGCGAGGGCAGAACTCCCAAGAATTTCATTCAGCAGAAGGCTGGGGTTGCCTTTGCCCGGGGTGGACGAGTTGGCCAGAGTTTCGCAGGTTTTTCGAAGTTGGAAGAGGCTTTCCTGCAAGGGATGATTGTCGGGGAGTTCTCGTCGAACGGTTTTGAGAATCTTGTTGGCGGTAGTGAAGTCGAAACGCAGACGTGCGGCATGAGCTTCGGCGAGTCTACCCAATGAAGTCCAAAGGGGGGAACCGGTGCGCTCTGCGGCTTTGAGCAGCAGGTCGCTCGCTGCCGTGAAGTTTGCCGAGTTCCAAAGATTTTTTACCCGCCGAATTTCGGTCAATCCAAGAACCTTCCAAGGGTTTTGCTGAGGGAGTTCTTTCTCGTGACCAGGCACCACGGTGCCGACTCCATCTTTGTCCCGTTGAGCACCACCAATGTAGGTCATGGGGAGTTGAAACTCGGTGGCCAGCATCATGAGAGCTGCTGACATGGGTTTGGTCCCGCCGGTGATGTTGCAGAGGAGGGAAGAAGGGGCCGTTTGGTGACTTGGGAGATTCAGGAGAACCTTTCGAAAGACCTCGTAGCATTGAACAAGGTCATTAGGGTCAGGCGTGGTCACAATTTTGACCTCAATATTGTCGGGAACTTCGGCGAAGTGGCTTTGACTACTGCGGGCGCTCTCCTCTGAAGCGAGAAAGATGGCACGAGCAAGGTCGGGTAGCCGCGAAAGAGGGTAAAAGACTGGAGTCGGTGCGCCGCCGAGAGTGGCGAGGTAGATGGTGGTCATCAAGTTGTTGCGTTAAGGTTGTGGAATCTGGATTCGGGCAAGTAGCTCTTCCCTTTCGTTCTGCTCGAGAAAGCTGTGCTCCACGGCATTACGAAGCAGGTGGAGCACATCGAGGCGGGTAAGGCCGGGACAAAGGCGGGCGGCGAGGAGAAGATTGTCGCTGAGACTGGCGGCACTGATGCCGATGTTGTCGGTATTGACGGTGACGGCCACCCCGGCCCGGAGATAGCGCAGAAGCGGGTAGCGAGCTTTTTCGGGTGCTTGCGAGACTTCGTCATCCAGCGGGTAGCCCTTAATCTGCAGATTGGCGTAGGGGCACATTTCGATGGCGATGCGGCGCTGGGCGACCGAGCGGAGGAGGGCGGGGCTCTCGTGCAAGGAGAGCCCATGGCCGAGTCGCATGGCGGAGAGGTCGAAGAGGGCCGACCAGATGGCCTCGGCGTCATCATTCTCGCCAGCATGAACGGTGAGGGAGAGTCCGGCCCGGTGCACGGGCAGGAAGTCGTCGCGGAAGTAGTGGGAGCGCGTGCTGGGGTCCTCGAAGCCGGCGAGGTCAACCCCGACGACGCGGCAGCGGGAGCCTTCGCCAAAGTGCTCGGCGGCAGTGACGGCAAGCATGAGGTGCTTGATGATCTGGGTGCGGTAGTCGCCTCCCGGCTGGCGAGTGCCAATGATGATGAGGTTGATGGTAGGAGCAAGCCTCTGGCTTGGCTCTGAGGTGATGGCAAGCGTCTCGCTTGGCATGGGCTGGTCCTCCCCCGGGACGGGCGGGGTCACATCTGGACAAGCAGGGATGCTTGTCCCCACATCTGGACAAGCTGGGAAGCTTGTCCCCACCTCAGGGCAAGCAGAGATGCTTGCCCCCACGACCAATCCGCGACCCTTGCCCAGGAGGAAGCCTGCGCTCAATCCGGCCTTCTCGGGATTTTCCTCGATATAGTGCCGGTAATGCTGCAGCTGGCGCTCACTGCGGACGAGGTGATCATAGGACTCGTGTTGCCAGAGCTGGCCCTCGCGATTCTCGCGTTTGTTGATGGCACGGGCGGTGAAGCTCTTCCACGAATGGAGGATGTCGGTCAGCTTGTGATGGCCGAGGGGCTTGACCAAGACGTGGACGTGATTGGGCATCACCACGAAGTGGTCGAGGATGTAGCGTTCGCCGTCGAAGTGGTGGAGAGCTTGCGCAACGAGGGATGCGTTTTCGGGATTCCGGAGAAGGCAGGAGCCATGGGAGCGATCGAGCCAGTTCTCGAGCTGGCGGGGAAACCGGCGCTGATAGTTGCGCCAGGTTTCTTCGCTCCAAGGCTTGGGATGCTTGGCGAGGAAGAGCTCTCGTTCGGCCAGCCAACTTTTCACTCGGTCCTTGGGAAGGGAATCCGCGAGTCGGAAAGTGACGAACGCAGTGGCTCCCTCCTGATGGCGGTGAGGGAGATCGCGCCATGTTTGGGAGAATTCTTTCTCTTCGTTGTAGGGGATGAAGGTGGCGGGATCTCCCGCGCCCGGGACGGGCAGGGACACGGGACTGCAAGCTGGGAAGCTTGCAGCCACCTCCTCAAAGCCGGTGATGATGTCGGTGAGCACCTGCCAGGGGGAGCGCCCGGGAGAGCTGTAATTGCCAGGGGAGCAACGAATCTCGGCATGCTGCACATTTTCGGCCGCAAGGTGGGCGTAGAGCAGCTCGATCTGCTTGCGCAGGCAGCCTGGGTCGCGGAGTAGGGACGAGCCATTGAGGTCGCCGAGGTGGCGATAGGGTTCCAATCCGTAGGGTTCGGGAGGACAAGGCCACGCGGCGGGAGG
>JAUTCR010000036.1 GCA_030673895.1 Verrucomicrobiota bacterium JB023
GACCAAATCATCTCCAGCCGCGACCACTTTAAAACCCTTTACGAGCGCCCCGCCGCGAGGCGCAAGCACCGGTCTGCCCTCATCACCCTCTGCGCCACCAAAAGGCTCAACATTCGACCCTTCCGCCACGAACCCCGGGCCGTCAAACGAAGGCCCAAAGGCTACCAACTTCTCTCCGAACCACGCCACACCTTCCAAGAAATCCACCACCGTTCAGAATACCGAAAAACCACTCAAGTGAGCGCCATTCGTCTCAGAAACTTTTTTGTTTGTTTGAGCGGGGAGAATTTCGCTCTCTCCTTTGAAAGCCGAATGCCTGAGCCCCTACTTGAACTCAAGAACGTCACCGTGGTCCGGGGAGGACGTGCGGTGTTGGAGAACTTCAGTTTTCGATTCGCCAAAGGCGAGCGTCTGGCGATTCTGGGAAGGAATGGGTCCGGGAAGAGCACCCTGCTGAGCATTCTCACCGGCGAGCTTCATATTGCCTTTCGCCCCGAATCTTCCATCCAACTCTTTGGCAAGAAGCGCTGGAGGCTGGAAGACCTCCGGGGCCAGATTGGTTTCGTCATCCCCGAGCAAACAGCCCAATTCTCTCCCCGAGAGCGCGCCTCCGATGTGGTGCTCTCTTCCTTCCAAAAAGCCTATGGAGTGACCCGGATGATGACATTTGAGGATGACGAGCGGGAGGCTACCCACCACGCAATCGCTCGCGCGGGTGTGGCCCATCTGGCGGACCGTCCGTTCGGCGAGCTTTCATCGGGAGAGAAGCGCCGCTTCCTGCTGGCCCGGGCATTGGTGCACGATCCCGAGCTGCTTGTCTTGGATGAGCCGACCACGGCGCTCGATCTGCCGGGAGCATGGAGCTACCTGCGCACTATCGGTGAACTTTGCCGGGAAGGACGCAGCCTGATTTTCGTGACGCACGATGCGCGCGAGATTCCCAAGGAGGTCGAGCGGGTCCTGCTTCTCAAGGACGGTGAGATTCTCGCTGATGGCGCCAAGGAGCACATCCTCACCGAGCCCCAGCTTTCCGAGTGCTATGGTTTGCCCGTCTCTGTCACTTGGCAGGATGGTCATTGCCAGGTGCAGCCTGCCGCCGGTGACTAGACCGTTTCTAAAAAGTCTGTTCGCCTATCGGGTTTGCTTAATTTCTGGCGAGCAGCTTTCTATGAAAGGAGTTAAGCGGATTCCGGACAGCTTTTCCCGATGGCTGTGTTACTCCTCGGTCATTGGTCCCGACCAACTTTGCTGCTCCCTTCCGGTCGCCCCCTGCGGGCAGCCTCATGGCTGGCTGTCTCGCTCCGCTCGGCTCTCCTCGCGCGTTGATGCCTGCGGCACCCTGCGGGCAATCCTACTGATTGTCTGTCTCCGCTTTGCTCCGGCTGCCCTCGGAATAAGCTGTCTCGGCGATCAACGAACTAATTTTTCAGAAACCGTCTAACGAGCCAAAGTAGCCACCCTCCCTCCCCCGCCGCGCTCAGCCGCCCTCTTTTGCAAGCCACCCGGCGGTGAATTGTTCTCTTGGAAAGCGAGCCGCCGTTTCGTTCCCTTCCTGCCAACAAGCAACATGCCTTACACTATTGGACTTGATTACGGGACGAACTCAGCTCGCGCCTTGGTCGTCGACTGCACGGACGGTCGCGAACTCGGCACCGCTGTCGTCGATTACCCTTCCGGCCATCAGGGGATTCTCCTCAATCCCGCCGACCATCATCTTGCCCGCCAACGGCCCGGCGATTACATTCATGCTCTTGAGAAAGCGACTTTGGCCGCTCTGGAGCAAGCGAAGGAGAATGAACCCGCCTTCTCCGCAGAACAGGTCGTTGGAATTGGCATGGACGGCACGGGCTCGAGTCCGCTCCCCGTCGACGAAAACAATCATCCGCTCGCTCTCTCCGAGCGCTTCGCCGACAACCTCAATGCCCAGTGCTGGCTCTGGAAGGATCACACCAGCATCCCGGAGGCTGCGGCGATCACCGAGATGGCCGCCTCAATGCGCCCCGAGTACCTCGCCAAGATTGGCGGCACCTACTCGTCGGAGTGGTTTTGGGCCAAGATCTGGCACTGCTTGAAGGTGGATCCCGAGGTCTTCGACGCTGCAGCCTCATGGGTGGAGCTCTCGGACTACATTCCCTCGCTACTCGCCGGCGTGAGTTCTCCGCGCACGATCAAGCGGGGCATCTGCATGGCTGGGCACAAGGCCATGTTCGCCGAGGACTGGGGCGGGCTGCCTGACAAGAAATTCCTCTCCGCTCTCGATCCCCGTCTCGCCGAACTCCGCGATCGCCTCTATGACGAGGCCTTCGATGCCTCAACCCCTGCAGGGACGCTCTGCGCCGAGTGGGCGGACAAGCTCGGCTTGCCCATTAATATTCCCATCGCGATAGGCGAGATGGATGTCCACTACGGCGCCATCGGCTGCGGCGTGGAAGAAGGGACTCTCGTCAAGGTCATCGGCACCTCGACCTGCGACTGTGCAGTGGTCTCTGCGGAGAAAGCCATTGCGGACATCCCCGGAATTTGCGGAATCGTGAAGGGCGCCATCCTCCCCGGTTACTACGGGGTCGAAGCGGGACAATCCGCGGTTGGAGACATTTTCAAATGGTATGTCGAAGGCGTCCTTGGCGACGTCTCCCTGCACGGCTCCCTCACTGAGGAAGCCGCTCAATTGAAGCCCGGTCAATCGGGCCTGCTGGCCCTCGACTGGAACAATGGCAACCGCACCATTCTCGTCGACCAGTTGCTCACGGGCCTCCTCATGGGCCAGACTCTTTACACCACGAGAGCCGAAATCTATCGAGCGCTCATCGAAGCCACCGCCTTCGGTGCGCGGGCCATTGTGGACCGCATTCGGGAGCATGGTGTCCCTGTGGACCGAATCGTCTGCTCGGGCGGCATTGCGGAGAAGAATCCTCTCCTCATGCAAATCTATGCCGACGTCATCAACTGTGAGATGCGCGTCTCCCGCTCCGAGCAAAGCTGTGCCCTGGGTTCCGCCATCGGGGCTGCCGTCGTGGCGGGAGCTCACCCAGATTTCCGAACTGCTCAGGACGCCATGACCGGATTGAAGGAGGTCACCTACCAGCCGATTTCAGCGAATCAGACGATCTACGAACAACTCTATGCACTCTACCGCGACTTGCACGACTCCTTCGGCGGGCTCAGGAAGTCAGTCAATCTCGGCCACGTCATGAAGGACCTCCTGGCAATCAAAGCCGCGCAAGTTGATCCCCAGTCCGACTCCTAGCCTTATCGAACAATATAGAGAAGCCAAACCAGCCATCTCCTAGAACATGAATTATCAATCTCTCCGCGAGGAATGTCTCGAAGCCAATCTTGCCCTGCCAAAGACCGGTCTGGTCGACCTCACCTTTGGCAACGTCTCCGTCGCGGACCCCGAGCGTCGGGTCTTCGCCATCAAGCCCAGTGGGGTCGATTATCAGGATCTCACGCCTGAAGCCATGGTCATCGTCGACTACGGCGGGCAAATCCTGGAAGGCGACCTCCGCCCCTCGTCCGACACGCCCACCCATCGTTGTCTCTTCCTCAACTTTGCGGGGATTCGCTCCGTGGTGCATACCCATTCCCGTTCCGCGGTGGCCTTCGCGCAGGCTGGGCGCGACCTTCCTTGCCTCGGGACAACCCATTGCGACTATTTCCACGGCTCGGTGCCCGTGACCCGGGACATGACTCCGGAGGAAGTTCAGGGCGAGTATGAGTGGGAGACGGGTCAGGTGATTGTCGAGCGCTTCCGCACGGCGGGGCTTGAGCCCAATGACATCCCGGCGGTCCTCGTGCGCAATCACGGGCCCTTCGCCTGGGGACAATCAGGGGCGAAGGCCGTGGAGACCGCGCAGGCTCTGGAGATTGTCGCCGATATGGCGATTAAGTCCTTTTCAATCAATCCGGGGGCCCCTCCGGCTCCGAGCTATCTGCTGGACAAGCATTTCTATCGCAAACATGGCGCTGGTGCCTACTACGGCCAGCCCAAGTAAGCTGACGATGGCCTGAAGTTCTTTCTCCCGCACTGGCGACAGTTCCCGAAAGAACTTCGATCCCACCCTTCCCTGCGTTTGCCTAGCAGCTCGCGCAGCTGGCATTGCGGCAGGCATGGCCGCAGAGGCAAAGATTGCCCACATGCGCGGCGATGAGAAACAGGCCGCCCAGAGTGGTCACGATGGCAGCGGGTGGGATGTGAAGAGAGGCTTCCCCGGTCTCGCTAATCTGCACACTTGGGCAACAGGCATCGACACAGGCGGCGGGCTCTGCAGGTGCTGGCGTTGCTGGTGCGCTCGCGGCCTCCTCTGCACAGACCTCGCAGCAGGAGGCATCAACGGCACCGGCCTCGGCAGGAGCTGGTGAGGCGGCAGGGGTGGCGGGAAGCGGTGCTTCTTTGGCAAAGGCCGGAAGTGCGGCTCCTCCTAAAACGAAGAAAATTCCAAGTGAGGCTGCGGCGACGACCCAGAGCTTCCGATGAGAGCGATACCCCTTCCAGATTGAGAATGCAGCCAGCGGAACGACGAAGAGAGCCACCAAGATGTGGGAAGCGGGGTGAGCCCAGATCTTTCCGAAGGCGGGTAGGGCCAAGAGAAGAATCGGTGAAACGGCGCAGTGGATGGCGCAAAGAACAGACGCCGCCACACCGACACGGTCGGCTTTAGGAAGAAAATCGGAGGAAGAAGCTGTGGTGGTATTCATTGGCTCGGCGAATTGATCGAGGACCCTCTGCTGGCGGCCCGTGCCCTCCTTTACTCAGAGGTCCCGGGAATTGACAACGGGTCGTTGGTGGTCGGTGCGGAACGCAAGCTAGAGAAAATTTTTCGTAACGCAACAAATTTGCATTATCTAATCTGTCCTTTGGCGAGGTGCTTTTCCGGACAGCCCGCCTTTATTGCAACTTAATCGCATTAATTCTTGCCGGCTATCATTATCGCGACTAATTCGCATTAAGTGATACTTCGTCGCCCTACTGAACCGGACCCAGCCCACTCCCCTCGCTTGAGGGAGAGGAGCCACTGCCAAGGCCCATCCTGCAATTGCCTTGTCTGTGGGGGAGAGAGTGTGGGGAAGACCCAGCTCTTGGCGAGTCTCACCGGAAAGAGCCCCTTGCCGGAAAACTTCCGCGGCTCGACGGTGGCTTGCGAGACCTATCGAGATGGGAATCTTCGCTGGATGGATACACCGGGCATCCTGCGCCGGTCCGATACCGCGGCGAGCCGGGCGGCTCTCGAACAAGTCGACAGTTCCGACAGGGTGATGCTGGTTGCGCGAGCGGATCGCGCGGCGCAGGAACTCCCCGCGCTACTGCCATCCATCGCGGGCAAGCCGGGCTTCGTCACCCTCACCTTCCGGGACCGATTGGATCCGGAGTATCGGATTGAGACCGAGCAATTGGCTGCCTCACTTGGTGTTCCGGTCTTCCTCGTCAATGCCCGCCGGCTCGACAACACGGAGGCGGAGGCTCTCCGGCGCACGGCGTCTGCCCCGGATAACAAAGCGAGTCGCTTCCCCCTTTCCCCACCCAAGGTTCTCCCCCTCTCGCCCGCTCCCGAATCCCGCCGGGAAAGCCGGGCGGAGCAAGCGGCATCCCATCCCTTCGTCGCTCTTCTCCTGCTCTTTCTGCCTGCCGCTCTCGCGATTGCTTATACCAATCGTTTCGCCGACTCGCTCTATGACCCAGTGGCCAGCCTCATGGCCCAGGCTTTGGCCTCAGTCGCCTCATGGCCAGCCCTCCCCGGTGCTCTCCTTGGCGGAGACTATGGACTCTTGGCCATGTTCCCTTTCCTCCTTCTTTATGCCCTTCCCACTTTGCTCGTTTTCTCCGCGATCCTCGCCATCTACAAGTCGTCTGGATTAATCGATCGCCTCTCCATCGCTCTCCATCCCTGGCTTCGCCCCTTTGGGATTGGCGGGCGCGATTTAGTGAGAGTGATCATGGGTTTTGGCTGCAATGTGTCGGCCATCGTATCGACCCGCTCTTGCACCACCTGCTCTCGGGGTGCCTGCGTCTCGGCCATCTCATTTGGTGCAGCCTGCTCCTATCAGCTCCCTGCCACGCTGGCGGTCTTCGCGGCCGCCGGGATGGCGGGCATGGGCCTCGCCTATCTCGCAGTGCTCACCGTGACCACACTCATCTACCTCCGCTTCACCACTCCCAAGGTTCTTCGTTCAGCAGGCAATTCCCTCCTCATCACCAAGCCGGACCCACTGACCGCACCTTCTTGGCAATCCGTGTGGCGTGAGGTTGGCAGTCATCTCAAGCAATTCGTCATCATGGCGTTCCCCGTCTTCATCGCGATCTGCTTTGCCGCTTCTCTCCTTGACTACTTCGGGATCTTACATGCTCTCTCCCGAGCACTCGCGCCTTTGCTGAGTGTCTTCAATCTCCCTGCTGAAGCCACCACCGCCGTCATACTCGGCTCCATTCGCAAGGATGGCATCGCCATCGGCTTGTTAGACAATATGGGCGGGGAGCTCAAGGTCGCGCTTAGTAGCCCTGCCCAGGTATTGTCCGCTGTCTATCTAGCCGGGGTTCTCCTTCCCTGCCTGGTCACCGTCTTCACTGTGGCCCGCGAGATGGGCTGGAAGTTTGCGGCCAGGCTCTGTGCCAGGCAAATGGCATGGGCGGCGGGCTTCGCGCTCATCATCGCTTGGAGCGGGGCCCTTATCTTCTAACAAACGAAAGCACCCAAGATGGCTCGAAAACCCATCCCTGAAACCATTCGCTCTCTCTTCAGCACCGAAGACGTGGCGCCGGATGATACGGGAAACAAACCAAGCATCGAGGATCGTCCTGCCGAAGCAAGGCGGGTGGTGAAGAGAATCTCGGCCCTCGTCGCGGAGCACCGCCTCGCCAGCCAGGCTTTGAACGTTGAGCTCGGTGCGCCAGAGCTGGGTCTCGTCATCCATGCCCTGCGAGATCATGCCAAAGGCGGACGAGGTGAGCTGAAGCTTGATGCAGTCGATGAGCTGAAAGCGCATTGCCTCCAGCGCCTCTTCGACGAGCTCGTCGAGGAGCCAAGCAATATCCTCTACACCACCCAAACCAGCAGCAAGAGCGTTCGCTACGACGCCATGGACCTCTCCTTCTGGCTCGAATGCCTAACGCTCTTGGAAAAGCAAAGCACCTGAAATCTCTAACACGACCTATGCCCGAACTCTGCCCTACTGAAATCACCTTCGCCGAAAGACTCTCCATCGAACAAGTCGAAGAAGGCAACGAACTGGCTCCCAAGTTTGACCAGAACGGCTGCCTCCCTTGCATCACCCTCCACGCGGAGACGCGAGAGGTCCTCATGTTCGCCTTTGTGAACGAAGAGGCCCTTCGCCTCACCATTTCGTCGGGACTGGCCCACTACTGGTCTCGTTCCCGCCAGAAGCTTTGGAAGAAGGGCGAAACCTCGGGCATGTTTCAGCAGGTCAAACGCATGCTGATCGATGACGATCAGGACTGCCTCATTTTAGAAGTCACCCTGACCCCTCCCACGATTGGAGGCAAGGAAGCCTCCTGCCACGTCGGCTACCGCTCCTGTTTCTATCGAGAACTTTCCTCAAATCCCGAGCCAGGGAAACCGGTGGAGCTTCGGTTCACCGAAAACCAGAAATCCTTCGATGCTAGCTCCGTCTATGAGGGAACAACCAATCCGACCCAACTCTAACCAACCAACCGAACAAGACCAATGACCCTCTTTAACAGCTACCAAGAATGGCGCACAACCATCACCGAGCGAGCGGGGCTCACTCTCGACCGTGAGTTCTGCCAAGGCCGCCTCGAGGTCCTCGAAGATGAAAGCTCACCCGAGACCCAATCCTTCATCAAATCCTTTGGCGCTGCATACCACCAAGAGGTCGTTGCCTGGTTTCACAAAGCTCTCTCCGAACAATGAGTTCTTCCCGACCTATCATGCAGACGCGCGTTCTCATCGTCGGCGCGGGACCTGCCGGCCTGGGTGTTTCCATCGCGCTTAAGAAAGCGGGAGTGTTCGATCAGCTCGTCGTCGATGCGCGCGAGATTGGTGCGGCCTTCCGGTCCTGGCCGAAGACCGTGTCACTCCTGACGCCCTCCTTCTTCTCCAATTCCTTCGGGCTGACGGATCTCAATTCCATCGATCCAGATTCTTCTCCCGCCGACTATCTGCACACGCAACATCCCGATGGCGAAGGTTACGCCAATTACCTTCAAGCAGCGGCAGCTCACTTCGAGCTGCCCGTGCGCAAAGGAGTCGAGGTGACCGCAGTCAAGAAGACCTCGGCAGGCTTCGTCGTCGACTCCTCCCAGGGTCCCATCTATGCCGACTACCTTGTCTGGGCGGCAGGCCAGTTCTTCCATCCTCGCGACCGGGATTTTCCGGGCTCGGAGCACGCACTCCATAGCTCCCGGGTGAAGGACTGGACCACGCTGGAGGGAGAGCAATTCACCGTCATCGGGGGCTATGAAAGTGGTGTGGATGCTGCCCTCAATCTCGTCAATAACGGAAAGTCAGTCCGCCTCATTTCCCGAGGTGAACCTTGGGCCTCTGATCATCCCGATCCCTCCCGCTCCTTGAGCCCCCGCACTCTGGACCGCTTGCGTGAACTACTACGAAAGCCGGAGAAAGCCCGTCTTGTCGAATTCGTCAAGGACACCACCATCACACAGATCGAGGAGGGAGAAGGCTTCTGGACCTTGCGCGATCAAGACCATATCCCCATGGCTTCTAAGACGAGGCCCATCCTCGCCAATGGGTTTCACAGCGGTCTCGGCGTCGTTGCGGAGCTCTTCGACACAGACCAACATGGCAACCCCGTCTTCACCGAAGCGGCGGATGAATCCACGTTGACCTCCGGCCTGTTCTATTCCGGCCCCGCCCTCGTCCATCGCAATGCGCTCTTCTGCTTCATCTACAAATTCCGCGCCCGCTTTGGCGTCATCGCTGCGGAGATCGCCCGCCGTCTCGGTGAGCCAGAGGTCGAGGAAAAGCTCAGCTCCTACGCCAAAGCCGGCTTCATGAATACCGACCTCGAGTGCTGCACGAGCTGCGAATGCGCTATCGATTCCGACAGAAGCAACACGCCTGAACCCTCCTCTTTCGACGAACAACCCGCATGACCCCAAACTCACTCCTCCCAGTTACCGTCCTCTCCGGCTTCCTCGGATCGGGCAAGACGACGCTTCTCAATCATATCCTCCGCAATCGCGAGGGCAAGCGGGTCGCGGTCATCGTCAATGACATGTCCGAGGTCAACATCGACGCTGACCTCGTCCGTAATGGCGACGCCTCCCTCTCGCAGACCGAGGAGAGAATGGTCGAGATGTCCAATGGCTGCATCTGCTGCACGTTACGCGAGGACCTCTTGATCGAGGTCGGAAAGCTGGCGAAAGAAAACCGCTTCGACCACCTTGTCATCGAATCCACTGGAGTCTCCGAGCCCATGCCCGTTGCGGAAACCTTCACCTTCGAGGACGAGAATGGCCAGTCGCTGGGTGATGTCGCCAAGATAGATACGATGGTCACCGTAGTTGATGCTCCTAATTTTCTACGTGACTACTCCACGACTGCATCACTTGACGATCGGAATCAAGCCGTAGGGGAAGAAGATGAACGCACAATTGTCGATCTCCTGACCGACCAGATTGAATTCGCCGACGTCATCTTAGTCAACAAGACCGATCTCGTTTCCGAGGAAGAGTTGACAACGGTCCACGGCATGATTCGAGCCCTCAATCCTCAGGCGCGCATCCATGATACCGTGAATTCCGCAGTTCCTCTCGATTCCGTCATCGGGACCGGCCTCTACGACGCCGAACAAGCCGCTGCACACGAAGGCTGGCTCGACTCACTCGTCGAGCACACCCCGGAGACGGAAGAATACGGAATCGCGAACTTCATCTACGAGCGCCGGGTTCCCTTCCATCCTCAGCGGTTTTACGATTGCTTGCGACAGGAATGGCCTGGGGTCATTCGCTCTAAGGGAGTCTTTTGGCTAGCTACCCGGCTCCCCTACGCGGGTTTCTGGTCCCAGGCTGGAGCGGTCAGCCGTTACCAGTGCGCGGGCTACTTCTGGGCCGCGGTCCCCAAGAAGCATTGGCCCGAGGATCGGGCACACATCGATCGAGTCTGGAAGGGTGAGAATGGCGACTGCCGCCAGGAAATCGTTCTCATCGGTCGTGATATGGATCGAGAGGCGCTCGTTGCCATGCTTGACGACTGCCTGCTCACCGAAGATGAGCTGGCAATCAGTGAAAAGAAGTGGAAGAAGCATTTCCCTGATCCTTTTCCGAAGTGGAAAATGGGGCTTCTTGGATGAGCCGATTCGATGCAACGAGTCTGACTCCCCGAACTTAATTAATATCTCTATCAGCTCTTCGCCCTTCGCCGCTGCGAGTGGCGGAGAGCTGCGCTGGTCTTTGCGGGAACCTTGTTCTCCAGCATGCGCGAACGTGACGCCGCTTGGTTGAGAACGAGCTGTTGGGAGCTGGCAGACGTGTGCGACACGGGACGCAATAACTTCGGCGAAAAGCAGTCTCCAAGCGGATGCCTTCTAGTTATCAACCTTTAGAGAGACCGACCAAGACCTTGAGTGAACTCATGCCGAAAGTGGCGGACCGGGAGGGATGAAATTACGAACTTTGACCGCGATTCCGTGCCTTGTCGGGGTGGTGCGAAATTCTTGGGTCGAGGGCAGCAAGCTGGTTCATCCAGTGCTGCATTCATGGGACCCTCCACAAGAGAATACATCCCTCATGCTCATGCAACCGGAACAAAAGCATCTGATCCACCTCAGTCTGAATTGGGAAAAGGCCTTGAAATCAGGGCTTGTTGGCTCCGCTGCCGAGATTGGACAGCATTGCGGACTCACAGCGGGGCGCGTGCGCCAAATTGTCAGGCTATCCGGCATGGCCTCGGAAATCGTGGGATTTCTCGCCGGTTTGGAGGGTGAAAAGGCGTTGCGAGGGTATTCGGAAGCGCGGATTCGCTTCATAGTTGCCCTACCACGTGTGAACCAAGTCAGGGCATTCGAGGAGAAATTCGGGGTCAACTTGAGCGGCTGATTTGATCCATTTGCTTCACAAGCCAATGGTAGTCGTCCCTCAGCAGAGGTCGTGAGCACGCCAAGGCAAAAGAGAAGGAGTCGTCGCCCGAAGGACTCAATCGGCACGGCTGGCAGATCAGGTAACTGAAAAAATGTGCCAGACTCATCGCCACGAAATAGATCGCTCCGGCGAGAAGTGAGTATCGCTATGCGTTTTCCATCCAGTTCTTCTCCTTATGTAGATTTCCAGGCATCAGCATTCCGCTCACGCAGCAATCGAAGCGATGTAGGACTCCGCAGCCGGTCCGAAGGAGTCGACGTCTCCCTTTGCCCTCGCCAATACTTGCATTCCCTGCAAGAGAGCGAGAAACGCGGCGGCGGCGTCTGCGGGTGAGCCCGCGAAGCTGAGAGTCCCCTTCTCGCGGCCTTCCTCGAAAACTTGAGTGTATCGCTCGACCACGAGTTCAGCGGTCTCGTGCAGATCTTTCGTCACCGCAGCAGAGTAATCGCTGCAACTTCCGGACAACGCTCCGAGCAGGCAAAGGTGATCACTTCGAAGTCCTTCTTCGAAAACCGCGGCAATTTCCCGGAGCTTGGTCGGCTCGTCCAGATCTGGCCGCTGGAGAATCTCCCCATAGCGGGCGCCATAGGTGGTTCGGCAACGTTCCAGGAGAGAAAGCGCAAGGTCTTCCTTGCTGCGGAAATGATGGAAAACGCTAGGCTTTTTCAAGCCGACAGCATCCGCAAGAGCTTGGAAGCTGACGGCATTCAGGCCCCGGTCTTGAACGAGTGATTGGGCGGCATCGATGAGTTTTTCACGCATTTTTTGAGAATCTACCAACCGGTTGGTTGACAGTCAAACAAGACCTGCTAAGAATGCTTGCACCCAACCAACCGATTGGTTGGTTTAACTTCGAATAAAACGAGACAAAAGATGAGCAAAAACATTTACACGATCGCCGTCCTGAAGGCGAAACTCGGCCGATTGGGCGATCTCAAGGCTACCTTGGAAGCCCTTGCGGCGGAAACGCGCAAGGAGCCTGGAGCCCAAGAGTATTTTTTCATCCAGGACGAGAGTCACGACACGGACACCATCATTTCCTACGAACGTTGGGAAAATTCGGATGAGGAGAGAAAACACTGGGAGACGCCTCACCTGACGAAGGCGTTGCAGGAGCTCGGCGACATTCTCGACGGCGATCCCATCATCCACAAGGGCTTCCAGATCATCTAATCCGATCCGCAACCATCAAAAGAAACGATATGAGCAAAACGATACTAATCACAGGTGCAGGATCCGGTCTCGGACACGGTGTGGCATTGGGTCTCGCCAAGAAAGGGCATCAAGTCATCGCTACCTGCGAGAACTGGCCCCAGGTGACGCAACTCCGTTCGGACGCGGATGCGGGGAATCTATCCGGCAACCTGACCGTAGAGAAGTTGGATTACCGGAGTTCGGACGACATCGCACACATCATCGAAAAGTATGCGGCAGAGGTCGACATCTTCGCCCCCAACGCTGCCACCGGAGAAACCGGCCCGATTGCCGAAATCGATGTCGACCGGGTGAGGCATGTGTTCGAGGTCAATGTCTTCCGAACGCTGGAGTTGATCCAAGGCTTTGCCAAAGCCTTCGTGGCGCGCGGCCATGGCAAGATTATCCCGACCTCCTCCATTGCGGGATTTTTCACCTTTAACTATCTGGCTCCCTACTGCGCGTCGAAGCACGCTCTCGAGGCGGTGATGCAGACGCTCTACAACGAGCTGAAAGGAACCGGAGTTCAAGTGGCGACCATCAATCCGGGCCCCTTTCGGACCGGCTTCAATGATCGAATGTATGACACACTCGATCAGTGGTATGATCCGGAGACGAACTTCACGGAGGAGAAACCGATCCGAAAAGTTCAGCAACTCTTTGCCGGCCCGGACCTGCAGCTCGATCCGGAAAGCATGATTGAATTCATGATCGAAAGAATCCCGGAGGAAGAACACCCCTTTCGTAATGTCCATCCCGCAGGAGCGATCGAAGACACGAACGCCTACCAGAAGAGCATCTATGAATGGGTGTCATCTCCCGAGCAAGCCAAAGAAAAGTAAGACAGATCCATTTATCCCATGAAAAAGATTTTCCATATCAATGCCCACGAGGAGTACGAGTTTTCTCCCGGAAAACTCAATGCATCGCTTTCGGAAAAAGCAAAAGAACACTTTTTGTCCAGAGGATACGAAGTGCGAACGACTACGATGAAAGACGACTACGAAATCGACGAAGAAATTGCCAAACACCAGTGGGCCGATGTCGTGTTTCTGCAGAGCCCCGTCAACTGGATGGGGGTTCCCTGGTCGTTCAAGAAATACATGGACTATATCTACTCCTACGGAATGGACGGTCGTCTTTGCAACGGCGACGGTCGCACCCGGGAAGATTCATCCCGACAGTATGGAACCGGCGGAACGCTCGAGGGGAAGAAATACATGCTCTCCCTGACACTCAATGCGCCGGAACATTCATTCGCCGATCCCAGCCAGACATTCTTTGGTGGCAAGACCCTCGATGACCTCTTCTGGCCGATGCACCTCAATTTCAAATTCTTCGGCATGGAACCTCTGGAGACCTTCGCCTCCTTCGATGTGATGAAAAACCCCACCATCGAGGAAGACTTCGCCCGGTTTGCCAGCCATCTGGAGAGGAACTTCCCCGGCATTTAGGGCGCTTCGAGGGAGTGCTATCGTATCTTTCTCGTCGTTCAATCAACCCACCAATTTGCGAACATCATGCCCCAGCCAGACATCAAAAAACTCGACACCGACGACGCCTTTCCGGCGCTCGAACTCGATCTGATCGGTGGAGGAAAGAAATCCCTTCCCTCCGACGAATGGACTTTTCTCCTTCTCTATCGCGGATACTGGTGACCGTTCTGTCGTCAGCAGTTGGCTGACTTTCAGGAAAAGATCGCCCGCTTCACCGAGCAGAACGTCGCAGTGGTCGCCTCGTCGACCGAGTCGCTGGAAGAGGCGACCGAAACCGTGGAGAAAGGAAACCTCAGCTACCCGGTCGGATATGGCTTGGACGCGAAAGAGTTCGCCTCCCGCTATGGAGCCTTCTATTCCGACGACGGGACCTATTTGCACGCGACCGGTTTCCTCCTCGATCCTGATGGCGTCGTGGACATTGCCGTATACAGCAGCGGCGCGATCGGACGATTCACGGCGGACGATGCCCTGCAGATTCTCGAATATCGGTTGAAATCGAAGGAATAGCGATGATGTCCCAACTGCCAGAGGCGGGGAGGCGTTCGATGGGGTCGCACAGCTAGGCTTTTGGTGGCCTTAATGGCGCGCGGTGAAGAGAAGAGCGTGGACGATTGGCGGACCGAGTGGGATTCGAACCCACGGTACCGTTTCCGGTACGCACCCTTAGCAAGGGTGTGCTTTCGACCACTCAGCCATCGGTCCTGAAGGTCGGGGGGGAGGGATTTGACACATTGAATGAGTGGCGTCAACACCGAAGCTCAACCTAGCGCGACAAGTTTTGTCAGAGAGGCTGATTTCGCCCTCACCATTGGTATTGGAGGCCGGCATGAAGCCGGACTTCCTTCTCTCCCTCAAGGGGAATGCCCACATCGACGCGGAAGCCCGCCCCCTTCCATTGCCCCCGCAGACCCAGTCCCGTCCCGAGCAGAACATCCCCTCCCTCCCCATCTTGCCAGCCTAGTCCCCCATCGAGAAAGCCAATCGCCTGCAGCTGCCCGGCATCTCCAAGCCAATTGTGGTCAAGAGCGGGGCTACGTAACTCCAGCGAAAGCCATCCCCCCTGGTCGGCGAGGAGTTCCCGCTCGGCATACCCTCGCACACTTGAGCTTCCGCCGAAGCCGAGCTGTTCACTGGGGAGGAGCGCGCCAGTGGCGAGTTGGCTCTCCCCCCTTGCCAATAGGGCCCAGCCATCACCGAGGGCGTGTAGCCAGCTGCCCGACACCCTCGCGTAGAGGTAGGCGGCCTCGGCGTCAGGCCGATAGTTGCTAAAGTCCTCGCTGCCATTGCGACCACTAAGGCCACCCGGACTGGCGACCAAGGTGCCCCGAAGTTCGAAAGTATCGCGCCGAAGTAGGACATCCAAGCGCCCCTGAACGACCTCAACGGGCACGCCCGGCCCCTCAACCGCCCCGACAGCCAGAAACGTATCCGAGCGCTTGAATTCCGCCCCCCAGCTCAGCTCTCCCCTCCAATCTCCCTGATGGATGGGACGTCCATGGGAGACCCCCAGCTGCCAGCTCTCGCCCTCAGCCTCCAAGACGAACGAGCCGAAATCGGAATCAGTCCGTACCCGCGCCCAGCTCCCACTGAAGCGGAGAAATTCGTGCCGCTGGTGCAGGGGCACTTCCCAGGAGAATCCGTGCGCCTGGAAGCGTTCCACATCCCAGCCAAGCGTTGCCCGATAGGCCAGCACCTGATCGGCATCCCAGGCATTCCCCCAAAGGATGCTCGCGATGAGGCGCTCCTCCCCGGTGGCCTCGGTTCCCGTGTTCTCCCAGCCCAAGCTGAAGAGCCAGGGATTCTCCTCCTCAAGGCCAATCAACAAGTCGGCCTCGCCCGCCTCCCTGCCCGGCGCGGCAAATAGTTCGGCTTGCCGGAAGGGATTGCGACCCAGCCAAACAAGATCCTCCTCCAGCGCACTGGCGCGCAGCAAATCGCCCGAACGAAGCGAGAGCGCGTCGGCTAGTAGCTCCTCGTTAAAATACTCAGCATCCTTAAGCCGCAGCTCCCCCACCCGGCCTTCAGCGACCTCGACCAGCAGGGTTTCCTCCTCAACCCCTGTCACCACGACGTCGACGACGGGTCGGTCCCGCTCCTCGTAGTGCCGGATGATCTCCTCGGTTAGCTTGAGCAGATCGCGCTCGCTCAAGGGCCGATTGACATAAGAGGTCAAACGCCGCTGCAGCTCGGGCAGCTCCGCCACAGTGAGCCCCCCCGCCTCCACTGGCCACTCCCCGAGCGGGCGGGGAGATGCAATCGATTCGCTATGCCCCTCAATGCCCAGCAGCTGAATGCTGGTGACGCCCTCGACCAGAATCTCCGTATCGTCGCCTTCGACGAAGTCGCCGGTCTCGCCGAATGGCAGGGCCACCGGCTCACCCGAAGCATCAATCGTGGGAATGAACTCGTCTTGGGCCCCGAGACTGCCCCCGAGGCTAATGACCGCAAGCAACCAACGCATTGCGATCATCCAAGCGCCCGTCTGCCTCCCGTCCCATCTCAAAGTGCGTGTGCCCTCGCCTCGCCGCATATCATCCAAACCGCAAGCGACACCCGCCAATTCCCAATTCTGTGAGTTAACCCCGCCTTTTCTCCAAAATGTTGAGCATGAGGAAGGAGAGAAGAAGATTCAGCTCCTCCCGAGGAGAGGGATCACCAAGCTTGTCGAAGCGAAACTTTCCTTCCAAGAAGGCAGGCTCCTTGGTGAGGCGCATCGACTCCTGGGTCCCCCGCGTGGCCACGTAAGAGGGATGGAGGAAAAAGCCGGTGAAGAACCCGACAACAGGAATCTCGCCCAAGAAACCATCGAGAAATTTCTTCCAAGGATTCTCCTCCCGGATGGTGAAGTCCGGGGTGTTGTCACCCGGATTGAAGACCTCGTAGTGAGCTCGCCAGAGGGAACGTCCACCCTTGCGGCCGACGGAACCGATTTCTTGCCCATTGGCATCGTGGAAGGTGTAGCGGGCCGACCAATCAAGAATGCGGTCCGCCGAGATGGTGGCCAGAAGCTGGCTACGCTCCGGATCGGCGAAGACTTCGACCTTTTCCCGGAATCGGAAACTCCTCTGCTTGAGGAAGCAGACGAATTGACCGTTGGCATCGGTAACGGTCGCCTTTTGAGAAAATAAGGTCAGGACCTTGAAGCGCAGCTGTAAGGGAAAATCCATGCCCTTTCCTATCTGGAGAGATCGGTTGCGCACGCCTTTTTTCCAGAGCGGAGAGGAAATCACGAATCGTCCTCCATTCGATCGTCGGCGACCCTTTCCCAAGGTTAGTTGGGTTTTCCAATCAAGTCTTTTCGATTCAGTAATTTTTTGGTCTGATCAACGCTGACGGCGTTGTGAAAAATCGCATTCGATGAATCCGGTTGACAGCCATCGACGCCAAAACCCCAACAACAGCCATGCGTTCCCTAATTCTTAGTCTGCTTGTTCTTTCAAGCCAACTGCTCCCCTCTGAGATTCTCGAGTGGGAATGGGCGATGAGCACGAGTGCTGCTCGAGAAATCTGCCTGACCTCGGTCGAGAGCCCCGGCTTCAAGCAGGCTCCCTCGGCAACCTTTGCGTCCGGCTACTTCCTCGGTGATGTGTCCCTCCCCGGCTATGATTCACGTCTCTCCAGTGATGACCGTGCAGGTCTCGTGGTCCGGATGGATCGCAGCGATAGCAGCCAAGACTGGAAGTTTGCCTGGGTGGCGCAACCTAACTCCAAGGGGGCCGTCGAGATCACCGATCTGGCGGTCGATAGCCCGCGCCAGCTCATCTATGTGACCGGCTTCCACGAGGGCGATCTCACTCTCGGTGATGACATCATGCTGCCTGCTCCCGACGGGCAGGAGCCGCAAGGCTTCGTGGCAACCCTCTCACCAGCTGATGGGCGCTGGCTCAACGCCTTCGCCCTCAAGGACCTCTTGCCAAGCTCCCTGGCTATCGATGCCGAGGGCAGCATCTTCCTGACTGGAACCGGTCGTTTGCTGGCTCGATACCTCCCCGATGGCGAGCTAGCCGGCGAAGTGGAGAGTCCGGAGAAGATTGCCACACTCAACCACGTCGCTCTATTCGAGCCGCAGGAGGGCAAGCCTTACTACTATGTTTTGGGCTCCGTGATTGATGATGGCAATCTCCACGACGTCTATATCGCCTGTGTGGACTCCAATTTCTCGATCCTGTGGCAGACAGCGGTCACTTCTCCCGCCAATGACCTTCCCGGCGGCTTGGCAGTCTCGTCTTCCGGCCGCGTCACCTTTTCACTCGATTCACCATCACCGGACGTCAATTACCGCGGGAAGCTTCTCGACGAACCGACAGGCTGGGGTTCCCGCGAGACCTATGTCGTGAATCTCTCCCTTGAGGGCGAACTCCAGTGGTCACGCCGAGTGGCCGATGCGGTGGCGACAAAAGGCAGCATGACCTCCCGGGATTTGGCGCTCGATCCCAGAGGAAACATCCACGTCGCCATCAACTTCGACGGAGGCTACTTCGTCGAAGGCCTGACCCGGTATGGCTCCTCAGACACCGGCATCGCCTCCCTGGACGCCGAGGGCAATCGCTACGACTTCCGCCAATCAACGGGGCATCCCGAGGCCACTGGTCTCGGCATCGCTGCCCCGGGCTTTGTCACCCAGATTCTGGTGGGCCACTTCACGGGATCGGGTCAGGAAGTCTTCGATGCTCATCCCCTTGAAGCCGATGAAAAATCGCCCAAGGCATTTGCTGCCTTTACCCGCAATAAGGCGAACCAAAGCTGCTTTCTCGTTCGGCAGCCGGATGGCGACCAGACCCCACCGGAGCAATTCTTAAACGAACTCCTAGCCATCCTCCAGCAACAGCCAAACGCCACTCTCCAGCTCTCCCAACCAGCACAAGTCTATCTCGAGCTGAACTATCCTGACATCTACCAAAGCCCGACTGGATTCACCCGCAGCATTGTCGGCTATGCCGCTTTCATCTCCTTGACTGATGTCGACGCGCTTCAATCAAGCGACCGCTTCGTCGTGGAAGAAGATGCGGAGATCGCCCTCTCCGGGACCACCTCGCCATCTTCTTGGAATCTCGCCAAGCTCAACAACCAAGCAGCCACCAATCCGCCCGGCTACTCCTACGAATTCCCCGAGATGTGCCAGCCAGTGAGACTCTACCTCATCGACACCGCTGTTAACGACCCCAATTCCTATTTCTCTAGTAATAGCTACCTCACCTTGCTGGATGATACCGGCTCCGGCTTCGGCGAGCTAATTAGAGGAGAGGGAGACGCGGAAGCAATTGGCTCAATGGAGCATGGCACCCACATGGCGTCGCTTATCGCCGGCCCCGGGCATGGCGTCGCGCAGGAGACAGACCTCACCCTCAAAATCTACGACATCTACCCCAATGCGGGTACGACCCGCGCCTCTTACCTGACCAGCGCCTTGAGCGAGGCCTATTACGATCGCATTAGTAGCCAGAACCTTTACACCCCGGCCGCCATCGTCATCGCTTCCACCTCGGCCACCACCATCTCGCCCACCGATCCGGCTCCACTGGATACAGCCATGGGCATCGCTCTCGATTCCTGCCTACTGGCCGGCATCCCCGTTGTCATGGCTGCTGGGAACTCATCAGCCGATGCGGCAGACTATTACCCCTCGGTCTTCGGAGACCTGCCGGGCGTGATCTGCACCGGTGCCACCAATGAGTCGGATGCAGTCACCGCCCTGTCGAATACCGGGGCCAAGGTCAAGCTCATGGCTCCCGGGCACGAGAATGTGGCCGTCGACGATGAAGTTGGCCAAGCCTCTACCGAGCTCTTCAGTGGCACCTCGGCTTCAGCGGCAACGGTCGCCGGAGTCCTCGCCCAATATTACTCCGCCAATCCCTGGCAACGGGGCTCATCGCTCGTCAACAACTTCCTGGCAGATTGCACCCACGCCATCACCGTGATGGATGCAAGTGGTTCTTACCCCGTCCTCAAGTCGGATCCCGGCCTTCCTCCCTGCACCACCAGCTATAATGATTGGACCACTTGGTTCGGGCTTGCCGACCCCTCTCCCCAGGCCAATGACGATGGCGATCTCTACACTAACCTGGAGGAATACATCTACGGCTTGAACCCTCATGAATTCGAGGGCTACCCTCATGTCTTTGGGATTCGCGAGGTCTCCGGCCCCACCCTCACCCTCGGCTTCCCCGTGGCCTGGTGGCTCTGGGATCCTGATGAAAAGGGCCCCAGCTTCCAATTGAGGGATGGCTCGTCGAACTTGACGCTCCGCTCATCGACGGATCTGGCCACCTTCAGCGACCGGGCCGTATCCCTGAGCGAGGACGGCGACTGCCTGGCCACCGAGTACCTCACCTTCGAGATCGATACGTCCACGAAAACCGAGCAGGAATTCTTCCGCCTTCTCCTCAAGTAACTGCCCAAAGGGCCGCTTGCCTCTCATCGTTTCAAAGGTTAAGTGCCGGACTTGCACGCATCCTCACCCATCTACTACCACCCCTACACGCTGCGCTTCCGGGCCGGAAAGAGCGCCAACGCCGCCTCCCCGATCGGCGAGGCGAGAGGGGCATTGCTCCGCATTGGCGATGGCTTCGCCTGCCTGCAACCCTGGCCGACCCTCGGCGATCCCACGCTCGCAAAGTGTCTCTCTGATTTGCAGGGAAAACGCCGCTGGCCCCTCGTCCGCCGCGCTCTCCGGTGCGCGGAATACGACGCCCATGCCCGTCAGCATGAGGAATCACTCTTCGAGGAAATGGAGATTCCCCCCAGCCACTTCACCTGCGCGGGTCTCGACCGGCAGGCCATCGATTGGGCCGTCGAGCTTGGCCACGAGACCATCAAGCTGAAGTGTGGACGCGATCTCAATGCCGAGGCCCTCTTTCTCAGAGAAGCCTCCGCCGCGCTGCCCAAGCTCCGCTGGCGACTCGACTTCAATGAGGTGCCCAAGCGGGAGGAAGTGCGCGGCTTCATTCTCGCATTACCCGAGCCCGTGCGGGACCAAATCGATTTCCTCGAAGACCCCTGCCCTTTCCACGCGGATAGCTGGGAGACCCTCAAGCGCGAGACTGGCGCCGATCTGGCGCTCGATCGGGAAGCCGCCCCCAACGGCAGCACCTCGAAGAGCGCGGCCTACCTGGTGCTCAAGCCCGCTCTCGACGAGCCTTGGCTCTTGGCCGAAGCCGCCTCGCGCCAAGGCCAACGAGTCATCGTGACCTCCTACATGGATCATCCACTGGGCCAAGCCTTCGCCGCATGGGAGGCTGGCCGCCTCGCCCTGCAATTCCCCAATCATGTTGGCACCTGCGGCTTGCAGACCCACCATCTCTTTGAGCCCAATGCCTTCACCGAGGCGCTCGGCGACCCCGGCCCGACCTTCCAGCCCACCGGTTGGACCGGGCTTGGCTTCGACGAGTTGTTAGACGAACTTCCTTGGAAGGAACTCCCTGCCTGAATGCCCCTCACCGTCCATTCCCCGCCCCATCTGCGCGAAACTGCTCATCTACTAGAAAGTCAGTATTCCACCGAGCTGAATGGACATCTCTTCGCCACCAGCGGCAGCACCGGGGCCCCAAAATGGATCCACCATCGCCAGGAAGGTCTCGATGCTTGTGCGGATCTCGTTAATGCCCACTTCGACGCAAACTCATCTGATAAAGCAGGGCTCGTGCTCCCCTCCTTCCACGCCGGCGGCTTCATGGCTGAATACCGCGCTCTCCGAGCTGGCTACGAGACGGTCCGTTACATTGGTAAGTGGGATCCTTTCACTTTTCATCGCTTCCTTACCGCCGAGCGGATTACTTTGGTTTCGCTCGTCCCTACCCAGTTGCATGACTTGGTGTCCCACGGACTCCGGGGACCAGCTAGCCTCCGGGTCGCCCTCCTCGGAGGCGCCGCACTGCCTGCCCCACTGGCCAAGCAGGCTATCGCGCTCGACTGGCCGGTGATCGCCAGTTACGGGATGACCGAGACTGCCGGATTAGTCGCCTGCAGCCCGACCTGCAGCCACTCGGCGAGTTCGACCCTGCAAACGCTCGCGGGCTGGGACCTCCGCATCAATGCCGAAGAGCTGATCGAGATTCGAGGAGACGGTCTCTTCACCGGAGTGATTGAAGGCGGTCGTTACCAGAAGCGAACAAATGAGTGGCATCTAAGCTCTGACCGGGGCGCCTGGCATGATGGAGCCCTCACCATTTTGGGGCGTCAGGACGATCAACTTAAGATCCTGGGTGAGTTGGTTAACTTGGCACAATTAAGAAACGCTCTCGCAATCAGCCTGTCTCCAGCCTCCACGACCATTATCGCCCAGCCTGATAAGCGCCGAGGCTACCGGCTCATCCCGGTCATCGAGGGAGAATTGACGCCCTCACTGGAAGCCGTCCTCACCTCCTTCAACGAAAACCGCCCTGGCTTCGCCCGCTTGGAGGCAGCCCGCGCGGTCCCCGCATTCCCCCGCACCGCGCTTGGCAAGATTGATTTCCCCTCTCTCCGCCACAATCTGGGAGAAGGCAAGTGACTGCTCGCGAGTGAGGCAGGAAGAAACGGAATCGCTTACGTGATTGACCATTGCCACCAGGGATTTGTGGTGGTTAAGGTGAAGAGTCTTAATGATCCGGATGGGCCATTCTCTTCGAATCTCCCGCCGCGAGGAGCGGTCGTGGAGAGCCTTCTCCGGCTCTATCACCCTCGCCTCAACCACCGACCTCTTATGTATTCGGCTGAAGGCACGCAAGTGCACCTCCACCTCGACGATCAACAACTGGATAGCAGCTCGCCCGAGCCTCCGGCGCGCAAAAAGGGCAATAGCCGCCTGAAAGAGCAAGCCCGCGACCTCGGCCTCTTTGCTCCCTCTCCGATCGGGAAGAATTTCATCCTCGACACCAATGTTCTCCTCCACGACGCCGGCTGTCTGGAGCGCTTCGCCGACAATCACCTCTGCATTCCCGCAGATGTTCTGTCCGAGCTTGATCGCTTCAAGAACGAGCAGTCCGACCGGGGAGCCAATGCGCGCAAGGTCCACCGGGCATTGACCTCGCTCTTTTCCAATGGGGAGAGTCCGACTCGTGGCGTACCCACCGCCGGGGGCGGCTCTGTGAGGCTGGTAGTCTTTGACCCTGCCTTCTGCGAAAAGAGCGCCGAGAAGCTGCGTCAGTTCTTCCGCGTCTTCCCCGAGCGTGACCGAGTCGATCACCGCATCCTCGGAGCCGCGCTGCTCGTCGCGCAATACAATAGTCCTCCCGTCATCGTGGTCACCAAGGATCTCAATATGCAGCTCAAGGCCAAGGCCGTTGGCATCCAGTGCGAGGACTACCTCAACGACAAGGTCGAACCGCAGGAGGTCTCCAACTACGACCTGCGCCGTATCAATGTGGAAGCCAGCGAGCTGCAGCGCTTCGCCAGCTCGGGCCACCTCCCCGCCGAAGGTTATCAAGATGCTCTCTCGGTGAACGAATACGTTCTATTGCAAGCGGGTCCCAAGCAAACCATCCCCGCTCGTCTTGATGCCGACAATCACTTCGTCCGCCTCGCCATCCCCGAGGCACTGCGCATCCCCGATGGCAACTCGCTCAAGCCCCTCAATCTCGGGCAAAAATGCCTCATCGATGCCTTGTTGAACCCCGATATCTCAATGGTCACCTGCTACGGACAAGCCGGCACCGGTAAGACGCTCGTCGCTATCGCAGCCGGGCTCAGCGAAGTCTTCAACCGCACCTACAACGGCCTGACCATCTCCCGTCCAGTCGTCGCCATGGGCGATCAGCTCGGCTACCTGCCCGGCACCCTGGACGAGAAGATGAAGCCTTGGCTACAGCCCATCTATGATGCCCTCGACGTCCTCATGATCCCCCCCTTGGCCAAGGGCCCCCGCCGCAAGCAAGGCAAAGCCCCTTCGCCAGCCGAGGCCGGCCGCAAGCCCTACGACTCATTGGTCGAGCAAGGCATCATTGAGGTGGAGGCCCTCTGCTACATCCGCGGACGCTCGATCCCTAATCGTTTCTTCGTCCTCGACGAAGCCCAACAGCTCACCCCTCAGGAAGCGAAGACGGTGGTCACACGCATGTCCCAAGGCTCCAAGCTCGTCCTCGTCGGTGACCCGGGGCAGATTGACAATCCTTACGTGGACAGTCGCTCGAATGGTCTCGTCTATGCCCGCAAGCGATTGAAGGGGCAGCCCTTCGCCGCACATGTCTCGCTCTCCCGCGGCGAGCGTTCTCCCTTGGCCGAGGCCGGAGCACGCCTCATGTGATGGCGCGTCAAGTCACGCGCTCAGATTGACTTTCCGTCACGCTCCGATAACTTCGCGGCGTGCGGTCACTCCTCCTCAGCCTCCTCGCCATGCTCCCGTTCCTCGGCGGCTGCTCCAGCCCGAGCTACGTGGATCAGCAGCTGGATCCCGGCTTGGTCACGGAGATCCAAGCCCTCGGCGACCACAATTGGATCGTCATCGCCGACCAATCCTTTCCTCTTCACACCCGTCGGGGTGTGCGGACCCTTCTCGTCGATAAAGAGATCCCCGAGGTGCTCAATGGAGTTCTCAATGTGATCGACTCCCAGCAGCACGTCAGCCCCGTCTTTTACAAGTCACGAGAGCTCTCAGCTGTTAGGAACGACGACGCTCCGGGTATCGACTTCTATCGCCAGCAGCTGGACGCCGTCTTTCAGGCCCGCGGCCAGGCCGACTTCGTAAGGGAGCTCCAGCATCAGTCGCTTTCCGTTATTCTGGAGGATGAATCGAAATCCTTTGCCGTCCTAGTGATCAAGACGCGCACGGCCCTCCCCTACTCGGCAGTCTTTATCGAGCTTGAAAGCGGCTACTGGACGCCACAGAAGGAAGAACACCTTCGCCAAGCCATTGAACCTGCCACCGCATGAAGATCGACGAAGCCGCTGTTACGAAAGAACGAGAGGAAGCTTGGGTGGGCGATGCCGTCCTCGCCCTCTATGCCCGCGAATGGCTCCTGCAATCAGAAGGGCATTTGAGCGGTGAAGCCTTCGTCCGCTTCACATCCAATGATTTTCTCCGCCACTTTGGCAATCCCACGTCCGTCGAAGCCGGCATCGGACGACTCTATCGGGAAAAAGGGCTGGAAGCGGCCTTTGCTTGGATGGAAGCCACTCTTCTCCCCAAGTTCGTCGAACGCGAAAAGGTCCTTGCCGCCCGCGACCAACGCGGACGGAAAAAGCGCTGAGCGATCGCCCTTCCGAAAAGTAGGCTACGGCAGATAGTTGCCGTGATAGAGCGGCCAATATGAGGCGGTGATTGCCGCATTATAGGCCATGTGGAAGACGATCCCTGTCCAGAGAGAGCCGGTCGCCCGATAGAGCACGCACGCCGCAATCCCAAAGAACCCGACCGACAAACTCCCCGGGACGTCATAGAAGTGGATGAGCACGAAGAAGCAGGTCGAGTAGATAGCCCCCCGCAGGAAACCGAATCGGCCATATCCGGCACGAAACAGGAACCCGCGAAACATGATCTCCTCTACCACCGGAGCCATGATCACCCCACTGATGAGCGCGTAGATCAACCCTCCCCAGCCATCTTCCCAAGGGTCCACGTAACCCTCCGCCTCCGGGAGGCCCAAGGTCGACCAGCCGGCGTAGAGGAGCAGATTGACGAAGTATAGTAGCGAAAGCATGCCGAGAACAGGCCTCCACTCCGGCCTTCGAGCCAGACCCAGCAGTCGAGCACCGTGACGCCAGCGGACGAAGAGAAAACACATCATCCCTAGTGCTCCTCCGACCCGCCAGAGGGTGTCCGTGGTAATCAAAGTCAGATACGGAGCGGCATCCCAGGGCAGCGGCAATAAATAGAGGCCGAAGAGACCGAAATCATTCACAAGATCGACAAGCAAAAAGACACCGAAAACGTAGGAGAACGCCCATGGCGAGCCTCGCCGTTTACCACTGTGGGTGAGCTTGTCCGTCCGGAAGCTGGCAAGGGCCCGTGGCAAGAAAGGAAGCCCGGCAAGAGCAAGAAGCCACCAAACGGCCTCGCCCGCGATTAAGGACGAGCCTGCGCGAAAAAGCAGCTCTTCCCTGCCCTGCTGGAGAGAAGGCTCTCTCTCCAGGATGCCCGCCCGCTTGAGCGCTAGGTACTCCCATTGCCAGAAGGAGAAATCCCCTCGCTCCAGCCAGGATGCCAGCGGCAAGTCGGCGCTGCTGCCGGAACGCAGGGCTTGGAGCACCTCCAAGTGACTCTCTCCATATCCCGTCAAGAGTCCCCTCCGCCGCAAGCTCTCGAACCGTTCGCTCATCTTCTCCACCACCTCTTCCTCCGTGCTTGACCACAAGAGAGCTCGCAAAGGCTTAGGCAACTCGCCGAAACACGCTGCCAACGCAAATTCAACATCAGCCTCACGGATCAGTGAGTCCGTCGCTGTCTCCGCGTCCTCATCCTGCTGGTAACCCACTACGATACCAAGAACCCAGAAAATAACGAGAATGCGGAAAAGACATCCCGAAATCCTCCGGCGACCCAGCCGTCGATAAGCTTCCAGGATCTCCCCCGGACGCGAGGAGGCTTGGTCGGAGGGTGGAGACAGCATAGGCAACGGACGATTAGCCTCTTGCAGAGGACCATCCCTCGCACCAGAAAAAAAGAACGCCCAAGACTTCAGAAAATGGGGAGGAAGGAGTGACTTGTCTTACGGAATCGAGCGAGAAGGCGCTGTCAAAAGGCTAGCAACAGGAAGTCTCCCCGGACCGCAAAATCCTTCGCATTTTCCCAAGGATGTCGTATCGAAGGTCCCATGAGTGATATGTGCTGCCTCTTGACCGACAACGGCTCTTTTCGAGCTGAAGCAACCCTCAGCCTCCGGAGTCTGGCGGAAAGACTTGGGGAGAAAGTGGGCCAAACCATTTACCCGGTTTCCCTTCTCCACTCAACGAAGGTTTCCCCGGCCAAGCTCAACGATATCCCTGCCGAAATCTTCGAACCCTTCATCTTGAAAAAACGGGAAGAAGGAATCAACCGGTTCCTCGTCACCCCGATGTTCTTCGGACCGAGCGCCGCCATCAAGGAGTACATGCCCCAGCGGGTCGAGGCTCTGCGCGCCGAAGGCTGGGATGAGCTGGAGGTGCGGATCGCCCCCTGTGTGGTGGAGCCTCTCGACCCGTCCGATACCCGCATGGCCCAGATCTTGGTCGATCAGATCCAGGCGACCCGTGCCGGAACGAATCTCAAGAATCCGGCGGTGGCTGTCGTCGACCACGGCGCTCCCCGCATCAAGGTCACCGAGGTGCGCAACCACCTCGCGGACCAAGTGCGCTCTCTACTGCCAAAGGAGGACTATCCCCTTGTCACCGCCTGCTCAATGGAGCGCCGGGAGGGTGATGAATATGCCTACAATGAGCCTCTTCTCGAGAACATCATTGGCAGTGAGGGATACCGCGATGAAGTGATCGTCTCAATGCTCTTCGCCTCCCCCGGCCGTCACGCCGGACCCGGTGGCGATGTCGCACAGATTTGTAAAGAAGCAGCCGGCCAACACCCCGGCCTCGCCTGGGAAATGACGGACCTCGTCGCCACCCACGACGGCATCATTGACATTCTCGCCGAGCGCTTTCACCAAGGCGAGAAGTCCGAGCCGGTCCGCTGGATCGAGCCCGTTGCCTAAGCACTCCCTTTCCACCCTTCCCGCTGGGATTGATCAGGGCGACGTCTTTCGGCCGATGAAGCCGAGCATTCGCCCTGTCTTTCCTTTCTCCATCCGGTAGCTGTAATAAGTCTCCAGATCCGAGCCCGTGCAGAGGCCGCAATCCTCGAAACTTCCAATCCCAGCTTCTCGCGCTTGCTTTCGTATTGCTGCCGCAAAATCCATCTCGTAATGAGGCGGCCGAATACAAGGACCAAGCACCCCCACTAGGTCGGCGGGACAGGTCCCGAAGGCTCTCTCCATCTTCTTCACGGCTTCGCCGAGGATATTTCCTTCTGTTCCCTTTTTGCCGGAATGCAGGAGGCCGAGGGCTCCGGTCTTGCTATCGACCAGCCAAATGAGACCGCAATCCGCGACGTAAATCCCCAGAACCACATTGGGCTCGGCTGTCAACAGGCCGTCGACTTCGGGCAAAAGTCGCGCTGCCCCTCCATCTGGCACAATCGCCAGTTGATTCCCGTGCACCTGCTCGGCTCGATAAAGCTGATCCCAAGAGAAGCCCGCCTCATTGAGTGCGCTCTCGTGCTCATCGCGTAAGGCATCTAGCGCGGCGTCTTTATCCAAACTCCCGGCGACCGAAGCAATCCGGGGAACAAAGCCTGCGACGATGCCCTCCTGCTTGATGTTCTCTAGAAATGACGAAAGTTCCACCACGGCGAACGTAGTGGAACTTTCTGGAACTTGCGAGAGCAGTAACGGGGAATTAGCCCGCTCCCACCCATGTTGTCTTCAATGTGGGCGTTGCAATAAATGGAAGTGTCTTGGGAGCGACGATTAAGCCTGACGGCCCATCGCGTCGCGGGCGAAGTCCAATGTCTCGGATTCGTCCTGGTCCGCCTCAGCCATGATGGAAGCGAGGTCGGTGGCAATCTCCTTGCGCATGTGTGCGACAAGTTCGGTGCCTTTCTGGGTGATCCGAACCATGATCTTACGGCGATCTTCTGCCGCGTGAACACGCTCGACGTAGCCCAATTTCTCTAAACGGTCCACGAGTCCGGTCGCTGCCGCAGTCGAGTGTCCCATCTTCTTGGCGATATCTGACATAGTGAGATACTCCTCACTGGACAGATACGTCAGAAGAAAGAACTGCGGGAACGAAATGTGTCCCCGGTTGAGCTCGTTTGACAGGTTAAGGATACATGAACGTTGTGTAAACAACACGAAATCGGCGAGACGGTCTGCTTCCGCCTGCACCGAAGCCTTGCGGCTGGTGGCTGTGGTTTTCATTACTGGTCGACTGGATATGTTTTTGGAACAACATGGGTGCTCAGCGAGTGAGCACGACGAATCTGGCCGGAAATTCAAAGGAAGTGAAGCAAAAACTTAAATTTTTATAAAATGTAGCCTCTTGCCAAATTCGCCGAAACCTAAGCAAGCCAGATTGCGCAAGGGATTCTTCACTCTTCACCCTCAACATTTTCCGGCAGGGCCTCTTGGCGAGTTTCTGAATTTTCCGTCTCGATCGGACTCATGATCACCACATCACCCACTCGGGGAATCCCCGCATCAGCCGCATAATCGGCAGCATGGAACTTCCCTTGGCTCTCACCGGTCGGGAAAATTGCCACCGCACGGCGCCCGTCCGCGCTCCTCGCGCTATATACCCCGCCAGTCGGCATGTCCCCCGGTCCATACTGCCTGATAAGGATGAACCCCTTATCCGCATGAATACTGGAGACCACCCCGACCACCTTGGGGCGCTTTTTGACTTCTGCAGCCTCTTCTCCACTCACTTCGCCCCTGCCTCCACAAGAGACCAAGGCAATCGAGGCAAAGACCAATGCGAAACAAATCACCCGTAACGACATACTGACAATCTGGATGCAATGCCCTCATCGCTCAACCTCGAAGCCAGCCCACCTCATTCGGCTCCGCCAATCCACTGTGCTACGGGACGCACCGAACAATACGACAGCCCCCATAGGCAGGAAGGCAAAATCGCCATCGCTTCTCCCGCTTGACCCCAGCCAAGTAAATCCCCTGTAATCGACCGCATCCTAGCCCGACTTCTGTGAAAACGCCTCTCTTCTTCCTCACCATCCTCGCCTCTTTCACCTCGCTTGATGCCCAGCATCACCAGCCCGAGGAACCGAACACCCCCACCGAGAATCCTCTCCAACCGCGCCAACCTATCGCCCGGCCACTTTCTGAAATCATTCAAACTCCCTCCTCGGTGATGGCCGAAGACGCCCGCCAGCTTCTGGAGAAATCGCAACCGGCGACCACGATCGAGGCCACCGCCACAAAGCTCGACAGCCAATCAACCGATAACATCCGCTATCAGGCCGTACCGGCCGATCCCGCCCAATCAGAAAAAATCGCAGCTGCGGGGCAAGAACACCTTTTGATCTCTTTCATCAAAAAGCGCCCCCTCCTCACAGCGTTTCTCGCGATTCTCCTCCTCAGAGCACTCTATGGGTTGGCCAAACTAACCATGGGCAAAGCCTAAAAAGGGAGCGCGGGCGTCCCGCCCGCATCAACAACGAGTGGCGGCCGAGACGCCCACCCTCCCCTCGGAAAACATTGGCGGAGAGGGAGGGAATCGAACCCACCAAGCCCCGTTAGAGGCTTCAACGGTTTTGAAGACCGCGGCGACCACCAGGCACGCATGACTCTCCGCAGGGATTTACGCCCCGATGAGCGGCTTCCGCAAGTTCAAGGGCAGGTTTTCCCGTTTGGTTGACGGGATTTGATGCTCATAGGCTCCTTGAGACCCGAGGGCCTCGCCTTGGTCGAGCTGACTCGAGAATGAAGGTTCGATGCCGGCAACAAGCAATCCGCAGGCAAGATTTTCCCTCTCTTCTCAAATGAAAAAGCCGACCATGAGGTCGGCTCTTCAGGTTTCGATTGAGAAATCAGGTTCTCTTACTCGCCGCTTTTTTCTTCGGCAGGCTTCTCTTCAGCAGGCGCGTCGGTCGCTTCCGCTGCAGGCTCGGCAGGCTTCGCTACCTTTTTGGCTGCTTTCTTAGCCGCTTTCTTGGCAGCCTTTTTCGCAACAGGCTGAGACTCGGACTCACCGGATTTCGCTGCCTTCTTGCCCAGAACGGCGTTGGTTCTCGCCAATTCCTTCTTGCGCTTGAGATATTGCTTGCGACGACGGCGCTTGGTAACTTTTCGTAATTGCTGACCCATAGCTTTTGTGGAGGGCGGTTCCTACCCGTGCGAGCCCCTGCTATCAAGCGAAAAACTCACTTGCCTTTCCGAGAGCCCAGTAGGGTGTCAACCCAAAGCGGCACCTTTTCGCTGGCAGGGCCGAGCAAATGCTCGTCGAATACCTCACTGGTGCCCGTGCTGGCCAAGTTGATTTCGATGGTCTTCGCCCCGGCATACTTGGCGGCATTGACGAAGCCGGCGGCGGGATAGACCTGACCCGAGGTCCCTATCGCAGCGAAGAGGTCCGCCCGCTGCAGGGTGGCCTCAATCTCGCCCATCCCCAGAGGCATCTCGCCGAACCAGACGACGTGAGGCCGCATGCCACCCGCTGTTTCACAGGTCGTGCAGACGGACTCGGCACTGAGGTCTTGCTCCCAGCTCTGCACCGCTTGGCAGAGGGTGCAGCGGGCTTTGAGCAGCTCGCCATGCATGTGGAGCACTTGGGGCGAGCCGCCCTGCTCATGGAGATGGTCGATATGCTGCGTGACAAGGAGGACGTCACCGGGCCACTCCCGCTGTAGACGGGCAATGGCGGTGTGGGCCGCATTGGGCAGGATCCCATCCAAGAGAGCGCGTCGCCGCTCATTGTAGAATCGCTGGACGAGGACGGGGTCAGCTTCGAATCCCTCCGGCGTGGCCACATCTTCCACCCGGTGCCCCTCCCAGAGCCCGTCGGGGCCACGAAAGGTGCGGATACCGGACTCCGCCGAGATTCCGGCACCGGTCAGGATCACAATCGTCTCACTCATGACCGATTATGGCGTGCTCTCAGAATCAACCGCACGACAAAAGCGAGGGCACAAGTAACGGATACTCCCAGAAGCACAGGGCTCCAAGACAAAGGAGCTTCCAGCTCGCCTTCCGCCTCGACCAAGGCGAAGCGCGCGCGATTGGCACGCTCCAGAGCGGCCAAGGCGAAGAAGGCCAGCGAGGCCCCGAGAAGGTTCCAATCCCATCGCCATTTCACCCCGTGAGAGTGGCATGCCCGGCCGAGGTGGGCAAGGCCCCTCCCCTTCCGAAAGTCTCACCAAGGGGCATTCCCGTCCCTTCCTCCGTTTCGAATCGGGACCAAGTCCTTAGGCCCAAGTCTTTTGACAAAAGGGCGCGGGGAAGCAAGGATTGAGCATGCTTGAGACGCCGATGCGCGAATTGCTTGCCGAGTATCCTTCTGCCCGGCGAGCGTTGTTTTCCCACTTTCACATTGGAGGCTGCCAATCGTGTGCCTTCTCAGAGGACGACAGCCTGGGCGCGGTCTGCAAGCAGCATGACATTGATGCGGAAAAGGCGCAGCAGGCCATTCTCACCAGCCACGAGGAAGAGCAGGCTCTCCTGATCACTCCCGGCGTCTTGGCGAAGAAGCTGGCGGCAGCCGAGCCCCCGGTGCTCGTCGATTCCCGCACGCGGGAGGAGCATGACGCCGTCGCCATACCGGGCAGCATTCTATTGGTCGAGAGCACCCTCGCGGAGCTCTCGCAGGACGTGGAGCAGGAAATCGTGTTCTATGACCACCGCGGGCTAAGCGTGCTGGACCATGTTTCCTGGTTCCGCGGGCACGGGTTGAAAAACACTTTCGCCCTGAAAGGAGGGATCGACGCTTACTCCCAAGACGTTGACCCCGCTCTCCCCCGCTATCGGCTGGAGATTGATTGAGTGGACCGAGACGACCAGCCTGACTACGCAAGGTAATCAGCAAAGACGTCCTCGAACTCACTATCGTCGACCACCTCGCGGAGGAGGCGGGTAGCGACGGGAATATGCTGAAGGTACCACTTGTTGTCGAAGTTGTGGACGATATTCCCATAGGCCCCCAAGGCCTGCATGAGGCGCTGGATGGCGCAGTCTCTCAGGAGCATCGGGATCGGGCGCTCCTCGGTGATGTCCTCCCAAAGGTCGAGTAGCTTCTCCCGATCTTCCTTCGAGTGGTTCATGTAAGGATCGTAGATCAGCGAGGCGAGGTCATACTCTTGGTGCCCGAGCCGCATTCCCTGGAAGTCGATGAGATAGGCTTTCTCGTGAGCCAACACGATGTTCTGGGACTGGAGGTCCCGGTGGACGAGACGCCGGTGGCTTTTCCCCAGCCTTTCCCGGAGAGACTTGAGCTCAGGGCTATCGCGAAGAGCCTGCCCGTCCTTACCAAGATGGCGTTCGACAAAGTGCTCGATGAAGTAGTTCTGCTCCCACTCGTAGGATTCCACCGTGAATGGCGGCATCATTTCCAAATCCTTAGGCACCTTGGTAAAGGCCAAGCGGTCCAGCTGTTCGAAGACGGAGCGATAAAATGGCTCACGAGCCTCCCAGGGGTCGTCCTTGCGGTCGAGGAGATTGGCATCACCCAAGTCTTCGACGATGGCCCAATTTTTTGCCGCGTTTTGTGCGACGATGAGGGGAACGTTGAGCCGGGCGCTTTTGAGGAACGTCGCAATTGGCAGAAAAAATTCGTTATCCGGCCGTTCATCGTTCCAATGAATTCCGATGTAAGTGGGGTGACCATCGGGCTTGAGGCGAGCGAGAAGACGGCCCGAAGCCCCATTGGTGATGGGCTCCAAGAGAACCTTGTGGGTCGGGTAAAGCTCCAGGTGCTGTCGAATCGCAGTGAGTAGGATATCGGCGGCCATAAGAAATGGGGAAGGTGGTTGGCGATGAAAGGGAGCGGAGGATTTTTGTCAACCGCACGGCTTGTTATCGCCTCGCGGGGACACAAAAAAAGACCCGCCGGAGCGAGCCTTCTTCTTATCTAGAGGGCCTCACGGCCTTAGTTCATCCAAGAATAGACGTTGTCCTGGTTGACCTTGGAGTTCTTTTTCCCCCGGCTCCATTCGCCGTCCTTGCCAGTGGACCAGGTGACCACGCGCTTGCCGAGAACCCGGCCGGGCCGGATTGGGTCGTCGAGCTTCTCATCGTAGCCATAGTCGAGAAGCATCAAGTAGCCGCGCTGTTCGGAGGCTTTCTTCTTCCATGGATCGTAGAGCTCCGCAGAGGTGGAGTCGCGGAAGAGACCGCCCCGGGCCGAGCTTTTGGAGCTGCCCTTGGCTTCCTCACCAGAGAAGAAGGACTGTTCTTTGCGGTTCATGTTATCCACGTTGATGCCGACGAGCACGCTCATGATTGGCTCGGTAGAGTCCACTTCAGTGTCTTCGGTAGGCGCCGATTTGCTATTGGCGGGCAGAATGTTGTAGGTGTTGTAGTAGGAGTCGACAGCGGTCACGAGCTGCGTGCAGGTGTTCAAGGCCTTGGTCTTCTGCGCCTTGGCCATCCCCTTGTTCACGACAGGAACGAGAATCCCCATCAATACCACGATGATCATGATAACCACCAGCAGCTCGATGAGCGTGAAGCCTTTGTTCTGAATCTTGGAATACTTCATATGCTTGGAATGTGTTGCGATGACAAGGCTAGCCAAAAGTCCCGCGCCTTGTCCATCTAGACTTTTCCCGAGACACCCGGGCAGCCCCGCCGAAAGCGGTGTTCATCAAGTAAAAGCGAGGTGACCGCCAGAATCTGCCCATAAAAAAGCCGTTGGAAAAGGATCCAACGGACTTGGGAAGGAGCAGGGACTGTGAAGGAAAACTGCTCCATCGCAGTTCAGGACGAGGAGGATTACCTGGCCTCCAAAGTTGATTGAAGAGAGCGCATCTCCTCTCCCGAAGTGAGCGACTGCAACATGGCTCGCTCGCTGGCTTGAACTTGCTGCACCTGGGCCTCGGCAACATCGGAGTCCACTCTCTTGGACAGCATCGACTTACCGATGAGGACCACATTGAGCACGCAGTGTAGCGCAAACCCAATAAAGATTACTTTAAATTCCATCGCGCGCCCTTGATAGTGAACTAGGACCTCATTAGCAATAATTTTTTACATTTACGGAGGGGAAATTATTAAGAATTCAAAAGCGTTTATGACAAGAAGCCACTCCAAGCCTCTCTCCTTAAGCCACATACTCCGCTCAACCTAACAAATTCGCCGATTATTAAAAATTCGAGCTTACCGCTAAGATGGCAGTCAACGCCCTCCCCAATCTGTAAATATTCAAAATTTTTATACGATTGCGCGGCTACCATTTCAGAAATTAGTTAAAATTGACCAACTAGCCCGGTCCCTAGACTGCGGCCTCGTGAATATTCCTTTGGGGATTGAGCTCTTGTCTGCTAGTTCCCTTCTCGATGACTAAGACCATCCTTTTTGCGCTTTGCGCCATGACTTCTGCAATTGTGTCGGCTCACGAAACCCAACCTCCGGCTTCCGAGGTGACCGAGGGGGCGGTCAGGCATGTGGTGCTGGTGAAGTTCAAGGAAGATGCCACCGAGGAGCAGATTGCCCATATTGAGGCAGAGTTCGGCAAACTTGAAGACAAGATCGAGACCATCCGCGGTTATGAGTGGGGCCCGGCTTTCAATGGAGAAAGCGGTCGCACCAAGGGCTACACCCATTGCTTCGTCGTGACCTTCGATGACAAGGAGGGTCTCGCCGCCTATGGCCCGCATGAGGAACATCAGAAGTTCGTTAAAATCCTCCTTCCCGTCGTGGAGGACGTCCTGGTCCTGGACTACGTCGCCCAGTAACTAGCGACCCGTTATCAATGAAAAAGGCGCGAGGAAGAATCCCCGCGCCTTTTTGCTGAAAAAATTTCAGGCGATTAGCCAAGAAGAAGGCCCATGGCGTCGGCAGCGCGTGAGGAGTAGCCCCACTCGTTGTCATACCAGGAGCAGACCTTCACCATCCGGGAGCCCATGACCATGGTGAGGTCGGCGTCATAGATGGAGCTGTGAGGATTGCCCACGATGTCTTGGAGGACGAGAGGCTCCTCGGAATACTCAAGGATGCCTTTGAGAGGACCTTCGGCAGCTTCTTTGAAGGCCGCGTTGATTTCCTCGACGGTGACATCGGAGTTCACGGTGCAGACGAAGTCGGTCAATGAGCCGGTCGGAGTCGGCACCCGGAAGGAGCCGCCGGTCAGCTTGCCATTGAGCTCGGGGATAACGAGGCCGATCGCCTTGGCTGCTCCGGTAGAGGAAGGAACGATGTTCACAGCAGCAGAACGAGCACGGCGGAGGTCCTTGTGAGGAGCATCGAGCAGGCGCTGGTCACCAGTGTAGGAGTGGATGGTGCTCATCATGCCTTCGACGACGCCGAACTTGTCATTGAGGACCTTGACCAGAGGGGCCAGGCAGTTGGTGGTGCAAGACGCATTGGAGACGATGTGATGCTTCTCCGCATCGTATTCGTCAGCATTGATGCCCAGGCACATGGTGAGGTCAGGATCCTTGGCAGGAGCCGAGATGAGCACTTTCTTGGCTCCGGCGGAGAGGTGCTTGGACGCACCGTCGCGGTCAACGAAGAAGCCGGTGGACTCGAGAACGACATCCACACCCCATTCGCCCCACTTGAGATTGGCAGGATCACGTTCTGCGGAAGCGTGAATCTTGTGGCCGTTCACAACGATGTAATCGTCGTCGTAGGAGACTTCGCCGTCGAAGATTCCCTGGGTGGAGTCGTACTTCAGCAGGTGGGCGAGCGTCTTGTTGTCAGTCAGGTCATTGATGGCGGCGACTTTTTCAAGTTCGCCTTTCTCCACCAGTGCGCGAAGGACCATGCGGCCGATGCGCCCGAATCCATTGATTCCGTAATTTGCCATTGGGATGAGCGGTTAAATGTGGGTTGAAAGTTGGTGACCCTCCGGGGCCACCGACAGCTGCGGCTTAACGGATAGCCCCGAGGGCGTCAACCACGGCTTGGTCTTTCCAGAGAAAGGGGTCCGGCTATTTCGTAGCAGCCGGGATGGTCATATCCTTCCAGTCGCGCTGAATACCTAGCAAATGGTGTTCCAGAAAATCCCGCGTCACCCGCCAAACGTCCTCGCCGAAGCCCTGCCCGTGCCCTCCCCCATCCACGGTGACCAGGGTCACTGGCACCCCGGCTTGCCGCAGCCCGTCGCGGAGCCACTCCGATTGCTCCAAGGCAACGAGACGGTCCCGCGTCCCGTGGACGATGAGGGTGGGCGCATCATCCCCTGTAATGTGGGTGAGCGGGCTGGCTGAGCGAGCGGCCTCCTGCTTGTCCCGAGGCAGCCCCCCGAGCAGGCGGGCAGGCGCGGAGCGAGGATTATCCTCTCCCTTAATGGCAGGCTCCCCCTCCAAAGGAAGGAAGCGGGTGGGCCCGAAGTAATCGACCACACAGGCGACCCGAGAGGAGGCCTCGGCGTGCGGCCCCAGCTCCCCCTCCAAGGCGGGGACCTCCGCGCTGGTTCCAAGCATGGCGGCGAGATGACCGCCGGCAGAGAGGCCGAATAAGGCGATGCGCCCGGCATCAATACCATACTGACCCGCATTCGCCCTCAGCCATCGGATGGCGGCCTTGCAATCATGGATCTGCGCCGGCCAAATCGCTTCCCTCGTCAGGCGGTAGCCGATGGTGGCCGTGGCATATTGTCCGGTGGAGTAGAGGGGCTGCAGCCGCCGCAAGCCGCCCATCTTGCTGCCAGCGGCCCAGCCTCCTCCATGGATGAACACGACGAGCGGAAGGGAAGCATCCGGCGAACGCGCCGGCACGGCCAAGTTTAGGGTCTGCCGGGGATTCTCGGTCCCGGCATAGGCTTGGTTACGGAGAAGGATAGGAGCCAGCTCCTCCGCTATGACGGCCGAGGCTGAGCAAAGAAGGCAGGCGAGCAGGATTTTCATCAACAAGAGATAGCTGCCGCGCGGTCGGATGTTACCGATTTTTTTAACTCAGCTCAGGGATTCTCCCTCGCTACCGGTGCGGTCTCACGATGCATCACGACCTTGACCGGTTGCCGGGGTTTCTCGCCATCGGCACGATAGGCCACAATGGTGCTCCGCTGGCCCTTACCCTGGGACAGGCTGGCGGAGTAAAAACGTCGCCACCCCCGCCGCGCATCCTTGTAGGCGAGCTGCATCTTGACTCCATCCACTTCGTCAGCACGCAGGACTTCGCTCTCGCCCGGCTTCACCTGAATCTCTCGTCCAGCCACCTTCACTGCCACTTCCGCCGGACACACATTGACGAAACGCACCATGCCGGCGGCAAAGCCCGGGCCATCCGTCAGCAGGAGAGACCTCGCCTTCCCCCAATCCCCTTCCTGCGGATCACGCCAAAGCACGGCCAAGACATCTCCGCCTTCCGGCAGAGTCAATTGATGCCAAGGAGCCCCCTCCTCGGCGAGCCTTACCAGCGCGGGTCCCTTCGGCACAGCCAAGGGCGCACTGGCCGACTTCAGCCGCAGCCTTAGCTCCTGGCTCTCGACCTCTCCTCCGCCCTCCCCCTCCTCTTCAGCGGATTGCACCGAGGCTTCCACGAGATAGGGCGGCTCGCTCCCCTTGGGCGCATCCAGCTCATAGCGGACGCCATCACGGATCTCCTGGCGGAAGGGGGGCGCGTCTCCCACGGGCAGGATGCGCAGCTTCCGCGTCCGCTCCACCTCTTCCTGCCCGAGAGCCACCGCGAGGCACAGCAGCCAGCAGATCGTTGCCATTCTTCTCATGGTTTCCAGCTTCGTCAGGTCCCCCACCTCTTTCAATCTTCAACTTTCCTCGCTTGATCCCTCGCCGCTCTCAGCGTCACTTTCCTCCAGTGAATCGCATTCTGACCATCGCCACCGGGACCTTCACGCAGTTGGTCCGCATGAAGGTCTTCTATTTTCTCGCCCTTTTCGTCGTTCTCGCCATCGCGCTCAATTTCTTTCGGCTTCCCCATCACATCGGCCCGGAAGCCGCCGGCGAGCAGGAGCTGAGGCTCTGGAAATCCGGCACCATCGGCCTGATGAAGCTCTTCGCGATCGTATTTTCCCTCGCCGCCACCGCCCTGCTTCTCCCGCGCGATGTCGAGGACCGCACGCTCTACACCATCCTTTGCAAGCCTGTCCCCCGGCTCGATTACCTCACTGGCAAGCTCCTCGGTGTCCTCATGCTCACCTTCGTCGCCCTCCTGGTGATGGATCTGCTCATGAGCGCCGTCCTCCACCACCGCACCAATCTCGTCGCAGCCGAGCGTCTCGATCTACTACAGCGCCAAGGCTTCAGTGAGGCCGACATTGCCATCGAGATGGACCGCGTCCATCGCCACGGCGTCACCGCCTCGCTTCAATTCGGCATCCTCGGCTTGTTCCTGGAGGCCGCCGTTCTCGCAGCCGTGGCCTTGCTCATCTCCACCTTCTCCACCTCCACTCTCTTCACCATTCTGAGCACAGTGCTGGTTTATTTCATCGGTTTCTTCATGGGCGAGGCCAAGGACTATTGGCTGGAGGCCACGGCAATAGGCGACTCCTTCGCGGGCCGCGCAGCCATCCAGCTCCTCTCCCTCGTATTTCCGGATCTTTCCCTCTTCGGACTAGCCGATGCCGCCATCGAGGGAACGACCATCCCCGCCCTCACCGCGCTCAGGGTCGCGGGCTTGGCATTGATCTACCTGGTCACCTACACCCTGGTTTCGTGGTTCGTCTTCGCAGATAAGGAATTCTGAGCCGTCTCACTTCGGCTGGGCGAATTGCGCGTCCACTGAATCCATCCAAGCCAGAAGGTCGGCGATCAACTCGTCCCGCTTCTCCGGCTCGGTGCCAGCCAGGTCCACCCGCTCGCCAATATCATTGCCGAGGTGATAGAGCTCGACCGCATGGTTTGAGTCGATCTCTTCCGCTCCCCCGTCCAGCAGCCACTCCTCATGATAGAGATGCAGCTTCCACTCTCCCTTACGGATGACGGTGACCGGTCGCGTCCGAAAGATGGGATCCCGTCCTCGATTGACCGTCCGGTCCAAGTAGGCCGGGAAGTGCCAGAAGATTGCCTCCCGTTGCAAGGTTCCCTTCTCGCTGAAGAGCGGCACCAAGCTTTCTCCATCCAATTCCTTCTCCACCGAGCCCCCAGCCAAGTCCAGGAAGGTCGGGTAAAGATCCACTTGGATAATCGGCTCCTCGCAAGTCGCCCCGGCAGGAATCACTCCCGGCAAGCGAGCGAGAAAGGGCTCGCGAATCCCTCCCTCATAGTAGCACCCCTTGTCGCCCCTGAGGGGCTCCTGGGAATTCCATTGATAGATACCTCCATTGTCACTGGTGAAGATGACGAGGGTCTCCTCCTTGAGACCGAGCTCGTCGATGGTTTGGAGGACCCGCCCGATGCTAGCATCGAGGTCATAGACCATCGCCGCGAATTGGGCTTTACGATCACTTTTGCCCAGCTGCTTGGCCTTTTCCTTGAACTTGGCCTTCGTTTCCGGACGTGCTTGCAAGGGCGTGTGGGGCGCATGATGGGCGAGATAGACAAAGAAGGGCTCGTCCTGATGCTCTCTCATGAAGTCTTGCGCCTTACCTGATAGATCGAAGACGCCCTTCGGATCACTCGGTGGCCCCTTCTTGTTCCCTCCCGACCCCGGAGGCAGCTCTCCTTCCCCAAAGCTGTCATAGCTGAAGTCAAAGCCCTGGTCACTCGCCAGCGCGCCCCCCTTGGTCTTCCGATTGTAGAGATGCCACTTGCCAATGTGCGCGGTGGCATACCCAGCCGCCTTGAGCGCCTCCGCGATCGTGACGTCATCCAACTCGAGTCCATCCTGATTGGGGATCGGCTCAAGACGCATCTTGTCGACCGGCCCCCGCTTCGTGCTATGCACTGCATAGACGTGATGCCTCGGAGTGTAGTTACCCGAGAGCAGACAGGCCCGGCTCGGTTGGCAATTGCCCGAGCTGGCGTAGGCATTGGTGAAGCTCATGCCCTCCTTCTGCAAGGCATCGAGCACCGGAGTCTCGATAAAGCCATCACCCTGATAGCCCACGTCCTTCCACCCCAGATCATCCGCGTAGATGAGCACGATGTTTGGCTGCCCCGGCTTGGCAGAGAGCCATCCAGCGAGAGAGCAAAGGGCCACCGCGAGGCATCTAAGAACATTCTTCATGAGGAGGCTAAACGCCAGTCGGTCGATTGCCTCTTTCATCTCTTCCCCGCTTTTCCTGCAAAATCACGCGTCCTCTTCGGCAAGTGATGCGAGGCGGACCTCTTGCATTCTCCTTAAGTTCCCGCCTCGTGGCTGATCCCATTTCCTCAACTCCCACTTACGCTGAATGGCTGGTCCGGCGCACGGGGTGCCGCTCCGCTCGCTACGCTATCGTGATCGACAGCTCCTGTCCGGCCTGCCAGCCGCCCGTCGCTAGACAACTGGCCGACTACCTCAACGAATTTTGCGATCTGCCCTCCCTCAACTGCTGGCACGCCTTCGACCGGGCCTTTCTTATCAATATCCAGGAGGAGCAGATGCTGCATCAGGTGCTCAATGAGCCCGAGTGCCCCATCCGCGCCCTCGCCGCCCTCGGCGCCTGCATTCTGGAAGGTGAAGGCCTTGCCGATCTCACCCGTGGCCTGCCCCACGTCTTTCAGGTCTGCCTCTCCTGCAAGCAACCCGACGTCACGCCCTATCACCTTCACCTCAATCAAAAGCGGTTCGAGCCCGGCAAGGTCGCCAACGTCATCGCCGACTCCTTTCTGGAATGGGCCGACGGCGGCGGCGATCCGCAAACGGTGCCCAGCCTCCCGCAAACGACGCGAAGCCAGCCAACCGACATCCACGTAATCTAACTTCTACTAGAACCTACCCATGAACGTTCTCGCACTCACCCTCCTCATCTCCCTCGTCCTCGCGGGCATCTTCCTCGTCTGCTTCACCTTCGAACTGCTCAAGCCCCGCAAGACATCTCTCGAGCATGTCTCCCTCCTCCCGCTCGAAGACGATCAACTCTCCAATTCCCTCAACAACGAACTCCCCAATCAGGACTCCAAATGACCATTACTTACGATAACAAGTACCCGCGCTACTTCCTCATCGCCTCCATCGTCTGGGGTCTAGTGGCCATGCTCGTCGGCATCATCGCCGCCTCCCAGCTCTCCTGGTGGCAGGCCAACGGGAAGTTCCTCGAGGCGCTGACATTCGGCCTCTTTAAGAGCGACGGCTTGCAGTACATCACCTTCGGGAGATTGCGCCCCCTCCATACCAATGCCGCCATCTTCGCCTTCGTTGGCAACATGATGTTCGCAGGCATGTATTACTCCACCCAACGCTTGTGCAAGTGCCGGACGGCTTCTGACAAATTATCGGCCATCCACTTCTGGGGCTGGCAGGGCATCATCGTCTCCGCCGCCATCACCCTGCCCCTCGGCCTCACCCAGAGTAAGGAATACGCGGAACTCATCTGGCCCATCGATATTGCCGTGGCCCTCATCTGGGTGGTCTTCGCAGTTAACTTCTTCTGGACTCTCGCTCGGCGCAATGAGCCCAGCCTCTACGTGGCCATCTGGTTCTACATCGCAACCATCATCACCGTCGCGATGCTCTACATCGTGAACAACCTGCAGCTGCCAACTTCTTGGACGCATTCCTACTCCGTCTTTGGCGGCCTTCAGGATGCCCTCGTGCAATGGTGGTACGGGCACAACGCGGTCGCCTTCTTCCTTACTACGCCCATCCTCGGCATCATGTATTACTTTTTGCCGAAGGCGGCCGACCGGCCTGTTTACTCCTACCGTCTCTCGGTCATCCACTTTTGGTCGCTCGTGTTTATCTACATCTGGGCCGGCCCCCATCACTTGCTTAATACCGCCCTCCCCCGCTGGCTCCAGATGCTCGGCATGCTCTTCTCCCTCATGCTCTGGGCCCCCTCCTGGGGTGGCATGCTCAATGGACTGCTCACCCTCCGCTCCGGATGGTCGAAGCTTCTAACCGACCCCGTCATCAAGTTCTTCGCCGTCGGAGTCACCTTCTACGGCATGGCCACCTTCGAGGGTCCCTTGCTCGCCATCCGGGCCGTCAACCAGCTCTCCCACTATACAGACTGGACTATCGGCCACGTCCACTCCGGCACCCTTGGCTGGAATGGCTTCATGGCCGCCGGCATGTTCTACTGGATGGCCCCTAAATTATGGAAAACAAAGCTCTGGAGCCAATCCCTCGCCAACATGCACTTCTGGGTCGGCACCGTCGGCATCCTTCTCTACGTCGGCTCCATGTGGACCGCCGGCATCATGCAGGGCCTCATGTTGAGCGAGCTCAATGCCGAAGGCACGGGACTGAAATATAAGTTCGTGGAGACCCTCCAATTCCTCAACGGAGACGGCGACGGCAATCACGTCACCTTGAAGAGCTTCTTCTCCCTCTACGCCTTCCGCACCTACGGCGGCATCCTCTACATTGCCGGGTTCATCATGCTCGCAGTCAATATCTGGAAGACCGCCCAATCCGGCCAAGCTTCCGATGACACCGTCGAGATCGGCAATGTCGCTGCTGCCGATACCTTGAAGCCCCGTAAATGGTTCGGCTCTTCCGTCCTCGTCTACACCTTCGCCGTCATCTTCTTCACCATCCTCGCCTTCTTCCTCCCGGCTCATGCCGACAAGGTCGCCATCCTCCTCGCCATCTTCTTCGGGGCGAAGTGCGTGCTCGAGTGGAAGAAGGAAGGCAAGAATTGGCAGCACTACTATGACCAACTGTTAGAGAACTACCTTCCCTTCACCTTCCTCGTCTTCATCGCCGTCGCTATCGGCGGGGTGGTCCAGATCTTCCCTTCCCTCGCCGTCAATAAGGACAAGAACGTGGAAGGACGCCTGCAGGAACTCTACACCCCTCTCGAGCTCGCCGGACGGGATATCTACATCGCGGAAGGTTGCTACAACTGCCACTCGCAGATGATCCGGACCCTCAAGCCAGACGTCCTCCGCTACGCCCGCAATGATGAGGAAGGCAAGCTCATCGCCGATGACTACTCCCACTTGGGAGAATCCATCTACGACCACCCCTTCCAATGGGGCTCCAAGCGGACCGGCCCCGACCTCGCGCGCGAAGGCGGACCTGCCAGCCAGGACAATCCCCTCGTCCGCATCGGCAAGCGGGACAACCTCTGGCACTACAACCACTTCATGAATCCCCGCAACACTTCCCCAGGATCGAACATGCCCGCCTACCCTTGGCTGGCCAAGCAGAAGCTCGACTTCAAGGAAATCCCCGGCCGCATCAAGGCGCAAGTCCGCCTCGGAGTCCCTTGGCCCGCCATGGACAAGCATGAGATCGAACAGCATGCGCGGGAGCAAGCTCTCGCCATCGCGAAGACCCTCGAGCAAGGCGCCATCGTCCCGGGTGATGATGAACTCACCGGCCCGGCCATGACCCGCCACCTCGCCGAGTCCAAGGTCGTCGCCCTCATCGCCTATTTGCAAAAACTGGGTGCCCACACCATCCAAGAACTTGACGACGCCGACGAGCCCAAGCTGCTCGATCCCGACTCCCAACGTGCCGTCAGCATCGGCCGGAAGCCCGGCCCACAGGTCAAACTCTCCGGCAACTAACCTCCAACCCTCTACCTACCTCATGTTCAAGCGTATCATCTTCGACAACTGGGGAGAGACCATCTTCCTCTCCTTCGGCGTGACCCTTACGATCTTCACCGTAGCTACGATATTCGCCCTCCGGATGAAGAAGGAGAAGCGGGATCATCTGGCCCATCTCCCCCTCGCCGACGACACCACTGATGCCCAGTAGAAACAAACCGACGATGAAATCTGATAAATCCCACCCTGAGGCTGATGCTCCCCTCCGTGAGCACGTCTACGACGGCATCAAGGAATACGACCACAAACTCCCCAATTGGTGGCTCTACACTCTCTACGGAGCCATCGTCTGGTTCATTGCCCACTGGGGAATCTACTACAAGACGGACCTCCTGAAGACCGACGAAGAAAAAGTGGCCGAAGCCATCGGCGTCATCTCGGAGAAGAGAGAAAAAGCGCTCGCCGATACTCTCTCCAACCTCAGCAACGAATCCTTCGTCAACGAACTTGCCAATAACCC
>JAUTCR010000037.1 GCA_030673895.1 Verrucomicrobiota bacterium JB023
CTCACCCCGGCGACTGCTCCCAGCAGGGTGGTCATGACCTTGGTGGAGGAGCTGAGAGTCTCGGCCAGAGCTTGGGTGTCGCGGACCGAGAAATTATCTTCCTCATTGTCACCGATATTCCGCCGCTCGCGCATGAGGGAGGTGATGTCGCTGGTGACGGCGGTGGAGGTGTAGCCGTCGTCGATGGAGAGCATGATTTGGCTAATGTTCTGGTTAGAGGTGCGGCCGACGAGGCGGCGCTGGAGGGTGGTGAGAGGGACGACGATGGTGTCGTCGGGGTCGGGGCCGAAGCCGGAGTTTCCTTTTGCCTTCAGGACGCCGATGATTTGGATGGAGGCTTTGCCCACGCGGATGCTGGTGCCCACGGGGTCCTCGCCGGATTCAAAAAGTTCTTCCAAGGCGGTGGTGCCAATCACGCCGACGGCCGCGCCGCTTTGATAGTCTTCCTCGTTGAAGAAACGTCCGGAGGTGAGTTGCCAATTACTAATTTCGAAGTAGTCGGTGGTGGTGCCGACCACTTGTCCGCTGCGGGCTTCGTCGCGATAAATGGCGCTGGTGGAGGTGGAGGAGACGGGAGCGACCAGCTTGATGCCGGGGACCTGGCTGGCGAGGGCGTTGGCGTCGGCCTCAGAGAAATTGGGCACGCCGGCACTCGAGCGACCGGGGCCGAAGCCTGCGCCGGGGCGGAGGGTGAGGACGTCGGAGCCGAGGCCGGAGATCTGTTCTTTGATGGAGGAAGTGGCGCCGTTGCCGAGGGTGACCATCGTAATAACGGCCGCGACCCCGATGACGACCCCGAGGACGGTGAGAAAGGCGCGGGTGAGGTTTCGTCGAATCTCCCGCAGGGCGATGACGAAGGCGTTCCAGAGCATGGTGATCATGTGAGGGCGAGGGTTTGGTTCTTCGATTTGTTCGTCATGTCGGAGGCGATGAGGCCATCGCGGACGGTGACGATGCGCGCGGCGTGGCTGGCGACTTCGTCCTCGTGGGTGACCATGAGAATGGTGATCTTTTGGTCTTCGTTGAGGCGGTTAAGGAGTTCCATAATCTCCTGCGTGGTGCGGGTGTCGAGGTTGCCGGTGGGTTCGTCGGCAAAGAGCGTGCCGGGGGAGGTGGCAAGAGCTCGGGCGATGGCGACGCGCTGTTGCTGGCCGCCGGAGAGTTCGGCGGGGGTGTTGCGCGCTTTGTCGGGGAGGCCGACTTTTTTCAAAGCTTCGTAGGCCAGCTCCCGTCGCTTCTTGCGGGAGTGCCCGCGATAGAGGAGGGGAAGCTCAACATTCTCTAGCGCGGAGGTTCGGGCAAGGAGGTTGAAGCCTTGGAAGATGAATCCGAGCGCGTGGCGGCGGAGGAGGGAGCGCTGGTCGGCATCGAGTTTTTCCACCTGGATGTCCTGGAAGAAGTAGCTACCGCTACTAGGCGTATCGAGGCAACCGAGGAGGTTCATGAGGGTGGATTTGCCCGAACCACTGGGGCCCATGACCGCGACGAATTCGCCGGAGTTGATGGTGAGGTCGATGCCACGGAGGGCCTTGAAGGCGGCGGGTCCGGTGCCGTAGGTCTTGGTGAGGTTTTCGATTTGAATCAGAGGCTTCATGGTTGGGGTGAGGTTTGGGCGGAGGTGATGACTTCCATGCCGAGCTTGAGATCGGGGCTGGAGACCTCGGTGTAGCGTCCGTCGGTGAGGCCGGTCTCGACTGGGATGGGGCGGGGATGGCCGTCCTCGAGAATGAAGACGGATTGGGGTTTTCCTTCACCCTGGTCGGAGGCTCCATCGGGTCGTTCGCGTCGTCCGGAACTGCTGCGGCGAGGAGGGCGCGGCGTGAGGCTCTCGAGGAGGGATTTCTTTTCGCTGGTTGCGGGCGTGCTTTGGCCCAAGGCCGTTGCGGGATCAAAACGCAGGGCGGTATTGGGGACGAGGAGGATGTCTTTGCTCTCGGCAACAGAGATGGTCGCGGTGGCGGTCATACCGGGACGCAGGCTGAGGTCCTTGTTAGAGACATCGAGCTCGGTGGCGTAGGTGACCACGTTGTCGGTGGTCTCGGAGCCGTAGGAAACGGTCTCGACCACGGCGTTGAACTTGCGTTTGGGCCAGGCGTCGACGGTGAAGGTGGCGTTTTGACCGGGCTCGACGCGGCCGATATCGGCTTCCGCAATGTCGACGGTGAGGAGCATGGTGGAAAGGTCTTCTGCGATAACGAAGAGCTCGGGGGCGGTGAACTGGGCGGCGACGGTTTGACCGGGTTCCACGTCACGGGAGAGGACGACGCCGTCGACGGGGGAGTGCATGACGGCTTTGCTGAGGTCACTCTCATCGGACTTGAGCTGGGCCTCGGCTTCTGCAACGGCAGCGTAAGCGGTTTCGAGGTCCGCCTGCGCTCGATCCACGGTGGCGATGGCGGCATCAAGATCGGCTTGGGAAGGGGTGCGGCCGCCGCTAATTTCGTGGAGCTGTTGGAGGCGGGTGAGGTCGGCTTGGTTCTCTTTCAGGGAGGCTTTGGCCTGAGTGACGCTGGCCATGGCGGAGCGGACAGCGGCGCGGGATTTGGCTGCCGTTTGGGAGAGTTTGGTGGTGTCGAGCTTGGCGAGGGCCTGGCCTTCGGTGACGTGGTCATTGATGTCGACATAGACTTCCTCGACGGTGCCGGAGACTTCGGTCCCGATGGTGACTTGGTTGGTGGGCTCGAGGGTGCCGGTGGTGATGATGGTGAGGGAGACATCGCCTTGCTTGACCGGAGTGGTGATGAAGTTGGGTCCGGCGGTTTGTTTGGTTTGTTGGGATTGAAACCAGAAGTAGCCTCCCGCGCCGAGGGCGAGGATGATAAGGGCAGTGAGGAGGCGGCCTTTGGTTCGAGAGTGGTGGGCGGATTGGATGATGTTCGCGAGGTCCTTGTCGGTATCGTCTTTCATGGTGGTGAGGTAGTGGAGTTGAAAGGGAGTGATGAAGGTGGTCATCGGGAGGGGTGGTTTGCTCCGCTAGGGTGTGAAGGTCGCTTGGGTTTGGATTGGATGGGGGTGGTTTGGCTTTGAGCTTTGGCTTTGGGGCGAGCTGAAGCTCGCGGTCCTTTGGGGAGGGGTATTTCTAACGGGGTTCTAGTAGCCGCCGCCGAGGGCGCGGTAGAGTTCGACGTGGGCAGAGGCGTAGTCGAGGCGGGTGCTGGCGAGGTCGCGCTCGAGGGTGATTTCGCTGCGCTGGGTTTCGAGAACCTGGGTGATGTCGATGACGCCAGCTTCGTAGCTGCTGGCGGCGAGCTGGGCCGCGGATTGGGCGTGGCCGACGGCGGTCTCCAGGGTGGTGATTCTTTCTTGGGTGCGGCGGATGGCGATGAGGGCATCCTCCACTTCCGAGAGTGCGGTGAGGAGGGTGGAGCGGTAGTCGTGGTAGGTCTGTTCCTCGGCGGCGTTCTGGACGGCGATGCGAGAGCGAATGCGTCCGGCATCAAAGATAGGGCCGGTGACGCCGACAACGAGGTCTCCGACGAGGGACTGGGGATCGAAGATTTTACTGAGTCCCTGCGAGTTGAGTCCGAGGCTGCCGGAGAGGGTGAGGGAGGGGTATTGCTCGGCGGTTACGGACTGGGTTTGCGCGATGGCCTGCACCCAGCGATAACCGTCGGCGCGCACGTCGGGGCGCTGGCGAACGGTGTCAGCGGGAAATTGAGCCGCGAGATTGCGAGAGGGAATAGGCAGGGGTTTTTCCGCAGACACGTTGAGGGTGCGGGGTGGTTGCCCGGTGAGGAGATTGAGCTGGTTGCGCAGCTCCTCGATGGTTTGTTGCAGTGAGCTGATGGAGGCGCGCGAGCTTTCGAGGGAAGAGAGGGCTTGCTCGGCTTCAAGAGAGTCGGCTTCTCCCGCTTGTTCGCGCCATTGGGCGAGCTGGGTGGTCTCCTCCTGAGACTTAATGGAGTCCTGAACGAGAGCGAGGTCGGTCTCGGCGGAGCGGAGCTGGAGATAGGCGAGGGCCGTTTCTGCGGCGAGGGATGCGCGGGCGGAGTTGAGGTCGGCTTGGGCCGCGAGGATGGCGGCATTTCCGGCGAGGACGAGTTGATGATTTTTTCCGAATAGGTCGGCTTCCCAACTGGCGTTAAGTCCGGAGGAGAAGGAGTGGGAGGTGGTGTCCTTGCCGTTGAACGCGACCGAGCGGTCGGTGCTGCGGGAGGCGGAGTAGTCGAGAGCGGGAAAGAGGTCGGAGCGGGTTTCGTTGCGGGAGGCCTGGGCTTCGCGCACCGCAGCGGCAGCAGAGGCGAGGTCGGGATGTTGTTCCAAGGCGAGGCGGACGAGTCGCGAGAGCTCAGGGTCTCCGAAGGAGCTCCACCAGTCGGTGAGGTTGGGGGAGGGTTGGTTCTGGGTTTCCCACCAGGAGATTGCGAGTTGGGAAGAGGTGGAGGTTTGCTCGAGGGGAAGGGTCGCGCAGGAGGCGAGGAGGAGAGGGAGGGTGGCGAGGATCGATTTCATGCCGGGAGAATGGCATGGGGAACCTTTAGGAAGGATTAAGAGGGGGCTTTTGATGTTGTGGTGAGCTGAAGCTCGCTGTCCCAGCCCTTACTGGGGAAAAGAAAAGAGCCCTGCGGGGGCAGGGCTCTTCGTGGGGGATTGGGGAGGGGAAAGCGAGGATACTTCGAGGGCGGAGAATGTGCTCCACTCCCTCGATCAGATTTTACTGCTCGGCGAGGGAGGCGTCGTCCTTGTTACCGATTTTGTGGGAGTTGAGGTATTCGATAGGTTTCTTGCCATCGTATTCGATGCCGTCGATGAAGTCGGAGGTCGGCTCCTTGTAGCCATCGAAGTCCTTGGCGGGGATTTCTTCAGCGGTGAGGTGACCTTCTTCGATGAGGTGGTCAGCGGCGGCCATGTAAACGTCGGGGAGGTAGACCTTCTCGGCAATTTCCTTATACCAGCTGGCAGGCTTGGGCTCGGTGATTTGGCCCCAGCGGCGCATTTGGGTGAGGAACCAAATACCATCAGAATAGTAGGGATAGCTGGCCTTGTATTTGTGGAAGACGTTGAAGTCGGGCATCTCCCGGACGTCGGTCTTCTGGAAGATGAAGGTGCCGGTCATCGAGTTCTTGATGATGTCGAAGTCGGCTCCCACGTAGTTGGGCTGGGAGAGGATGCGGCAAGCTTCCTCGCGGTTGACGAGCTTGCCACCCTCTTCTTCATCGAGCCACTTGCCGGCGCGGATGAGTGCCTTGGTGACGGCGATGAGGGTATTGGGATTCTCGTCGGCCCACTCCTTGGTGACGCCGAAGACCTTCTCCGGGTTGTTCTTCCAGATGTCGTAGTTGGTCACTACGGGAACGCCGATGCCCTTGGCGACCGCTTGCTGGTTCCAGGGTTCACCCACGCAGTAGGCCACGTTCTTGCCAGCTTCCAGGGTGGCGGGCATTTGGGGGGGCGGCGTGGTGGAGAGCTCAATGTCGCCATCGGTGAAGCCCTTAAGGTCGGTGGAAGTATACATGCCGGGGTTGATGTCGGCAGCGGCGAGCCAGTAACGGATCTCGTAGTTGTGGGTGGAGACGGGGAAGACCATGCCCATGGGCAGCTTTTTCCCATCTTCCTTGGCTTCCTCTACAATGGGCTTGAGGGCGTCGGCAGTGATTGGGTGCGTCGGCTTGTCAGTGTCGAGAGACTCGTCATTCTCTTGCATCTGTTCCCAGATGGCATTGGAGACGGTGATCCCGTTGCCATTGAGGTCGAGGGTGTAGGGGGTGACGATGTGGGACTTGGTGCCGAAGCCGATGGTGGCTGCAATCGGTTGACCAGAGAGCATGTGGGCACCGTCGAGTTCGCCGGTGATGACGTTATCGAGCAATTGTTTCCAGTTGGGCTGGGCGATGACTTCAACCTGTAACCCCTCCTCCTCAAAAAAGCCTTTTTCTTTGGCAATGACGATGGGGGCACAGTCGGTGAGTTTGATGAACCCGAACTTGAGTTCATCTTTTTCAACATCCAGCTGCTCGGCGAAGAGGCTGGAGGTGGTTGCTACGGCAAGCGTAGTTAACAGGTATTTGGTTTTCATTGGGTCGTTGGTTGTTTGGGGTGGGGTCTATTGGGTGAGGCTTTGCGCTTGGCGAAAGAGGTCCATGCGAAAAATTTCCTCGCGGGGAATTGAGTTTGTTGCGTTGAGGAGGCCGGTTTGTCGGAGTCCGTCGACCAGCCACGAGGAGGAGCGGGAGCTGGGGGCATTGACATCGGGATGGTGATAGATATGGAAGTCGGGTAACTGGCGGAAGGCCTTGTCCTGCCCAGTTAGAAAGTGGTCTCCCAGGCTGTTGGCAATGGCATCGCGGGCGTTGGCAAGTTGGTTCTCAGCGGTGAGAATTTTGATGAGATCCTCGCGGTTGGCCGGATCCTGGCAGTAGCGGCAGGCCTCGAGTAGGGCGGCGGTCAGGGCGAGGGCTTTCTTAGGAAAGCGCTTCGTGAAGCTACGAGTGAGAGCGAGAACCTTCTCGGGATGACCCTTCGAGAGGTCGGGGGAAGTGGCTGCGCACCAGCCTTGGCCAGCGAGGATGGAGACGGAGTTCCAAGGCTCGCCGACACAAAACCCGTCGATGTTCCCGATCGCGAGGTTGCGGACGACGATCTGCGGAGGCAGGGAGACGACCGAGAGATTGGGGTGATTGGCGATATGGTGTTGCTTTAGCCAATGGGTGAGCAAGACATGATGAGATGAGCAGGGATGGACGGAGGCGAGGGTGAAGGGGCGCTCTTCTTTCCAGTCGTTGAGATAATCGAGAAGACCCTTGGGCTTCTCCACTATTTCGGGGGTCAGTTTGTTAGATAAGGTGATGCCGTTGCCATTGGCATTGAGGATGAGAGGGACGTCGATGGGGCGGGCCACCGTGCCGATTCCTTGATTAATGGCGATGGCGAGAGGTCCGAGGCAGGCGGCCGCTTCCAGCTCTTGATTGACCAATTTCTCCCGAATCGTGGCCCATCCCGGCTGCGGGCTGATTTGAACCTGGATGGCGTGTTTCTCGAAGAGGCCTCGTTCGCGAGCGACCAGAAGGGGAGCGCAATCGACGAGAGGAATGTAGCCGATGCGGATGGGAGCTGTAGGTCGAGACTGCTCGAGGTTGATCATGCCCGATGCAAAGCGGGAGCCGTACCAACACCTTCTTTTGGCATGAATGGTGCTCATCGTCCGATGAAGGTTTTTGATTAATCGCATTCATGATTCACGAGCTGCCCGACCTCCGATTGGTAAAAGCTTTCGTGGCTTTGGCTGACCATGGCAGCTTCACAAAGGCTGCGGAGGTGCTGTTTCTCACGCAGTCGGCGGTGAGTCACTCGATCCGGAGTCTGGAGCAGATGCTGGAGGTCAAGCTGGTGGAGCGCTCTGGCAAGAGGACCGCGCTCACTCAGGAAGGTGTCGTTTTCTTGCGCCGCTGTCGTGCGGTGGTGAATGAGCTGGAGATGGCTTCTCGCGAGATCGATGCGCTCAAGCGCTGGGGGCAAGGGCGGATCCGTCTGGGAGCGACGCACACTCTTTGCCACTACCTTCTCCCCACCGTTCTGAGGGAGTTCCGGGACTGCTTCCCCCGGTGTGAGATCCATATCGAGTCGGGGGATACGACCCGGCTCCTCGATTTGTTGGAGGCGGCCAAATTGGATTTGGTATTCGGAATGGGAGGGCGCACTCCCGCCTGGGCGAGATTCGAGAAGATCTTTAGCGATCAACTGATTTTCGTCGTGTCTCCGACGCATCCGTGGGCGGGGCTGGAGGAGGTGCCGCTAGAGAAGGTGGAAGAAGAGTCCTTTCTGACCTATGCGCGGAATAGCGAAACCCATCGCCTGATTCGGAGTCACTTCGAAGGCATGGGCGTGCGCCTGCGGGCGGTGCTTAATCTTGGTTCGATGGAAGCCATCAAGGAAATGGCGCGGGTGGGTATCGGCGTGGGCATCGTGTCTCCCTGGGTTGCGCGCCGGGAACTGGAGGCAGGCCAGCTAGTGGGCCTGCCAGTGAGGAAGGAGCCCTTGGAGAGGGATTGGGGAGTCTTCACCCACGAGAGCAAAAAGCGTTCTCTGGTCGAGGAAACCTTCGTGGGAATCAGCGAGCTAACGGCCAGTTCGCTGGTCTAGTAGGCTTAGTTGAGAGCCTTAAGAATAGCGAAAAGCCCTTCCCGGGCAGGAAGGGCTTTTCTGGACCAGCACAACACAGACAGAGATTAGAATTTGAAGTCCGCTTGCACGGTCACTTGCTTGATGTCGTCGTAAGTGTCGTCACCTGCGAAGTAAGCGGCTTTGGCTGTTAGAGTGACCGAGTCGCTCAACTTCTTGGCGAGAATGGCATCAGCTTCCCAGCCATAGGTGTCGTCGAACTCGCTGTCGGCAAAGTAGTGGAGGAAAGCTTTGAAGGTGATTCCGCCGGGAAGATTAGGGCGCACATAGCCGAGATAGATGTCGGTGACGCCATCGAATTCGCCACCTTGGTTGCTCAAGCCGATCCGATTGAGGATAAAGGCATCGGCGAAGCCATTGAAGGCGTGCACGGTCGCGAACGGTGTCTTGAAGCCGTCACCCAAATACTCGACCCCTGCCATGAAGGTGCTGCCGAAGGCCTTCTGCGAATACTTGAGATGCGCATAGAGAGAATCGTAGTCATCGATGCCATCCGAGGTCAGGCCATCTCCAGTCTGGAAAGCGAGCTCGGCGTAGAGGCCGGAGAACGTCCCGAACAAGCCGAAGGTGTTGCTCTCTCCCACGGAGGCGTTGTTATCGACATCAATAAGGTAGGCATAAGCACCTAACTCGCCAACCGGGGACTGGAAGGTGGCATCGATGAAGTGGAAATCACCCTCGAAGTCATGCAAAGGAGGCCCAGGGAGAGCATCATTGGCGTCATCTCCGAAGATGCGTTGCACGCGATCCGAATAAGCATAAGAGAGGGAAAAGTTGTCCCCTTTGTAATCGATCGCAGCGGCATCGAAGGTCTGCTCGTTCTGGCGCCAGCCGACATTGCCGATGAAGGCGGCCCCATTGCGGATGATGCGTTGGCGGCCGATCTTGGCGGTGAAGCCATAGTCACTATAGCTCGCCCAGAGTTGGTTGAGTTCACCGTTATTGGGATCGCCAATGACGGAATTGTCTGCAGTGAAGGGGTCGGTGGTATAGGGACCCCCATTGGGTGGGCTACTACGGTAGTCGTCGATGAAGGCTTGGGTGAATTCGCCTTCCGCGAAGACGGAGAAGGGGGCTTCCGGCCCGAGGAGGATCCCGGGACGCAGGCGCAAGGTGCCCGAGTGCGAAGGGTCGAAGGGAAGAGTCTCCCTGAACTCGTAGCGGAGGCGGGCGTCGAGGGTGAATTTAACCAAGTTGCCGAAGGCATCAGGCTCGTTGGTTACGGGGGGAGTGGGGAGGTAGTCGCTCTCTTCACCTGCATAGGTGAAGCCGGTGAGACCGAGAACGAGAGCCGACAAATGCGTGATGGGCGTCTTGGTTTTCATATCAGTGACGGCGGAAAATGAAGCGCGGTCAATGCCAAGGAAGCCCGGGACGGGAGGGAAGTCGTGTAAAAGCAGAAGGGTCAGCCATGAACCGCGTTCATGAATCCCGGTTCTTCACGATGGTCAGCTTCCCGAGGGTCTCGTCCTTGCGACCCCGGATGTAGAGGGTGCCGGGGTCGCGACGGGGGCGGCGGTGGTAATGATGGAAGATCTCGCCGGTCTCCCGGTGGACCAGGATCCAGTTTCCTGCCGGTTGCTGGACTTCGCCGTGGCGGTAGCAGCGCTCGGGGCGAGCACCGATGCGGACGCAGATCGCTTTCCAACGGGCATCGTGACCGCAATCCATCCCATGCTCAATCCAGGCGAGGGCATGGGCAATCTCATGCAGGATGGTATCGTGGACCTCGTCCCTCTCATTTAGCAGAGTGAGAGGTCCTCTGATCGAGATGGTCCGGCTACTGTAGCTACAGTAGCCGAAACGCTTGCGCGCTCGATCAAGATGAGGGACCCAGCCGGCGGCGAGCAAGCCGTGAGCCTCCATCTCCGTGGTGAGAAGGTCGAGCGCGTCGTGCAAATCCATGAGGATAGCGGCCTGATTACATCCCCCGCTCGAGCTGTTCACTGCGGGCCGAGAGGGCGATGGCGCAATCGATGAGAGCCAGGTGGCTGTAAGCTTGAGGGAAGTTGCCGAGGTGACGCTTGGTCTCGAAGTCGAGATCTTCCGCGAACAGCCCGTGAGGGTTCGCACATGAGAGCAGGCCCTCGAACATGGCCTGCGCGTCAGTGACCCGGCCGATGTGGATGAGCGCCTTCACCATCCAGAAGGAGCAGACGGTGAATGAGCTGCAGGGCTGCCCGAAGTCGTCTTCGTTCTTATAACGGAACATGAGGCCGCCTTGGCAGAGGTCTCGCTCACAGGCTTCAACGGTGGCCACATAGCGGGGGTCGTCCGGTTTGCAGAACCCGTAGTCGGCGAGGAGGAGATTGGCGGAATCGAGCTCATCGGAGTGGTAGGATTGGGTGAAGGCCTGGGCCTTCTCGCTCCATCCGCGCTCGTAGATTTGCTCATGCATTTCGTCGGCGACTTGCTGGTGCTCATCGGCCCAGTCCTCCTTGCCGAGGATGCGAGCGATTTTGACCGCACGGTCGATGGCGACCCAGCAGAGGACCTTGGAGAAGACGAAGTGCCGTTGCTCGCCGCGAATTTCCCAGATCCCCCGGTCGGGCTCCTGCCACTTGCTTTCCACCGTTCGCACGACTGCGCGGACGCGGGTCCAGATGCGATCGAGGGCTTCCGGGCAACGCTCGCGGCGGTGGAGATCCTGCCAGATGACATCGAGGAGGACGCCGTAGATATCGTGCTGCTGCTGGTGCCAGGCCGCATTGCCCACCCGGACGGGTGAGGAGCCGTGATAGCCGCTAAGGTGGTCGAGGGTTTCCTCATCCAAGCAACGCTCTCCACGGATGCCATACATGATCTGCAGGGAGTCCCGGCGGGTGGGAACAGTTTGCAGGACCCAATCGACAAATCGGGTCGCGGAGCTGTGGTGGCCGATTTTGGTCATCACGGATACGGTCATGGCCGCATCCCGGATCCAGCAGAAGCGGTAGTCCCAGTTGCGCTCCTCGCCAATGGTCTCGGGAAGCGAGGTGGTGGCAGCTGCCACGATGGATCCCGTAGGAGAGAATTGAAGAAGCTTGAGGACAAGGGAACTCCGGTGGACGGAGGGTTGATAGAGCTCGGGGAGGCGGGTGTTGGTGGTCCACTCATGCCAATACTCATCGGTGTGAGCCTGCAGCTGACGCAGGCTGGCGATGGTCGGCGTCTCAATCTTATCATGGTAAGAGAGGAGGAAGAAGCAGTCCTCCTCGAGGGCCACTGGCTCGCCTGTTAGGACGGTTTCCGGGTTCAGATCCGTGTAGAGGTAGGCCGATTCGTAGAGTTCCTGGCCATCCGCTTCCCGGCCGGTGCAGGTGCTCTTGATGACTTTGTTGCTGAGGATGCGGGTCTCGGTGGGGAAGCGGCCGTAGGCCAGCCGGGGCTGGTAGTCGATTTTGATTTGTGGCCTTCCGGACTTCACCTTGAGGATGCGGATGACGTCTGGCGGCGCATCAGAGAAGCCGCTGGTGCGGCATTGCGAGAGCGCGATGGGCATGAAGTCGATCACCTCCAGCTCCGCAGAGGGGGAGCGGAACAAGGTGGAGAGGATATTGGTCTGCGAGACGTATTGCTGGTGCACCACCTCGCCATCGACGAGGCTGATGCCGAAGTGACCTCCTTTATGGTAATCAAGGAGGGAGCCGAAGATAGTGGGGGCGTCGAAGTCGGGGAGGCAGAGGAAGGAGATGGTGGCATCGGGCTCGACGAGGGCGCAGGAGCGCCCGTTCCCGATGATAGCTTGGTTGTAGTTGGAGTCGTGCATGTTTGGGAGAAATTAGTTTCCGGCGAGGTTGAAGAGGAGTTCGCGCAGGCGCTGGCGGGAGGCGCGGTAGTGGGCGGCGGTGCCACCATGGCCAATCTTGATGGTGTGGAAGTCCTCAAGTTGATGATCGATGGAGAACATGGTCTCGTCCGTCTGATCGTCTCCGGCGGAAAGGGCGGAGAATGGCTCCCAGCGCTGGATGAGACGCTCGACGGCGACACCCTTGCTGATGGCTTGGCTGGAGACCTCTACGATCTTGTGGCCATGGCTGACGCGGACGGGCAAGTTGGCGGCGGCGGGCGTGAGGTTCTCTAACAGAGAGTGTGCCTGCCAGCTGCCGAACTCGGATTCGGCCTGGCGATAGTGCCAGACTAGGGCGGATTTCTTCTCCTCCAGGTGGGTTCCCGGGGTCATCTTTTCCACGTCTTCGAGCATGGGGCGGATGATGTCCTTCCAGCTGAGGTCGAGCTGTTCGAGGAAGTCCTCCCAAGGCTGGTCTGGCTCGGGGCGCCAGCGGTAGCCGTGCTCACCGACGAGGGCGATGGGCAGATGGCCAAAGTGAGGCTGGAGGAAGGACTCCGGACGGCCGCTGACGACGGCCACCTTGATGTGGGGATGGCCGGCGAGGGTCTCGAGGCAGTTGAGGAGCTCCTCGTCAGGCACGGCGTCCTCGGGCTTTTGGGTGAAGCCCCGGAGGGTGCCATCGTAATCGAGGAAAAGTGCGAGTGGCTTCTCCTCGGCGAGTTGCTTGTGCAGGGAGTCTTCGAGGATCTGCAAGGAGGCGGAGGAGAGGGACTCGGTATCGGGCTCGGCAGGTTGTGCCAGGGATTTCAGGAAGCTCTTGGCCCACATCGAGGCCCGGTTTTTGGAGAGGCGTCCTTGCATGGCGCGGGTGCGTTCCCATTTTTCCTCATCACTCATCTTGAGTGCTTGGATGAGGGTCTCGACGCTTTCTTCAATGTGATAGGGATTGGCGAGGATGGCTTGGCTCATCTCGGGGGCGGCTCCGGCGAATTCGCTGAGCACGAGGGCTCCGGGCCGCGCATTGACCTCCTCCCGCTTGCAGTCGATGTATTCCTTTGCCACCAGATTCATGCCATCGATTAGGGGCGTGACCATGCAAACGTCCGCGAGGGCGTAGAGGGCGGTGAGCTCGGGCATGGGGACGCCGCCGTGGATGAATTCGATAGGACTTCGGCCAATCTCGCCCAGCGCGCCATTAATGGAGCCCACCTCGCGCTGCACCTCCTCGGTGAGCTCATCATATTCGGGAACTCCTTGGCGGGAGGGAACGGCAATGAGGACAAAGACGGTTTCTTCCGCCATCTCGCCGCTGTCTTCGATGAATTTGCGGATGCAGGCGAGCTTCTGGGGAATGCCCTTGGTGTAGTCGAGCCGCTCGACACTAAGGACAATCTTCTTGTCGTGATAAATCTCCGCGAAGCGCTCCATCGCTTCTTGGAATTCTTCGCTCTGGCGGGCTTCGGCGAAGAGGGATGCATTGTGTCCGATGGGGAAGACACCCAGGCGGGTGACGTGGTGCTCCCGGCGGATGCTTGAGAAATCGGACTCTTCTCCGAGAACGCGGAGAACGGAGGACCGGAAGTGCCGCAGATAATTGAAGGTATGGAAGCCGAGGAGGTCGGCATCCAATAAACCTTCGAGAAGCTCCTTGCGCTCGGGGAGGCAGCGGAAAACCTCACTGGTCGGGAAGGGGGTGTGCAGGAAGAAGCCGATATTAAGGTCGGGGCGAAGAGCCCGCAGCTTCATGGGGAGGAGGAAGAGATGGTAATCATGGATCCAGACGGTTTCGCCTTCTGCCGCGCTCTCGGCCAGGCTTTGGGCGAAGACTTCATTCACGTCTTGATAGTCGGCGAACCAATCCTTGTCGAAAACGGTGCGATCGAGCATGCCGTGCAAGAGGGGCCAGAGGCAGGAATTGGCGAAGCCGTCGTAGTAGCCGCCAACCTTTTCTTCTTCGAGGAAGACGGGGACGAGGCTGAGCTCGGCCAGCTTGTCTTTGATCTCGTTCTTGGTGGCTTCATCCTGCGGATAGCTTCCGGCCCATCCTACCCAGCGGGTCTTGGGGTCGTCACAAAGAGAGGAGAGAGCGGAGGCCAAGCCTCCCGAGGTGCGTTCGAGGGAGCCGTCTTCGTTTTGCCTGACGGGTAGGCGATTGGATACGAGGATCATTGGGGTGTACTGGTCGTTTGACTGCCGACCTTGGACCAGAACTGTCCGATTTCAAGGGAACAGCTTGCGGTCGGATCCTCGACCGCGTTTTCGCTCACCGATTGACGCTGATCCGCCAGGTGGCGAAGAGGGTGATGGTGGCTCCGATGATCTCGCTCAGTGAGAAGCTCTCACGGAAAAGGACCCAGCCGCCCAGCGCGGTGACGGGGGGGATCAGCATCTGCATGGCGGAGCCCCGCGCGACGGGGAGATGGTGGAAGCCGCGTGTCATCAAGAGCTGGCCACCGGCGACGATGAAGGCTCCGGCTGCGAGGATGCCCCATGTCATCGGGCTGGTTCCACTGAAGGAGGGCCATGCCAGCGGAGCGGTCAGGATGATGCTGGCCACGCATTGGGCGCTGTAGATGGTGGCGGCGGATTCGGTCCTCGTCAGATCCCGGATGGAGACCACCGTGGCCCCTGCGACGATGGCACCGAGGATGCCAAGGAGATCGTAGGGACTGAGGGTAGCGCTGGCGAAGCTGTTAGAGAAAAAGAGGATGAGGCCAAGCAGGGAGAGAACCATGAAGGCGATGGTGCGCGGACGGACGGTCTCGCGCAGGACCAGCGCGGCGATCAAGGTACTGAAGATGGGGTAGGTTAAGTTCAGAACCAAGGCGCGGCCGGCCCCGAGGTGGATGATGGTGAAGTAGAGGATGGTGATTCCGGTCACGCCGAGGAGGCCCCGCTGGATGAGGCGGGGCTTATGCAGGTGGCTCAGCTCGAGGCCCCGGCCGCGAGCGTAGAGCGCGATAACGAAGACGAAGCCAAAGACCCCGCGGGTGAAGGAGGCCATCCAGCCATCAACATTCGCATTCAACCCTGCTCCGCGGATGATGAGCACATTGGCGGAGAAAAGGAGGACGGAAAAGACCATCAGGACGAGGCCTTTGCGCTGGGAGACGGGTTCGGTCATGTTGGCATTCGTTGGGCGAAGGCGGATGACCAGACCATGATTGCTAGTGGGTAACGCACTCCGGCTGGGTCACTTGGCCTCCGGAGGGTGGGTTGATTGAATTCAGCCAAACACCACCGGGGCCCTGCGTAGCCAGTTGGCCACGAGGCAATCAATTTCCGGAAAGCGAAGGTCGAACATCGCCAGCCGTATGCGTTGTGGTTAGCCGGCAGTCAAGCGGGCTTTCCGCCGATTCGCTGGATGAGCTTGCCAACGGTGAGGCCTTGCACGGCGATGGAAAAGATGACCACGATATAGGTCATGGTCAGGAAAAGATCCCGGTAGTCGACTTCCTTGGGAATCCCCAACGCGAGAGCCACGGAGATGCCGCCGCGCAATCCTCCCCACGTCAGGATCCGAACCGTCCCGGGTGAGAAGTCGCGAAACTGCTTCAAAAAGTTGACCGGCAGGGAGACCGCGAGAAAGCGGGCCCCGAGACCGATGGCGATCGCGATGAGGCCGGCGGTGACGGCTGGGCCGGTGATCTTGAGGACAAAGAGCTCGAGCCCGATGAGGAGGAAGAGCACCGCATTCAGGATCTCATCAAGGAGTTCCCAGAACTTGTCGAGATGGCTGCGGGTGATGTCGCTCATGGCAAGCAGACGGCCGCGATTGCCAATCATCAGCCCGGCAACGACCATGGCTAGAGGGCCGGAGAGATGCATCAGGGAGGCCGCCCGGTAGCCGCCGGTGACGAGGGCGAGGGTGATGAGGACCTCCACCTGATAGTTGTCGATGCTACGGAGAGCGTAGTAGGCGATGGTTCCCAGCAGAGCTCCCCAGAGAATGCCGCCTCCGGCTTCCACCGCGAAGAGTTTCGCAATGTCCCAAGCTCCATTTCCACCATGATGGTCGCCGCCATGGGCCTCGCCTCCAGCAGTGGCAATGCCGAGGAGAGCAATGTAGATGACGACGCCGACGCCATCATTGAACAAGCTTTCTCCGGTGATCTTTGTCTCCAGGGACTTAGGCACCTTCGCTTTCTTCAAGATGCCGAGTACGGCCACGGGATCGGTTGGTGAGACGATGGAGCCGAAGACCAGGCACCAGATGTAGGGCACATCTTGCCCGAGTAGGGGGAGGATGAAGTAGAGGGAGGTGCCGACGAGGAAGGTCGAGAGCAGAACCCCGAGGCTGGCGAGGAGGGCGACGAGTCGCTTCTGCTGGCGGAGATCGTTGATGTTGACGTGCAGGGCCCCGGCGAAGAGGAGGTAGGAGAGCATGCCCTGCATCAGGGTGGTATCGAAGTCGATGCTCTCGACGAAATGATCGATTCCGCCCGAGAAGGAGGGGATGACGGGCCCAAGGACGATGATGACACTGCTGATCGCCAGGCCGATGAGCATGATGCCGATCGTGGTAGGCAGCTTGATGAAGCGATGATTCAGGTAGGCGAAGATCGCGGCGAGGGTGAGAAGGATGGCGGCGGCATCGAGCATGGCGGGAGCCTAGCGCGGAACGAGCATTTCGGAATCAGGAAAATGCGGGTGTCCCGATTGGTTCTATCCGACTTGCGCTGAGCGAGCGGAGGCTGGGTCAGACCGTCCGCTCTTTCCAATGCCCGAAGGCTTCCTTGACGATCCAGCCCTCAAGGGCGAGAGAGGCCACGCCAATGGTGGCGAGGAGGGCATTGGGCTCCTCACCGGTGAGCCAGGCTCCGTCTCCCTTGAAGAGATTCATCAACATCGCCCAGGCGGGAAGAATGAGCATGAGGAGCGCGGGCCCGATGATGAACCAATGGGGTAGCTCCTTCTGTCGCAGCCAGAAGAGCAGGACGATGAAGGTGATGCCTCCGAGCAGCTGGTTGGTCGCGCCGAAGAGCGGCCAGAGGAGAAGGCCACCTTTGCCGAGATTGACCAACTCCCAAGCGGTGCCGGGAGCGGGCATGGCCGCAATGAGTCCGGCCACAATTATCGCGAAGAGGGTGGCCCCGTGTTTGTTGGTTAGTGGCTTAATCTTCACCTGGGCTGCAATCTCCTGCGTAACGTAGCGCTGGAGTCGGCAGGCGGAGTCCAGGGTCGTGGCGGCGAAGGAGGCGACGAAGACCCCCATCATCGCGACGGCAAAGGATGCGGGGATGCCGAGCGCTTTGAGGAAATTGGCCGAGCCGTCGACGAAGGCTCCCACCTTGGCCGCTAGCCCGGAAGAGGTTGACCAGCTCGCATAACGGGAGAGGTAGGCATCGCGGCCGGTGAGCCAGTCACCCCCTTCTCCGGGGATGCCCAAGCCAAGCCCGGCCACGCAGGCGAGAATAACGATGGTGGCAAGGAAGCCTTCCGTGAGCATTGCACCGTAGCCGACCGCCTGGGCATCGGTCTCGCACTTAAGCTGCTTGGAGGACGTTCCGGACGAGACGAGGCAGTGAAAGCCCGAGATGGCGCCGCAGGCGATGGTGATGAAGAGGAAAGGGAAAATGGGGGGAGCTCCCTCCGGCGAGAGGCGGAAGGCGGGTGCGGCGAGAGCCAGCGCTTGTCTGTCGCCTGCTTGGTCGAGGCCGAAAAGAGCGGCAGCGATGAGACCGAGGAAGACGAGCGCCAGGGCACTTACTAGCTGGAGAGAATTGATATAGTCGCGGGGCTGGAGCAGGGTCCAGACCGGTAGGACGGAGGCCACGTAGGAGTAGAGTAAGAGGAGGACGACCCAGGTAATGATGGGCCAGCCCGCCAGCGTCTGATTGAGGGTATGGAGCGGGCCCCAATCCCCCAGAGCGACGGCCAAGTACATCAGACCGAGGGCTAGAAGGGAGGGTAGCAGAAGGTGGACGCCCCGGCGATGGAGCCACAGCCCGATCACCACAGCCAGAGGGATCTGGATGAGGCAGGGGAAGATGGCAGCCGGGTATTGCCGGAAGACCGCTGCGATCACGAGACCGAAAATGGCCAGGACGATGGTGAGCGCGAGGAAGAGAATGGCGAGGAAGAGGAGACGCACGCGGGGCGAAACGACCCGGCCAGCGATATCGCCCACCGTCTGGCCCTTGTTGCGCAGGGAGACCACCAAGGCTCCCAGGTCGTGCACGGCACCAATGAAGACGCTGCCAAAGAGCACCCAGAGGAGGGCTGGAACCCATCCCCAGATCACAGCGAGCGCCGGGCCGACGATCGGCCCGGTCCCGGCAATGGAGGTGAAGTGATGTCCGAAGACAACCCCCTTGCTACTGGGAACATAGTCGTTGCCATCCTCCAGCTCGACCGAAGGTGGGGTGGCCGAGGAATCGAGGCGGAAGATTTTGCGCGAGAGCCACTTCCCGTAGGTATGGTACGCGACGAGGTAGAGCACAAAGGCCCCTAGTGCGATGAGGAGGGTTTGCATGGGTTTAGGGTTTCCCGCCAATGAAGCAGAGATCGCCCCCTGCTCCAGCGCGAAAAGATCCCTGCAGCTCTCCCTCTTCCCCGGGGTCAGTCCCGTTAGAGATTGCGCAAGGACTTGGCCGCGTCATTCCGCGCCGCCTTGATCGCCGGGACGAAGCTGGCCAAGGCACAGAGGAACCAGGCTGCGAGCGCGACGATGATCATGGTGCCCGGCAGATACTCCGCGGGTAACTCATCAAAGCCTTGGAAATCGGCGGGGAAGGGATCGACGCCAAGACCAGCCAGAAAGCGCTGGATATCAAGCCGGCGCCAGAGAATGAGAAGAGCGAGAAGAATGCCCCCGACGCCCCCGAAAAAGCCGATAACGAGGCCTTGCCAGAGAAACACCCAGGAGATTTGTGAATTGCGCGCCCCTAAGGCCTTCATGACCCCGATCTCCTGCTTCTTCTGGATGGTGAAGGTGTACATCACCGCCATAATGCTGAAGGCGGCCACGAGGCCGATGAAGGAGAGGGCGAAGGTCATCATCACCTTCTCGGTCTTCATCAACATGAATTGGGCCGCGTGCCGGTCCATCCAGCTGACGACTTGATAGTCCGGCGCGACAAGCTCCTGCAGGGTGTCGCGGGCCTCGAAGGCGTGGTAGGGATCTTCCAAGCGGACGGCGATGGCCTGGGTCCCGGAGGCGATGCCGCTCAGCTCGCGCCCGATATTGAGAGGGATGAAGAGCTGCGGCCCTTGAGCCCGTTGCGTATCGGCATAGACGCCCCAGATGGTGAGCTTCTTCGGAAGGACGAGTTCCTCGATATTCTTGAAGGACTTCGCGTCAACCGCATCGATATCAAGCTCGACCAACTGGGTCAGGGCGTCGTCTATCGAGTTCCAGAGGCTTTCCGGCACTTGATAGATGCCATTCTCCTCGTCTTTGACGGCCTCGCTTTCGATAGCGAGCATGGCCTCGCCCACGAGTTGATTCTCAGCGTCGCGGGAGGGGAGTTGGTAAAGCTCGTCCAGCTTTCCATAGAACGCCTGGAGCGTCTCGATGGGCACGGTCGCCTCCTGGCGCAGCTCCGCCAATTCAGCCCGCACGGCGGCAATCTGCTCTGCGTGGGTGACCTGCAAGGGATCCTCGCTGGTCTCCTCGAAGACCTTCTTGACGGTATCAAAATTTTGCGAGGCATAGACCTCAATCTCGTCGCCGACCTGGAGGCCGATTTCCTTGGCGAGTTGGCGGGAGATGACGGCGTATTCGTCAATGCCCATATCGGCTCGCCCGCCGGGGTAAGCCTTGAGATCAAGCAACTCGGTAAGGGCCTGGACCTGGGCCTGGTCATCGGTATCGAAGGCCCGGTAGAACACGGGGGTGCGGCGGCTGGGGCTGTCGATAAGAACATAGTCCTGGATGATAGGGAATGCGCTGACCACGCCAGATTCCTTGCTCACCTTCTCCTCGATGGGCTCCCACTCTTGGATGAAGCCGTAGGGGGAGTGGACCTCGAGGTGCGGGGAGAAGCCGAGAAGCATCTGCTTCACATTGCGCTCGAAGCCCGCGTGGATGGAGAGCACGACAATCAGCACCATCACTCCGAGCATGACCCCGACCAGCGAGATCAACGTGATCGCGGAGACGTGGGAGCGACGCGGATTGAGGTAGCGGGTGGCAAGGAGACGGGAAAACATGTGCAGAAGATCAGGTGGCAGCGGCGCCGGGATCTGGATGAGACAGCGCCGACAGGGGGTGGATTTGTCTGGGAGACCGATTATTTCCAGTTCCAGACCACCGGGACATCGATGTCGGGGTGGATGCTGCGGAAGACGGGGCAACCCATGGCCGCGCCTTGGAGCATGGCCGCCTCGGGATGATCCTCGGGCAGGGGCATGTTGATGGTTACCGCGAGGCGGACCACCCGGCGGGGTGGCTCGGCTGACATTTCCTTGCTGACGGAGAGCGTCATTCCCTGTAGGTCGACCTCCTTGCGGCGGGCGGCGATGCCCATGATGGTGGCCATGCAGCTGCCCAGCGAGGTGGCCAGCAGATCGGTAGGGGAGAAGCTTTCCCCGCGCCCTTCATTGTCGACGGGTGCGTCGGTGGAGAGAGAGGAACCGGAGGGACCGTGCTGAGCTTCGCAATGAAGCTCGCCTTGGTAATCGATTGTGATTTCAACCATTGTCGGAAAGGGATGCGGGGAGGTTGTCGGGCATGATGACCTCTTTGACAAGTACCACGCGGAAGCCTTGCGCATCGTTGACGGAATCCGGCGCCACCGGGCGGCGGAAGAGTGATTCCAGATGCTGCTCGCTGTAATCCTTCCACGAGGCTCCTCGGGAGACACCGTAGTTGATGGCCTCATTGTCGGAGAAATCGTCAGCGGTCCACTCCCGCACATTGCTCCCCAGGTCATGAATGCCGAGGGCATTGGGCGGAAACGAGCCCACCGGGGAGGTGAAGACGAAGCCATCGGCGTAGCGGGGCACGAGCTGCTTGAGAGGCCGGTCCATTGCGGCCTCTTCACCCGAGATATTGGCCACCTTCTCCTGGGGAGGGTAATCATCCCCCCACGGGAAGCGTTTGTGAATATTGGAGCCAAGGAGCTGGGACCACTCCGCATTGGTAGGAAGGCGGTAGAGATGGCTCTCGCGGATCCGCTCCTCTTCCCGCTCCTTGCGTGTCAGCCAGTTGCAGAAGTTCTCGGCTTGAGTGCGGGTGATGTTGACGACGGGGTGATTTTTATTTTGCGGAAATTCAGGGCGGGGGAGAGCGTTCGCTTGGGTGGCGCGTGTGAATTGAGCGTAGTCGGCCAAGCGGGTCTCCCACCGCGCGGCGAGAAGGTTCTCATCGATTCGGATAAACTCCATTCCGAGTGAATTCTTCCATTCGGGATCCTGCCAGGGCATTCCCGTGGTCTCCTGCAGCGAGACGGTAGGGAGGCGGGTTTCCGCTCCTTCCGCAATTTCGACCTCGCGTTCGGCCGTCAGGTAGCCTTCCCGCTCAAAGCGCACTTGGGCCCGCCCGGGCAAGAGCGCGCAGGGGTCGGGGAGGGGGGTGATGCCGACGAAGATGTCATTGACGAAGACGAAGGCTCCGGGCGGATTGGTATCGGCATAGAGGTAGCCGTCCTGGATGGTTTCCACCCTGACGCGGAAAGGGCGGAGGCCTTTTTCCCAGATGCCGTCATCGACGCCTTCGACCTGTGATTTCTCGGAGAAGACGGGGCGGAAGCGGTAGCGCTCGGGCGAGAGCCCGTCCTTCCGGCTTTCCTCGGCGAGCCAATTCACGAAGGCCCGGGCAGTCTGTCGGTCGGCAAAGGCGGCAGGGCTGGGTTGCCCGAACTCGGTGACTTGCACGGTCTCCCAATTGGTCTTCACGCCCGGCCGGGCGCTCTCGAAGAAGCGCAGATCCTTCGGGTCGACGAAGGAGACGCTGACATGGGCGTAGTCAGGTTCGGGCAAGTATTTCTCTCCACGAAAGTCCCGCCAGGGAATGTCAGGATCCGGCGGGCGCCGGGTGAGAGAGACGGAGACATACTTCTCGGTCTCGTCCGTAAAGGTCGTTTCCTCATGCTCCTGATAGCCCTCCAGCTCGAAGCGGAAGGTGAGCTCAACCCCCAGGGGATACTCTCGCCGAGCCAGAGGCGTCGCGCCAAGGTACTGACCATCGGAGTCATAAACGTCGGCATTCTCAGGTCGGCTGAAGACGGTGAGCAAGCAAGTGGTCGGCGCCGCATCTTCGGCGGCGGGATTGGCGGCGATTTTGCCCGAGGAGATTGGCCAGAAAGAGAGCCCCACCAGGGTGGCGGTGACCACCGAACTTAGAATGAACAGGCCGACAGGCTGACGCTTGCGGCGGATCTTCCGGGAATGCTTGAGTAGATTGAGAATCTCGGCCAGTTCCGCCGCCGAGCGAATCTTACGGCGGCTCAACCGAGGCTCGCAGACATCACAAATGACCTTGTTGAGAGAGAGCCAGCGCTTCTGGTCCTTTGGCGGAATGGGCTCGTCGGGCAACTCGGGGAACTCCAGGCGATCCTTCCCTGTGGCCATCTCGTAGAGCACCTTGCCCAGTGCATAGACATCGGCATCAGTGGAGCCGGGGCCCTCGGGGGGAACGAATCCCTCGGTGCCAACGAAGGTGCGCTGGTCACGTGCTGCCACCAGCCCGATATCCGCCAGGCAAGCATGACCGTCTCGAAAAATCACGTTCGAGGGCTTCATGTCCCGGTGGGCGAGGCCGTGCTCGTGAAGGTGGGCCAAAGCGCTAGCCAGACGCGCGCCGACCTGGATGCAGAAGCCGACTGGCAGGGGTCGTTTGCCAGCCCGCAGCATGTCGCCCCGCAGATTGCGCGCCTCGTAATCAGCAGGCTGGATCTGGGAGCCACGCTCGACGTCATCGCCAAGCTCCATCACGTAGTAATAAAAGTCCTCGCCGATGGAGGACTCGCCCCGTCCCACGTGGAGGACATCGACGAGGCCCGGATGGGTCCGGGCAACGGGCTCGTACTTCAGGATTCCCTCGAACTCCCGCTCGAAGGTGCGGTCGTCATCAAAGTCATCACGATAAACAATCTTAACGGCGCGCAGAGCTCCAGTGACCGAGCGGGCCATCCAGATTTCTCCATAAGAGCCTCCCCCGATCTGGCGCAAGATCTCCAGATCCGGAACCTCGGGGGTTGGTCGAATGCGCCGGGCCATGCTCAGTTATCTTCCTCATCCTCACCGAGCTTTCGTAATTTCTCCAGCTCCTTCTTGAGCACGGCGCCCACCCGGTGCTTGGCCAGGTAAACTTGTGCCATACTCACGTTCAGTCGGTCCTGCACTTTCTTGGCATCCCACTGCTTGACCACGTAGTAATCGAAAATTTGATACTGCTTCGGAGAGACCAGCGCCTTCGTCCGGGTGAGGGCGGCGTCGGCGAGGTTTTGCTTCCACTCCACATCCCACATCCGCTCGAGGAGGTCCCCCTTGGGATCCTCGAAGCGGTCAATAACGGCCGTCTTCCGCTCATCGTTCCATTCTCCCATGGCCATGGCGGTGTCCTTCTTCCGCTTCCGGAATTGGTCATTGATGCGCCAGCGGGTCATGTTCATGAGCCAGGTCTTGAACGAGCCCTGCTCGGGGTCGTAGAGATTCTTCTTACTCTGCTTGGCTATCGAGAGGATGGTCTCCTGCACCGCATCAAAGGCCTCCTCCGAGCGGAGACCAGCTTTGAGCGCGACGGAATAGATTAAGCGCCAGTAAGTCTGGTAAAATTCGTCCCAAGTCTTCTGGTCTTCCCAATTGTCGAGGCGGGCAATGAGGCTCTTGCGAGTCTTCTCGTAGGCCTCCTCCATTGCCTTCTTTCGCTTCCCATCGCCCTCCGCAGGAGGGGATGAAGCTGCCTCGGAGTCTGCTGCCTTCTGTCCGCGTTTCGCCATCAGTGTCCCTTAACGCTAACACCCTCGGACTTCTAACTGAAATCTCAAATTGAAAACGAGCGAAGCGAGTGTGTCACAACAGCGGCGCAAGGGGAGGGCTCGTCGCCGGATCGTCGGTTGCTTGGGCACCGCCCGGCCTTGTGTCCGGTGAAAGAAGGGAAGAGAGAATCAAATGGAGAGCGACCAAACCGGCGAATCAGTCGGGAGGAAGTAATTGGTCGATTCAGGAGTCGTTTTGGTATGAAACGCGCTTTGTTTTTCGGAAAAGAGGGCGGATCGGGGCGGCAAGCGCTCGGACGGCTTCCTTTTTCCTCCCCAAAATCCCACTAGCACCTTCTTAGTTCTCTCAATCGACAACGGCTCATGGTCATCCTTTCTTCTTTGAAAAAACACTCCGCCCGGGGGCTTCTTCCTCTGGCTCTTCTCTTTGGCTTCAGCACTCCAAGTGAGTCGACGCCCGTGGTTGATGAAATTAGCTGGTCGACCATGCTGGCCGACCATGATTTGGCCTGGGGGAGTCTTCCCACGTCTTGGGATGAGGCCCCGTTCTTGGGCAACGGTGAGCAGGGCACCATGATGTATCAGCTCGATAATCAGACCTTGCGGTGGGACGTGGGTTGCTCGGCGGCACATGATCACCGTTCGGCGGATGATGACGATTTGGGTGAAAAGCATGTCGAGGTTCTCAACCGGGGCCGCCTCTTCATCGGGCATCTGGAGCTAGAGCTTCCCGAGAATATCCTCTCTAGCCAATCGAGATTGTCGCTCTGGAATGCCGAATCCACTGGCACGATTGAAGCCGGGGGCGGAAGCCTCACCTGGAACACCCTGGTCCACGCCACGGAGCCGGTGATGCGCTTCGATTTCACCCCCACCGGTTCACTCGCGGAAACGGAAATGACCTATGTCCCAGAGGAGGCGAAGAATCCGCGGGCAGTGCGGTCGGGAGCCGAGCGTTCTCCTGCCAACCCCGGGGCGGTGCTCACCACGCTTTCCGACGGGGTGAAAACCGCCGTGCATAATCTCTGGGCCGGCGGACAAACGGCGGTTGCTTACTATCAGACGGAAGTGGGGGGGACTCAACGTCTCTGGCTGAGCGTCCAGCACAGCTATCCCGACAGCACGGCCGAGGATTCCGCCGTGGCTGCCGTGCGGGCCGCCGCGGCAGCCGATCAAGAGGAGTGGGTGCAGGAGCACCGGGACTGGTGGCATGGTTACTACCCGGCGAGTTTCGTCTCCACCGGGGATCCCTACTGGGACGCTTTCTACTGGGTGCAGCAATATAAGCTGGCTTGTGCGACGCGGGACAAAGGATGGATCATTGACAATCAAGGACCTTGGCTGCAGCCGACGGCTTGGAACGCGACGTGGTGGAATCTCAATGTCCAGCTATCCCACACCGGAGTCTATAAGGCCAATCGCCGCGAGATGGGCTCCGCGCTCAGTCATCGCCTCGATATCAACCGGGACAATCTCGCCCGCAATGTTGCGGAGGAGTATCGTTCCGACTCTTATGCCATCGGCCGGACCGCTTCGGGCTGGGACCTGCTGGGCCATGTGGGCGAACCCGGAATCCGAAGTGAAATAGGAGACACCAATATCGGCCGCGAGTCGGCCAACCTTCTCTGGGCTCTCCACAATGTTGATCAAGAGTATCGCTATTGGATGGATATCGAGCTTCGCGACGATGTTCTCTATCCCATCCTGGTCCGGGCGGTGAACTATTACCGCCACTTCCTCGAGGAGGAGAGAGATGGCTACTATCATCTGCCGTCAACCCACAGTCCCGAGTATGCCAATGCGGAAGACTGCAGCTACGATCTCGACCTTCTCCGCTGGGGTGTCGGCCGTCTTCTGGAGCTCGCCACCGAGAAAGGCCTTTCTCCCGCCGATGAGCCACTCATCAATGTCTGGACCGACATCCAGACGAAGCTCGTCCCCAATCACACCAATGCCACGGGCCGCATGATTGGGCGCAATCGGGCGCTCACCGGAGGCCATCGCCACTGGTCGCACCTGCTCGCCATCTATCCTCTGCGCACCCTCACTCCAGAGTCCGCAGCTGATCGCGAGTTGATCCAGACGAGTCTCGACCACTGGCAAAGCTTCGGATCCGGCATCGCAGGCTACGCCTTCACCTCGGCCTCCTGCATCTCTTCGATGCTGGGCAATGGCGATGATGCTCTGACCTACTTGAATGGGCTCAAGTCCTACCTCCAGCCCAGCACGATGTATTCGGAGATTGGCCTTCCTGTGATGGAAACGCCTCTCCACGGTGCGACCGCGATCCAGGAGATGATGCTGCAAAGCTGGGGCGGGCGGCTCCGGGTTTTCCCTGCGGTGGCTAGCACTTGGCCCGATGCCAAGTTCCAGAAATTGCGAGGGGAAGGAGGCTACCTGACCACCGCGAGCCGCAAGGATGGTGAGACCGAATGGGTTTTCGTGGAGTCGGAGTTTGGAGGAGTCGTCGAGGTCGAGCCACAGCTGATAGGGGCTCAGTGGTCGGCATCGTCCGGGGTCACGGTGACCAGTTCCGGATCTGGCGTTTATGAGATTGAGACCGCTCCCGGAGATTGGGTGTTCTTCTGGCCCGCTGGAGAGGCGCAGCCGGAGGCCGTCGTGGAGCCCGTTGAAGAGCGGGGAGGCAATTATCGTTTCGGCCTGACCAGCGGCTATGTCGAGGTTGATACCACCCCGCCGGTGCCCGACCCTTTGACTTGGTCTATCGCCCCCGCTCCCTACGATAGCAGCTCGATCCTGATGGAGGCGACCCTCGCCAGCGACGACTCCGAGCCGATCGAGTATTCTTTCCTTAATACCACGAACGGAGACTCCAGCGGCTGGATGACGAGCCGAAGCTGGACGAATACCGGGCTCATTGAGGGTCAAGAATATTGCTTCCAAGTCCAGGCCCGCGATGCAGCGGGCAATGTGGGACAGTGGTCCGAAGTCGCTTGTGCGACCCCCGCCGAGGACACGGTGGCTCCAACTCCAAGCCCGATGACGTGGGCCAGCCGACCTTCCGCCGTTTCTGATAGCGTGATGGTGATGACGGCGACCACCGCGAGTGATGCGGCGGGGGTGGAATATTACTTCACCAATACCAGCTTTCCCGATGGCTCTCATGACAGCGGTTGGCAGGAGAGCCCGACCTTTGTCGACACAGGCTTGTCTCCAGAAAGCAGCTACACTTACACCGTGGTGGCCCGGGATCGATCGGCTGCTCAAAACGAGACGGCAGCCTCCGGCGAGGCCGGAGCAATGACAGGTCAGCCCATGACGATTGGTCCCATCGCGGGCGTAGATTTTGAGGATGAGGCCGACTCCGCCTTTGACCGAACCCCGGACGACCTCGCGCCCGACGATGGGGTATCGGTCTCAGCGGATTGGACGATCTTCGGCGACGTGGACGTCATCAGTGATGGGGGAGGGAACAATGCCGGGAGCACCTCGGGGTCCTATCCTGCCAAGCTGAATGCGGGCTCCAGTGAAGCGAACCCTCCAGCCTATGCGCCAACGGATCACTATTACTCTTGGTCGCTGACCGTTCCAGAAGACGTCGTTCTCAATCTTGCGAGTATCAGTTTCGATTGGCGGCAGGGAACGGGGACGGCCAGTCAGACGAGATGGGGGATCTTCAACACCAGTCTCGATGGTGGCCCTGGCGGAACCAAGCTTTGGGAGCTTGAGGATCCTGTGGTGCGCCCCAATTGGGAGAATGTCACCATCGACCTCAGCGAATCACTCTATCAGGGTCTAACAGATACCACGGTCACCTTCTATTGGTACACGGAGCGCACGGGTAGTGATATCGATAGCATCGTGGTCACGGGGTCGACTTCGGAAATTATTGATGATTATGGGAGCTGGGCGGCGATCTATCCCGAGGCAGACCTCTCCAATCCGGAAGCGGATTTTGATGGAGACGGCATGGCGAACGGGGAAGAGCGGATCTGGGGGCTTGATCCGACCAACTCGGGATCGGTCAGCCCCTACACCTCGGCGTTGAGTTCAACAGGCTCCTTCGGCTATACTCGGCGTGATCCCTCCCTAAGTGGAT
>JAUTCR010000038.1 GCA_030673895.1 Verrucomicrobiota bacterium JB023
TGGACTCTGGTGGCCACAGCGCGGTGGAACCACCCGGTCCCATTCCGAACCCGGAAGTGAAACACTGCAGCGCCGATGGTAGTGGGGCGATAGGCCCTGTGAGAGTAGGTCGCCGCCAGGTATAAGCCCGGTTTTTCCGCATAAGGAAAAGCCGGGCTCTTTTTTTGCCTGCGAACAAAGCCCTGGCCGCAAACGAGCCTACCCTACGCGGCCAACCGACAGATAATCCACAACCAAGCCGCAGCCTCTCGGTCGCCAAGCCGCAGCCAGCCAGCAAACAACCACGTCCAAGCCAACCCTCCAAGCCAAGAGCGCCTGATGGCCGGGACAGCAAAAGACCGCTTCCCTCAAGCTTCCGCAGAGCCCGGACTCCTGGCCTAAATCATCCAAACGGGAAAAAGAGAAAATCCCGTCTGGTCAATCGGAGCTCCAAAGCAGAGGAAACCGAACATGAAACCGATACCCGCTTGGCGGTCCCTGGTGCATCTTCCTCTGACGCTCCTCCATTACTAGAATAGAAGAAGGCTCCGTGACCTCCTTAGGGGCTCCCAACTGCTTGAAAGTGCGAGAAACAGTCTCTACAAAAGAAGCCCGCATCAAATTCGGCAGCCCTCGCCCAGCCGTTCCCGCAGAGAACGAGCCAATCTAACGATAGGAACTTCGATTACAGGATTGCAAGATCCATTAATTTTAGCAGTAATGTGGATTCGTGGCTTGAAGTATCCTTTTTGCCGCAAACTAGACCTAATGAAAATGAAAGCTGCATCACGAGGACTGGTAGGGACGCTTTGCCTACTTGCCCTTTCGATCGTCAACCCTGCGCAAGCTGCTCTGCGGCGTGGAGAGTCTCCTGTGCCCGACCTGACGGCGGGAGGAACGATCGATGAGAAACATGACTGGAATCTGGGACCAACTGGTGCCCGAGGCTGGATGTGGGGTTATAAGCTCCAGACGACAAAAGCCCGTCAAATTTACATTACGGAAGTGGCCAAAGGTTCGCCCGCAGATGGTAAACTCGAGGTTGGAGATGTCCTTCTGGGAGTTCAGGGAAAGGGCTTCAATAGTGATCCCCGCGTTGAGCTCGGGAACGCGATTGGTGAGGCAGAAGCCAAATCTGGAGCACTCACTTTGACACGATGGAGAGAAGGGGAAACTTCTGAAGTCACCCTAACGATTCAAACGAAAGGGAGCTATGAGGAAGATTCTCCATTTGGTTGTGAGAAATCACAGAAGATTCTCGCTGAAGGTTGCGCTCATGTCGCGAAGCGTTTGAAGAGGGAGCTCAAGGATTTTAGCTCGCCCACCAGCAAGGGCCCCGATGACTATCGGAGTTACAGCAGCTCGGATATCATGAACACGGTCGATGCCATGGCTCTTCTCGCCAGCGGCAAGCCTGAATACGCCGACCTGGTCAAGCAGTTTGCTCACGCCTACGCGCCTGACGACCTTGAATTGGCACTGAATTCGCGCAGTCGAATGGCTGCCTGGGGGTGGAGCTACATTAATCTATTCCTTTGTGAATACCATCTGGCGACAGGTGATGAGGCGGTGCTACCAGCGATTGAGCTCTACACCACTCGTATCGCCGAGGGGCAAAGTTTCATCGGCTCTTGGGGCCATGCGATGGCTTGGCCCGATGTCAATGGGGGCAAATTACACGGAGTATTGTCTGGTTACGGCGCCCTCAACAGCGCGGGCCTCATCTGTCACCTCTCACTGATCCTGGGAAAGAAATGCGGAGTTGAGAGTGAGGAAGTGGATACGGCGATTGAAAAAGCGAACAACTTCTTTGGTTTCTATGCCAACAAAGGCTCGATTCCTTACGGCGATCATTTGCCCAATTGGGACCGACATGACGACAATGGGAAGAACTCGATGGCCGCGGTGCTCTTTGACCTTCAGGGGCAAACGGAACGCGCAAACTTCTTTGCGAAGATGACCCTCGCATCCCATGGGGAACGTGAGCGAGGGCATACAGGAAATTATTTCAGTCTTCTCTGGGGGCCTCTCGGCGCCCAACGGGCCGGGGATGAGGCGACCGCAGCATTCATGAGGCCGCAACGCTGGTTCTACGATTTGAACCGCTCTTGGGATGGGAGCTTTCCTTACCAAGGAGGTGCCAATTCGGGGAAAGGAGAGCACTCCTATGCGGGATGGGATAGCACCGGAGCGTTCATGCTCTCCTATGCAATCCCGATGAAGAGGCTTTTCATTACGGGAAAGGGCACTTCCGAAGCCAACGAGCTGACGGGTGAGGCTCTCGCCTCAGTCATCGCCGACGGAGAGGGGTTCACTGTTTGGGAAGAAGGATTGATTCCATTCCGGAAGAAGTCCGCCGATGAGCTGATCGAGGATTTGAAAAGTTGGTCGCCACCGGTCCGGACGCGAGCTGCGGAGGCTCTGGCAGAAAAAGAGGGAAGCGAGCGATACATTCCCCAGTTGGTGAACATGCTCGACGCGGAGGAATTAACGACCCGCTATGGCGCCTGCCAAGGGCTGGCGGCCTTTGAAGAGAGGGCCTCATCGGTGGTCGAAAAGCTCCAACCTCTTCTTTATTCCGAGGATACTTGGCTCCGTATCCAGGCGGTTTCCGCGCTCTCGAGCATCGGCGAAGCCTCAAAGTCCGCTGTTCCCGCCCTCTTGCGGTTGGCGATCATCGAGGACAAGGATGACCCCCTCGAAATCACCCAGCGCTACCTCGCGCTTGGCCTCTTCGATGCGAAGAAAATCTTAGGAACCAAAGGCCTTTTGGCTGATTCGGTTGATGAGGTGGACCGCGAGCTTTTGTTCAAGGCTGTCAAACGTATCCTTACGAATCCGGATGGACGCACCCGGGAAACTATCGCTTCCGTCTATCGCAACTTGAGCTTCGAGGAGCTTGAGCCACTCTTGCCTGCGATTCTGAAGGCGATCAAGGAGCCTAGCCCAAGTGGGGTCATGTTCTCGAGCGGTATCCGTCTTAATGGCCTTGAGCTTTTGGCGAACTATCGAATTGAGGAAGGAATGGAGCTTTGTCTGGATGTCCTTGAGATCCATAAATGGGGCAAGCGGAAGCGCATGGACAAGTGTCTTGCGATCCTGGCTACCTACGAGGGTGCCGCCAAGCCGGTGCTGCCTCAGCTGAGACAGCTTGAAAAGGACCTCCTTGTTCACCCCGAGGCGGAAGGGCTTGAGCCGCAGATTAACCGTGTTCGCAAGCTCATCCAAGATATCGAAGCCGCAGAAGAAGTTCCCGAGCTGAGAAGTTTGGAAGACTGATCGCCTTCTTTGTTAACGTTCACCGGCCCGGGGCGGAGGCATCAGCGGATGCCTCCTCCCGGGCTGATTTGTTTCCAGGAAAGACACGCTTCCCGCGTCTCGATAAAATACTTGTCGCTATTAGGGCGGAGCAGGCCTATGCTTGCCGTGGCTCACGTTTTGGCAGGATCAAGGCTTGGAGAGTTGCCAGGTGAGTTAATTTTCAATTCGGTGGTAAACTGAGACCCGATTCGCGGGAACGGCAGGAGAGAACGCTTGAGGCGGGAGCCATCGTTTAGAGAATGAAAATGTATGTTGGAAACCTGTCGTTCGACACGACAGAGCAAGAATTGAACTCCCTTTTTTCCGAGTATGGCGAAGTGACTGATGTCCACATGCCGTCCGACCGCGAGACCGGTCGTCCCCGGGGTTTCGCTTTTGTGACCGTGGATTCAAAGTCCGCTATGGTCCAGGCAATCAAAGACTTGGACGGGCAAGAGTTTGGTGGACGCAATTTGCGCGTCAACGAAGCTCGCCCACGGGAAGAGCGCGGGAACAATTTTGCACGCCGATAACCACTAACCCAATTTGATCGTCGTAAGCGGTGTTCGATATGAGCACCGCTTTTCTTCGAATTTTTAAAAGACTATATGACTATTTACCTGGGGAATATTTCCCTCGAATCGACAGAAAAACAAATCTACCAGTTTTTAGAGCCCCACGGCACAATCTGCGACTTGAACTACCCGACCGATTCGGTAACCGGGAAGCACCGCGGTTTTGCCTTCTTTACGATTCCTGATCAGGAGTCAGCCGAGGAAGCCATTTCGAAAATCGATGGCTCCGAATTAGCCGGACGCACGTTGAAAGCCAGTAAGGCTCGCGTTCCGGATCGTCCAAAACCGGAAATCCCCGTCGGATTCCGTCGACCTGGCGAGGTTCCTTTCAATCGAGGCCGCCGCTAATTGCCTCAAATATTGTATCTCAACTCGAATGGCGTGATGACAACGCGTCATTCGTTTCAGTGAGATAGCAGGCACTCGCTTCGCCCACCAACGTCCCGGTGGCAAAGCAACCTTGCATGAGGTAGCCTCCCGTAGGCGCCTCCCAATCAATCATTTCTCCCGCGACGAATAAGCCGGGGTGCTTTCTGACCATCAGGTTTTCGTCGAGTTCCGGCCAGCAGACCCCGCCGGAAGAGGAAATCGCTTCCTCGATAGGACGGGGCCGTTTGAGATGCAATCGACAGGATTTGGTAGCTTGTGCAAGCTCATCAGCCGTCCGAAAAGGTCCAGCTTGTTGTTCGACGATTGCGCAGGCTGCAGGTGAGAGCTTCCAGCGTACCCTTGCCTCCTTCAGGAAATTCTTTTTTGCTGATTCCATCTTTGCGATCAGCCGCTCAGTGGTGAAGGTGGGCTTGAAATCGATCTCCAGGATGGGTTCATCCATCTTCTTGAGAGATGGCCCCAGTTTGTAAACAAGGCCTCCCTCCAAGCCGTAGCGAGTGAGGATCAATTCTCCTCGCGCTTCCTCGTCACCTGCCCGTGCGGTCAGGTTTTTCAAAGGAGTGCCCTCATGTTCCTCCAACACTTCCGGGGCCCAATCCACTTCCCATCCGCAATTGGCGGACCTTAGCGGATGGCAGTCAATTTGGAGATCCTGCAAGATCGACAGCCATTGACCATCACTTCCCGTCTGGGGCCATGAGCCACCACCCATTGCGAGAATCACAGCATCGAAGTCGTGGAGCCGGCGCTCGCCCTCATGCTCGAAATGAAGACGGAAGCGATCTCCTGTTTCGATGCGCAGCAGGCGATGGCGGACCTCAAACCGGACCCCTTGTTGCTTCAATCGCTTCAACCAAGCGCGAAGCAGCGGGGCGGCTTTCAAGGCTTTTGGATAAACCCTGCCACTTGATGCGACGAAGGTTCCGACATCCAATCTCGCTGCCCAGCCGCGAATCATCTGGTTGTCGAATCCAGCCAAGGCACCTTGCCAAAAATCTCGAGGCTGGGAGGGGCCTTGGTAGCGTTCCTTAAAGCGAACCAGAGGTTCAGCGTGGGTCAGATTCAGCCCTCCCTTGCCGGCGATAAGGAACTTTCGGCCAACCGAACGCTTGGCTTCGAACAGTGTCGTATTGATGCCGGCCTTTGAGGCGACCTCAGCGGCTCGCAAACCTGCGGGTCCTCCTCCGATGATAGCCAATTCCTTCTTCATAATTCCTCTTCACCCTCTCCGTTGCTCACGCGTGGAAGTCAAGCAAAGCAGACTCTGATTCGGGTCTGTTAGAAAGATGTTTCATCAATGATGCGAAGCGCTGCAAGTGCCGAATAAACGTTTTGGGGAGGGGTTTCGACAAGGAGCCATCCATGGGATCCAGAAGCTATGCTGAGGCTCCGAATGCGCTCTTCATTTGCGCATTAACCAAATTGCCCGAGGGTAGAGAATGAGTTCACCATCCAAAAAGATCACGAAAGTGCTTCACCGAACGGTCACCCGCGCTGAAGACATGTTAGATTCGGGACGCCGAAAAGTCTTTTCTCACATGGGTTGGAACCAGCCTCGACAAATTGTGGCCTACAAGAGCCGAAGAGATGATGAGGGGGTGCACATCGGTGGACGTGTTCTCGCCAATAAGCAGTATGGCGGACCCAAGGAGAGTGATAGTATTTGGACGAACCTCAAGAACACCTACCGCCGCTGGGAAAGTGACGAAGTGCCCCACGTTCCTGTCACCATCAGCTATCGAGGTGAAGAGGTGAGGGTGGAAAGTGATGATGAGGGCTACTTCGAAGCGACACTATCTGCTGAGATTGAGGGCGAGGGGAAGACGGCATGGGCCCAGGCCAAGAGCCGAGTGGAAACCGAAGAAGGGAGCGTGGAGGCTCTTCATGATGTGCTGGAAGTCTCGGGTGATGCAAGGTTTGGCGTCATCAGTGATATCGACGACACCATCCTGCATACCGGAATCACCTCGCTCTTCACCGCAGCCAAATTGACGTTCTTGGAGAATGCGAGGACCCGCAAACCCTTGGAGGGGGCCGCGGAATTTTATCAAGCTCTCACTCGCGACGAAGTGGGACAATTTACGAATCCACTCTTCTACATTTCGAGCTCTCCTTGGAATCTCTACGACCTGTTAGTCGATTTTATTGACCTCAATAAATTTCCTGCCGGTCCCTTGTTCTTGAGGGATGTCGGGATTGACCGAACGAAGTTTATCAAATCAGCTGGTCACGGGCACAAGCTCGACAACGCGCTCAAGGTTCTCGATGGATACCCCGACTTGAAGTTTGTTCTCATTGGTGATTCGGGTCAGGACGATGCAGAGCTGTATCTGGAGGCAGCCAGAAAGCGAGCCGGTCGGATCAAGGCCATCTACATCCGCGATGTCGATCCAGATCAAGAGACAGCTTATGATGAGAAAGTCGGTCGCTTTCGGGAAGAAGCTCAGGAGCTGGGAGTTCACTTTGTTATGGCCTCCGATTCCATGGCGATGGCTCGGGACGCCGTGGAGCTGGGTCTTCTTGAAGAAGCCGACCTGAAGACGATTCGTGGTGAGGTAGCCGCTGATGTTCGTCGGCCGACCGCGCAGGAACAGGCTGCGGATGCTGCTGTCTCCTAGAGCTGTTGATTTCCCTGCCCGACGAGAGTCTTGCACTTCGTCAGAGGAGAGAGCTTGCGCAATGCATGAATTGACAGGGTTCACCGATCCTCGGCATTTGCTTGGTTTCTTGTAAGTGACCGAGGCTGAGTCAGTTGTTCTTCGTTTCTTTGGTCACGGTGCTCCGAGTACTCAAACTGCGAAGGGAGGGTAAACCTATCCCAAATGTCGAACACCCCACGAATTAGACGAATTGAATCAGCCTCTGACCGAAAGGCATTCGCCACGGCGGCTCTTGCCGGGCTCAAGGAAATGGAAGAAATGCTCGGCGATGGCGCGTTCGAGTCCGGTGTCCGCCGCGTTGGAGCGGAGCAGGAATTGGACTTCGTCGATAGCGAATATCGACCAGCGTTGCTTGCGCCGGAGATCTTGGAACATCTCGGTGACGGTCCTTTCGTCACGGAATACGCCAAGTTTAATTTGGAAATTAATTCCGAGCCCCATCTCATTGAGGGGGATGTTTTTCAACGTCTTGGGAATGAACTGAACGGGAATCTCGAGCATGTCGCGCAAGTGGCAAAGGATCGATATGATGCCAATGTCATTCTCACAGGCTTGTTGCCCACAATTCGGCGACATGATGTCAGACCTGATGCGCTGACCCCGAGTCCTCGCTACAAGACGATGCTTGCACTCGTCAATCAACTACGAGGAAAGGAGTATGAATTCCATATCCAAGGAATTGACGAGCTAGTAACGCGCGACAACCCCACCGCATTTGGAGGAACCTTCACCAGCTTTCAAGTCCACTGCCAGACAGACGCGGAGCTCCTCCCAGCCCAATACAACTGGGCTCAGATGATCTCCGCGCCAATCCTCGCCTGCGCGACGAATTCTCCTCTCTTTCTTAACCGGCGGCTTTGGCGGGAAACTCGCATCGCTCTCTTCGCACAAACGACGGATACCCGACGACCTGAGGCCAACTTAAGGGGTGAACAACCCCGGGTATCTTTTGGACGCGATTGGGTGCGGGGTGATGCCTTGGAGCTTTTCCGCGAAGATCTGAGCCGATACCGGGCCTACGTCACTCCCTTCACGGAGGGTAATGAGGTCGACGACTTGGAAGCCCTCGCTTTCCATTGCGGGACAATTTACCGGTGGAACCGTCTTTGCTTTGGCGCAGGATCGTCTCCTCACCTTCGCATTGAGAATCGGATTCTACCCGCGGGCCCGACCTTGCTGGATGAGCTAGCCAATACGGCTTTCTGGCTTGGCCTGATGTTAGGGATGCCCGAGGAGGCTCATGAGCTTCCGGAGAAAGTCAAGTTCACCACCGCCCATGCCAACTTTAACAAAGCGGCCCGCTCTGGTTTGGGAGTCACCTTCGACTGGTTCGGCGAAAGCATTTCGGCACGTCGACTAATCATTGAGCGCCTTCTCCCGATCGCGAGACAAGGCCTCGATAGCCAGGGCGTCGATCCTGATGAAAGCGGACGACTGTTGGGTATCATCGCGGACCGTGTTGAGTCTGGTCAGACTGGCTCGGAGTGGATTCTGCAAGCTTACGATCACTTGAATCACGGCCTCTCGCCCGGCGAGGCGGCGACTCAGTTGACTGCAGAAATGCATGCCCGGGCGAAGGAGGGAGAGCCGGTCCATCGCTGGGATCCCCTCACCGAGAAGAGCCGTTCACAGCCGCTCCCATGCGACGCCAGCTGGACGCTTGAGCAGGTCATGGATAGTGATCTCATTACTATTCATATCGATGAATGTTGGGATTACGTCGCCCAAGTCATGTCCTGGAATCAACGGGAGTTTCTTCCTGTGCTGGATGATTCAGGGCATTTCAAAGGTTTAATCTCTCGGCGGGATGTTCTCGACGCGATTGTTTCGAAGAAAGAAGGCTCTGTTGAGGAATTAATCAAAGGAACGTCGGTGACTTTGCCGCTTGAGGCTTCGATTGATGAGGCCTTGCAGTTGATGAACAAGTCAGGAGTCGACTGTGTCGCAGTGATGGAATCGGGCGCTTTAGCCGGGCTCGTCACAGGAAGAGACATTGTGCGCATTGCTCCGAACATGCTTGCGGAGAGTTCATCATGAGTTCGAACAAGCTGCTAGAGCCAAATCCAGTGGAGCAGGACCGGGTCATCGCTGACCTCGGTTCGCGCGATGGTCCTGTTCTCGTGGTGACTTGCCTGATTCATGGCAACGAGCCCGCCGGAGAGCATGCTGTGAGGAGGGTTCTCGCCCGTCTCGAGCAGTCCGACCTTTCGGCCTTTGAGGGGCGATTGGTGATTCTGCGCGGCAACCGGGGAGCGGCAGCCCGAGACCTCCGCTTCATCGACCGCGATCTTAATCGGATCTTCCCTACGGAATTAGTCCCTCCCGCTAAGGAGGTATCCTCCAGGGACGCCGAATACTCCGAGCGGAATGATCTGCTCGCTAGGATCGAGACCCTCGCCGATGAGCATCCGGAAGGTAAGCGCTACTTTGTCGATTTCCACACCACATCCTCCGAGACGCTGCCGTACTTGAGTCTCCCATCGGCTGACGACAACCTGCGGCAATTTGCGAGTCGTTTTCCACTCCATCGAGTCGTGGGCTTTGCTGATGAGGTGGGTGGAAGCATCGACCGTTTCTTTTACGAACGTGGCTTTCTCGGGTTTGCCTGTGAGGGGGGGCAGCACGAACGAACCGGCTCAGCCACGAGCATGGAAGCCCTGCTTTGGATGATGTTGTCCGCTACAGGCGTGTTTCCCGAATCAAATGGCGGGACACCCGACGAAGCCAAGGAGGCCCGGGCGACTCTCGACCGCTATGTTGTGGGGGACCCGCATGAGTTCGAGATCATCTACCGGCATCGGCTGACGGGGCAGGAAGGCTTTCGCATGAATCCGGGTTATGCAAATTTCCATCGTGTTGCTGACAAGGAGGTCATTGCGAGGGATAAGAAGGGCGATATCCGGGTGCCCCACGAGGGTTACCTCTTGATGCCGCTCTATCAGGCTGCTGGTAACGACGGCTTTTTTCTCGTTAGGCGCTCGTCGAGTCCGCTTGAGGAGCGGGAGGCTCTAGAAGTTTAAGGTCGCCAAGACCTCGCGGGCTGGTTGCCGATCGCCGTTGCATGAGATGCGACGGGGCGCCTCCAGGCTTTCCATTCGGAAGCCAAGGTCACCGTAGAGCTCACGAATGCGGGGAGTCATCTGATTGGAAAGAATCACCGGTCCCTCATGACTCGAGAGCCATTCTGCCAAGCGAATTTGGTCGTTCCAATCAAAGCCACCGGCCGAGTATTGGGTGAACTCCACATCGTAAGGAGGATCGGCGTAGATTAAGCTGCCGGCGGGGAGGGAGAGGCGTTCAAAATCACCGCAGGAGAAAGACCAGTTAGCGAACAGTTCTTGATAATCGAAGAAATCCTCGCGGTAGTTGATTTTCCGGTATCGCCCAAATGGGACATTGAATAACCCTGAACGATTGAACCGGCAAAGGCCGTTAAATCCAGTACGGTTCAGGTAGTAAAAGAGCTGGGCCGCTTTTTTCGTTTTCTCCTTTTCCCCACCTATGAGTTCGTTGAAATTATCACGGTACTCATAGTAGATAGACGAGTCGTTCTCCGCCTCAATGGTCAGCTTGAGACCCTTCCTCACCTGTTGATAGAAGTTGATGAGGTGAGGATTGGCATCGTTGAGGATGGCGTGGCGGGGTTGTAAACCAAGAGCGACCGCCAGCCCGCCGCAGAAAGGCTCGATCAATGGCTGTTGAGCAAAAGGTTGCCAAAGTTCCCGCAAGCGGGGGACGAGCCAGCGCTTTCCTCCTGCCCATTTAAGTGGAGGTGGCGGCGCGGATGAGTTGGCGACGGGTTTCACTGCGAATGAGCGAGTCAGGGTGAGTGAGGAACGATCGCACAAGCCTCGGTCTAACAAGGAGAAGCATTTTGGGTAATCACGTCATGGTCCTGTCTTGCGCGGGATCGTGCGGGGCTTGGTTATCTCTTCACCGAGGATTGGCGTGGTGCGCGAAGGACCGATAAGCCGCAGCTTTCAAAGCGTTTTACCATCTCGGGGCCTGCCTTCTCGTCGGTCACGAGGGTGTCGAGCTTCTCGATATCGGCGAAGCAGTAGGCACTACGCTCACCGAGTTTACTACTATCGGCGAGGATGATGACGCGGTCGACCCGCTCGATGAGTCGCTCCTTCAGGACCCCATGTCCGTGATTGAGGTCCATCGCTCCGCGCTCGGGATCGAGGGCATCGACGCCGAGGAAGGCTGTCCGAATGACAAAGCGCCGGGAAGCATCCTCAGCGAGCGCTCCTGTGTAGCTTCGCGATCGATTTTCGTACTCCCCACCGGTGCAGATGAGTGTCAGATCGGTCCGCTCCGCTAGGCTGACAACGATGTGATGGGCGTTTGTGATGACGGTGAGTGGGAAGGAGGGGAGGTGGTCTGCCAGTCGCAGCACCGTGGAGCTTGCATCGAGGAAGATGGTTTCCCGAGGGGAGATCAGTTGGCCGGCAGCCATTGCGATTTGTTCCTTGGCCTCCTCATTAATAGAGGTTCGCTCGGGAAGGGGGAGCTCGAACCGATCCGGAGTATCCCGAATCGCCCCGCCATGTTTGCGCACCAGTCGGCCGAGCTTCTCCAAGGCGCTGAGATCCTTTCGAATGGTTTCGTCCGAAACTCCGAATTCTTCGACAAGTTCGAAGGTCCGCACGAATCCTTCGCTTTGGATCTTCTTAAGAATCGCATGTTGACGTTCCGAGACGAGCATGGCCAGGACGATAGCCGAAAAATCTTCCCAAGAAAACCCAAGATAAATAGCGGCGTTTTCCAACCTTCTTAACTGGAAATTATTGGTAAAGGAGCCAACTTAACCGATGCGCTTCGTGGAAGTTGGAAAACCTTGGGAAACAGGAGATTTTCCCTTAGGTGGAGGGAAAGAAAGTCATGGAAACCTTTTCAGAATAGAGCATCTTGGGTGAATCACGTTTTGTGCCAACTCGGGATTTTTCCCAATAAAAATACAACAAAATACCCATGAAAACCAATCCAATCATTCGTTGGTGGCGGAGTCATTTCCAGCCGGTTCCCGTCTCTTTCTCACCGAACACTGGAGGTCAGCTCAGTCAGTCCAAGGTTAACCCCCAATGATAGCACGGCTATGAATCCTTACATCGCGGAATTTGTCGGAACGGCGATCCTGATCCTGTTAGGGAATGGCGTTGTTGCCAACGTGGTGCTGAACAAGAGTAAGGCGCAGGCCGGAGGGTGGATGGTGATTACTGCTGGCTGGGGATTGGCGGTGACGATGGCGATCATTGCGGTGGGGCGCATTTCGGGTGCTCATATCAACCCGGCCGTTACCGTTGCCTTGGCGATGATCGGCGATTTTCCCTGGGCACAAGTGCCTGGCTATCTTGTTGCGCAGGTGGCCGGAGCCGCGACGGGGGCGGTACTCGTCTGGCTGACCTTCCTTGCTCACTGGGAAGAAACAGAGGATGAGGGAGGAAAGCTTGCCTGTTTCTCAACGACTCCTGCGATTCGCAAACTCGGGCCTGCCTTTATCACCGAGATGATCGGGACAGCGATGCTGGTCTTTGGCGTGTTGGCCATCGGCCAGATTGGGGCAGGCATTCCCGCGGCCGAGCTTGAGGGGCTTGGCAATATTCCCAGCTCCTTGGCCGGCGTCGTTGCCACTTGGTGGAGTCCTTTCTTGGTCGGTTTGCTAGTGCTTTCGCTCGGTCTCTCTCTGGGTGGACCTACTGGATATGCAATCAATCCCGCCCGCGACTTGGGGCCGCGTATTGCCCACCAGTTATTGCCTATCGCCGGGAAGGGTTCCTCGGATTGGGCATACGCGTGGGTACCTCTCGTAGCTCCGCTGGTAGGCGGGGCGATCGGCGCCTTCCTCTACCGCTTCCTTTTCCCTTTGTAGCCCATCAGACTTCCATTTAACTCGATAAAAACCATGAAAACCGAAAAATTCATCCTTGCCCTGGATCAGGGCACCACCAGCTCCCGGGCGCTCGTTGTCAATCATGCGGGCGAAGTCGTTGCTGTTAGCCAATTGGAGTTCCGTCAAATCTATCCCAAGCCCGGTTGGGTAGAGCACGATCCGATGGAGATCTGGTCGTCGCAATCAGCGACCGAGGCCCAGGTTCTGGGCAAGGCGGACCTCCGGCACAAGGACATTGCCGCCATCGGCATCACCAATCAGCGAGAGACCACTGTCGTCTGGGACAAGCGAACGGGGAAGCCGGTCTATAACGCCATCGTGTGGCAAGACCGCCGCACCGCTAATTATTGTGCCAAGCTCAAGCAAGAAGGTCTGGAACAGAAGTTTCGCGAGAAAACAGGGTTATTGATCGATCCTTACTTTGCGGGGACCAAGTTGCGGTGGATTCTGGAAAATGTGGAGGGCGCCCGTGAACAAGCCGAAGCAGGCAACCTCCTCTTCGGAACGATCGATAGCTGGCTAGTGTGGAAGTTGACCGACGGGGAAGTTCACGTCACGGACGCGACCAACGCATCCCGGACCCTGCTCTACAACATCCACGAGCAAGAGTGGGATGAGGAGATTTTGGAGATTTTCAACATTCCGCGTGCAATGCTACCTGAGGTTAAGGGTAGTAGCGAAGTTTACGGAAAGTCCACGAAGAATGTTCCCATCGCGGGCATTGCCGGGGATCAGCATGCCGCGCTCTTTGGGCAGGCCTGCTTCGAGCCCGGAATGGCGAAAAACACTTATGGGACAGGCTGCTTTCTACTGATGAATACCGGAGAGGAAGCCATTCTCTCGAAGAACAACCTGCTGACGACCATCGCGTGGCGGATAGGTGACAAGACCGAGTATGCCCTGGAGGGTTCGGTCTTCATGGGGGGAGCGGTCGTCCAATGGCTGCGGGATGAGTTGCAGATTGTGAACTCTGCGGAAGAGTGCAGTGCGCTGGCCTCCCAAGTGCCTGATGCCGGGGGGATGTATCTCGTGCCTGCCTTCACTGGATTGGGCGCTCCGCATTGGGACCCTTACGCGAGAGGTGCCTGCGTGGGAATGACGCGGGGAACGAATAAGAAGCATTACTGTCGGGCGGCTCTGGAATCCATTGCCTTCCAAAGCGCTGAGCTGGCCTATTGCATGACCAAGGATAGTGGTATCGAAATGACCGAGCTACGAGTCGACGGCGGCGCCTCGCGTAGTTTGCCGATGATGCAGTTCCAATCCGATCTCCTGGACGTCGATGTGGTGCGTCCCGAAAATGTGGAAACGACGGCGATGGGGGCGGCCTACTTGGCCGGTCTCGCGGTCGGCTTCTGGGAGAGCAAGGAGGATATCAAATCCCGTCAGAAGGAAGGAGCGAGATTCAAGCCGGAACGACCGGCGGCCGAGATGGCCAAGTTGACCGAAGGCTGGAAGCGCGCTGTGGAGCGAGCCAAGAACTGGGAACAAGTAGAAGAAGATTCATGAAGCGCGAGCAAGCACTGAAACACATTAAGGGGGCGTCGAAGCCTTACGATTTTTGCATCATCGGAGGAGGCGCGACCGGCTTGGGCGCGGCAGTAGATGCCGCCTCCCGGGGGCATTCGGTCGTGTTATTAGAACAGGCGGATTTTGCCAAAGGGACATCTTCGCGTTCTACCAAGCTCGTCCACGGAGGCGTGCGTTACCTGCAGCAGGGAAATGTCTCCCTCGTTCTGGAGGCGCTGCGGGAGCGGGGGAGATTGGCCAAGAATGCGCCGCATCTTGTCCACGATCTCTCTTTCGTGATCCCGAACTACAGCTGGTGGGAAGGTCCTTTCTACGGCATTGGGATGAAGGTTTACGATCGCATGGCGGGCAAGCTCGGGCTGGGCCCCAGTCGCTGGCTTTCCAAGGAAGAGACGGTGGAGCGGATTCCGACGGTCGAGACGGATAGCTTGACCGGCGGGGTGATGTATCACGATGGCCAGTTCGACGATTCCCGCTTGGCAGTCAATCTGGCTCAGACCGCTGCCGGCCTTGGGGCAAAGATCGTCAACTATGCGCGCGTGACGGGGCTTCACAAGGAAGAGGGATTTGTCTCGGGAGTGGAGGTTACAGACCTGGAGTCTAACGAGGTCTTTACCGTGCAGGCTCGCTGTGTGATCAATGCTACGGGAATCTTCGTCGATGACCTGCGCGTCAAGGATGACGAGGCTGCCAAGCCGATGGTGACTGTGAGCCAGGGGATTCACGTGGTTCTGCCCAAGGAGTTTCTTCCGGGGAATGCGGCTATCATGATCCCGAAGACGGCAGACGGGCGCGTGCTCTTCGCGGTGCCGTGGCATAATTGCGTGGTGGTCGGTACTACCGATACTCCGCTGCCGAACAAATCGATGGAGCCAAGAGCCTTGCAAGAGGAGGTGGACTTTGTGATGGAGCATGCCGCTCAGTATCTCACCAAGGATCCGACGCCCGACGATGTCTTGAGTGTCTTCGCCGGGCTCCGACCTCTTGTGAGTTCTGGAGATGACTCGGATACGGCCGCGATCTCCCGCGATCACACCATCGTGGTGAGTAATAGTGGGCTCCTCACTGTGACCGGTGGCAAGTGGACCACTTACCGAAAGATGGCCGAAGATGTGATCGACCAAGCCGAAATGGTGGCGGGCGTCGACCAAAAGCGTTGCGAGACTGAGTCCTTGCAGATTCATGGCTGGTCTCGCACCCCAATTCCGGAAGAGAACCTGAAGCCCTACGGCTCCGATGCACAATCGATTCGCGCGCTGGGCGATGACGCCCTGGTTCATCCCGAGCTCTCCTTGACTCGGGCGGAGGTTCGCTGGCACGCGCGGGAGGAAATGGCGCGGACGGTGGAAGACGTTCTCGCGCGGCGTTCCCGCTGCCTTCTCCTGAATGCGAAGGCGAGTATCGAGGCCGCTCCCGAGGTCGCTCGCCTGCTGGCGGAAGAGTTGAACCGGGGAGAGGATTGGATGGCGAGCGCCATTGAAGACTTCACCTCCCTGGCCCAAGGCTATGTCTTCGGTCATCCGGCGAGTATTGCAGATGAGTGATAATTGTTGAGGCTTTTGCTTTTCCGCCGAAAAGGCGGGAAAGCTAATCTCCGATTGCAGGTTAAGGCTGGTCGAGAGCTATCTTTGTTCGGTTTTGGTGTCTTTTGTTTCGAGTTTGGAAATCTCTCTTGGAGAGGAGGTTACGCTATGGAATGTAAAGTAAAAGTAATCAGTTGAGGGTGAAATGAAACTAACATAAGTTACAAATAGTCGTTTGAGACTTAAAGTGACTCCGCTTCGGCAATCCTTGCCAAGGCAGAGTTGAATAACGTGATGAATGCAGAACTGAAGATTGCCGGTTTGGGAGAGACGCTTTGGGATATCTTGCCCAGCGGCCCTCAGCTCGGTGGTGCCCCCACCAATTTTGCCTGCATCGCCCAGCAATTGGGAGCCAAGGCATACGTCGTGAGCTGTGTTGGAGCTGATGGCTTTGGTCGAGACGCAGAGAAAGCCCTTCTGAAAAGAGGGGTGTCGACGGACTATTTATTCAAGCATCCGAATCTGCCCACAGGTAAGGTGAAGGTCACCTTGGATGAACAAGGGATCCCCTCCTACGATATTGAAAAGGAAGCGGCTTGGGATCATCTCCCCTGTCCGGACTCCTTGATCGCCTTTGCACGCCAGCTGGACGCGGTGAGTTTCGGAGTCCTCTCGCAACGTTCTCCCGACTCACGGCGTGCGATTCGTTCCGTCTTGGATAATATGCCGAAGGATTCGCTGAGGATCCTCGATGTCAATCTGCGAGCTCCCTACTATACGAAGGAGCTCGTTACGGAATCGCTCGAATACGCGAATATCCTCAAGGTGAGTGACGAGGAATTGCCGGTTCTCGCTGACTACTATCAGCTGGAAGGCGAGGTGACGATGCAGCTGCGGCAGCTCTTGGAGCGCTTTGACTTAAAGCTATTGGCCTATACTCGCGGGGCCAACGGGAGCATCCTCCTGAATGACCACCAAGCCAGCATGGCGCGTGCGCTTCCGGTGATTCCGCTTAATGCTGTGGCGGCTGGGGATTCGTTTATTGGGGCGCTTACCGTCGCACTGCTGAGCGGGTATTCCTTGCATGAATCCAATCGTCTAGCCAATCGGGTGGCTGCTTACGTCTGCTCTCATCAAGGGCCGACTCCTGCCCTGCCACCTGAATTCCGGATCGTTTCCGCCATCGAGACGGCACGGGCTGCCTAAACGGCGAACAAGTTGAAAGACCTTACTCAGGGCATCGCAGCTGGGGCAGCAGCGTCACCCGAGTTGTTCTCTGTAGATATTCTTCGGCTAAGATGAATCTATCCATGGAGCGAAGTGTTCTCTCGCGCAGGCTAGCCCTACGCCGCTCATCCCCAGGCAAGCCGGTGAGGCTCAATCAATGGAATCTTGAGCGATTACCTATCGCCTTCAAGGTGCCGGGGTATGACCGGGATCGGCTCACAGCTGGTATCCTCCACATTGGGTTGAGCGGGTTCCAGCGTTCTCACGAGGCCGTCTATACGGACGATTACCTTGAAGCGAGCGGCAATCTGGAGTGGGGAATCTGCGGCGTGGGATTGAACGAATCGGATCGCAAGATCGCCGATGTTCTCCAGAGGCAGGACTTTTTGTACACCCTCGTCACGAGGCACCCTGATGGCGAGGTCCATTATCGAGTGATTGGCTCCTTGGTTGACTACCTGCTGGCTGAGGATGATCCTGAGGCGGTGCTGGCACGGATGTCGGACGAGTCCATTCGGATCGTCTCGTTGTCTGTTGCCGAAGCGGGCGATGGAGTCGGGGTGACGGGCGACGAGCTCGACCTTGACCGTGACGAGGTGAGGCATGATTTGGCTCGCCCGGCGAAGCCCCTGACGATCTTCGGCTATCTAGCGGAAGCCTTGCGGAGACGTCGGGATGCGGGTGTGCCTCCTTTCACCATTCAGTCCTGCGACCATGTGGAGCAGAATGGGGCGATGATCCGTCGTCTGCTTTTGAGCTTTGTCTCGAGGCAGGATCCCGGGCTAGCGGAGTGGATTGCGGCTGAAGTGGCGTTCCCCAACTCGATGATGGACCGGATCACGCCGGTCACGACGTCTGCTGATATCGCTGAGCTGGAGCAGTTGGGGGTGAAAGATCATTGGCCGGTTTGTTGCGAGCCTTTCGCCCAGTGGGTGAGCGAGGATGATTTTTCACTTGGTCGCCCAGCTTGGGAAAAGGTCGGGGCCCGCTTTGCGGCTGATGTCCGGGATGAGGAGACCATGAAGCTGCGGCTGCTCAATGGCGGGCATCTGGTCTTGGGACATCTCGGGAGGCTCCATGGGTATGGGACCACTGATGAGTGCCTGCGGGACGAGCTTTTCACTGCCTATCTGCAGCGCTTCTTGGAGAAGGAGGTGACTCCGATTCTGGCTCGCCTCAGCGACGGTGAAGTGGCGGCGTATCGGGAGGCGGTGATGGAGCGCTTTCGCAATCCGGCTCTCCGCGATCAGCTGGTCCGCATCTGCTCGGAGAGTTCCACCAAGCTGGCAAGGTTTCTGGTGCCAACGATTCAGGATAACTTGGCCGCGGGTGGTTCGGTCCGGTTGGCCGCTCTTGTGGTCGCGGCCTGGTGTTATCGGCTTTCCCGGCAGGTGACGGAGGAGAGCTCCGCGGTGGAAGCGGGCGATGTCTTGCAGGATGAGCTGCAGGCGGCCGCGGCCGGGACACGGGGGGACGCTCTTGCCTTGCTCCGGGTGCGCTCGGTGTTCGGCGACCTTGTGGAGAAGGACGCCTTCGTGGAGGCTTACCAAGAGTTGGTGACCAAACTCTTCGAGGGCCGGGGCATTCGCGAGCTGATGGAGGCCGAGCTTGCTGCCGGCGCTTCGTTGTGAGCGGCCTGATTGCGGGAACGGGATTTCTCGGTCGGAGAGGTCGCTGTGGTGCCTTCTTTCCTTGCTCTTGCGCTCTTTCCTAGTGGGATGGGGACATGGCAACTCTGGGGGACAAGGACTACAACAAGGCGCTCGATTTCGTCGAGGCCGGGAAGCTGGCCGAGGCGATCGAAGCAGCGGAATCCGCGCTGATGCATGAGCCTAAGGAAGGAGATTACTGGCGGCTCTATGCCGCGCTGCTCCAGCAGGCCGGACGCACTGAGGACGCGGCCCGAGCGATGGCGCGTGGGCAGGAGCTCGGACTGGATGGCGTGGATGCTCTGCTCCTGAAGGCGGCCGAGGCGGCGAATGCCAAGCAGTGGAATAAGGCGGTCACTGCGTGCGAGGACGCGCTTGAGCTGGATCCCCAGCGGGCGGAGGTCTGGGCAAGCTATGCGACCGCGCTCTTGGAAGGGGGCTACCGCAAGGATGCCTTGGAGGCTTCCGGCAAGGCGGTGGAGCTGGAGCAGGACATCGCGCAACTGTGGTATCTCCGTGGCAGGGTGCTTCGCTTGACCGGCGATCACAACGCGGCTTGTGAGGCCTATCAGAAGGCCTTGGAGCTCGAGCCGACGCTGGCCTTGGCGTGGTATGAGAAGGGGATGATCCATGACCAGAACGAGGAATTCGAAGAGGCCAAACGGTGTTTCCTTAAGGCCAAATCGCTCAACTTGGCTGAGCCGGGTGTCGAACAAGCCTTGGAGATTCTGGAGCGAAAGCTCCAGCTGTGAGCCCGTCCAAGACGGAACTGAGGTTATCCGGAAGAGGATGAATCGAAAATTTTCGCGACAATTTTTTGACAACAATACCGACCGGTCTATTTTGACGGCAAGTGAAGGGAGAACTGACCAAGGAACGAATTCTCGATGCTGCCGAAGAGTTGATGCTGGCCAACAGCTTTCACTCGGTAGGCATCAATCAGATTCTGACCGCGATCAAGGTGACGAAGGGCTCCTTCTATCACCATTTCGCTTCCAAGGAGCAATTCGGCGTTGAGCTTCTGCGGCATTACGCGGATGCGGCAGTGGCTGACCGCTCGGCGGTCTTATTGTCCGAAAAAGAGGAGGACGATCCACTTCTTCGGCTGTTTGCCTTCTTTGAGGGCATGATTCAGCTGGTCGAGAGCAGCGGCTATCAATGCCCTTGCCTGATGCATAAGCTGGCCAACGAGGTCTATGACTTCAGTGACGCAATGCGTCAGGAATTGGCCAAAGGCTTCCAGCGGGTGATTGGCGTGTATGCCGGTGTGCTCAAGGAAGCCGAGGAGAAAGGGCGGCTGCCGAGGCGGGAGGACCGCGAAGCCGAGGCCGCCTTCATTCTCGATCTCTGGCAAGGCGCCTTGCAGCGGGCTCTCTTGGAGAACGATGTCGCTCCTCTGCGCAATGCGCTCTCCTTCATTCGAGCCAAGCTCTCCGCTTCCCAACCCTGAATTTTTTAGGACCAGGACATACCGACCGGTCTGGACAATGATTAACCAAAAAAACTGATGAAAACAAACTACACCCTACACACCCTGGAGAGTGCTCCAGATGAAAGTGAGGCTCTTCTCGAAGACTCGAAGAATGCCTATGGATTCATTCCCAACCTCCACGCGGTCATGGCGGAAGCTCCCGGCCTGTTGGAGGGCTACAAGTTGCTCCATGAGCTCTTCCAGAACTCATCGTTCGATGCCGAGGAGCTGACCGTCGTGTGGCAGACCATCAACGTAGAGCATGAGTGCCACTACTGTGTGCCGGCTCATACGGGCATTGCCCACATGATGAAGGTGGATGGCGCGATCACCGATGCCCTCCGCGACGGGACGCCGCTGCCGACGGAGAAGTTGCAGGTGCTGCACGAGACCACCCTGGCATTGGTGCGCAAGCGGGGAGTCCTGAGTGCGGATGAGACTGAGCGCTTCTTTTCGGCAGGCTATGAGCAGCGTCAGCTCCTCGAGATTGTTCTGGGTCTCGCGCAGAAAGTGATGAGCAACTACACCAACCACTTGGCGGAGACGCCTGTTGACGAGCCCTTTCAGAAATTTGCTTGGGAAAAAGCCTAAGCACCCGCTGGAGACAACGAACAATAGAAAGAAGACAAATGAGCTTAACAATTGAAAATAAAGTCGCACTCGTTACGGGAGCGAATCGTGGTATTGGCAAAGCGATCGTGGAGACCTTCATCGAGAACGGAGCAGCCAAGGTCTATCTTGCAGTGCGGGACACCAATTCGACCAAAGAATTGGAAGAGCGCTACGGGGACAAAGTGGTCACCGTGAAAGCAGATCTGGCAGACAAGGACACCTTGTATCAGCTGCCGAAGGTCGCGGGAGACGTTGACGTTCTCGTGAATAACGCGGGCGTTGGCAAGCCGTGTCCGACCTTGGGTGACTCCTTCGCGGATGTTCTTGAGACCACGTTGCAGGTGAATGTTTACGGGCTCTTGCATCTCGCTGAAGCCTACGCAGACATCTTGGCCGAGAAGAAGGGGGCCCTCGTGCAGCTGAATTCCATCGCCTCGCTGAAGAACTTCCCCCACCTCTCTCTCTACTCCGCATCCAAGGCTGCGTCCTACTCGCTGACGCAGGGCTTGCGCAGCGAATTTGCGGACCGTGGAATCAGCGTGCTCAGTGTGCACCCCGGGCCTATTGACACCGACCTCGCCGATGAGGCTGGCTTTGAGAACGCGCCGCCTCCTTCGGTCGTCGCGGAAGGAATCGTCAAGTCCCTGGCCGCCGGGGATTTCCACCTCTTCCCTGATGAGATGGCCCAGCAATTCGAAGCGGCCTATCAGCCCTTCCGTGACCAAGTCGTCATGGCTGAGCCTTCGGAAGATTAAGCGCTTGCGGGCGCATGTCTTGCATCGGGAGCGCCGAGGCTCTAGGTGCTGGGCATGAATCTCTGGGTTGAATCCCGCTCCACGCTCAAGCTGGCTTTCCCGCTCATCATTGGGCAGGTGAGCCAGATGCTTCTCGGGGTGGCCGATACGGTCATGCTCGGGAAGGTGGGGGTCACCGAGTTGGCAGTCCTGACTTTCACCAACTCGTTGTTCTATCTGCCGTTTGTTTTCGGCGTGGGGGTGCTGACGGCCATTTCTGTCTTCACCGCCAATGCGCGGGGCGCCGAGGATCCTTCGGCCGGTCGCGCGAGCTGTCGTCATGGCCTGCAAGTCTCCGTCGTTCTCGGAGCCATCCTGACCATCCTCTTCTGTTGCTTGACGCCCTTTCTGGGCCAATTCGATCAGCCTCCGGAGGTGGTGGCGCGGACGCCGGTCTTCTACCTCACCATCATGGCCTCCCTCTTGCCGGCCTTGATGGCGATGGCGCTCAAGAGCCATGCCGATGCCATGGATCGACCTTGGCCAGCCTTCTGGATCTTCCTTGGTGGCGTCTTGCTTAATATCTTCCTCAATTGGCTGCTCATCTATGGCCACTGGGGCTTCCCCCGGATGGGGCTGGAGGGCGCGGGAGTGGCGACGATGACCTCGCGCATCCTGATCGTGGTGGCGATGTTCGTTTGGCTGGAGCGCTCCAAGGTGTTGGCGGATTGGGTGCCCCATCGGTGGTTGCGTGCTCCGGTTGGTTCGGAGATCAAGCGATTCTTGGGAATCGGATTCCCGGCCAGTATCCAGATGACGTGTGAGGTGGCGGCCTTCTCGGCGGCCGCTCTTCTAGTCGGGCGCTTTGGGGAGATGGCCATGGCATCCCATCAGATCGCGCTCATGTGTGCGGCGACTGCCTTCATGGTCCCGCTTGGTCTGGCTGTGGCTTTGAGCGTCAGGGTGGGGGAGGCTGCGGGGCGTAGCGAAAACTCCCGGCTCAGGGCCATCGCGGTATCCGGCTGGTTGATTGCGGGCTCTTGGGCGGCGATCTCCGCGACTGTCTTTCTCGGAGGCGGAGCCTTCCTGGCCTCGCTCTTCAATGACAATGCGAACGTCGTCGCGCTGGCTGCGAAGATCCTCGTTGTGGTCGGGGTCTTTCAGTTGGTGGATAGCCTGCAGATTGCCTCCAGTGCCATGTTGCGGGGCTTGCATGAGACTCGCATCCCAGCCCTCATCGGCTTCATCGCCTACTGGATGGTGGGTATCCCGGTGGCAATCGTTCTCTCATCAGTCCTTGAGTGGCGGACGGTGGGCGTGTGGTGGGGGCTCGCGATTGGGCTGACCATTGCCTGCGTCACCCTTTGCTTGAGAATGTGGCAAAAGACGGCTCCTTTCGGCGCAATTCAACCCGATGCTCCCTGAGGAGGCCTCGCGGCTTGCTTTGGCTTGCCGTGCTGCCTCTTGCAGGCTCATCTTAGGATACCGAGTATCCAATGAAACGTTCCCTCTTTTCTCTCTTCCTCGCCTTAATCGCAACGCTGGCAGCCAGCGAGCGCCCTCCCAATGTCATTCTCCTCATGAGCGACGATCAGGGCTGGGGCGATGTGGGCTTTAATGGCAACGACAGGATCCGCACGCCCCACCTCGATGCGATGGCTGCTGGAGGGATGAAATTGGATCGCTTTTACGCCTCCGCGCCTCTCTGTTCGCCCACCCGGGGCGCCTGTCTAACGGGTCGCTACCCTTTTCGGTTCGGTATTCTGGCCGCCCACACGGGAGGGATGAGAGTGGGGGAGATCACGATTGCCGAGGTGCTCAAGGAAAAGGGCTATGCCACCGGCTTCTTCGGGAAGTGGCACCTGGGATGGGTCAAGATGGAGGATGCGGGCTCGCGCGGCTTTTTCTCTCCGCCTTCTTTGCATGGCTTTGACGAGTATTTTGCCACCACCAGCGCGGTCCCCACCTGGGACCCCGGTGTTACACCAATGGGCTGGAATCGCTGGGGCGGGAAGGAAGGGGAGCCCTGGAAGGGAGGCACGCCTTACGTTCACGATGGTGTGGAAGTCGAGGAGAACATCAGTGGCGATGATAGTCGCGTGATCATGGATCGGGTGATCGAGTTTGTTCGCCGGGAGCAAGAGCGTCCCTTCCTGGCCACTGTCTGGTTTCATGCCCCTCACGAGCCCGTGGTCGCGGGGGAAGAGTATCAAGCCCTGTATCCTGAAGCGGGAAGTTCCCGCAAGGCCTACTACGGTTGCCTTACCGCGATGGACGAGCAGATCGGGCGCTTGCGTGAGGAGTTGCGCAAGCTCGACCTGGCGGAGGACACGGTGGTGTTCTTCTGTAGTGATAACGGCCCCGCTGGTTCTCTCGCCAAGAAAGGGATCGCCTCGACGGGAGGCTTCCGGGGGCACAAGCACACCATGTATGAGGGGGGATTGCTCGTGCCGGCTTGTGTGGAATGGCCGGGAACCATCGAAGCCGGAAGCTCGACGCAAGTGCGGTGCTCGACAGTGGACTTCCTGCCCACTGCCGCCGCGCTGGCCGGTTATGAATTCAGTAAAAACAAGGCCCGTCCCATCGATGGAATCGACCTGATGCCCGTGATGACGGGGGAGAAGAAGGAGAGAGGCAAGCCTCTCTTCTTTGGTTACCGCAGGCTTGTTCGCGAGGTGGATGGTCAGGCGCTCATCGACGGGAATTGGAAGCTTTTGAAAGAAGCGGAACCTGAGGGAAGGATCCGCCTCTACAATCTCGAGACTGATCCTTACGAGAAATCGGATCTCGCCGCAGAACGTCCGGAGATTTTAGATGCGATGAAGCTGAAATTGGCTGAGCTCGATGAAAGCTGCCGCTTGAGCCGGGATGGGGCCGATTATCACTACTAGGTCAGCCTAAGCCGTCTCAGCGGGGCTTCAGCGGAGATCATTGAGGTGCAGCTCGCGGCTTTGCCCCTGCTCGTTGCTTTGCCAGATGGTTCCGCTGTCCAAATCAAGCGCGCTGAGCCAACCTCCTCCATAGGCACAGGTATCCAGACAGATGGCATAGCCACGATGAGTGGGGAGGTCGCCCTGGATGGTGTGGCCGCAGACAACGGTCTTGCCCGAACAATGCGGCTCTTGCTCGTGGAAACGAAGGTAATAGTAGGTTTCCCGTTCTTGCTCGTCAGCCGGAATATTAGCCTCCAGTCCGGCATGGACGAGGATGTGCTCGTCAAGCTCATGATAGAGCCCGGCGCTCCGGATGAACTGCCAATGAGCCTCGGGAATGTCCTCGAAGCGGCCACCATAGGAATCGAGAGTGTCACGCCCTCCGCAGAGGCCGCTGAGAAAGCGGTCCATGTGATGCGGTGCTTCCAAGGCACGAATCATTTGGATTTCATGATTTCCCATCAAGTGGATGAGCTGGTGGCTCTCCTTGAGCTTGAGGAGGGACTCAATCACGCCCTTGGAATCCGGACCGCGATCAACGTAGTCACCGAGGGTGACCAGGAGATCGCTCTCTTGGGGTTGCACGGTGTTGAGGAGGGTTTGCAATGAAGTCAGGCAGCCGTGAATGTCTCCGATGGCGAGGCGCATGCGCGGGTGGTGCCAGACTTGGGCGCAGATTTGAAGGAGAATACCGGAGGGGAGGTTGGGAGCGAGGGCCTATCCCGAGGTCTTGTCTTGCAATTCGCTAAAAGATGGAAAGAGTTGTCGAAAATGATGAAGAGTCTGATCACGAGTTTTCCAAGCGCTCTCTTGCTGTTCCTAGGTAGTCTTCTCGTCTCTGCTGGTGAGGAGTCCTCGCATCCGAACGTCCTCTTCATCGCGGTGGATGATTTGCGGCCCGCCATCGCAAGCTATGGGGACCCGCTCGCGGTGACTCCCAACTTGGACCGTCTGGCAGCGCGCAGCGTCCAGTTCGAGCGGGCTTATTGCCAAGTCGCGGTGTGTAATCCTTCGCGTGCCACGCTCATGACCGGGCTGCGGCCCGACAAGCTGGGGGTGTGGACCCTGCCCATTCACTTCCGCGAGGCGATGCCGGATGCGGTCACGATGCCCCAGTGGTTCCGCAAGTTTGGCTACACCGCGGTGAGTCATGGAAAAATCTATCACAATCCGACGCCTGACCCGCAGTCTTGGAGCGAGCCCATTCGCCGTCTTCCCCAGCTCCCTTTCCCTTATCCCGAGGGTACGCGGGAGAAGATTCGTGCGGCAGCTGCCGAGCTGCCAATAAACGATTGGCGTAAGAAATCTCTCCGGCCTCCCGCGACGGCGGCACCGGAACTCGCGGACGAGCTGCTCATGGATGGTGCGCGCACTTCCATGGCGATCGAGGATCTGCGGCGTCTGGGAGCGGAGGAAGAGCCCTTCTTCCTCGCGATGGGATACATCCGGCCCCACTTGGCCTGGGTGGCTCCCAAGAAGTATTGGGACCTCTACGATCCGGCGGATCTGCCTGTTCTAACTGATGAAGTCATCACGCCGGATACCCCGGCATACGCGCTACATAATAATAGCGAGCTCTCCCACTACATGGACCTCATCGACTTCCCCAGACCATGGGAGGACCGGACCATTCCGGAAGAGAAAGCCCGGCAATTGGTGCACGGCTACTATGCCTGTGTGAGCTACATCGACGCCCAGATTGGCCGCCTGCTTGACGCTCTCGATGAGGAAGGGCTGAGTGAGGACACCATCATCGTGCTCTGGAGTGACCATGGGTGGAAGCTTGGCGAATACCGGGGCTGGGGGAAGATGACGAACTACGAGATCGATGCCCGGGTCCCGCTGATGATCGCCACTCCGGGGATGAAGACCACAGGAGAGAAATCCTATCAGCTCGCCGAACTACTGGATCTCTACCCGACCTTGTGTGAGCTGGCGGGCATCGAGGTGCCTGACTTTGTCGATGGCAAAAGCCTGGCTCCTATCCTGCAGGATGTGGAGGCCGAGGTCCATGATGGTGCGGTCAACCAATATTATCGACGCTGGCAGGGGGAGGAATACATGGGCTATTCCCTAAGGACCAAGGACTATCGCTTCATGGATTGGCGCGAATTCGAAACCGGAGAGGTCGTCTCCCGGGAGCTGTACGACCATCGCAGCGAGCACTCGGAGAAAGAGAACATCATCGCTGCAGCGAGTCCGGAGCTACTGGAAGAATTGACTTCGATTCTTCTGAAAACCCACCCGCGTCGTGGGCTTGAGATGATGCCCACCGTGCACTCGAATCCAACCAAGCGTCCCCATCCCATCGAGGTCTCTTTTCGCAATGAAGCTGATACCGAGCTACTCATCTACGAACTATCTAGTAAAGGGAAGCGTGGCCGAGCCAATCGTTTGGCTGCGGGCGAGAGGGTGAGCCTCTCCTCCTACTTGGGCGCCGCCCTCGTGGTGGAGAGTGTCTGCGGTCGCGTCCATGAGGTTCACTACGCCGCGCTGCCTGCGCGGGAAGTGGTCGTGGGAATCCCTCAAGAACAAGCCGTGAGTTCAGAAAGTTAGGTGAGCCAATCCCCGGAGGCTCCCCTTGAGTCGTTATTGTGGATGAGGTCTGGTTCTTCGCCAAGGTGACGTTTTTCCTGTTCGTCTCGGGCCGGTGGCTTAGTCTGAGTTGGACTTAATGATGATGAAGATGAATCAGCGAAGAATTCTCCGCGGAGCATTCGGATTAATGGCGGTGATGGCATTGGCTGCCTCGCTTCCTGCCGAGCAGACCAAGCCGAATATCGTGGTGATCATGGCGGACGATCTTGGTTGGAAGGACCTCCACTGCTACGGCAATGAGCGGTTGGATACCCCCGCCTTGGATAAGCTGGCTGCCGAGGGGATGCGCTTCACGGATGCCTATGCCGCCGCTCCCGTCTGCTCGCCGACCCGGGCTGCGATGATGACCGGGCAATCACCTGCCAGGCTAAAGTTGACCAACCATGCCCCGGGCCATCCTGATGGCTTCACCCTCGAGGGCTCGGACCTCCAGGAGGCGGAGTCCGTCCGTAATCTCAGCCTCTCCTACGCGACCGTGGCAGAGCAAATGGCGGAGGCCGGCTACCAGACCGCACACATCGGCAAGTGGCATCTTTCCTATGTCCCCCGCGGGCAGAAGGAGAAGCCGCAAGAGGAAGATCTCCGGCCCGAGCATCAGGGCTTCTCGCTCAATATTGGAGGCTGCTACCAGGGAGGGCCCCCTAGCTACTTCGCGCCCTACCGCATTCCTGCAATTGAAGCGAAGGTGGAGGGTGAATACCTCCCTGAGCGCTTGGCTGATGAGGCTATCGAATTCATTCAAGAGGCAAAAAACGAGCCCTTCTACCTCAACTGGTGGCCTTACTCCGTCCACTATCCCATGCAAGCGAGAGAGGAGCTAATCGCCAAGTATGAGAAGCGCAAAGGTCCGGGCATCAAGAACCCGACTTATGCGGCCATGATTGAGGCAATGGATACGGAGATTGGCCGTTTCCTCGATGCCCTGGATGAGGCCGGTCTCCGGGAGAATACGCTCATCATTTTCAAGTCCGATAACGGAGGTTACGATGGCGACAACCAGCCCCTGCGTGGCCTGAAGGGCATGCTCTACGAAGGAGGCGTCCGCATTCCTTGGTTTGCTCGCTGGCCCGGGGTGATTGAAGCTGGGACAACCTGCCCGACTCCGATCATTAGCATGGATTGTTACCCGACCGTCTTGGAGGCTGCGGGAATCACTCCCAATCCGGATTCACCCATTGATGGAGAGAGCTTGCTCCCGCTTTTCAAGCAGAGTGACGGCTTGAAGCGCGATGCCATTTACTTCCACTACCCGAACTACGCCTTCCACAAGTTGAATCGCTTGGGTGGAGTGGTCCGTGAGGGGGACCATAAGCTGATCAAGCGGTATGATGACGGGGCTCTGGAGCTCTACAACCTGGCGGACGATCTCTCCGAAACGGAGAACCTCGCGGAAAAAATGCCCGACCAAGCCGAACGGCTGGAGAAGAAGCTGGATGCGTGGCTGAAGGAAATGGGTGCCGCGATGCCGACCCGTGCCGGAAGCGAGTGAGCCTTCGCTCGCCATCGACTACGGGTAGCCTGGCGATAGCTGCCACATTTTTTGCAAGGCGGGGTGGATGCCCCGCCTTGTTTGTGCCCGGAAGTGGGTGGTCCACTGTGCTTGGCCCGCCTCACGTTGACGGGGTGAAGAGGATCAGGCGTCACCACTCGATGGATGGGAGCATTGTTCTTGGCAGATGAGAGCAATGCCGCACTCGCGGTATGCCTCATCCGCGTAGAGGTCCCCGGGGGAGGCTGTGAGGGAGAAAAAAAACCGGCCTCTGTAGGAGAGGCCGGCTTGGAAAAACAAACTTGAAGAAAGAGGGAATTACCAAGGTCGCTTGACCACGATGTAACCCGAAGGAAGCGCCCGGTACCAGACCCCGTTGGCGATATAGTAGCTCACCCCCCGGTGGGAAACCCGCTGGTGGTGACGGGGCAGTCTGGCCAAGGGTTTGTTGCTCGTCACCTTGCGCACTTGAGCGACCTTTTTGCCAGGCTTCTTGGCGACGACCTTGTGCTTGCTTACCGTGGTCCGATGGTCCTTGCGATAATGGTCTTTCTCATCACCTCGAGCAGACGCGGTGACGGTCAAGGCTCCGGTGAGGACGACTCCGATGATTGTAGTGTATTTTTTCATTGTTCTTTGCTTGGGTTGCAAGGAATCAAACAACTGTTTAATCGAAGGGTCGCAAAAATCTGGAGACTCTTTTATTCAATCTTTTTTCACATTTTTTCCCCATCAACGGTTGGTCGGGTGCGGCCTGCTTCTCGAGCCTCGGCGAGCAAATTGCTGAGATGTTGCACCTTGTCAGGATGACTTTCCGCGAGGTCATTGGTTTCGCCGGGATCCGCGTGGAGATCATAGAGTTTGCGGACGTCGTCTTTCTTCCACTCGATCAACTTCCACTGTCCGCTACAGACGGCGATGGCATTGTCTTTCGTATCACCTTGGATGAAGATGGCCTCACGCTCGTGAGGTGAGGGCTTCCCTAGTAGAACGGGTAGGAGGCTGAAGGAGTCTTCGGCAGCATCCTCGGGTAGCTCGGTGCCGACAAGCTCGGCAGCAGTCGCGACGAGGTCGGTGAGGGGGAAGGTGTAGTCGGATACCGAGCCCTGCTCGATGTGGCCGGGCCAACGGGCGATGAAGGGAACGCGGTGCCCTCCCTCTTGCGGATGGCCTTTCCCATCCTGGAAGGGGCCGTTGGTGATGTGTCCCATCTTCCGGGCGTCGACTTTGGCCGTCTTGTACTTATCCAGAATGCCTCCCGCCGTACTCGCCAGATTGAGCACCATCCCATGAGTGCCGCGGAAGTCCTTCGGGCTCCCGCCATTGTCACTGGTGAAGATGACCAGAGTGTTCTCTTCGAGCTCGAGCTCCTTCAATTTGGCAAGGAGGGTGCCAACATGGGAGTCGAGCTCTTGGATGTAGTCGCCGAGAAGCCCCGCTTCACTCGTTCCGCGAAATGGTTCGGCGGGGGTGATATGGGTGTGCGGGCAGCAGGGGGTGAAGTAGAGGAAGAAGGGGTGCTCGGCATTACGCTCAATGAATTCGACGGCCTTCTTCGTCAGGGTGGTGTCGACCTGGTCTTCCACCCGGGGGTGGTCGACCCCTTTCGGCAAGGGCTCTCCCTCGACAAAGCGGTATTCCTCACCCGGGGTGCGACGGTAGATGTCGTTGTTTTCAATGAAGACACGCGTGCTGTCATTGTGGTTGCTGGGAACTCCAAAGTGGTAGTCGAAGCCCTTTTCCAATGGACCGGTGATGGGAGGCTGGTTCCAATTCTTACTATATCCCAAGTGCCACTTACCGATGGCTGCCGAGGTGTAGCCTTCTTCGCCGAGCATGGAGGCGAGGTTCAGTTGATCGGGAGCAAGGCGATAGCCATTCCCCGTCTTCCCCAGTCGCCAGGGAGACCGGCCGGTGAGGAGACCGTAGCGCGAGGGAGAGCAAACAGACGCTGCTGCATGAGCATCCGTGAACTTCATGCCCTCTTGCGCGAGGCGGTCAATATTGGGCGTGTCGATTTTAGTAGCTCCGTAACTACTGAGGTCACCGTAGCCGAGGTCGTCGGCGAAGATGATGACGATGTTGGGAGGATCGGCTTTCTTATCGTCTGCCTTGGCTAGGGACCCGGATAGACCGATGGCGACCAGAAGGAGGGCTCGCAGGGTGGCAAGAAGGGGAGATGAGGTCATTATGGTTTTTCTTTGAATGTTGGGGAGCGGTGGTGAAGAGAGAGCTTACTCGACGATCAGCTCGCCCTTCATGACCCGCCAGTGGCCGGGGAAGGTGCAGATGTAGGGGTAGATGCCCGGCTCATTGGGCGCGGTGAAGTTAATTTCTTGATCCTCTTGTGGTGCGAGCAAGCGGGATGCGACGAGGATTTTGGAGCTGTCAGGCAGGTATTCTTTCTCCAGGCCATCAGGGCGGGCGGCGAGGCCATCCGCGAGGGCGCCGACCTCGGCAACGGAGCCGGGCGTGAGCAGAATCCAATTGTGCATCATCGTGTCGGGATTGGAAAAGACCAGGCGCACCGCTTCCCCGGCTGACACGCGGAGTTCGGTCGGCGCGAACTGAAGCTCGGGCGCAGCTTGGACGCGGAGCACCTTGCCGCGCTCGGCGAGATACTTTTCATATTGCGCCGAGGCTGACTTAAGGTCCTCTTGCTTGTTCGGGTAGGAGACTCCGGTGAGCGCCTCTCCGACAGGGTTGTGAAGGAAGACCGCGGGCAATGGAGCGGAGCGCCTCGATTTCTTAAGGTCCACCGCCAGGACATTCAGGCCCGGCTTCAGCTCGACATTGATCTGTTGGTCGCCACTCCAGAGGGAGTCCTGGCTGAAGACGAGCGACTCATTGAGGAAGACGTCAAGAGCCTTATGATTCAGAGCAATGATAGCCGACTTCGCCGCATCGGCTTCAATGAAGGTGCGATAGTGGCCGACTGCAGGGTTTTTCTTTTGTCCGGATTGAACAAGCTTCGGCTCCTCTTCTCCTGACTTCCCGAGGAACTGCCAGTGAACAAGCCGGGAGTTCTTGGCAACCTCCAGCACTGGCACGCTCCGGCCTTTCAGCGGTTCGGTTCCCCAATCCAGCTTTGCCATGGCGATTTCGACCTCCTTGCTTTTTGGCTCCAGACCGTCGAGCAAGGTTTCGATGCCTGCATTCGTCGGACGAAGGTGAGCGACAGCGTCGATAAGCTCGATCTGCACCCGGGGATGCGAGTCATCCTTGGCCAAAGTAAGAAGCTCGGACTTGTTCTCGAGAAGATTGTCCTGCAAGCGGATGGTGCGGATTGCGGCAGAGCGATATCTCTCCGAAGGGGAATTGAGGAGGTGCTTGATCAATTCGGGACGGGTCTGCTCAAGACCGTCCAGTACGAATAGCGCCTCGAGGGCGGCTTGATCGAAAGAAGAGTCCTCCTGATCAAGCGAAGAGAGCCAACGGTCAATTGCCTCAATGGCTGGTTGCCCCTTGCTGCGAAGCTCGATGCGGGTGTGATGGCGCACGAGGTTGAGAGGGTGAAGGAGGTTGGAGCAAAGCTGGTCAAGGGAAGCTCCCTCGATTGCAGGCCAATCCTTGTTCACTGGCTTCTTAGTGTGGACGACCCGCCAGATGCGGCCGAAGTCGTGATCCCAGTGAGGATCCCGCATGGGATGCTGGGCGTGCCCGATGATGGGGCTACAAAAATCAGAAACATAGAGGGCTCCGTCACTGCCGAACTCAAGATCAGCCGGGCGGAAGGCCGCATTGGGCGACTGCAGAATGGTGAGGTGATTCGTCCGCTTGAGCAGCCCTGAGCTGGCCTCGAAGGCGGTGAGGGTGACCGCGTAGCGGCCGAGCAAGGAAGCGGAGGCAATGCCGCTTTGATACTCATCAGGGAAGTTGCTGCTAGAGACGGTGGTCACTCCAGAGCCCTTGCCGTAGTCGGCGATCTTCCCGAAGCGGAAGGGGTGGTAGGCACCGAGTGGTCCCCAGATTAAGTTGGTTCCATCATAGACGTGACCATCGCCATACATCTGGAGAATCTCGCCCCAGCGGGTATGGGTGATCTTCCACGGGTTGGGGGTGGTGTGCTGCCACTCGGTGAGGATGCGGCCGTTGTTCGTATCGAGGCGATAGGTCGTGGCGTCGATCCCCCGGTGGACGCCGAAGGGCGTCTCCAGCTGGGAGCGGTGGAAGACGCCATCGCTGAAGAGGATATCCCCGTAGGGATCGGTGGCGATCATGCCCCCGTGGTGCGAGTCGGTCACGTCGATGCCCCTGAGGAGCTCCTCCTGGCTATCAGCTTGCCCGTCGCCATCCGTATCGCGGACGATCCAGAGCCGGGGCTGCTCCGACACAATCACGCCCTCGCGATGGAAGGCAACACCATCGAGCGCATCAAGCCCTTCCATGAAGGTCGTGAGCTTATCAGCCTTACCGTCCTGATCGGTGTCCTCGAGGATCACGATTTTATCCGGAGGGGTGAGGCCGGGAACGGTGTGGGGGAAGGAGGGCATCGTGACCACCCACAGACGACCCCGGGCGTCGAAGGCGATCTGGACGGGATTGCGCAGCTCAGGGAATTCCTCCTCGGACGCGAAGAGATTGACCTCGAAGCCATCCGCCACCGTGAATTCGGCCATCGCCTCCGCAGGTGGCTTGATGATTCCCGTGCGGTCGCCATCGTCCCGACCACGCCCTTCCGGCATGGGGGGCAGGGAAGGCACGGGGATTTCAGAGAAGCTCAGGCTGGGATCGGCCGCCATCTCGTGGACGACCTTCTCCGTGAGCTCAATCATCCGATGATAGCGGGGCATCTCACCCTCATACTCGTAGGGACGCCCCCGGACGCCAAAGTACACGACGCCATTCTTCGGGCGCACCACCTCGGCGACGCGCTCGTGCTTGGCTGAAGTGGCTTTGGCAACCTCTGCCAAGCGCTGCTCGTCGACAGTTGCCGTCTCCGGTCCACCCAGAATGGCGGCGATGACCTTGGCAATCAGCTCATTACCTTTCTCATTGAGATGTATTCCGTTCGCCGTATAGCGGCGTTCGCCCTCAGTATAGGCCTGTCGCGTGGGAGTGAATAGATCGATGAAGGTCGCGCCCTCGGTCTCAGCCAACTTGGCAATCGCCTTCGTATACTTGGCGACAACCTCCTGCCGGGAGGATGAGGCCCCCTCGATCGCGATGGGAGAAAGCAGGACGAAGTCCGCACCCGGATGAGTCTTTCTGAGTTGCTTGAGATGGCTCTCGTAGTGCCTGCGGAAGTTATCCAGCCCCTCGGAGCCGGCGAAGGATTCATTCAGGCCATAGCCAAGCACCACCTGGTCGGCAGGCCACTCTTCCAAGAGGTTTCGCATGTGCTTGGCGTAGCCTTCAAGCCGCAAGCGGTGCCCGACTTCGTCTCCGGTCCACGCCAGGCTTCGCACGCTCAACTTGGCGTCCGGATCGGCCAATTGAAGCCGTGCTTCACATTCGCCATGCTCCAACAGTCTCTCTACCATGGAGTTTCCATAAAAGAGAATGGTGGGGCCGGGCTCGGCTCGCACTTGCGTGACTAGGAAGAAAAGGGTGAATAGGCCGCCCAAAAGAGGTAGCTGACTGAGTCTGCGAGGAAACGAATTCGATGACATGATGGATTTTGATTGTCGCGCGGGTGCATCCTTTTCGCCTTGGCTCAAAAAAGATGGAGGACGCTCGGAGCGATGAGAAAAAACGAGCGAGAAACGAGCAACCTTTCTAAGAAGTTCTCCTGCCTTGCTCAACCTTTCCAGTGAGTGAACTGGTAACTTGAACTTGGTCGGGAGCGTCCGAATGACTTGAGTTTAAGCAGTTAAGATAAAGAGGGGACTGGCTTGTCGGAAATTCAGTAAATTTCTCTCGGTTGTGTAGGAGGATGTTTGCTAAGAAAGGTCTCCTAACTTGATAGAGTCATATGATACAGTCTTCACGTCGTTTCAGTTGGTCTGCATTCTCTCTTGCGTGCTTATTGGTTTCGGCCTCCGCCGAGGTCACTCCGGTCACCTTGGGGACAGGCAGAGGAGAAGGAAACCCGAATGATTATCCTTCTTCGTATGTCGTTCCAGAAGGAAAAGTTCTCATCGTGGAAAGCGTACAATATCAGAATATTGGCGGCTCGCGCGGGATCCCCGACGAACTGGTTGTGCAAATTTCTGAAGTGTTTGATAATTCGACAGCGAGACACCTGGTTTACATCGACCTTGGTGAAAACCGGGCCTACCAGCAGCACAAATTCGACCCTCCGCTTCGCTTGAAGGCTGGCTCCTATCTCGGCTCGAACCGGATTGAGGGATTTTATATCTGGCGAGGGCTACTCGTTGATCCTTCAGAACTGTTTGCGCAGCTGGATATCGAACTTGAAAAGCCAGCGGTCGAAGGTGGACAGATGGTGGCGAAGGCTAAGGTGTCGTCACCCCGGCCTGCGCGTGTTGAGATCGAAAGTAGTGAAAACATGGAAGAGTTTGTCGCGGAGAGTAGCGCTGCGGTCGTTAGATTGACCGAGCCCGGAGAGTTCGAGGCCAAGGTAGCGACGAATGGAGCGGAGCAGAAGTTCATCAAAGCCACTGCAAAGGTTCGCCCATGAATGGTCACGCGGCCAAAACAAGGAGCACGAATTCTTGGATCACGCCTAAATGATTATGGCCTTGAGCTTCCCGAGCTCAGGCGACCACCAATCCGTCAAAATCTAGGTCAGGGAAGAGCTCCTGATTACCGAGTGGCTAAAAGGTGAATTTTTCCTCGCGAGTGCGAGTGTATATCATATTTCGGCACGAAGCTCGCTGCCAGCGGGTAGGCTTGTCGGCTTCTACCAAGTGACGAGGCATCCGAAGGAGGTGATTTTCTTTCTCTTGCGGCAATCAAGCTTGCTGAAGCGGGCCTGATGGAGGCGCATGAGGACGTGCGCTTTGCGTTCGCTGATGCCGGCGAGTTCGTCTCGTCGGAGGCGGATTCCTGCTTGTCGTTGCCGCTTGGCGTTGGCAGATACGGTGAGTGAAAAGTCGGTCAGGTAGGGTGTTTGAGCCATGCCTTCCCATCGCACCTCGGCCGGATTTTCGTTCGTTCAATTTCAACGATATGTGGTTTGAGGAAGCGCCATTCAGGAGACAGCTGAATGGTGAGGATAGTTAATGAGGAGACTGACGATTCAGATGAAAATTGTGAGTGTGGATGTTTTTGCTTGGCAGAAAAATCCGAACAGCTAGCTCTTGAGGAGTATGAGAAAGGTGGTGAATGATTTATTATGAAAGTCTTGTTATTAGTGTTAATCAGTTCCTTGCCAATTTTTTCGCAAACGCTCCCAAGGCGATCTTTAACGGCTTCTGATGAGATCCTATTTAGAGAGTTTTCCAAGGCTCTCGTACTCGAGGAACTTAGGAAAATTCAGCTTGAGGTTAAAGATGAGGCTGCTAGTGAAAAATATGAAATATGTCTTGCGAAAATCGAGATGCTAAAGCTTTCGATGCTAAAGATCGAGATTAGGTCCCAAGAGTTTTTCGAAATGCAAGCTTCCTTCAAATTCAGTGAGAATCACCCTCGCTTACTTGAGGAAATAAACAAAACCCAAATTCTTAAAGAAAGATTATCGGCTGCTCGGAAATAGATTGCTTTACACGGGAAAAATTGGGTCGATTTTTCCGTTTCTAAGCCAACTAAAAACTCGAATCGCGGATGGAAATAGTCGCAGAAGGACACTCCTGAGTGGAGCCATAAGAAATAAGTTGAAACCATGCTCAACCTAGTTAAATCAACGCCTATCTGGATCTTGTTGTTTTCTTTGGAAGCGCCTCTTTTTTCGGAAGAAAGTGATAATCTTGAACAATATTTTACATCGGATGTGCGTTTTATTAGAGAAGAGCCAGGAGAGGCTTGGTTAATCACCAAAGAAGAAGAGGAGTTCATATTAAGTAAGTTGCGCTCTGATGATTTTTCAGTTCAAAGAAAGTTTTTGTGCGAGATTAAGATGTTCCGCATAAACACTCCTGCCATTCGAGAAGTGTTACTTGAGTTTCTCAACGGTCAAGAGTATCAGCATGTAAGAAAAATAAGTAATGACACCTATGGTTCCTTGAGTGGGGAAGCTGGTAACGTCTTGGCAAGATTATACAATATCTCATCCTACACTCAGGGAGCAACTGAAGAAGAATGGCGTCTTGAGCTCAAGCGGCAGCTGAATACGCATCCTGATTTTGAAGGACGATTTAAAGAGGAATTATCTAACCTGGAACGACCCGAAAAGAAGACGTTTGTTCGCCCAGCTTCGAGTGCCGAGGCGCCAGCCAAAAAGGAAATTGCTGAGATGTCTCAGAATTCATCGACTGAAGATCCTCGACACCCCTCGCCGCTCTACTGGATTTTAGGTACTTTAATATTGGGAGGTGTGGTCGTGTTAGTTTGGAATAGTCGTAAGGGCTCATCGTCGAGTTAATCCATAGTTGGCAGAATAAAAGGACCCGCCTGAATGGTGAGTCATCGCCTGATGCTAAGGGGGGCTAGTCCATTGCGAAGGAGTACACCTAGTTTTCAGCTTGTGAAAAGAGAATGGGACGAGGCAGACTAAAGAGTGGGAATTAAAAGAGGCCTTCCGAAAACGAATCCAAACTAAATTTTCAAATGCCACGTTCTATAATTATCCTCATAGGAGTTGGGTTTCCGTTTCTTCTTGGCCAGAATGTATCATCGAATTTTTCTCAGATTGAGATCGAGAGTGGGAATCAACTGATTTCTGACTCTAGCGAGTTTCTTGTTGAGCTCTCTAAAAGACAAAGTTTGAGTGGTTCCGATTTGGAAAAGCTTGCTCTAATAGTTGTGGGTTTTGGTCCAGAACACTATTCAGAAGATAGATGGCGAGCAGGCGAGATGCATCAAATTTATTGGAAAGCTCGTCATCAGCTATTGAGTAATGAGAGTCACGCTAAACACTTCGCGAATAAAATAATTGCTATACATAGAAGTTTAGAGCGAGATGAAACTAATTGGCCCCTTGCACGGAGTAGGGTTCATCATCCAATAGAGTGTCTCAAAAGTATGCCGTCTCATGAAAGTGTGGTAGAGTTAGTCAGCTTGCTAGATATGCAGTCTAATTGGTATGGAAATCGTTTCTTTGGACGCGAGCAAATCCTTTTCAAAGGTCAGAAACCAAACGGCTCATCAGCCTCGATAGCCGGGATGGCTGCGTCAGCTTTATATGAAATAGGAATCGAAGATGGTGCTTCCAAAGTTTGCACTCTAAACAGTGGACAAACCCTACAACTGAACCATGGAGTTCAAGGAGATTTCTTTGTTCATGAATGGAAAAAGTGGTGGCAAGAGGTTGTAGACGGGAAAAGGACTTTTGGCTTTGAGGGAGATCCAAGACGCTATAATCACCTTGGGGTCGTCAAAATTCGCGAAACACCAAAGAAAAATA
>JAUTCR010000039.1 GCA_030673895.1 Verrucomicrobiota bacterium JB023
GTTTAGGGACGCATCAACGAATCGTGATTCGTTGATATTAAAACTTAGCGCTATGGCCAAGACCTTTATTTTTTCCTCAGAATCCGTGACCGAGGGTCACCCCGATAAAGTTTGTGATACCGTATCGGATGCCGTGTTGGACAAATGCCTTGAGTCCGACATTGCCAGCCGGGTCGCCTGCGAAACCTTTGTCAAAGACAACGTCATTGGCCTTGCTGGTGAGATCACGACCTCCGCTCTCTTCGATTACGGCACGCTGGTCCGCGACACCTTGGCCGACATTGGCTACGATGAGGACTACGCGCAGGGCACCCCCTTCAGCTACACCTGCAAGTTCGAGAAGAACGCCTTCCTCATGAACCTTCTCGGTCGCCAATCTCCCGACATTGCTCAAGGCGTGGACGCCAAGGCTGCCGCTGACAAAGGCCACGAAGAACAAGGCGCCGGTGACCAAGGCATCATGTTCGGCTACGCCACCAACGACACCCCCGAGCTCATGCCCGCGCCCGCGCTCTACTCGCACAAGCTCGGCGAGGCACTGACCAAGCTCCGCAAGGACCGCATCCATACCTGGTTGCGTCCGGACTCCAAGACCCAGGTCTCCATCGAGTACGTCGACAACAAGCCGAACCGCATCACGGCGGTGGTCGTCTCGACCATGCACGCGGCAGAAATCTCAACTGCGGAAATCCGTGAGATCCTCAAGAAGGACCTCATCGAAAAGGTTCTTCCCGGCGACCTTCTCACCGATGAGACCGAGCTCCTCATCAACCCCACCGGCCTCTTCATCATCGGCGGACCCGAGGGTGACGCCGGCCTGACCGGTCGTAAGATCATCGTCGACACCTACGGAGGCATGGGCCGCCATGGCGGAGGAGCCTTCTCTGGTAAGGATCCCTCCAAGGTTGACCGCTCGGCCGCTTACATGTGTCGCTGGGTTGCCAAGAACATCGTCGCTGCCGGCTTCGCCAACGAGTGCGAACTCCAGGTTGCCTACGCCATCGGCCACCCTCATCCGGTCAGCCTCAACGTGAACACCTTCGGAACCGCGAATGTGGCTGAAGAGAAAATCGAGGAAGCAGTCAAAGAAGTCTTCTCCTTCAAGCCAGCCGACATCGTCAGCCAGCTTGACCTCCTTCGCCCCATCTACCGCAACTCCACCAACTACGGACACTTCGGCCGCGAAGACGCCGGCCTTCCTTGGGAAGAGAAGAACAAGGTTGAGGAGCTGAAGGCGGCGATTGGCTAAAGACTCAAGACTGGAAGACGCAAGACACAAGAGTCCCAATGTCGAGCCATCATCAATTTGAGGAGCTTGAGGTTTGGAAACGTGCTTGCCGCCTTTCGGTGAACGTCTTGCAGCTCATCGAACCATTGAAGCTTTTCGCTCTTCGCGACCAGATGGCTCGTTCGGCAATTTCTATCTCATCCAACATTGCCGAAAGAGCCGAACGTGAGACGAATAAAGAATTCCGGCGTTTTCTCAACATTGCCAAAGGCTCCGCTGGAGAACTCCGCACCCAACTCTTCATTGGAGTCCGGGCCGGATACTTCGAAGCCGAATCCACAAAAATCATCATCAACGAGGCCAAGGAAATCAGCTCCATGCGCCAAGGTCTCGCCCGTTCTCTGAACGTGGAATCCTAACATCTAACCGGAAGTCCTGGGTCTTGTGTCTTGAAGTCTTGTGTCTTCTCTCCGCAACACCCTCGACTCCCTCACTATCTAAAAAATGAGTAACGACTACAAAGTAGCAGACATTGGACTCGCCGATTTTGGGCGAAAGGAAATTGAAATTGCCGAGCACGAAATGCCCGGCCTCATGGCCACCCGGGAAAAGTACGGGAACGAGAAGCCCCTCGAAGGGGTCCGCGTGATGGGCTCCCTGCACATGACCATTCAGACCGCCGTTCTCATCGAGACGCTGACCGCTCTCGGTGCCGACGTCCGTTGGGTGTCCTGTAACATCTTCTCCACCCAGGACCACGCCGCAGCCGCGATTGCCGCTTCCGGCGTGCCCGTCTTCGCTTGGAAGGGTGAGACCCTTGAAGAATACTGGTGGTGCACCTGGCAGGCCCTCCAATTCCCTGGCGGCAAAGGTCCCCAGCTCATCGTCGATGACGGTGGCGACGCAACCCTCCTCCTCCACAAGGGTTATGAAATGGAGAACGGCTCTGACTGGGTCAATACCCCAAGCGGCAGCAAAGAGGAGCAGATCATCAAGGACCTTCTCAAGCAAATCGGCAGCGAGCGCCCCGGCGTCTTCGCGGAAATGGTCGCCGAGATGAAGGGTGTCTCCGAGGAGACCACCACCGGTGTCCACCGCCTCTACAAGATGCACGAGGAAGGCAAGCTGCTCTTCCCTGCCATCAACGTGAACGACTCCGTCACCAAGTCCAAGTTCGACAACCTCTACGGTTGCCGTGAGTCGCTCGTCGACGGCATCAAGCGCGCCACCGACGTCATGATTTCCGGCAAGGTCGCCGTGGTCTGCGGCTACGGTGATGTGGGCAAAGGCTGTGCGCAGGCACTCCGCGGCCAAGGCGCACAAGTTGTCGTCACCGAAGTCGACCCCATCTGCGCCCTGCAGGCCGCGATGGAGGGCTTCCGCGTTCTCACCGTTGAGGACACCCTCGGCTGGGGTGACATCTACGTCACCACCACTGGAAACTACGACATCATCCGTCTCGAGCACATGGAGAAGATGAAGGACCAAGCCATTGTTTGTAACATTGGCCACTTCGACAACGAAATCCAAATTGAGAAGCTCGATGCAGCTGAGAACGTCACCAAAGTGAACATCAAGCCACAGGTCGACAAATACACCTTCGAGAACGGCAATAGCATCTACATGCTCGCTGAAGGCCGCCTTGTGAACCTTGGTTGCGCTACCGGCCACCCAAGCTTCGTGATGTCAAACAGCTTCACCAACCAAACTCTCGCTCAGATTGAACTTTGGAAGACCAAGGACAGTCGCGAGATTGGGGTCGAAGTTCTTCCCAAGCAGCTTGACGAAGAAGTTGCCCGTCTCCACCTGGAAAAAATCGGCTGCAAACTCACCAAGCTCACCCAAGAGCAAGCTGACTACATCAGCGTGCCCGTCGACGGCCCTTACAAGACCGACCACTACCGCTACTAATTCTCCAGTAGATAGCAACTCTCCCAAGCCACCCCGAAAAGGGTGGCTTTTTTTGTAGTTCACCACCACCGACAAAGCCTACATCCGCCCCTCACGAGAAGAATACCGCAAAGCCTTCCTTCGCCCTTCAACCTCCCCCACCCTTCACGTCCTCGGACTGCTGCAGCCTGCTGCAGCTCTCTATCCCCGCAGCCTGCTGCGGGGTGTGCCATCGCCATTTCGGCACGCCCAACCTCAAAAATTCTCCACCGCCTCTCAACCCCGCCCTCCAGCCAACTGCCAACTTCCAACTGCCAACTTCCAACTTCCAACTTCCAACTTCCAAGTCCCCCTAACACCTCTCCACACCCAAATCCCGCAACGACCAGATCCGGTCTCCCAAAGCCTGCAACGCTCCCCTCGGCTTCCGGGCTCCACTCCTCCGCTTCTCCCCGAACCGCCTCCGATTCCCGGCAAAGAACTCATTCACAAACCCCTTCCCCCCAATCGCCACCCCGTCACTGAAGTAACGAACGCGATGCTTAATAACTTGCGCTATCGCCAAATCGCTCTCGCGACTCTCCAGCTCGGCTAATTCCTTCTCCGCGACCTCACGCTTGAGCCCCTTCCTCGCCACCCGGACCTCATAGACTTTTCCCTCGGCCGTCGCCTTTGTCTCCGGCTTCTCAATCCCCTCACCAAGCAAAATCTTCCGATACCGTTTGGCCAAGCCTCCCTGCGCCCAAGCCCGCTGCAAACGCTTAGCATCAAAGTCCCTGCCGGGCAACTCAGTCGCCGCCGTCCCTGATGACGAGCCAACTGCCCGCGCTAGACCTGCCCGGGCTCTTTTCCCGCCCGCCACGGCCTCACCATAACTGCTCCAGCGATACTCCGCCGGATCATTCACCATCCCCGCCCGCACCGGATTGAGGTCGATGTAGGCCGCCATCGTTTTGCAAGCGACCCCGTCCTCCACCACCACGCTCTTGAAGCGTTGCTCCCAGAGCCGACCCTTGCGGTCGTGGCTGCGATTGAACCAGCTCGAAAACCGCTGGGTGAGCGTCTTCATGCACTCGCTGAGGTCGTGCATGCGGTAGGTATGGCGGGCATAGAGACGGCGCAGTTCCTCGGTATGACCCCGCTGACGGGCCTGCGCCACCTGGGCACGGAGTTCATCGACCACCGGCTCGCTGTAGAGCAACCGCAAACGGTCAAAGAAAGTCGCCTCCGAGATTTCGTCACCCTCGTTCTGCAAAGCACCACCCACCTCCTTAGCCCCAAGATCCCCATCGACAGGAAGCTCAATTCCCTCCACCCGCCCCACTCGCGGCGGCACCTCCAGAAGAAGGTGGAAATGATTGCTCATCAGACAGTAAGACAAGACTCGGCAACCACTGAAATTTTCCGCCAGACGCATGAACATGCGGAACTTTTCCTTCTCCTCATTGCCGAGCATAAAGCGGCGATCCACCACCCGGTTGACGACGTGGTAAATCGTCGACCTCTTCGGATCATCCTTCCAAGGAGCCAGCCACCTCTTCTGCGCCATGGCGGGAGCTTAACCGACAACCGAGGAGGCCTTCAAGCCGA
>JAUTCR010000040.1 GCA_030673895.1 Verrucomicrobiota bacterium JB023
ACGCCTGCTTGCTTGAGAGCCCACTCGTAGGAGGCAAGGGCGGGTTTGTAGATTTTCTCATCCTCAATGCTGAGGCGCTCGTCGAAGAACTCGATGAGCCCGGCGTTCTCAAACTGGGTTTTCACCCCTTTGTTAGATGAGTTGGTGAAGCTGATGATGCGGAAGCCTTGCTCCTTGATAGAGGCGAGGCCTTCCTTCACGTCCGGGTGAGCGGGCAGGCTGCGCAGAGGGGTGACGATGGCTTCGCGAGCTTCTTCTTCGGTGAGTTCGATGCCGTTGTTCTTGGCGACCATCATGAGAGCCGCGACCCCGATATCGCCAAAGTGGTGATAGCGCTCGGTGACGGTATCGACGAGAGAGTAGTGCAGCATGGTGGAGAACCACAGGGGGAGAAGCTCCTCTTTGCCATTGAGGGCCTTGCCGACGGACTCGCGCATTTTTTCGAGGTCGAGGAGCGTTTCGTTCACATCGAAGAAGATGACCTTTGGACGGGATACATCGGGAGATTGGGCTGGGAGGTGGGGCGTCATGAGGAAGAGGGCGGTGAGGATGATTTGGAGAAACTTCATGTCTTGGTGGACTATGATGCACCGGTTCCGGGAAAATTCCCTGAGAGATTGCAAATATGCCTAAAAAAGCCCCTGGGAGGATCGCCTCCGTGGCAGGGCAAGGCCGTGCACCTTACCGGGGCCGGGCCCAGGTGGGCCGCTCTTCAATGATGTAATCGGTTACGAGGTAATCCTTGCCATCGCGGAGGATGACGAGTTTGACGGGGTGGCCGACTCCATACATGTAGAGCCATTTTTGAAAGTCGGCGACTGACTCGATTCGGTTGTGGGAGAATTGGACAAGGATGTCATCGACTTGAATGCCTAGCTTCTCAGCCGGGCTATTTGGCCAGACATGCTCGATGGCGATGCCGCCCTTGTGACGCTTCGCAGTGGGAAACAGCTTTTGCTCCTTCTCGTTGAGCGCGCGCACCGAGAATCCGGTCCATGGGCTCTCGTGGCTCTTCTTGTGCTTGATGCTCTCGTAGATATTCAAGCAAAGAGTGATGGGCAGGACGTGGGTCTCGATATCGGTCTCGTCATCATCGATGTGTCCTTCCGCCTTCTCAGGAACAAAGCCGGTGTGGATGGCTATCACTCCACCCTCGGCATTGAAGACAGGGCCACCACCGAGGCCCGGGGAGACATCCAGATTGGTTTTGAACATGGTGGAGGTGAGATTCTCCTGATAGCATTCCCGGGTGTTGAGAGCGGTCACCCTGCCTTCTTCGAGTTTCCATTCGCCTTCCTTGAATTCTGAAAAAGCGAAGACTGCGCTATCGACAATGGGGGCCTGACCGCGAACCAGGATGCTGGGTACGAAGGTTTGTTCGGACTCAATTTTCAAGATTCCTAGACCGAGCGTGGGATCCACTCCAATGACGCGGGCGGGAAAGCTCCGCTCGCCGTCAAGCCGCGCCGTCAGATTGGGCAAGAGTCGCTGGTCTGCGGGATTGAGCAGGTTTTCGTAGTTGGTGAGGAGGAAGCCGTCCTCTTCAGTGATGAAACCCAGAGCGCGGTTGGTAGCCTCCGGGGCATCATCGCCAAGTCGTCCTTCAATCAGGACCACCGAAGGCCGGGCGGGCTCGGCCTGCAAGGAAGCGGCGAGGAGAGCGCAGAAGAAGAGAAGGTGTTTCATGGTTTGAAGGATTGGTTAAAGGGGTTCACCTCCGTGCCCGGCGTGATCTTGATGAACTCATGGGCGGTGGCGGCATGACATTGGTTGCAGCTGGCAACCACGCCATGGAGGTCGGTCATCAGTTTGTCTGCATCGAGTGGTTCTGCTAGAATCGTCTCTTTCATCTGCTCGTAGGCGGGCAGGGCCATGCGATCGACGAAGAGTGCAATCGGCTGCCCGCGATACTCGGGAACTTCGTTCTGAATCGTTTCCAGCAAAAGAATGGATTCGTAGAGATAGAACTCGGCAAGGCGTTGGTTCTTCTCCTTGCTAGCGAGAGCCAGTTTGTGGGTGAACGTTTGCAGCTCCGTCATGTAAGGGGCGAGCTCGACGAACTCTTCCTCTTCGACCATGGGATGTAGGCCGACAGGAGGGGCGGGGGCTTCCTCGGATGGCGGCGGGTCGTCGGCCCTGGTGCTGGTGAGGAGCCAACTAAATAGCGTGACCAGGCAGAGGCCGATGACGAAGAGAGACGCTCGGGGCATGACTGATTTTCTCAGACGGGGGGAAGTTTCAATCAGGAGTCCGTGACAGAGCTGTAACAAGGAGGGTAGAAGCCAGGCGCTGCTTGACGCCGGGAAGAGGAAAAAAGTCCCTCTTGCCCGCAGGCAGGAGGGACCAATTCAATAAATGAGCGGAGCGTGCTTGGCTTGTTACGCGCGCTTCCGGCGCAGCAGGGCAGTCAAACCGAGCAAGGAAAGAAGGGCTGCGGAAGGCTCGGGGATGGCTCCAACGATGATGGAGTCCTTCGAGACCGTCTCGTAGGCCCACTCGTGGATGGTGCCGGTGCCGTTATTGGTCAGGGTGACGCGCATCCAGCCGAACATTTGCTCACCGCCGTTATCGCTGAAAGCGAAGCCGAGGTAGCCCTCTTCTCCGGACTCGAACTGCCCGTCCAGGCTGCCGAGATGGGAGTCGGATACGCCGGTGGAGACGGGGCCGAAGGTTGACGTGACGCCCACGCGGGTGCCGGGCAGGAGATGGACCACCGGACTGTCGGCCTCGGTGCCAGAGCGGACTGGGAGGAAGTCGTCATCGCTGAGGATGGCCGCGCCGCCGAGGAAGAAGTTCACATCGGTTGTCGCGAAGTTATCATCTGCTGCCGTGGTGGAGAAGCCGGAGAGGATGTCCACGTAGACGCCATCCAGGCCACTGCCGGGACCAGTGGCTGCGGGAATGGAAATATCGACCAAGCCGCTCCAGACGATGACCGCTTGGGAGCTAGTGACGGTGAGGGCAAGGGCGGTCAGGGTTGCGAATGTTTTCATGGTTTGATGAATTACTAGAGATTTAGGATTTGACGGCTAATCGATGGTGATGGCATAGGCGAGGAAGACGGCGTCATTAACGATGCCACCGGCAGTCTGGTCACCTTCGCTGACCAAGTCCCCGTTCTCATCGAGACGCATGACGTTGGATGACTGGAAGTCATTGTCATTGGCAACGAAGAGGAAGTAATCGTTGGTCTCGGGAGTGGCCGGATTCGGCACCAGGCCGAAGCCTTCCCACTTCTCATTGAAGGTGAATTGGTCGGGGTTGGCATTGTCGGTATTGAAACCAAATTTCTCCAAGTCCGCGGTGGCCACCATATTGATGACCTGCGCGCTCTCGGCTGGGATGATGCCAGGCTCAAGCACTCCGCCCGGAGCGATGGCTGCACCCTCGCCATCGTAGGTGCCGATGAGGTTGGTCGCATTGCTGTAGTCAACCAAGTCGATGGACTTCACCACGGATGGATTGTCGCTACCGGTGCCGAGTCCGCTGCTATCGCGGGGCAGCATGAGGAAGCGGAAGTTGTCGATGGCGACGATCTCCGAGCTGGCTGCGGTGCGGTCGATACCGGAACCGTCGCCATCGGTATCCAGGGTGGGTAGCTCGAGGGCGTATTCCTCGATGAGGACAGGGTTCTCCCGGTTGGCTCCCACGATGTCGAAGACGTAGATGCGCGTCATCTTGCGACCGGCATTGCCAGCGCCATTGTCTTGGATAAGCGCGCTCTGCATGACTGCGATGAGGCGGGTCTCGTCTGGAGAGACGCTCATGCCCTCGAGCCCCTGGTTGTTGCGGCGACCGGTATCGGGCGCGCCCACCGAGGTGAAGTTGAGTGCTCCGCCTTGATAGGGGCGGGAGGCTTCCGGTAACTGGGTGATGCCCGTCATTTCCATGCTCGCATTGAAGCGCACGATGTAGGTGCCGTATTCATCGCTGATGTAGCCGGAGCCGTCGGAGAAAAGGTGAATGGCTTCCGCATCGAGCGCCATCAGTTCTTCCGTAGCCCCACCCGGGCCGTTGGCAGCCATTGCAGTACCCACGCTTTGTCCGAACAAGGTGCCGACACCGGTGTTATCCAGACCAGTGGTGAACTTGGTCACTCCGCCATCTTGATACGTCAACTTCGTGGAGACATCGTTGTAGGTCGGCACGATCTGGGTCTGTCCCACCGGACCAGCGCCATAGTAGGGAGTGAAGGTGAAGTCGACCTCGTGAACGCGGGCCCCGTAGTTCGAGAAGATGCCATTGGCATTGAAGCCACGGTCGGGAAGGACTTGGAAGACGCCAGAATACTCGCCCGAGACGGCGTTGTAGGCCCAATCGGTAATGAAGAGGCCTGATGCGGCTCCCATGGTTTCACCGAACACGTCGAGGGTGTCTCCGCTCAAGCGGCCAGCGCCAACAAGCCCATGGTTCCGAACGCTCACCCCGTTGATGTCCGCGCCCAGCGCGATGGAGCGCTCGGGAGTGAGGACTTGGCGCGCGGCGGTGGAGCTAGTGGCAGGCGTATTGATGCGAACACGGAAGAAACGGGACTTCGCAAGGTCCGGGGTGAAGGCGGGAAGCATTCCCCGGACGACTTCCATTTCGCCGTCCTCTCCCATGACGACCAGTTCCTCGTCCGACTCGAACCAGGTGATGAGGTCAGATGAGTATTCCAGGATGTAAACCAGTTCCGCCTCTTCCGCGTTCTTCCGGCGGAGGAAGGTGAGGGCGAGACCCACTTCGTTGACATCGGTTTCAATACTGAAGGCTTCCTTACCCCGGGTGATGACGTTGCCTCCTTCATCAATGGCCAGCTCGGTGTTCGTTCCCGGCGCGATACCGAAGGCGTAGGCCAGGAGAGTTTCTTCATCGGAAGGGTCCGCACCGTAGGCCGCTGCGAACTGCGCGAGGGTCAGGTCCGTGTAGTCCACCTCGAGGTCGAGATAGACCAGGCGGTGGTCGGTATTGTTCGCCGTGCCATAGCGGATGTCGGTGGAGACGGGCCAGAAGTGACCGCCATCCGCGATGTCGAGCTTGGCAACGGAAGAAAGCACGTAGTCGGCCCGCAGCTGGAAGGTCGAGGTCTTCTCTCCCGGATTACTGTAGGTCGGCCGGGTGGCCTCGACGAACTCAAGAGCGCCCGCGCTGGATGGAGTGAAGGAGGTGTCCACAAGCGGATGCTGCAAGAGGCTCGCAATGGCGGGTCCAGAGCTGTCTCCATCGACGGGGTCGGCATTCTGGTCTCCCAGGATAACAAAGGCTGCACCTTCCTCAAGGCCACCGAACTCACCATTGTCATCGTAGATGTAGCTACTTTCGGCGGGGTCAATGTAGTCGGCCCAGAAGCGAATCTCATCCGAGTTGCGGCGGCCGTTCCAGTCGAAGATGGCAGTCGTGCCATCGGCATCGTCATAGCCGTCGAGATCGCGGTCGGTTCCGTCATCGAAGACCGGAGGCGTCGGGTGGCTGGCGAGGATGTGGATGGTCTCCCCATTCACGATGACGGGGACGTCCCAGTGGCTCTTCGAGGAGAGCCGCAGGATGTCCACCTCATCGCTGTCGTAGCGGTCACCTGCAGGGAGGCGGACGGGCAGCAAATTGCCGGGCATATCTTTCCACAGGAAGGTCTGGAAGGTACGGGCGGCATCGGAATCAATGGGATACTTGGAAAGAACGATGAAGCCGTATTGGCCCTCGAAGTTTCCGAAGCCGAAGGCGTCGTCACCATCACCATTGACCGTGCCATCATTGTCGAGGTCGAAGCCGGAGAGGATCCCGGTATTCGACGGCGCATTGTAGGCGTATGGGTAGAAGACCGGTTCGGCGCCATTCTGTCCCACCTCCAGGTAGTTGGTCCGAAAGAGGTCCAGTGACGTATTACTGGAATCGTAGTCGAATTCGTTAATCAAGATGACGTCAGCATCAATCAGTTGGATGATTTCAGCGATGGCTTGAGCTTGGGCATTGTTCGGAGTGGATAAGTCGCTGGCCAATTCTCCAAGGGAATTTCGGTTGAGCGAGGTGTTGAAGGTGGCGACGCGGAGGGAAGCAGAGTTCTCTTCGAGGACCTCAATTGTAGCAAAAGCGACGTCAATCATTGCGGTTTGAGTCGCTGTGCTGACCTCATCGGTGGCGGTGAGCTTGACGGTGTGCAAGCCGGCTGTCGGGAAGGTGTAGGTCACTTGAGGTCCGCTTGCATCATCCACGGTTCCGTCGTTGTCGAAGTCCCACTCATAGGTCACCTCGCCATTGGCATTTTGGGTGGCCGCAGTGAAGTTAAGCGGAGTAGCAGTGGTGATTTGGGCCGTCGGAAGTGAACTCAAGGTGCTCTCGGCAAAGGCGCTGATGAAGTCCACCGCCAGCTCCGGAGCCTCCAGCCCCTTGGCGATGCAGACCTGGTCAATCCCAAAGAAGCGGGTGGTGCCCCCGCCATTGCCCGCGCTCTGGTAGCGGAAGGCGATGGTGACCTCTCCGGTCAAAGGGATGCTGATGGGACCGGTCTCCATCCACTCTGCCGCGCCGTTGCTGCCCGCCGCCGAGTTCAAGGTTGCGGGGGTGATGTCCACGAAGTCCGCGATATCGGGAGTGCCTCCGGGGTAGGTATTGGAAACGAGGACGGATACCGGCTGGTCGATGTTGTCTCCATACTGCTCGAAGTAGTCGAAGCTGATGGTCGCATTGTCCTCAGCTACGATTGTGACCGTAGGACTAACCAACCAATCGTCAGCGGCGGTGCCATTGGTCTCGCCTCCGGCACCCGAGCCGTAGTTGTTGTTGAAGGCTCCGAATTGATCGTCTTCGGAATCGAGGAACCAGCTGTAGGCCGAAGAGAGGTTGAAGGACGTCCAGCCAGCAAAGTCGGCTTCGAAGTCGACCAAGGGAGTCAGCTTTGGCGGAGAGAAAGTGCCGCGCATGGTGACGTCGTAGAGGTAGACGCGGGCACTTTCGCCACCGCCACCGCCCACACTGCCGTAGCGGAAGGCGAAGTAAACGTCGCCTGCGCTATCCTCGATGCCGGAGACATCAAGCACCACATTGGTCGGCTCACCGGTGACGTTGTTCGTATCGTAGCTTGCCAGGGTGGTCCAAGTGAAGTTGGTCGGGTCATTACCGGGCTCGTAGTCGCTTGAGTAGAGGACGTCGAGGGACGGTCCACTGAAGTCATATTCGAAGGTGAACTCGAAGGTCTCCTCGGTGTAGAAGTCCATCGGGACGGGGTCGGTCTTGATGAGCCAGTCGTCGCTGGGTTCATCACCTGCTCCATAGCCGTTGCCCTGCAAGCGGCTGTCATCGACGGACCATCCGGCATTGTCGTTGCCCAGGCTGGTCACGGTGAAGAGTCCGTATCCGGCGTCGAATCCTTCGGAGAAAATTTGAGGGATGGGATTGGTCAAGGTGCTCGTTGTGGCGACCGCGCTGACCTCGCTCTTGCCGCTCAAGTTGAAGCCAACAAGACGATAGCTGTAATCCACGCCCTCGTCCAAATCACTGTCGCTGTACGAGGTGAAGTTGCCGGGAATGTTGCTGGCGACCACGCTCCAGACCAGGTCGGTGGCTGCCTTGTGCTCCAATTGGAAAAAATCGACGTCGCTCTGGGCATCCCAGGTGACATCAATCTGGTCGGTTGCCGAGCCGGTGGCTACGAGGTTGGCCGGGGTGGCAGGCGCGGAGGCCGGGCCGTCAGGTGACTTGTTGAAGGCAATCAACTCCGCATCGAAGCGCATGTCGGAACTGCCGTTGTCGCCCTGCAGAACGACGACAGCGAGCACGTTGGTCGCTTGCAGCGCGACGTCCTCGCAAGTGAGGGAAACGATGTGCCAGGCATACTCGGGGTTCGCGTCCTGCCCGGAGTAGCTGTCATGGTTGATGGACAAGTCGGCGGGGGTGTTGCTGCGTGCCACCTCGATGCCGTTGAGGTAAACAACCGCGGAATCGTCGCGCTTGAGGTAGAGCTCGAAGAAGGCCACGTCCTCGGGATTGTCGAGGGTGAACTCCTTGCGGAAGTAGTTGGCCGCCGGACGAGGAGTGCCGGGTTGTTCGAGGTCGGTGGTGGTTTCAATCGCATCACCGTAGCCAATGGGTGCCGTTCCGGTTGACCAGGCACTGTCGTCGAAGGCTGTCTCGAACCAAGTCGCGCCGGGGTCGCCTTCGTTCACCGAATAGCTCCACTCGGACTGCTGGGCGATGGCGGTTTCGCGAAGGTAATCCTCGCCGCGGTTCGCGATGTTGAGCAGGCAGATTTGGCCATGCTCGACTTGCTCGTCGGAGTCGGAAAGACCGGTCGAGGTGTGGGACTGAATCGAAGCCACGAACCAGCCTTCGCCGAGAGTCTCCTTCAGCGAGATGATGCCGGAGGACTCTTCGTTGGTGGTTTGGAAACTGGCACCGCCGGTATAAAAGAAGTCGCCGTTATGAGTCGCGATGGTTTCGAGGCGGCCCGTGTTGACATCATATTCATAGATGCGGCTCAAGCGCGCATCGCTGCCCAAATCTTCCTGGATATACACCTTGGGGGCGCCGTCGATGACCTCGAAGGTCATGTTGTCCATGCTGCCCATGCGTGCCATCGGCCCGTCCAGCAGCATCGTCATCGTGCCGCCTGCGGTGGGGTTGGTGATGTTGTTGAACTCCAGCTTCCAGAGTCGGGTCGGGGTGTTGTTCCCGTCGGTGGAGGTTCCCTTGCTCACGAAGTAGAAGGTGTTCTCGAAGCCAGCGCGGGTGTCCCACACGCCGTCTTCAGGTCCGCCCATCTTCAAGCTTTCAAAGGTCTGGCTTGCGTCCAGTGGCATGAAGGTGTCCATGCCGCGCGCTTCCATATCGTCTCCATCAATGGGGTAATTACCGGGTTCACCAATCAATTTGAGGGTGAAGGTCTCGGTCATCCCGATCTCCGTATCTTGATTACGGGAAATCTCGTAGGGCTTGCCGGGAACGGCGAGGGCGTAGAGCTTGCCGCCGATCAAGCCGGCTTTCTCGACTTCAGTGACTCCGGTGTTGTTCTTGGAGCCAACGTAGAAGTAAACCTCGCCATTAGAGGCATCGTCGGTCATCGCCGCGATGGTGAGGTCCTGCTCCGTGGGAGAGAGGAGAACGTTCTCGAAAGCTGCAAAGCCGAGGTGCTCAAGGTGGTAGGACTTCCCTGCGTCGGGCCCGGTCAGCACGTGACCGTAGGCGCGCCCGCCTCCGGTTTCCTCGCCATTGAAGAAGATGCGTTCCTGTGAACCCAGGCCGGTGGCGGAGTTATAGGTCGCAGTGAGCGGAGGAAGATCCGCCGAGCACATGCGGTCGAAGAGGGTCGTGCCCACGGTGTCGTAGGAGTTTGTCGAGGGATTCCAATCAAAGAGAGCCTGAATCTGATCCTCGCCGCTGACGACCTCGTGCGTCCTTTTGTTGATGATGAGCTTGGACACAAAGGCCCCGGCACTGCCGTGGGCTCGGGCGATGCCTTGGGTGGTGTTGAGCTCGTGATTGAGAAGGAGGGTGAAGGTGCCGTTCCCATTGTCATAGGCTCCCATGCCGTCGGGAATCCCGACCATGCTGTAGCCATTGGAGGCGGACTGGTCGTCAACGGTCAGGATGGACTCGATGGTGACATTGGATAACGAGCTGACCAGATAGGGATCAACTGTGGTGGATGGCCCGGTGGTCTGGGCAAGGGTTGGCACCGTGCAAGCCAGGCTCGCTACGATGGACATCGTCGGTTTTTTCATGCGTTCTTGCTCGGGAGAGTTGGATCGTCCGCGGGGACTGCTGGAGCGGGAAGAAAAGGGGACATGACCCTTCTTCAGCCGCTGATATTAATCCATTCTGACAAGGAGATGATAGAAAGAGCCGAGAGGTGACACCTTCGACAGTTATCGGTCGGCTTCGTCACTTATCCGGCAAGTTATGTGACAAAAATGGGCGCTATCTGGCGACGCACTCCCGTGAAAATGCCATAACACGTTGAACGCTGTCCGTTCTTGGCAAGAGGTCCGTTCTTGCGTCGGCTTGGGACCATTCTCTTGCAGTCAGGGAGAAGGATTTATTGTGATGAATCAAGAAGGTCGGGGCGATTCGCCTGTGTCCTCTTAAGAGCCATTTCTTTTTTCCATTCCTCAATCTTGGCGTGATGGCCGGAGAGGAGGACGTCGGGGACTTGCAAGCCTCTGAAGTCGACTGGCTTGGTGTAAGCGGGAGCCTCTAACAAGTTGGGGTCTGAGAAGGATTCGTCTTCAGGTGATCGGGCATCTCCCAGCGCGCCTGGGAGAAGGCGGATGACGGCGTCGCAGAGGACGGCAGCGGCAATGGCTCCATTGGTGAGGATGTAATCGCCGATGGAGAGCTCAAGGTCGATGAGCTCGGTGATCACGCGGTGGTCGACGCCTTCGTAGTGGCCGCAAACGAGGATGAGGTGATCGTGGGTGGCCAGCTCCCGGACGAGAGCTTGCTTGAGCACAGCGCCTTGGGGAGTCAGGAGAATAGTCTTCGAGCTAGGGGTGCGAAGCTCCTCGATGGCGGCAAAGAGAGGCTCGGGTTTGAGGAGCATGCCTTGTCCTCCTCCGCAGAGGTAGTCATCGGTTTTGTGGTGCTTGTCCTCGGCCCAATCGCGGAGTTGGTGGGCGCGGACTTCGGCGATGCCGGCCTCGCGGGCCCGCTTGATGATGCTCTCGGAGAGGGGAGCGAGGGCGATTTCGGGAAAGAGGGTGATGATGTCGATGCGCATCGGAGGGCCCTTTTAACCGCGTTCGCAGGATGAGAAACGGAGTTTTTTACTCGCCGGGCAATTTTCGATTTTCCAAGGGGGGAGCGATTGTCGCCTTGGAGGATGAAGGCAATTGATTTTTCGATTGATGCCCTTCTGCGGGCCGGGCTTGCTAGGGGCATGGATGAAGCCCGATATGATGGTCGTATGCCTTACCGCCGCTGCGGTCGCTCTGGATTGCATTTGCCGGCGCTATCGTTGGGGCTTTGGCATAACTTTGGAGAGGTCGATGATTTGGCAGCGGGGGAGGCAATGCTCAAGCATGCCTTCGAGTCGGGAGTGACTCACTTCGATCTGGCAAACAACTACGGGCCTCCTCCAGGCAGCGCGGAATTGAATTTTGGCAAGATGCTTGGGTCGGTTCTCGCTGGCTGTCGGGATGAATTGGTGATCGCGACCAAGGCTGGCCACCAAATGTGGCCGGGACCCTATGGAGATTGGGGGTCGCGCAAGCATTTGCTCTCGTCCCTCGACCAGTCCCTGAAGCGAATGAAGATTGATTATGTGGATATCTTCTACAGCCATCGGCCGGATCCGGAGACTCCCTTGGAGGAGACCATGGGGGCGCTTGCGCATGCCGTGCAGAGCGGCAAGGCTCTCTACGTGGGTCTCTCGAAATACCCGCTCGATAGACTGAAGGAGGCCGTCGAGATCCTCGCGGCGATGGGGGTGAAAGCCGTCGTCTATCAAGGACGATACTCGCTCCTCTACCGGGGGGTGGAAGGGGATGGAATTCTGGATTGGCTGAAGGAGGAGGGCCTCGGCTTCACGGGATTCTCGCCATTGGGCCAAGGAATGCTCACCGGGAAATACCTGGAGAAGGTCGATGCGGAATCGCGGGCCGGCAGGGAAGAGGGGTTTCTAACGGGAGAGGAGGTGAGCCGGAACCTCTCGATTGTTAGGGAGCTAGCAACGGTGGCCAACGACTGCGGGATGCCGTTGCGCGATTTGGCCCTCCGTTGGGCTCTCGATCACCCTGCGACGACCTCATTGATTGTCGGCGCCCGAACGGTCTCGCAATTGGAGGAGAACCTCGCGGTCCTCCAAGCTCCGCCCTTGAGTGAAGACGTGACGAAGCGGCTCAATGAAATTGTCCCTCCCACACCGACGGGTGACAGTGGTCATGGATGAAGCGACGCCAAAGCCTGCGCCTGATTCTGGCGACCCTTCTCTGCCGCATGCCGTCTCCAAGGGGCAGAAGATGGCGGGAGCGATTCTCCGCCTATGCGGTCTTCCCTTTTTGTTCGGCGGAGGAATTGTTTCGTTCAGTTTTGCCGCTGTTTTGCTTCCCCGGCTTGTTCATAATCCGTCGCCGGAGTGGGCATGGGCGCTTCTCGCTCCCTTCATGGTTCTTCTCGGGATAGCGATGTATTCCTTTGGGACTCTGCTTGCGAGTGGGACGGGTAGCTTGCGGGACTACGGGGTGGTTGTCTGTGAGCGTTATGCCTGGTTCCTTTGCGTTCTTTTAGGCTATGGCGTCATCTTCGGAGGGTTGGTCTCAGTATGGATGGGTTGGGTTAGCTTCCTTCTTTGCCTGGCTTGCTTGTTCGTGGCGTGCAGCGTGCGAAGCTGGTTCTCTTCCTAGTCTCGTAAAAATCGCTCTCGCGGATCGGTTGGGAGGCCTCCGATTTAACAAAAAATTCCCTCCTGCCCGCAAGCAGAAGGGAATTATCAGACGAACCCTATGAAATTAAGGGCTCCTATAATGCGTTATCGCTTGCGGCGGAGGAGTGCTCCGAGGCTGAGCAGCGACAGCAGCGCGGCGGATGGCTCGGGGATGACGCCGACGATGATGGCATCGCCTGCAGCGTCCTCGTAGGCCCACTCGTGGATGGTGCCGGTGCCGTTGCTGGTCAAGGTGACCCGCATCCAACCATACATGTCCGAGCCCCCATTGTCGCTGAAGGCGAAACCGAGGTAGCCTTCTTCCCCCGAGACAAACTGTCCGGAAAGACTGCCAAGGTGGTCGTCCGAGACCCCGGTGGAGTCCGGCCCAAAGACCGAGCTGATGTCCACGCTGGTGCCGGGCAGAAGGTTCACGACGGAACTATCGGCATCGGTGCCTGCGCGGACGGGCAAGAAGTCGTCATCGCTGCGGATGGCCGCTCCCCCGAGGAAGAAGTTCACATCCGTGGAGGTGAAGCTGTCGTCGGCGGAGGTGGTGGAGAATCCGGAGAGGATGTCGAGGTAAACCCCGTCCAAGCCAGCACCGGGGCCGGTGGCGGCAGGGATGGCGATGTCTTGGACTCCGCTCCATACGATGGCGGCTTGGCTCGTCGCAGCGCTGAGCGCGAGAGCGGTGATTACTGAAGATGCTTTCATAAATGATTTTCTACTAGAGGTTTCGTAGTCGGTTAATTGGTTAGGTTCACATCAACAGCCACGCGGAAGAAGCGGGACTTCTCCAAGTCGGGTGTGAAGAACGGGATGGTCGCAGTGACCACTTCCACGTCGCCATCCGTTCCGATGGTGAGCGGCACGTCTTCCAGCGCATACCAGGTCTCCATATCGGAGGAGAACTGCACG
>JAUTCR010000041.1 GCA_030673895.1 Verrucomicrobiota bacterium JB023
TCTGGGGGGAGGAACAAGGTGTTGGAGAAGAAGAAGGGAAGGGGTTTTGGGAACGAAGGGGAAAGGCGAAGCAAAGCGAGGCGCCACCTGGATAACAAACGGATGCACATCACCGTCGGGCGGCCCCGTGTTCGAGGTTGACCTTGGATAAGGACTTCTTGAACTTTCGTCTTCCCCCGGAAGCCCGCCGCCGATATGATCCTTTATGTTCGGCTGAAAAAATAATCGTTAAAGTGTAAATATTATGGGAGAGATGTATGACTACTTCGAAGATTTTCCAGAAGAGAATCCAGCAAATTACGTGAACGGAGTTTACGAACTCGGAGGAGCTGCCCGTGTAGCAAGAGCCACAGAAGAGCAAGAAAAAGCGAACGCGGAATTGAGAGCCAAGCTTGAACGGGTTGTGGCAGAGGCTAGGAAGAAGGCGCCTTCTGAGGATTTGGATTAGGTACTAGTGACGAAATAAAAAGTGCTCACTAACATTCTTAAAACAGTGCTCCAAATTTTTGTCTAACTGGCGATTAAGGGTTTGGAGCACGTTCGAATCATGCTCTACGACGAGGTGCGGTCGAGGTTCTGACCGGAGAGCAGGCCCGAGGAGAAACTTCAAAGATAGCTTTGAGTGAGGAACGAACCTCAATGCTATCCGTTGTTGGGCGAGCCCAGCGTGGAACTACCGGGGGCCGGGGTGGCCAGAAGCTCTTTCGGCGGACGTTTATACCCGCGAGGATGACTCACGAGCCCCTGCTGTCCTCCTCATCCACGGCGGGAGCTGGAAGGCTGACGGGCCGCGGTGGACGATGACCCCGATTGCGCGGAAGCTTGCCAGAAACGGCTTCGCGGTGGTGAATGTTTCTTATCGGGGAACCCCAGATTACACCTATCCCGCTCCTCTGGACGACCTTCGCGAGGCGCTTCGCTGGATGAAGGTTAATTCCGGCGAACTCGGTATCGATCCTGACCGCATTGCGACCTTCGGGTTCTCCGCCGGGGCGCACCTGGCCACGCTCCTCGCTCTGGAAGATGGCAAATGCCATCGTGTGCAGGTCATCGTCGCGGGAGGAGGCCCCTTCGACCTTAGTCTTTATCCCGATGATCCATCGGTCTCCGCTTTCCTCGGCGGTTCCTATCGAGCGTTACCGGAGCGATACCATCAGGCCTCGCCGGTTCGACAGGTCGACTCCCGTAGTCCACCCCTCTTCCTTTTTCATGGCTGCCAAGACGAGGTGGTGCCACCTGAGCACGCCCGACGCATGGTTCAGGCTTACCGCGACAAGGGGCGACTAGTGGAAGTCCGCTGGCTTAATCATCGTGGTCACGCGACGAGTTTGATCTTCCCAGGGTCCACTATCGACGACGCCGTCAAATTTCTCAAAAGGGAGCTTTAGGGGGCGTCGGTTGGCCAAGGTGGGAAAGCGGATACTTGGATGAAGAATTCCTTGGGGTGACAAGCTTGGCGCTGTCCGGGCTTTTTCCTGCAAAGGGTATGTCGCTTATCCCTTGCGCCAGCGACTCAGGCGGACGTCGACTGCTCGGCTTTGGCCCGGCTATCAGTCGATTGCCGCACGATGAGTTGACCTTGCAGCGTGACTCGTTGAAAGGGTGTATCCGGGTACTTGATCCGGTGCATCATTAGCTCGGCTGCGACCCGGCCGATGTCGCGGACGGGCTGGCGGTAGGTGGTGAGTGGGACGCTAAGGAGGGAGGCGTATTGCACATCATCGAACCCGCAGACCTTGACCTTGCCCGGGATGTCCGCGCCTTGGTCGAGGAGGCCTCGGAGGATGGGCCCGGCTGTGCGGTCGTTTGAGCAGATGATGCCATCCGCCCCACTGGCAAAGAGCTCGCTCGCCGCCTTGCCGGGATGGCTGCTCGAGTCGGTGACGGTGAGCAGGCTGCTAGGCTGCAGACCATGTTGAGTCAGGGCCTCACGGCAACCCATGCGACGTAGCTGCACGGTAACGGCGGGGTTTTCCCGGGTGACAAAGACGAGTCGCTTGCAGCCTTCTTGCAAAAGGTGCGTGGCTACGGCATAGCCAGCTTCAATGTTGTCGATGCTCACGAGGTCATTCTTGGTTTGCCTGGGCCAGCGATAAATATCGCGGTCAATCAAGACGACGCGGACGCCCTCGCTGGTCAGCCTCTCGATGACGCCGGCGTTGAATTCAGCAGGGTTCTCCAAGTGTTCGGTCGGGGCGAAGAAGACCCCCTTAACCTTTGCCTCGAGAAGTTGTTCGACGAGGGAGTTGGTTCGCTTCTTCAGGTTGTCAGAGAAGTTGAGCTCGGAGGGGAGGACCACTCGCATTCCGCCGATACCCGAGGCCTCGGCGATGGAAGCGGAAATCGGCTTGAAGATCTCAATCTCGGAGAGTTGTGGAATCAGCAGGCCCGCCAAAAGACCGGATTTACGGGGGGCGAGCACTTGGGTTCCGAATCCAGCCTTCCTAACAACAAGCTTTTGGTCGCTCAGTAGCTTGAGGGCGCGGGCAATTGTAGGCCGGGAGGCCTCATATTTCTGGCAGAGTTCAGCCTCCGTCGGGAGGAAGTCGCCCGGCAGGTAGGTCTGATTGTGGATCTGCTGCAGGATTTCTTTGTAGATTCGTAGATACCTTGGCTGGCTTTGGCTCACAGCGAAAATGTAAAACAAATGAAAAGTTACGACAAGGGTAATGTGAGCAATAATGTTTACAAATCGTCAGGCTCGTTCTATCAATTAGAAACCAGAGTGACGAAAGCCTCGTCGCCATCCAGCAACTAGCAAATCAAGAATTCAAAAACCCAAGATGAGTCAACCACCCAAAATTGCAGGAATAGGAGAGCTTCTGTGGGATCAGTTTCCCGATGGAAGTCGTCTCGGGGGAGCTCCTGTCAATTTCGCGTATCATTGCCATCAGCTCGGCAGTGAGGCCTACCCGGTGAGTTCGATAGGCAAGGACGAGGAAGGATTGCGGACGCGAAAGAAACTCAATGAGCTTGGTCTGAGCGATCGCTACATTACGGAGAGCGCAAGCCTGCCTACCGGGAAGGTTTTGGTGAACCTCGATAGTCAGGGTAAGCCCTCTTACCAGATTTTGGAGAACGTGGCCTGGGATGAGTTGGCGTTCACCGAGGACCTTAGTCGACTTGCCGCCAGTTTGGATGCCGTCTGCTTTGGTGTGCTCGCCCGGCGCTCTGAACAGAATCGCTCGACGATTGCCCGATTCATCGCCGGGATGCCTACGGAGGCCCACAAGGTGTGTGACGTGAACCTTCGGGAGCCATTCTATTCAAGAGAGCGAGTTGAAGGAGCGCTCCAGCTGGCGACTATCCTCAAGTTAAGTGACGAAGAGTTGCCCGTTCTCGCCGGATACTTCGATCTGGCTGGTGAGGTGCCCGAGCAGCTCGCGGCGCTCCGGCAACGGTTCTCGCTTACCCATGTGGCCTACACCAGAGGTGGCGACGGTAGCTTAATCCTTACCGCTGACGAGATTGATGAATGCGGAGGCTTCCCGACGAAGCTCGTGGATACAGTTGGCGCAGGTGATTCCTTCACTGCTTCCTTGGTCTTCGGTATTCTTAATCAGTGGCCAATCCATGAGGTGAATCGCTATGCCAACCAGATCGCCTCCTATGTTTGCTCGCAGAAGGGAGCGACACCCCGGATTCCCGACGAGCTTATCCAAGCGCCGGTGTCATGAAGAAGATTTCCAGTTAACCCAATAACTCAAAAAGCAACAAAACCTAAGAAAATGAAAAAACACCTATACACCTTGCTGGCCGTCATTTCCGCAGTGGCAATGTCAGCCTGCAACCGCAACAGTGATGGCGAGGGCCAAGTGAAAATTGGCATGACCGTGCAAGATCTGAGTAATCCGACATGGTCTGGCTACTGCCAGGCGATCCAGAAGGAAGCTCAGGCCAATGGCGCGAAGATGAACTATGTCGCGTGTGACAGCAATGTCTCCAAGCAGATAATGCAAATCGAAAACTTCGTCGCGCGGGGCATGGATGTGATCATTGTTCATCCTGCTGATCCCGAGGGGATCGAGTCGGCTTGCCGGGAGGCAATGGCTGCCGGAGTGAAGGTCATCTCTTGGGATGATGATATCAAGAATGCCGATGTTCGCTGGCTCATCGACAATAAAGCGCTTGGCTACGAGGTCGGCAAGAAAGCCTCAGAGTTCATCAATGAGAAGCACGGAGGCAAGGCCGAGGTGGCCATCCTTAACTATCCCCAGCTCCCCGTCCTTTTGGCACGCGGCAATGGCATTCGCGAGGCACTGACCGAGCATGCGCCCAATGCTGATATCGTTGCGGAAACGAGCGCAATCAATCCTCAGGAAGGCATCAGCAAGATGGAAACCATTTTCCAGTCGAATCCCAATGTGAAAGTCGTTGCTTGCATTGGCGGGGGCGGCTCAGTCGGTGCCAATGAAGCGGCCAAAGCGGCCGGGAAGTTGGCTGAAGACTTCGGCATCTTCGCTGTGGATGCCACCAAGCCCGAGCTGGAAGCCATCAAAAATGACGAAGGCGTCCGGATGAGTGTGATTGTCACCGGCACCGACCAGGATGTTGCGGAGACCGTCTACGGATTTGTCGAGAAGCTGGCTGCTGGTGAGGAATTGCCTGCTCGTGTCTATCGTGAATTGATTCCGGTCACCCACGAAAACGTGGACAAGTACTACAGCAAATAAGCAACAAAGCGATGTTCCTGCAGCTCAAAAACATAACCAAGAGGTATCCTGGAGTTGTCGCCCTCGACGACGTCAGTCTTGATATCATCGAGGGGGAAGTCCATGCCTTGGTCGGTGAAAACGGCGCAGGGAAGTCCACTCTCATCAAAACTTGCACCGGAGCAATTTCACCCAACGAAGGGACGATTGTTATCCAAGGACAGGAGTTCAGCTCCCTGACCCCCAAAACTTCAGAAGCGATGGGGGTCGGGGTCATCTACCAGGAGTTCAATCTGGTCGATGAACTTTCGGTGGCGGAAAACATCTTTCTCGGCCGCGCACCACGGAAGGGGATCGTCATCGATCGCCAGAAAATGGAGACGGAAGCAGCCAAGATTTTTCAACAGTTTGACATCAAAATCGATCCTGCCGAATTGGTTGGCAATCTAACGGTGGGATATCAGCAGTTGGTGGAGATTGCGAAAGCCATCTCGCAGAAGGCGAAGCTTCTCATCATGGACGAGCCTTCGGCTCCCTTGACTCAGACAGAGGCAGAGTCGCTCTATCTGGTAGTGGAGAAGCTCAAAGCTTCCGGTGTGACAGTCGTGTATATTTCCCACCGCATGGATGAAATCTTCCGCCTATCGGACCGCATCACCGTGCTACGAGATGGACAAAAGATTGAGACAATCCAGACTTCCGAAACCAATCTGGATGAACTCGTTCAACTCATGGTGGGGAGGGAGCTGAAGGAGACCTACCCGCAACGGAAGCATCGGGTCTCCGACGAGGTTTTGCTCGAGGTTGAGGGAATTACGGGAAGTATCGTAAAAGATGTCAGCCTGAAGATTAAGAAGGGTGAGGTGCTGGGGCTGGCCGGGCTTATCGGGTCAGGCCGCACTGAGCTCGCGGAGATTCTCTTTGGCTACAAGGCTAAGTCGGCAGGCCGCATCACTCTCGAAGGAAGAGAGATTTCGCCTAAAACTCCGAAACAGGCGATTGCGGAAGGCATCGCGCTGGTGCCCGAGGATCGTAAGAAACTGGGGGCGCTCCTTGATGTTGATATCAAGGGAAACATCAGTGTCTCTGTGCTCGAGCGAATCTCCAAATTCTTCACGATTGATAAACGACGTGAGGAAGAAATCGCCGAAGACTACCGGACCTCAATTCGAATCAAAACGCCAAACCTTGAACAGAAAATCAAGAATCTCAGTGGCGGCAATCAGCAAAAAGTGATCATCGCCAAGTGGCTCGCGACGGAACCGACCTTGGTCATCTTCGATGAGCCGACTCGCGGTATCGATGTGGGAGCCAAGGCGGAAATCTATGAACTCGTCAACACCCTCGTCGAGACCGGGAAGTCGGTCCTGATGATCTCTTCCGAGATGGAAGAAGTCATGGGCATGTCAGACCGCATCGTGGTGCTCCATGAAGGCCGCGTCACCGGCGAATTGGACCGAAAAGATTTTTCACAAGAAGCAATCATGGCTTTCGCTTCAAAAAACTAACTTCAACCCAGTAAAAACTATGTATTCTATCAAAAATCTGCAAGGTGCCGGAAACGGGGCAGCTTCCTTCGCCAAACAATTTGGCATCTACCTTGTTCTTGTCGCTCTCCTTATCTTTTTCTCGATTGCCTCCGAGAATTTTCTCAATAGCCACAACCTTCTCAATGTGGCCAGGCAGGTCTCAATGCTTGGGATCGTCGCCGTTGGTTTTGCCTTCGTCCTCTTGTTAGGCGGGATTGACCTCTCCGTGGGGTCGGTCATTACGTTGGTCAATATCGTCTGCGCTTGGCTGATGGTGGAAGCGGGGTGGAATCCGGTCTTGGCTGTTCTCGCTGCTTTGTTGCTTTCTTCCCTCATTGGTTTCATGAACGGCTGGATTATCGCGAAGATTCAGATGCCGCCGATCATCGTTACCCTCGCCATGCTGATCATCATCGAAGGGGTGGCCTATCTAATCTCCGATGGTCTTCCCATCTACGGCTTCCCGGAATCATTTGCCGTGATTGGTCAGGGTTATCTCGGACCAATTCCAATTCCGGTCATTATCATGGGCATTGTCATGGCGTTGGGAGGCTTCATCTTAGGCAAGACCTACTTCGGGCGATACTTCTATGCGGTGGGAGGAAATGAGGAAGCCGCCAAGCTCTCCGGTATCGATGTTAATAAGGTTAAGTATTTGGTTTACACCCTATCGGGCTTCTTCGCCGGGGTGGCCGGGGTCGTGATTCTTTCGCGAACAAATTCCGGGCAGGTGCTTTCGGGTAAAGGCTTTGAGTTCGATGTGTTGACCGCCTGCGTTCTGGGGGGAGTCAGCGTGAGTGGAGGTCACGGGAAGATTTCCAACGTGTTGGCAGGGGTCTTGATTTTGGGAGTGCTGAGCAACGGTCTCGTTCTACTCGATATCAGCCAGTTTGTGCAGATGGTTATCAAAGGTTCAGTCCTTTTGGGCGCCGTCGCTTTGGACAGTCTTCAGCAGAGAAAGGGCTCTTGAATCATGACTGCATTACAAGAAACGAAAACCTCGAACGCTCGGATGGCTGGGCTGATTCCCCTCAAGCAGGAGAACCTCTCTTTACTCCCCGACTCAGTATCTCGCCCGACCTACGACCGGAGCGGCTTACAGGCAGGTATTGTCCATATTGGGGTAGGCGGGTTCCATCGCTCCCACCAGGCCTATTATACGGATAAGTTGCTCGCCAATCCGGACAACCGCGACTGGGCAATCTGTGGAGTCGGGCTCCGCGAGGGGGACCGGAAAATCGCGCAAGTGCTTGAAGAGCAGGACTACCTCTACACCCTGATCGTCAAGCATCCCGACGGGCGGATCGAGAATCGGGTAGTAGGCTCTCTTATCGATTTTATGCTGGCTCCGGATGACCCCGCTGCGGTGATCGAGCGAATGGCGAATCCAAGTACTCGCATCGTCTCGTTGACCATTACCGAAGGAGGCTATCTCTTGAACCCTGCCACCGGCGAGTTTGAGATTAATCATCCTGACGTGCAACACGACCTGGCTAATCCGGAGAATCCTCGTTTGGTTTTCGGCTACTTGACCGCGGCCTTAAGGCTCAGGCGGGATCGGGGGCTCCGGGCATTTACGGTGCAATCCTGTGATAACATTGAGCACAACGGTGATGTGACTCGCGAGATGTTGCTGGCCTTCGTTGAGGCTCAGGATCCGAAGTTGGCGACTTGGATAGAAGATGAAGTGGCCTTTCCGAATGCCATGGTTGATCGCATCACCCCGGTGACCACTGCGGCAGATATCGATTATCTCAAGGATGAAGTGAACCTGCACGATGAATGGCCGGTGACCTGTGAACCTTTCTGTCAATGGGTGATCGAAGATGATTTTACCAATGGTCGTCCTCAGTGGGAGACTGTCGGAGCTCAATTTGTCCCCGATGTGACTCCCTATGAGACGATGAAGCTTCGCCTTTTGAACGCGGGGCACTCTGTTTTGGGAATTCTTGGTTCTGTCGATGGTCATCAAACGATAGACGGTTGCGTTAAGGACCCTCTTTTCGCCACTTACTTGCGGCGGTTTATGGACATTGAGGTGACGCCCGTGCTTGAGCCGGTTGAGGGGATTGACCTTGAGGATTATAAGTCGTCACTCATTGAGCGATTCGGTAACTCAAACATTAAGGATAACCTGGTCCGCATCTGTTCAGAAAGTTCGGCTAAATTACCAAAGTTCCTGATCCCCACCATCAATGAAAATCTGGCAGCCGGAGGGAGCGTGAAATATGCCGCGCTCGTTATCGCAGCGTGGTGCTACTATTCCAATAAGCACCAGGATAAGGAGGGCAGGCCTCTCGAGATCATCGACGAGATGGAGCAGGTGCTACACGCCGCGGCCAAAGAAACACGAAAAGATAAGCTGTCGTTCCTTAAGATCGAATCCATCTTTGGTGATTTGGTCAAGAACCCCGTCTTCACGGACGAATACGTCCGTATGATTGATGAGATAACCGGGAACCCGGATATTGCTCGTCAAATGCAAACTCTCCTCTTCGGGTGGGAGTAAGTAAAACCGATTTCCGAGACAACGCTCGCACAAAAATACGTCAAAAACCCACGCCTTCCCCCATAGGTGTGACCCAACCCAAACTGAAAAACGAAAATGAAAAGCAAGCAACTAGCAACCGCGATGATGACTGCTGGACTCGCCTCCAGTTATGCATTAGCCGATGATGGATTCAACTCTGGTGATTACCTCACAAGAGATTGGGGAGGGCTCCGACCGCAGCTCGTCGAGAGTGGGGTCACGCCCTTCCTTTACTACGATTCAATTTTTAGTGCCAGCGTCAGCGGTGGCTTGAGAAGCGACCAAGCCTTTGTCGGGCAAGTTTATGGAGGTGCTGATTTGGACCTAGAGAAACTCTTTGGATGGAATGGAGCTTCGATGAAGGTCTCCTTCGTCAACCGACATGGAGACACTCTCAGTGATTCGGTGGGCGGAATTTATGATCCGATGACCATCTATGGGGGGCAGACCAGTTATCTCTATCAATTGTTTCTTGAGCAGCAATTGGGTGAGAATTGGTCGATCAAGTTGGGCCGGGTCTCTGCAGACAGCGACTTCGCGAAGTCTTCTCTGTATGGTTATTCACTCAGTACGGCGATCAATGGGCCAATCCGTGCGACCTTGTTAGAAAATTCGATCACATCCTTCCCTTATGCAGTGTGGGGTGGCCGGTTGAAGTTCACTCCTACCGAGGAGCATCAGTTCCAGCTTGGCGCCTATCAGACCGGGCCCGACCAATGGGATTTCACCGAGAATGGCACCAATTTCAGCTTCGGTCGTGATGACGGTATCTCCGTTTTGGCCCAATATGATTGGACGCCTCAGACCGGTAAGAACACCCGTGTCTTTGCCGGGGTGATCAATTCCTTCCGTGACTTCGAAAGCTTCGATGGAGGCACCAGGGATTATCTCTTCCGTGCCTACCTTCATGGCGAGACTGACATCGCGGATGGTCTTACCGCCTTCGGAATGGCGACCTATTCACCGCATGACGACGTTGCGCGGACTCCACTTCAGATCAGTGCCGGCTTGAATTACGAGGGTCTCCTTGCGGGACGGAGTGAGGATCGGACCTTCCTTTTCGTCACCTATGGCCAGTTGAGCGACGAGTATGGAGACGCGATCGGTGAGGATGTCGATTACGAGATGGTTTACGAATTGGGCCATCGCTTCCAGATGAGCCCTGCAGCCTATGTTCAGCCCTCGGTGCAGTATATCCAAAATCCCGGCGGCACCGGAGACATTGACAATGCCTTCGTGCTCGGTGCTTGGGTGGGCTTGAGTTTCTAAGAGTTGTTCCTTGTTGCCCCAAGGGCTTGGCTACCGGAAGGTGGCCAAGCCTTTTTTGATCGTGTTTTCTCACTCGGCAGGGGATTGGGAGTTTCTTTTAGCTTTGGGCAAATAAAAAAGGAAGGTCTTGCGACCTTCCTTCTGACGATTTGAAGCGTTCTTGGGATAGCCGGTTTCGTCGTTAGCGACCGATTGAGTAGTATTCGATCCCCGCAGCAGCCATGTTCTCAGGCTCCATGAGGTTGCGGCCGTCAAAGACGAGAGGATTTCGCATGCGCTTCTTGATTTCCTCGAGGTCAGCGTTGGCGAACTCAGGCCATTCGGTGCCGATGATGAGGACTTCGGCTCCATCGAGGCAAGAATACATGTCGTCGCCGTAGGTGAAGCCTTCTCCCAGGTTGCCGAACCTCTTGGCTGTCTCCATACCCTGGGGATCCCATCCGGTCACTTTCGCGCCTTCCTTGAGCATGTCGTTGGCAAGCTTGATGGCAACGGATTCGCGAACGTCGTCGGTGTTCTGCTTAAAGGCGAGGCCCCAGAGAGCGATCTTCTTCTCTTGGAGGACCCAAAGCTTCTCGCGGATCCGGTCGAGGAACAGTTTGCGTTGATCGTCGTTGATTTGCTCGACCTGCTTGAGCAGCTCGAAGGGATAACCGAGAGACTCGGAGATGGCGATGAAGGCCTTTACGTCTTTCGGGAAGCAGCTTCCGCCATAGCCGAGGCCGGCGTTGAGGAAGCGGCGACCGATGCGCTCGTCCATGCCGATGCCTTCCGCAACTTTCTCGATGTCCGCGCCGGATTTTTCACACACCCGGGCGACGGCGTTGATGTAGGAGATCTTGAGCGCGAGGAAGGAGTTAGCCGCGTGCTTGATGAGCTCGGCGGACTCGATATCGGTGACGAGGACGGGAGCATTGAAAGGGGAGTAGATGCGGCGCATGAGGTCGGCAGCCTTCTCGTTATCTACCCCGAAGACGATCCGGTCGGGATTGAGGAGGTCATCCACGGCGCAACCCTCGCGGAGGAACTCCGGATTGGAAGCGACGGAGAATTCAACGCCTTCCGGTGCGTAGCGGCGGACTGTCTCGCCAACCTTTTGGCCGGTCTTTACGGGCACGGTGGACTTGTCGACAATGACCTTGAAGCCGTATTCCGGCTTGAGGCTCTCGGCGATTTCGCGAGCCACTTTCTCAATGAAGGAAAGGTCGACGGAACCGTCGGCTTGCGGAGGCGTGGGAACCGCGATGAAGACAACTTCTCCATCCCGGACGCCGTCGGCGGTGGAGGTGGTGAATTTCAAGCGGCCGGCGGCCACATTCTTCTTAACAATCTCCTCGAGGCCGGGCTCATAAATCGGGATCTGGCCGGCAAGGAGCATGTCGACTTTCTCCTGGTTGTTGTCCACACAAGTGACCTCGTGTCCAACTTCAGCAAAGCATGCGCCGGTGGTGAGTCCGACGTATCCGGTTCCAATAATTGACAGTTTCATTTCTCTTTGTCCTGGGCGTTGTTGTTTGGCGTCCTCGGAAGAGCTGCGGGTAGCAGCTAGCGTGCAAATTAACAAGGCTCGATGATCTTGAGGGCAAATGACGAAATTGTCACTGCGCCAGGAAGTGGGCGGCGAGCTGCTCCCATTCCTCCTCGATAGTCAGCGACTTCGGCGGATCTGGTTGATTAGCACGCTGATACCAATAGGAGGCATTCCAGTGATCGCCCTCTTCCCGGTGCAGGTGGCCGTGAAGCCATGCCCCGTGGGGATCCGGGAGGTCTTGGGCGATATCATGGGCCTCATGCCAGCGCCCGGCTTTTGATAGCCAGAGAACCTGTAATTCCGGCGAGAGGGAAGCGGGTGCTTCAGAGTCATTGGCGGCGGACTGGGCAAATTCTTTCGTGGTCACAGGCCAGATTGTGGGGGGAAAAAGTTGGAAGGGAAAGGGTGCTTTTGTTAGCACGCGAGCGATGAAACGAACACTTCTCCCCGCCGCCCTGCTCGCAGTCTGGCCCACAGCGCAGGCTGATTATCTGGAATCCATGCATGAGCATCCCTGGGTGGGCTACTGGGTGGGCTACGAAGACCGGGAATTCGATTTCGGCATTGGTGCCAAGGGCAATGGCGAGCTTTTCCTCAAACAGCGGCAAAAGGGCGAAATGACCCGCATCTCGGCCTTTCGTAGCTTGAAGATGCGTTACCTGCTGGAGGAGAAGGCGGGGGATAACTGGATTAGCCGGTCGATGGTGGAGGATGGCTTCGAGACCAGCCAGGACCCTAGCGGCGACGTCGAGAAGGCCGAGTTCGAAGTGTCCTACAAGGGGGGTGGCGCCGCCAAGGTGACTCACACCTTCGAGCGAGGCGAGGTGCACATCGGCATCGAGTGGGTGAAGAAGCCTGAAGGCAAGGAGGCGCGCCTGGGTATCGAGGTGATCATTCCCGACCTTTACCGCCTGAAGAGCGATATCGAAGAGCGGGAGCTCAAGGAGAAGCTGGAGGATGACGAAGTGCGCGCCGTCCGCGTTGACAACAAGAAATTCAAGGTCGAGTTCGAGGACGATGTCACCCTGAGTGACGAGGATGTCTTGGGCAAGGGGGCGACAGAGTTTGAGATCACCAGCAAGCAGCTCGCTGACAAGTCCATTAACCTCAGCAATACCAAGGACAAGGGAGGAGTCTTCTATTTCGACCAAAAGAACCCACTTCACGAGGGATTCTCCGTGATGTGGTATCCGGAGGAATCCGTCGCCGATTCCCAGCTGATTATTGAAGTCGACTAAGCGACCCGCTCAAGCCAGATAGCTCGTCGGATCGGGAAGACCGGCGAGCGCGAAGGCTTCCTTGCGCTCGACGCAGGTGCCGCACTTCCCGCAATGAACGTCCTGCCCCTGATAGCAGGACCAGGTGTGGGTGAAGTCGACACCGAGTTCCGCGCCCCGGGCGGCGATATCTTCCTTACGCACATCGACAAAAGGCCTCATCAGGGCAAGGCCGGCGTAGGTGCCATTCTTAATCGCCTCGGCCATCGGGCCGAGAAAGGTCTCCCGGCAATCGGGATAGATGGCATGGTCTCCGGAGTGCGCCGCGATCACGAGCCCTTCCGCCTCAAGACTTTCCGCGAAACCGGCCGCAAGCGAAAGGAGGATGCCATTGCGGAAGGGGACGACGGTCTTTTTCATGTTACTGTCCTCGTAGTGCCCAAGGGGAATTTCCCCTCCGGATTGGAGGAGATCAGAGGTGAAGAGATCGTTGATGACCGTTAGGTCCGCCTGGTGAAAGGGGATGCCGGCTTTCTCGGCCTGCCATCGCGCCATGGGCAACTCCTTCGCGTTATGCTTCGAGCCATAATCGACCCCGAGACAAGCGAGCACCTCATGCCCTTCGGCGAGGGTGTGCCAAAGAGCGACGGTGGAGTCCATGCCACCCGAGAGGAGAACGACGGTCTTCATGCCGTTGTTGAATCCTATGCAAACAATCTTGGCAAGTCATCGACGCTTTGCGGAGCACGGCAATCGGCGTTTATTCGTCACTCAGACCGGAGCAACTGGCCCGCCAGGGAGCGTTAGCGTGACCTTCTTCTGGTGAAGAGAAGACCCGTGAGGGCCAGGGAGAACAGTGAGGCTGAAGCAGGCTCCGGGACCGTAAGGATGGTGATTGTCTGATCCGACGGAAGAGTCCACACGTGAGCTCCCTCGCTGACGCCCATTTCCGCAATAGAGGTGTTCAGATAGGTTGCACTTCCAGAAATAAATGACCCAGAGACATAATCTTCGGGGAGAATCACCGCCCTCATATCAAAACTGAAACCAATTGGCGAACCTTCGCCAAAGTCAGCAAAGACAAGTGAACCAGAGCCGAAGTCGCTGGAGCCCTGAATTCCTTCGTTGAACTGATCAACGTCGAGAAGATCGGCGGGGGTGACGCCGACTGTGATAACGGCAAATCCAGGCTCAGTGCCGCCACCGGAGAAAGTCGGTTCGATCGGGGTCTGGATTTCTAGAAAGCTGCTGGTGTCGAGACTGCCGAATCCAAGGATACGCACGTCGTCACCCGCTTCAATGATGTGGAAGGTCAGGGCTCCTTGGGAGAGGGAAGGCACACCGATTAACAGCGTGATAGCCAGCGTTTTCAGTTGCATGGCCCCTGCTACCGAAAAGTCCTGTTAGATAGCAAGTAAATTAATAATAACTATGAAATTTAATTAGCTTATAAAGTTGGTCAAGATTCTTTGAGGAACCGCGCGAGGAGGCTCTCTTCTTTGGTCCGCATGCCCTGGAAGGCTCGGGAGCGCTTGGCCTTGCGGAGCCGTTCCGCAAAGGTCTGGTCAAGCCAACTATTGAGGAGGAGAGGGTGGATGTAATACTTCCTGCAGGTGGCCTGGGTGTTGAACAGGGCCTTGGAGGCTGCCTTGACCGCGGCCACCTCCGTCGATTTGAGGCTTTTTTTCGTGTCGGGAATGTCAGTGGCAAGAAGGTAGCGAAAGGCGAGCAAGGTTCCTCTCCAAGTGCGAAAGGTCTTGGCGGAGAACTCGTCGGCAGAGAGTTCTTTGATGAGCTGATTGACCATTCCGGAGTCCACTTCGGCTAGCTCTCCCTCTTCGTTCCGGTATTCGAAAAGGTGCTCCCCGGGAAGTTCGTGGCATTTCGCGAGATGTCGGGCCAGTCCGGGATGGTCAATTTCGAAGGTGACATCCTTGCCGTGCTTGCCTCGGTAGTTCAGCTCGATCGTCCGGCCATGCAATTCGGCATGTTCCTTGGCCAGGGTGGTGATGCCGAAGGTGCCATTGTCTTCCCGGTAATGCTCGTTGCCGACCCGGGCTCCCGTCCGGTCGATGATGGAGAGGGCCAGGGCGGTGACGGTCTCCTCGTCGAGAGTTTTCCGGCGGAGGATTTTTTGTGTTTCGGCGCGGAGTGAAGGCAAGTGGCGCGCGAAGTCCAACAGGCTGTCAAACTTCTGCTCATTTCTGAACTGGAGCCAACTGGGGTGATAGCGGTATTGCTTCCTCGAGCGGGAATCCCGTCCTGTGGCCTGGAGATGCCCGAGGGGAGAGAGACAGATCCAGACCGATTGATAGGCGGGAGGGATGGCCAGGGAGCGGATGCGCTCAAGGTCTTCGCCCTTGCCTAAGCGGTCGCCGTCGGGGGTGAGGTAGGTGAAGCCGCGTCCGCAGCGCTGTCGGCGGAAGCCGGGTTCGGTGTCAGAGCTGCGAATGAGTTTCATGGCCGAGCCCGTTTTCGCATCCGGCATGCCTGCCGGTTGCCTTGCGGATTGCGGAGGGCGCTTTTGCAAAATACGCAACCTGTCGCAGGAGAGGACGATGTTGAGAGGGCGGTCCTCTCGCACGAGGGGCGGACTATCAGTCAGTTGCGGAAGTTGAGGGCGGTCCGGCAGGCTGCGTGCGAGACAAGCTCTCGCAATGAATACTGACCAAGCAAAAGGAAATTGGAAAATCCTCGTTGGAAAATTGAAGGAACAATATGGCGAAACCTTCAACGATCTCGATGCCGAGACCGAAGGTGATATCGAGCAAGTGGAAGGTCGTCTCCAGCGGCTCAAAGGAACCTCCCGCGAGGAAGCGCACCGTCTCATCAATGACTTGATGAGCTAAGCCCGCTCCTCTTGATTCTCCTCGCCGCACCGGGCTCATCCCGTTGCGGCGTTTTTGCGTTCTGCACGGAGGTTCCGGACTCCTAGGCTGTCATTTGCAAAGGGTCCGGCGTGCGAATTGCCTAATCTACGGGCTTTCAGAGGTGGAACGGGGTGAGCGCAAAGGACGTCATGCTTTCGCTCGACCGCATCTGGCAGATTCTCGAGGAATCGGTTCGCGAGACCCTGAAGGGGCTCATCGAACAGGCGCCCAATTTCGCAGCTGGCCTCGTCATCCTCGGCCTCGTTGCTCTCGTATCCTGGCTTTACAAGCTCGTCATCGGGCGCGTCTTGGACCGCACCAAATGGCGGACTTCGCTGAAGGAGCTGGTTAAAACGTTCGGCAAGACACTGATTTGGATCATTGGCGTTCTCATCGCCGCGATGGTGATCTTTCCCGGGCTGACGCCTGCAAAAGCTCTGGGCGCTGCCGGTCTGGCGTCCGTTGCCGTGGGTTTGGCCTTCAAGGACATCTTTCAGAACTTCTTCGCGGGCGTTCTTTTACTCTGGAAATTCCCCTTCGAGCCGGGCGACTTCATCGAATGCGAGGGCGTGAGAGGGCGCGTAGTGGAAACCCGCCTCCGCGTCACCACGGTTAGGAAACCCTCGGGCGAACTCGTCGTCGTGCCGAATAATCATCTGATTTCGAACCCTCTCGATGTCATCGACAGCCAGAGGCTGCGCCGGACGCTGGTCAAGACCGGGGTCGCCTACAAGGAAGACCTCGCGCGGGCCAAGAAGGTGGTGGAGGAGGCGGTCTCAGCTTGCCAGTCGGTCTCCAGCGAGAAGCCTTTGGACGTTTTTGTTTCGGGTTTCGGTGCGAGTAGCATGGATATGGACGTCTTCTACTGGACGGACTCACGCCCCTACGAGATGCGCCGGAGCAACTCCGAGGTCGCGCTGGCCATCAAGGAGGCTCTGGACCGCGAGGGAATCGAAATCCCATTCCCATACCGCACCCTGACTTTCGACGAGCCCTTACCGATTCGTCAATTGGAGCAGGAGGCCAGGTAACCCGGGCGTCGTGCAGAATCGCATTTTTGATTTGCAAATTGAAAGACGAGGAACAGGCGCGAACTTGTTTTTCAATTAGTTAGGATTGGTCCAACAACTGCGTAAGGGGAGGCGATGAAACTTCTGACCGAGCATACCGGCCATCTGGAGCGACAGGCTCCGCGCCGGTTCCTTGCCTTAATTCAATCGGACCAAGTGGCCGCCGCTCAGTATGAGCAGCTCTTGGATTGGTTGTTCGAGGAGGACTGCGAGTTGGAGGTGGTCACGAAAACAGACGAACCCGTCTTTCTCGGGGAGCCAGGGGAGGGAATCTGGGTTTCTCCCGACTTGCCGAGGTCCAAGGTTCTTTCCGTTCAATATGACGGGTTTCTTTATCTAACTCATCCCGCCGAGCGCTCGGAGCCTGACTTTCTCCGCCAATTTCGCTTCCAGAATCTTCCCATCGTCCGTCTGGATGAGACAGGATCGGCAGCTCAAGCGGTTGATGAGCTTTTTGGAAGAGGAACGCGCTCTCAACCGCCTTCCCGAAAGATGCGGAGCGAGGACATCCCCCAGGTCGCTTAAGTCATCCTCCGCAAACGTCTGATTTGGAGTGAGCGGCACCTTGCGCTCGGCGTTCGATCAACTTTTGCCAAGAGGCCGGGCGTCGGGGAAAAAAGTCGAGCCTTTTCCGCCGACAGAGAACTACTAAAGTGAATAACTTGTGGATTCTCGTGAGAATTGTTTCACGGAATTCGAATTGACCGTCGAAAAGCCCGTGGTTGCAAGGATTGGGAGCTGGCACGCTTCATTCACATCTTGTCGACAACTTGTGAATAACTTGTGAGGAGTTCAGAAAAACTGCGATAAACTGCTTGGCACCAAGTAAAAGTGAGGAAGCGATCAAGCCAGTTGCCTTTCGTTAGCAGCCGTTCCATCGGCAGCTTGAGGGGAGTGCCTCACACGTCGATGACCCGAGTTTTGGGTGTCTTCAGCTCGGGACCTGCGGCGTCGGGCGATTGGGCAGGTGGGCCATTGAAGGAGACCTTCACCCGGGAGGCGAGGTAATGGGCGAGGACGCCGCGAAGGGTTTGCCGGATGGGGGGGACCAAGAGCGCGAAGCCAATGGTATCAGTCAGGAAGCCCGGGGTGAGGAGCACGGCTCCCGCGAGCAGAATGAGGACGCCGTCGATAATCTCACGGTGGGGCAGTTGGCCTTGAGCCATGGAAGCACGGAATTTCGCCAACGCTTTCGCTCCCTGCGTCTTGGTCAGGGCGGCCCCAAGGAATCCGGTAATGATGATGATGGCAATGGTGGGGCCTAAACCGATTTGGCTTCCCAAGCTCATGAAGATACCCAGCTCGGCGAGAGGAATGAGGATGAAGAGGAGTAAAAGTGCCTTCAGCATGGTCTGTTGCCTTAGATTCGCAGCAATCGGGGGAGAAGAAAATGGAAAGTGGAGGGAATTTTGGAATGGAGGAATGAGCCCGAAGCACCCGAATGGAAAATGGGGGAGAATTTCTCATTCATCTCCGGCTCTTCTCCTGCCTAGAACTGCGGCGTGCCAGACATTTTCACTTGGGTCCTGATCGTCTTCTGTCTCTCGCAGTCGGCCATGTTTTCAGGGCTGAATCTCGCCATGTTTTCGCTTTCCCGGCTCCAGCTGGAGACCGAGGTGAAGAAGGGGAGCCGGGCGGCGGTGGATATTCTCAAGCTTCGCAGCGACGCTAATCTTCTTCTCTGCACGATTCTTTGGGGGAATGTCTCCGTTAACGTCTGGCTCACCATCCTGTCGGACTCGGTCTTGGCGGGGGTGGGAGGATTCCTCTTTTCGACGATCGGGATCACCTTTTTCGGCGAGATTGTGCCACAGGCTTACTTCTCGCGCCATGCCTTGCGGGCCGGCTCGCTTCTTTCGCCAGTTCTCCGTCTCTACCGGGTGCTCCTCTATCCGCTGGCTAAGCCCTGTGCGCTGATGCTCGACCGATGGATCGGACCGGAGGGGCGCAGTTTCTTCCGCGAAGAAGAGATCGAGCTGATTCTTGATACTCACATTCGGGAGCCCTCCTCGGACATCTCCTATGCCGAGGGGAGAGGTGCGCTCAACTTCCTCCGGTTGGATGACCTCATGATCTCCAGCGAAGGCCGGACCCTCGCTCCGGAGACCATCATGCGATTGCCTGAGGATGATCAAGGGCGCGCCTACCTGCCGGCAGCCGGCACACCGGAGGCAGAGGCCTTGGTCCGGCAATTCGCAGCCACCACGATGAAGTTCATGATCCTTGTCGATGGTGACGAGTGGCCCCGATATGCCCTCAATGCCGATGACTACCTACGCGAACTCTTCGTCCGGAAGGAGCCGGTGGGCTTGGAAGACTTTTGCCAGACGCCGGTGGTTGTCACCGACTCGAATCGAGCCCTGGACACCATCTTGCCCAAGCTCGATGTCGAGGCGGAGGACCACGACGACCGGGTCCTCGATCGGGAAGTCGTTCTCTACTGGGGAGAGCGACGCAAGCGCATCATCACGGGCGTCGATCTACTCGGCCGCCTGCTGCACGGCATTGTCGAGCGTCGTTTGGAGCTGACCCCGTCTTAGACCGGGACGGGGACCTCGCCGAGGATCTCCTCCACGATGGTGCGTCCGGTCAGGCCAGAGAAGCGGGCATCGGGATCGAGAACCAGCCGGTGAGCGATGACTGGAGCGGCCAGCTCCTGGATGAGGTCCGGGGTGACAAAGTCCTTGCCGGTGAGAAGGGCGAGCGCCTGAGAGGCTCGCATCAGGGAGATTGATGCTCGCGGGGAAGCGGGGAGTTTCACCTTCTCCTGGGTGCGTGTGGCGGCGACCAGAGAGACGATGTAGTGGCGGATCTCCGGGGTGATGGTGACCTCGCGGGCCAAGCGGCGGATAGTCAGCAATTCCTCACGGGTGCAGACCGGCTTGAGCTGCTCCAGCGGATGACCGTTCTGCTGCTCGGCCAGCATGGCCGTTTCCTCCTCAATGGTGAGGTAGCCCAGATCGCACTGCATGGCGAAGCGGTCCATCTGAGCCTCCGGAAGAGGGAAGGTGCCGCGAAACTCAACCGGATTCTGGGTCGCCACGACAAAGAAGAGCTCCCCAAGGTCGTGGAGACGACCCTCAATGGTGGCTTGGCCTTCCGCCATGGCCTCGAGCAGAGCGGACTGGGTCCGCGGCGAAGCACGGTTGATCTCATCCGCGAGCAAAAGGTCGGTAAAGACTGGTCCGGGGTGGAAGCGGAACTCTTGGCTGGAAGGATCGAAAATGGAAACCCCCAGCACGTCGGAAGGCAGGAGGTCGGGGGTGAACTGCACCCGCTTGAATGTCATTCCTCCAATTGAGCGGGCGATGGCCTTGGCGAGCGTCGTCTTCCCGGTGCCGGGATAATCCTCCAGCAAGAGATGGCCGCCGCTGATGAGGCAAGCCACGACTTGGCGAAGGGCGGGATCTTGTCCGCGAATGACGGTGGAAAGTGATTGCTCGAGTTGGTTGAGTTGATGCGTGGCTTCGGCTGAAGTCATGAGGCTGAATGGTTAGAGGATTGGGGATGGAGCTGGCGAAGGGAAGCGTGGAATTGTCCGCCGTCCAATCTAAAGACTCGCGGGAAGAAATCATTGCGGCAGCGGACGGGCGGCGTAGGATAAGGATTCCCATGAAGAACTTTCTTCTCGCTCTGTTACTGATGTCAGCCGGACTACCCGGCTATGAGATCCCGAAGGAAGCCAGCTCGGTCAGCGAGCTGGAGCGAGTGCTGACTCGCGCCAAGGGATCGGCCAAGCCGGTCGCCTTCGTTGTGGCGATTAAGACCCAGCCGGAGACATGAGACACGTGCCCCGGGACCATCAGTTCGTTGGTCAGTAAGCATTTGGTCGGATGGGCCGAGACGGTAGCGGTTGACGAGAGTGAGGTGATTGCCTTGCCCGGCGAGGTGCGGGATGCCCTGCGCGAGGTGGGTGGAATCACGCCCAAGGTGATTCTCATGAACCCTGGTCTAACAGCGAATTACGGAGGCTTTTCCCATCAGGAAATGACGGGCAAGAACTGGAGCATCATCTTCCGCGAGGCGCGCGGAGCGATCAGCCAGGCGAAGCGCGAGGGCAGTTTTCTAGACAGCGCGAGTCTCGTGAAGGTGGAAGACTCTCAGATTGAGAAATGGACAAGTGCCGCTGGCTCCGTGATCGAGGCGAAGCTGGTGGCGGTGGATGGCGAGGTGTTTGTCTTTGAGACGTCGGCCGGCAAGACCATCCGAGCGGCAGCGGACAAGCTCAGCGAAGAGTCCGTGCAGCGGGCGCGCTCGTTGGCGGAAGAATCAAAGTGAAGCTCATAGGCGGCCCTAAGGATGGGAGATGGACAGCCCGCTATGTCCTCTGGCGACTGGTCCGTTTCTTCGTTTTTGGCTATCTGGTGTTGTTCGTTTTTGCCTGCACAGTGGGGAATCGGATGATTTTTCATCCGCCGCCGTCGAGTTATGATGGGAGTGAGGCTCGGCACGTCTCATTCGAGGGAGTGAGCGGCTTTTACGAGGCGGCTACCAACCCCGAGATGCCGACCCTGATTTGGTCGCATGGCAATGCGGAAGATGCTGGCCAAGTCGTGATGCTGGGGGACCTCTTCACCCGGCTCGGTTACGGCTTTCTCGTCTACGATTATCCGGGATACGGATTATCCGAAGGGACGCCTGATGAGCAAAGCTGCTATCGATCCGCAGAAAAGGCCTACCATTTCCTTCGGGATGAAAAGGCGATTCCGCCCGATCAAATCATCGCTGTCGGTCAGTCCGTAGGCAGCGGTATGGCCACATGGCTGGCTGCCGAAAAGGAAGTGGGCGGACTGATTCTCATCGCGCCCTTCAAATCCGCTTTCCGGGTCGCGACGAGGGTCAGGATTCTCCCTTGGGATCCCTTCAATAATCTCGCGAAGATGGCACAAGTGACCGCTCCAGTCCTCGTGATCCATGGAGACGAGGATGAAGTCATCGCCTATTTGCAGGGGAAGAAGGTCTTTGCTGCCGCAACGTCTGCAAAGAGAATGGAGACGGTGGAAGGTGGCCGACATAATGACCTTTGGGTGAATCATCGTCAGCAAATGCTCTCCGCAATGAGGCGTTTCCTTGATGAATATCAGAGTGAACGGTGAAGTTGGCATCAGGGGCTTGTTAGCTTGCCCTCCGATAAAAAAAGCCCGCCCCCATTGCTGGAGGCAGGCTCTAGACCTAACCGGGAAATTTTCTTACTTAGCTCCGTCTCCGATACGTTCTCGGCAGCCGGGGAAGGTGGCTACGGTGGCGGTAGGCCCGCGACCATGGCCTCGAAATGAGGCAATGCATCACCATCTGACCCGGGCGGTGACTTGGGCTCCGAAACCAGGCTCATTGACGCCGGAACCATGGATGCGGTAGTCCTCGTCGGTGAGGTTCTGGAGGCCGAGAATGAAGTCGAGATTCTCGGTGGCTTGCCAACCCGCATTCAGGTGAGCGACCACGTAGCCAGGAGTGCCGCCGGGTGGGATGCGCTGGGTATCACCTTGATCACTCGCAGAGAGGCGGTCGGCCTCGGCAGCGGCAAGGACCCGAGCCTCAGCCCACCAGATGCTACTGGGATGATCGTAGCGCAGGGCGAGCGAGCCTCGTAGGGGGGAGAGGCGGGAGACGGGCTCTTCGATGGTGTCGGCACCGGGGTCCGCGGATACCGGACGCTCGGTATCGCCATATTGCCAGGTGAGGAAGCCATTGAGGGACCAGCAATCAGAGAGGCGATACATTGCTTCAGCCTCAATGCCCGCGATCCAGGCCTCGGCCGCATTCACGCTTTTTTCGACTCCCGCACCGTCGTCCACCCGCACGATGAGGTCGTCCACCATTGTGTAGAAAGTGGCGGCCTCGAAGCTGAATCGGCCACTCTCTGCTCTTGCTCCGATTTCAAAGGTTTGGGTCGTCTCGGGATCAAGACCCAGCGAACCGAGAGAATCAAGACCGCTGCGCGAGGTGACGTCGCCGGTCAGGTCATTGAGGTTCGGGGCGCGGAAACCTTGGGAATAGCCGCCAAAGCCCGACCAGACGTCGTCAAAGCGATAAAGCGCACGCGCATTGAAGACGACGGATTGCCAATCATCTTCAACGTCGAGGGAATTGATATCGGTCTCGGCGTAGGTGTAGCGAAGACCGGCAGTGGTCTCGAATTGCTCGGTCCATGCGGTGCGGGCTTGGGTGTAGAGACCCAAGGAGCGGTAGGTGGCGTCCTCGGCGATGGGTGCACGATTGTTGTCGTAGGTGCCATCGGCGGTGTTCAGTCGATACCCCTCGGCGTTGACTCGGTCTTCATAGTAGTCCGCCCCATAAGCTAGTGTGGTGGCCGCCGGGAGGGTGGATTGCGCTTCGAAGTTGAATCCGTAGGTGTCGACCTCGATGTTGCCGAAGCGGATTTGTTCGGTATTCGGATTCCGATCCTGGAACTCGCTGTCTTGGGTCGTTTGGTAGGAGAAGGTGGCGCTATACCGGTCGATCCAAGAGGCTACTGGTTCATGTTCGATACGGGCATAGGTCAGGAAACGCTCCTGGTCGTAGATGCGGGAGGTGAAGGTGCCGGCCGCGAGGTCTTCCCAGCCGCCGGGATTGAACATCGTGGAGTGCCAGCGCCAGACGTCATCCTGATTCAGGTATTGAGCCGCGAGAGTGAGGTGGAGGTTGTCGGCGGGGGAGAACTCGAGTTTGGCTGAGTAGTTTTGTTCGGGATATCCCGTGTTGTTCATCTCACCGAAGTAGTCGGTCTCGATATCACCGAAGTCCTTGAGCGTGGCGCCGAGGGTGATGCCCCACTTCCCTCCATCACCGAAGGAGATGCGTTGGGAGGTGAGGTGCGACTGGGAGTTGGTGTCGTAGCGGTAGATGCTTTCTCCGTTGTGGAACCAGCCGGCATCCTGCTCGAGATAACCGGAGGAAGCAGTAATTGCGTTCAGAGTGCCTCCCAATGCGTCGGAGCCGTAGAGAACGGAGCCTTGGCTTTTGACCAACTCGAATCGACCCAAGCCAAAGACATCGACCGTATTCGCGTACTGGACGGGTCCGCTTCGGTAAGTGGAGTTGTTCAGGCGGATGCCATCCACGAGATAGAGGTTCTGCCGGCCGGTGAAGCCGCGAATGAAAGGGGAGCCGTGTCCATGAGTGGTCTTCTGGACGGAGACTCCGGGAGTCAATGCGAGAGATTCCGGCAAGGTGCGGAAGGATTCTGCCAAGACATCCTCGCTCGTGACGACCTCGGTGAGATAGGGAGAGTCGGACGGGTCCTCCTCCAAGCGGGAGGCTGTAACGACTGTCTCGGAAACCTCCATGCCGGCGCGTGGAGTCTCCGTGTTTTCTTGAGCCTGCACCATGGCCGGAGACTGGGCCAAGAGCAGGGTGAGAGCTGTGTGGTGGGTAACTCGCATGAGCCCAGAGCCCTACCTCTGGAGGGTCATTCGTGAATGAAAATCGACCTTCGGAAGGCGGAAATTCTATTTTTGGATAAAAATTATCCATTCTCGCCCGTTCTAGTGAGCATTAAATGTCCATGAGCCAAGCTATTGGAAATGTGAGGGGCGGAATCTTCCGGAAATTCCTTTTCCCCCAAGTGTCCCTGATTGTCTTCACCACCATCCTCGCCTTGTGGTGGGCTGGAGAGTCGCGGGTGCGGGCGGCGCGGGCAGTATTGGAAGAGGTGAGTCTCTCGCAGGCTCTCTTGGCGGAGGCCCTGCGCTTGCCCCTGGGCACGGAGCTGGCCGGCCGGTTCAGTGACTTGAGCGGCTTCAAGGTGGGGCTGCGTGCTGCGGACGGTGGCTTGCGAACGGCGGAACAGTGGACGGAAGACGAATTGAAATTGGCCTGGGAGGTTCTGCAAAACGAGGGCTCCCGGGTGGTTGCACGAGGAAAGATGGATGGGATCGCGGTGGCCGTAGGTCGGGACGGGGCGCAGCTGGTGGCCTTGCAGGAGAGGCCGGCCTGGTTCTCGGGTGGAGCCGTCTGGCCGGTGGGTCTGGGCGGATTGCTCGCTCTCGGATCGGCTTTTGCCATGGCGCGCTTGGTGGGCCGACCGCTCGCAGAGCTGAGTGAGCAGGCGCTGCGGAATGAGACCTTCCGGCCAGAGCTGCTCGCCCGTCGCGACGAGGTCGGACACTTGGCCCAGGCCTTGACCGAAGCACGAGCGCGGCTCAGGGAAGAGGAGAAGAGGCGAAAGGCAAGCGAGCAAATGGCCTTGCTCGGAAAGATGGCGACCTCCATGGCCCATGAGATCAAGAACCCGGCTGCGGCGATTCTGATGCAGGCTGAGGTGCTGGAAGAAACGGACCGGGAAGGCGTGGCCAAGCTGATCAAGGAAGATGGCGAGGAGATCGTCTCCCTCGTCAATCAATGGCTATTTGTCGCTCGTCCCGAGCCGCCCGCCCGTCGACCGGTAGCGCTCGCGACCCTTGTGGAAGAGCTGGCGCAGAGGATGACTCCTTGGATCGAGTTCCACCGCTGCCGCTTGCAGCTGGCTTGTGATGCGGGTCTGCATTGCCACGGAGACAAGGCACGGCTGGGACAGGTTTTTCGCAATCTGACTCAGAACGCGGTGCAAGCCATGCCCGCCGGGGGTGTCGTCACGGTGGGTATTGCCCAAAGCGAAGAGAAGGGGTGGCTCGACTTTTGGGTGGAAGACGAGGGCGCTGGTTTCTCTCCCGAGGCAGCAGAGGCCTTCGGGGAAGCTTTCTACTCCGAGAGAGATGGCGGGATCGGACTCGGGCTGGCCTTGGTTAAGGGAGTGGTGGAATCCCACGGAGGCTTCATCAAGGTGGAGAAGGCCCGCCAGGGAGGGGCCCGGGTGTGCGGGCGGATCCCCAGCTATACCGAGTTCTCATGAGTGCGCGCGTTCTGGTAATTGAAGATAATCGTTCGCTCGGTCTGGCCATCGCCTCGGTGGCGGAGAGGCTGAAGCTGAAGGCTGTCGTGGTGGGCTCGCTGGCTCATGCCCGGGAAGTTCTGCGGGAGGGAGATTTCCAAGGGATCCTTCTCGACTTGGGTCTTCCGGATGGCAACGGGCTCCAGCTCCTGCACGATGCGCCCTTGGTCGGCAAGGCGACGGTGGCTGTGATCACCGCGCACGGGGAGATTGAGAATGCGATCGAAGCTCGCAAGCTGGGTGTGGCGCGCTTTTTTACCAAGCCCGTGGCCTTTGACGAACTCGAGGAGTTTCTCGGTGAGCTGCAGGAGCCGGTCCGGGAAGGGGAGGCCGGGGAGCTTCAGGCGACGACCTTCGTCGGAGCGGCACCTACTATGCAGAGCGTATTTCAGCTAACCGCTCATGCCTGTAGCTCGCGAGAGCCTCTGGTGGTGCGGGGAGCAGCGGGGACGGGGAGGACACATCTGGCTCGACTGGTGGGCAGTCACTCCGGAGGAGAGATCACTTGGATGATCGCCTCTGGGACGACCTCACCTGAGGAGGTGCAGCAGGCTTATCGCCAGGCCGGCGGGGGCACTCTCGTCATTGAGGAGCTTGCCGCGATGAACGTGGCCGGACAGCGCGAGCTGATCCGCTTATTGAATCAGGCTGGCCCGGCAACGAGGATCCGCCTGATCGTGACCTGTGGTGAGGGCGGATTGCGCGAGGTCGTGAGCGCGGGGAGATTGGAAGAGGAACTCTACTATCGCTTGCAGGTACTCGAGATCTCATTGCCCAGACTCAAGGATCGTCTGTCGGACTTGCCTGCCTTGGTCGCTCATTTCCTAGGCGACGTGGAGCCGAGTGGACGGCTCAAGATAGGCGAGGAGGTGATCGAGCAACTCGAAGGCTATGAGTGGCCGGGCAACCTGAGGGAGCTGCGCAATGTGGTGAGCTTCCTCGTGGGAGCCAGAGGGCAGGCCGGCCAAGTGCGACCGCAGGATTTGCCCGAGCACCTGAAGTTCGAGAAGGAGACGGCCTCCACGCAAGAGCCCTTGCAGGAGGCCATCCGCGAGTGGCTCGACCAACTCGACTTCGCCCAGGAGGATTACCGGACGATCCAAGGTCAGTTGGAAGGGCTTCTCCTCGCGGAGCTATTGCCGAGGTTCGAGAACAAGCCTTCCCGCATGGCAGCAGAGCTTTCCATCAATCGCAGCACTCTGCGCAAGAAGTTGCGTGAGCTTCTTCCCCGGGAACATTGAATGACCTTCGCTCCGCTGGGACGACCATGAAAAAGTGGGCGGAGTCGACTTTCTGCTCTTTCTCTAACCTCTTCCTCCCACTTAGCTTGCTGCCGGATGCGCGAGTTTGAGTATGTGGTGCTGGGGGGAGCGTTTACGTTGACCGTCTTGTTGCTGGGGGTGGCGGCCGTACTGAAAGCCTTTTCCGAGAAGATGCCGGTCAATGTGGGCCGGAATCTGGGCTTGGTGAAGACGGGCCAATTGGGTTGGCTGGACTTCGTTGGCGTCGGTTTTGTGATTATCTACTACATCGGTAGTTGGGTCGCTCATGCGACTAATCCGGGGCAGGAAGATGCCAGTGTTTGGATGCTGCTGGGGCAGATCCTTGTCCAGGCCAGCTTTGCGATGGTGATTGTCGGAATGCTCTTTTGGCGGACGCGGTTTGAGGACTTTTGGGGGCTGCGCTGGGAAAAGTGGCCCATCGGATTGAGTTTGGTTTTGGGCGGCTTTTTGGCCTTCAAGTGCTTCTCGGCCCTCCTTTGGGTCTTTGGCTACGAGGATTGGGCCACTGAGGCCTATCAGCGCGATGAGTATCTCACCCTGCGGCAGAGCCAGGAGCCTACGGTGCTGACGATTTTCCTTTGGTCTCTCTCGACGGCCCTGGTGGCTCCTATCACGGAGGAGATTGTCTTCCGGGGCTATATTCATCCTATGTTGAAGAGGGCGGGTGGCATCTGGCTGGCCGTTTTCACGACGAGTCTTTTCTTTGCCGCCGCGCACATGGATGGCGCGGGACTCTTGCCTTTTTTCATGATGGGGCTCTTGTTGTCTCTGGCTTATGAGGTGTCTGGTTCCCTCTGGGCCCCACTCGGCATTCATTTTCTTAATAATGCTTACGTGGTGATTGTGACCTTGAAGAACAGTGTCTGAACGCTTGCAAGATTTGGGAGAGGAGAAGGTGGTCGCGCGCATCTTGTCCCGCTTGCCGACCACGGAGACCTTGTCCGTCGGTCCGGGAGATGACTGCGCCGTGGTGCGGGAAGGGGAGGGCGCGTTGCTTCTCAAGACGGATGCTGTCATCGAGGGGATGCATTATCTCCCCAGGACTCGCGCCGAGGATGTGGGCTGGAAGGCCATCGCACGGGTGGCCAGCGATTTCGCGGCGATGGGCGGGCAGCCGGAGGCTTATCTGGTGACGCTGGCCTTGCCCGCGAGCCGGGAATTGGCGTGGGTGGAGGCTCTTTACGCAGGCATTTCCCGGTGCTTGGCAGAGTGTGGAGGCTGTTTGGCGGGCGGAGAAACGGTGGGCATTCCCGAGGGCGGCCCGGCGATGATCAGCGTCGCGGGCACCGGGCGGGCGACCCGGCCGGTTTTGCGTTCCGGAGGCTCTGCAGGAGAGAGCCTCTGGGTGACCGGGCGGCTCGGAGGAAGCTTTGCCAGCGGGAGGCACCTCAGTTTTACGCCCAGAGTGCGGGAGGGGCAGTGGTTAGCCGGTCAGGCGAGCGCGATGATGGATTTATCCGATGGCCTGGCCCGCGATTTGCCTCGACTTGCAGAGGCGAGTGATTGTGGCTTTGTGATTGAGCGTGAACGTCTTCCCCGGCACGAGGGCTGCTCGGTGGAAGAGGCGATGACGGAGGGGGAAGATTTTGAGCTGCTTTTTGCGGCAGAGGATGGAGATTGGTCCGCAGCTTTCCAACGCGCCTTCCCGGAAGTGGGTTTGAGCCGGATTGGGCGACTTGTTCCCCGCGGAGAAGGGGACCCGGCGGGGGCGGAGGGCTGGCAACATTTCACATCATGACGGATAAGGAACGACTGCAGCGAATGCGCTGGATTGCGACGGGGCTCCTCATGGCGATGGCCTTCACCTATGCCGCCTCCAGGACGCTCGAGGCTGGTGCGGAAGGATGGGGCTGGGTGAGAGCTTTTGCGGAGGCCGCGATGGTGGGGGCCTTGGCGGACTGGTTTGCGGTGACGGCCCTCTTTCGTCATCCCTTGGGCTTGCCCATTCCCCATACCGCGATTGTGCGTAAGGAGAAGCGACGCATTGGTGCCTCGCTGGCCCGCTTCGTGAGAGGTAGCTTCCTGACGCGGGAGGAAGTCGGTCGACAATGGGCGGAGTGGAAGCCGGTGGAGCGTTTCGCGAAATGGCTTTCGCGGGAGGACAATGCCTCTGGTGCCGTCCGGCGGGTGGCCGGCTGGTTCCCAGTGATTTTTGAGAAGGCGAATGCCGACGAGTTTTCGGCCGCAGCGGCGAGCCGGGTGCGGGAAGGGATGCGGTCGTTCCCGGTCGGTCGCTTCGCCACGGTTTTGCTGGGTGGATTTCTGCGTAGTCCGTCCCGCCGGGCGGTGATGGCTCCGTTGCTTGGAAGGCTGGGGCGCGCCGTGTCCGAGAATCGTGACTGGGTCATGGAAGAGGCTCGCAAGGGCGCACCCATGCGCGGAGCCAAGGTGCTCGGGGCCGTCACCGAGGTGGTCTCCATGGTGATGTCAGGGAAGGCCGTGCAGAAGCTGGCTGATGAGCTGATCACCGCGAGTGGCGATGAAGAGCACGTGCTCTTCGAAAAGATTGAGGAAGCGCTTGGTGAGACGCTCAAAGAGCTGGAAGCCGGCGGCGGGGGTGAATGGGAATCGTTCAAGCTGAGAGTGCTCGATGACCCCGAGACGCAGGCCGTCATCAAGGAGGTGATCCGGGGTGCGGGGCGCTACGTCCTGGCTGAAGCCCGGGAGCTGGAAACGGGGGAAGGCTCGACACCTTGGGCCGAGGTGCTGGTCAGGGCGGCGAATCGTCTGCTGGACGACCCGGAACAGTTGCAGAGCTTGGAGCGACAGATCGAGGAGGCCGTCTCCGGTCTGCTGGATCGCTATGGGGAGGGCGTGGAAGAGCTCATCATCAAGACCGTCGATGGTTGGGAGGCCGATGACCTCATTGAGCGCCTGGAGAATCAGGTAGGCCCCGATCTGCAATTCATCCGGATCAACGGCACCATCATCGGCGGCACGGTCGGTCTGCTGCTGCATGCCTTTGAGGCTCTCATCTGGGGCTAAGCGACAATGTCAGCTTGCAAGGCTCATCCATGCAAAGGGCATGCGGAATGACTCCATCCCAAGTGTAAGTCGCTGAAAATCAGTCGGCACGTGCCTTGCGACTAGAAGGGTATGCTAGAAACAAAAGATATCCTTCAAGAGATGGAAGCTCGGTCGATGGACGAGTTTGACGCCCAAGCTTTTCGCCAGCTTGATGAGATGGAAACGAAAGGAATTTGCCTCACCATGATCTTGCCGATGGAGACCAAGGGGGCAGAGACCCGCAAGAACCACATCGTCTTTAAGAACGCGCTCTCCCAAGCGCAGGACGCTCTCACTCATGAGGAGCGCGAGCATGAGTCGATTGGCGTGGTCCTCGAGGGCTTGCAGGCCCTCGACGAACCGGATCACGCATTCTGGCAAGAGCAGGGCCCGGGACTCGCCCTCATTGCGACCAGCGACAGGGCGACGGCGATCAAGCTGCCTTTCTCGCCCGAAATATTTGTCTGGAAGGACGAAAAACCTTATCTCTCTCCGCTATTGCGCTCCTCGGGAACGAAGGAAACCTTTGTGCTCGTTCTCGATCTCAACGAGCTCCGGGCGTTCCGTGGTGACCAGTGGCAGCTCCAGGAGGTGTCCTTGGAAGACATGCCGACCTCCTTGGATGAGGCCATGAAATACGATGACCCGGAAAAGAGCCTGCAGTATCACGCGACCTCTGGTGGCGGCGGCGAGGTCGCTTATCACGGGCACGGGGTCTCCACTGAATCAAACAAGCAGAAAAAAATTCAGCGATTTTACGAGATGGTGCACAAAGGATTGCGCACCCAGCTGCCGGACGACTCAGTGGAAATTGTCCTCTGCGGCGACAGCGCGACCGTGGGGCACTTCCGCGACGTCGTGAAGTTGGAGTCTATTTCCGAGGACCATTTGGACGAAAACGTCAGCAACCTGAGCGACGAAGACTTGAAGGAAAAAATCCAGTCTTGGTTGGGCGAGCGAGCCCGTTGCCAAGACAAGCAACTCTTCGAAGACTTGGGAACTGCGGTCGCAACCGACCGTGGAAGCAAGGACCTCGGTGAGATCGTCCTCGCCGCGCGGATGGGCCGCGTGGACACGCTACTCATTAAATCCGGAGCGCGCCAATATGGTTCCTTTGACGAGAACGAGGCGGCGGTCCGACTTGAGGAATCTGCCAAGAAGGGCAGCCTCGAGCTGGTGAACGATGCTGCCTGCCAGACCGCACTCGCCGATGGCCGGGTCGTCTTCTTTGATGATGACAACTGGCCCGACGACTTGCGCGAGGAAGTTTGCGCAATCTATCGCTACTAAGCGACGTGGTGCCCCCTTGGATGGGGGCGCAAAATCTTAACAACCGAGCAGCTCCTTGGCTGAGGTGATGACTTCGGTCTTCGCCTCGCGCTGAGGTGCGGCCCCTCGAGCAAAGTCCGGCTTGCCGCCGCCTTTGCCGCCAGCGAGAGGTGCTAGCTGGCCAATCAGTTTTCCCGCGCCAAGCCCGGCATCATTGCCATCTTGCCCGCAGAGGGCTCCCAGATGGAGTTTGTCGCCATCGTCAACGATGAGGAAAGCGGCATGGCTAAAGTGCAGCTTTTTGAGGCCGTTCAAGAGCTCCTGCAGCAGATTTGCCGGCCCCTCGAAGTCGGCGACCAGGTTCTGCTTGAGTTGCCCGGCCTCCGCAAGTTCTGCCAGCGCAGCATCAGCGACCTTGGCAGCATTGGCTGCTTGGGCTTTCTTGAGCGCTTTCTCGGCTTCGATGGCCGCATTCTTCGCCTTGCCGATGGCTTCGCGGAGAGCATTCAGGTCATCGCTCCCAGGTTCCGCAGGAGGTTGAATCCCCGCCTTGTCCATGCTTTGCAGGGCGGTGTTCGCGGTTTGCAGTTTTTCTTGGAACTGGGTGAGCTCGGACCGCAATTCTGATTGCTGTTCGGTGATGTAGGAATCGGCCGCAGCGCCTACCAAGGCCTCGATCCGGCGCACACCGGAGGCAACCGCTCCTTCTGACTTGATGATGAATTGGCCCAAATCAGCCGTACTGCGCACGTGGGTGCCCCCGCAGAGCTCCATGGAATAACCGTCAAGCTGACCGGCTGCTCCCCCGATCTGGACGACGCGGACGGTGTCACCGTATTTGTCGCCGAAGAAAGCATTGATGTCGTCGCGCTGCTGGACATCGGCGTAGGGCATCTCTTTCCAAGAGACCGTGTCCCCTGCCTTGATGATGCCATTGACCTTGTCCTCCACCTCGCGAAGTTGCGCTTCGCTTAATGCGGCTGAGGAAAAGTCAAAACGGAGGCGATCCGGTGCGACCAGGGAACCCTGCTGGGTGGCGTCGGGTGAGACGACTTCATGCAGAGCCCAGTGCAGCAGGTGGGTGGCCGTGTGGTGAGCCTCCAGCGGGCGACGGCGCTCCGCGAAGATGCGCAGGGTAACCCGGTCGCCGACCTTGAGCTGGGCTTGAGGGGGGACGAGGTGTCCGCGCGCGGCACCGATCTGCTTCACTCCGGAGACGAGGTATTCGGCATCGCTGCCCTCGTGGAGCATCTCGCCTTCATCGCCTTGCTGGCCGCCCATCTCAGCGTAGAAAGGGGTTTCGTCCGTGATGACGAGTAGCTTGTCGCCGGCCTCGTGAAGTTCGAGGATGGTCGCTTCGCACTCGTCGGTATCGAATCCAACAAAGTTCGTGGTCGCATCGGACTTGATGTCGAGAGCGGCGACGGTCTCGGATTTCTGTGCAGCGCGAGCGCGATTACGCTGCTCTTCCATATGCGCTTCGACGGCGTCTTCATCAAGCGTGAGACCACGCTCGCGGCAAAGGAGAGCGGTGAGATCGAGTGGGAAACCGAAGGTGTCGTAGAGCTTGAAGGCTTCAGCCGGGGGAAAGGCCTCGGGGTTGGATGAAGCGACTTGTTCGAAGAGGACCAAGCCTCGATCAAGCGTCTGGTTGAAGCTCGCTTCCTCGCGCTGGAGGGTGGCCTTGATGGTGTCGGACTTGGCTTTGAGCTCGGGGAAGACAGTGCCAAGTTGCTCGACGAGGGTATCAACCAATTCGGGAAGGAAAGGCTCGTCACCAGTGAAGCCGAGATTGCGTCCGTAGCGGACGGCACGGCGCAAGATACGACGCAGCACGTAGTTGCGTCCGTTGTTGCCGGGGAGGATGCCGTCGGCGATGGAGAGCGAAAGCGTGCGGATGTGATCGGCAATGACGCGGAAGGCAATCGCGCTTTCAAGGAGCGCCGCCGTCTCGGCGGTGTTTTCAGCAGCAGAGTCCTCTTGGCCGGAAACCGAGGAGCTTTCGCTGCTCGCCGATTCATTGGGATAGATGTCGCTGTAGGTTTTGCCGGACAGTTCCTCGAGCTTACGGAAGTAAGGCTGGAAGACGTCGGTGGCGTAGTTGGTGGGTTTCTCCGAAAAGTCGGTGAAGCCCTTGGTGTTCTGGATAATGGAGACGACGCGCTCGAAGCCCATGCCCGTGTCGACGTGCTTGGCAGGGAGGTCGCGGTAGGTTCCGTCCTCCTCCGCATTGTATTGAATGAAGACGAGGTTCCAGATCTCGATGCAGAGATCGGAGTCGGCGTTAACGAGCTTGCCTTGGGTATCGCCTTTTGGGGTGAGATCGACGTGGAGCTCGGAGCAGGGGCCGCAGGGCCCGGTATCGCCCATCATCCAGAAGTTGTCCTTCACGTTGCCATTGACGATGTGGATGGCTGGGTCGAGACCCTTTGCTTCGAATTTTTCCTTCCAGAGGTCGTAAGCTTCCTGATCGAAGTGCGAGGGATCGCCTTCGGCAGGTGAATAGACGGTGGCGTAGAGTCGCTCGGCAGGGAAGCCCCAGCGCTCCACCAGGAGTTCCCAGGCCCAGTCGATGGCTTCTTTTTTGAAGTAATCACCGAAAGACCAGTTGCCCAGCATTTCGAAGAGAGTGTGGTGATAGGTATCGTAGCCGACATCCTCGAGGTCATTGTGCTTGCCGCCCGCGCGGATGCACTTCTGCGTGTCGGTGGCCCGAGGTGGGGAATAGGGCGCCGCCTGCTCGCCGAGGAAGTAGGGCACGAATTGATTCATCCCTGCGTTGGTGAAGAGCAGACCGGGGGACTGGGGGAGGAGGGAGGCAGAGGGCACAATGGTGTGCTGCTTTTCCTTAAAGAAGTCGAGGAAGCTCTGGCGGATTTCGGCGCTCGTCATGACGGGAGGGTTTTGAACATGAACAGAGGGGGAATGGCAGGTTTTTTTGCGGTCACTGGCTCAGCTTGATCGCGCAATCGCAATCCTTCCCCATCGTAAGGATGCAGGCGCCCTGCGTCCACCTGCTGGTCACGAAGTCCTGAAAATAGGCTCCACGTTAGCAAGAGGGGGAAACCGAGACTGACTCGTCATGTCACTTTCTTGCTGTCGTGACAAAAATCGGCAGCGATTTTTCAAGCGAGTTGTTAGGGAGGCCGCTTGGGGAAAGCAAGAGGCGGCTTCCGCAGGGACGGAAGCCGCCAGAAGTTGTTGCCAACTTGAACACACCAGACAGCGGAAACCGTGAACAGGTTAACAGACTGTCGACCTTAAAGAGCCGGTGGGGCCCGAATTAGTCACAAGGAAGACGAATTTTGTTCCTGTTTTTTCTTTTTCGTGCCGCGATTTAATCTGGTGGCGTGTCTTAACCGATTAAAATCAAGTGCATTGAGTCTGGGTTCTGTCTCGAGCGTCTGCCTCGGGAGGGGATGAAAAAAATAGCGGCTCCGGTGAGGGAAACCGGAGCCGCTTGTTCTTTGGGGGAACTGGGAGTTTGGGGGTTAATCGGGGGATGTTGAGGGGAACAACAGTAGCTGTTTTCTCACGTCTGTGGGGGAAACAGTCGCAAGCAGTTACGACCCTTTAGAGGGGCGGCATCACCTATTGGTCACAAAATTCCGAGAAAATTTCTAAACAATTTTCAGCAGAGGAATAGTCGTCCTTCGCGGCGTTGGATAAAGCGGTCTCCGGGAAGGTTGATTTTTGCCGGACCATTTGGATCCAGCAGGGTGAGGGAGCGGGAGATCAGGTCGCTGGATAGCTCGGGGATTCCGTTTTTTGAGAGAAACTGGAAGAGCGCTTTTTTTTGCAGAGGGCGGGGGAGAAGGCGGAAGGTGGGGAGATGGATGCGGCCCTGCGGGTCGAGGAGGCGAAAGGCGTCGAGGAGGTCATTGAGGGTGTCCTCTTTCTCTTGGCTGTCTTCATGGGCGCGGAGGAGAGGCGGGATGATATCGCGCCCGAGAATATCGGTGAGTAAGGGCAAGGCTTCGTTGCGGAGCCGATTGCGTGTGAAATCGCTTGAGGCATTCGAGCGGTCTTCCCTCCATGCGAGATTTCGTTCGGTGAGGTAGCGCGTTAACTCTTTGCGCCGGACCTGCAGAAGGGGGCGGAGGAGAAGAAGCGTCTTGCCGTCGATGGTGAGGGGCTGGGTGCTGGTCATCCCCTTGAGCCCGGCCGATCCTCGCAGGAGGTTGAATAGGAGGGTCTCCGCCTGATCCTCGGCATGGTGGGCGAGGAGGATTTGCGAGCGACCGGTTTCCACCGCGACGCGGGCAAACAGCTGGTGGCGGGCCTGCCGGGCCGCGGTCTCAAGGGAGATCGCCCGCTCCTCGGCCAAGGTAGTGACCTTTTCGCGAGCGACAGTGAACGGAAGCCCGTAGTGGGTGGCTAATTCACGAACGAAGCGGGCATCACCCTCGCTCTCCTCACCGCGAAGCTGGTGATTGAGATGAACCAAATGCAAGCGTTGGATACCTGCCTCGCAAAGCAGATGAAGGAGCGCAACCGAGTCCCGCCCGCCGGAGAGGCCCAGCAGGTAATCTTGGTCGGGATGGAGAAGGCCGGCATCCAGCATGAGGGTCATGAAATCAGAGAAAGGGGGCCGTTACAAAAAAGTTATATGACGGCGGGCCAAAGCGAGCTTATCGCTGGGTTGATATGACAGTCATCGCATGGATCATCATCGGAATCGTCGCGGGAGTACTCGCCAAACTCATCATGCCTGGGAAAGATCCAGGCGGTTTCATTGTCACCATTTTGCTCGGAATCGGGGGAGGAATCCTGGCGGGCTTCCTAGGCAACCTTCTCTTCGACCGGGGCACGATTGATGCCCGGGGTATTCCGGGATTTGACGACATTATCGCCGCGACCTTTGGCGCGGTTTTGATTTTGCTGGCTTACCGCTTCTTTAAGAAAAAGAACGACGCCCCGAAGAAATAGCTCGAATAGGGAGCGGGCGGGCCCCCCCATCCGCGATCCCGCTCTTGTTTCTTCCCGCCAGGTCTTCGATAAGCTCTGGTGATGGCGAAGATTCAGATTGAACGCTTTTCAGAAGGCTCCTTCAGCCCGTGTCCGGATGAGGTCGCGGGGGAGGAGCCTTTGCAGATCACGGTAGATGGCTTTCCGGTCGCCGTCGTGATGCGGACTCCGGGGCATGATGAGGAGCTGGTCAGTGGTTTTTTACTCACTGAGGGCGTGGTGGGGTCACTTGGGGAGGTCAGGCGAATCGATACCGAAGACCAGAATCACGCCCGGGTCTTCCTCGAGGATGATGTCGAGCTGGATCGCGCCCGCTTGAGCCGGAACCTGTTCAGTGCTTCTTCCTGTGGAATCTGCGGCAAGGCGACCATTGACTCCGTCCGCCAGCAGCACGAACGGATCGAGGGAGGGAGTTATCCCGCCGATCGCTTGCTGGATTTCCCCGCGAAGCTGAGAGCGGCTCAAGAGACCTTCGGGCGCACCGGGGGGCTGCACGCTGCCGGCCTCTTTGATGATGAGGGAGAGCTTCTCGTCGCACGCGAAGATGTGGGCCGCCATAATGCCATCGACAAGGTGATCGGCTGGGCGGCAAAAGAAAACCCGACCGGGACAGCCTTGATGGTGTCCGGCCGGGTTTCTTTCGAGGTCATGCAGAAGGCCTTGGCAGGGCGGATCGCCCTGGTGGCAGCGATTTCCGCACCGACCTCGCTTGCGGTGGAATTTGGGCAGGAAAGTGGGCAAACGCTGGTGGGCTTTCTTCGCCCACCCAGCTTCAATGTTTATGCAGGTTTGGGGAGGCTGCGCAGGTAGTTGGCGACCTCCATTTGGCCGAACATTTCGGCGAAGATGAGGGCTGTCTTGCCGGGCTCCATCTCCTCATGGGGATCGGCCCCGGCGTTGATCAGAAGCTTGACGATATCGAGATATCCCTTGAAGGCGGCGCCGGCGAGGGGCGTCTGATTCATGCCGTTACGCTGGGAGTGATTGGCTCCCTTCTGGAGTAAGAGCCGCGTCGCCTCTTCGCGGCCATGGTAGGCCGCCAGCATGAGAAGGGTATTCTCCTTGGCGTCGGCGAGGTTCACCGGCATTCCGGCATCGAGCATGGTATTGAGGAGCTGGGTGTCACCCAGACGGGCGGCGTCGAGTGCTTGCTCCTGGAGTTCGGCGAATCGGGTTTCTTCTTCTGCAGTTATCATGGGGAATCGGGGGTGAGGTTGAGGGAAAAGGAAGGGCACGCGCGCCGCCACCCAGGGTGACGAACGCGTGCCCGGGGGGCTACTTTAGGCGGTTGCCGGATCTGGGAGGGGTTCTTCCTGGACGGAGATATTGTTCACATCATCGCCCGCCAGGCGTTTGAGCGATTCACGCACGCCCGCGCCATATGCGGCATCAGCGCGGTCGAAGTGGACCAGCTGGCGCTCAATGATTTCTTGAGGGACGCCCTGCATGGCCTCGGCGATGTTATCGCAAAGCTGCTGCTTCTGATCGTCGTTCATGAGGCGGAAGAGATTGCCCGGCTGGGTGTAATCATCATTGCCCTCGCGGTGATCGTAGCGGTCGAGGGGGCCAGTGTGCTTAAGGGGAGGCTCGGCGAAGCGCTCGTCGTCGCTCGCGCCACCCATCGAATTGGGCTCGTAGTAAGCATCGCTGGATTTTGGCTCGAGGAAGTTCATCGCGCCATCCAAGTGATAGTGGTTAACGGCTGATTTCGGCTGATTGACCGGGAGGGCCTCATACCAGGTTCCCAAGCGATAGCGGTGGGCATCCGCATAAGAGAAGATGCGTGCCTGAAGCATCTTGTCGGGCGAGAAGCTGATGCCGGGCACAATGTTCGAGGGGCTGAAGGCGGATTGCTCAATCTCTTGGAAGTAGTTTTCCGGATTGCGATTGAGCTCCAGGACGCCGACGTCAATGAGAGGGTAGTCTCCGTGAGGCCAGACCTTGGTCAGATCGAAGGGATTGAAGGGGCAAGCTTCCGCCTGATCTTCGGTCATCACCTGGATCTTGAAATCCCATTGTGGGAAGTTGCCTTTCTCAATGTTCTCGAAGAGATCCTTCTGGGAGGATTCGCGGTCCTTTGCGATGACCTGCTCGCCTTCCTGATTAGTCATTGTCTCAATGCCCTGACGGGTCTTGAAGTGGAACTTGACCCAGAAGCGCTCGTTCTTGGCATTAATGAACGAGTAGGTGTGGGAGCCGTATCCATTGGTGTGGCGGTAGCTCTTCGGGAGGCCGCGGTCGGACATCAGAATCGTCACCTGGTGCAGGGACTCGGGGCTGAGGGACCAGAAATCCCACATCGCGGTGGCAGAGCGCATGTTGGTCTTGGGATGGCGCTTCTGGGTGTGGATGAAGTCCGGGAACTTGAGCGGGTCGCGAACGAAGAAGACAGGCGTGTTGTTACCCACCATGTCCCAGTTTCCTTCCTCGGTGTAAAATTTGAGAGCCCAGCCGCGGACGTCGCGCTCGGCATCGGCAGCACCGCGCTCACCGGCGACGGTGGAGAAGCGGAGGAGGCATTCAGTCTCCTTGCCAACTTGGGAGAAAATAGCGGCCTTGGTGTATTGGGTGATGTCGTTGGTGATGGTCAGCTTACCGTAAGCGCCGGAGCCCTTGGCGTGAACGGTCCGCTCGGGGATACGCTCGCGGTTCTGATGCGCCAGCTTTTCAATCAGCTGGTAATCCTCAAGGGCCAATGGTCCGCGCGGGCCCGAGGTTTTCGAATTCTGGTTGTCGGCGATGGGATTACCGCCGGTGGTGGTCATTATATTTGCGTTCATCGTTGGGTTGATTCGTTACAACATTGCCCTCTCGGCCGTGCTGAAGAAATAGCAAACTTGAAAAAGGACTCATAAGGTTTACTTATGGCTCGTGAACCTCAGCTCTCTCAAAGGGATGGAAGTTTTCCTCGCTGTCGTGGAGGAAGGGTCGCTGACTGCCGGGGCTCGGCGGGCGGGGATATCCCAATCCGCCGTGAGTCAATTGATTGGAAATCTGGAAGACCAGGTGGGCGAGAATCTTCTGATCCGAAAGGCGAGAGGAGTGGAAGCGACGGAGGCCGGGCGCTTGTTTGCAGAGTTTTCCCGCAAGGTGGTTTCAGAGGGGCGCGCCTTACGTGCGGCCTTCGAGCAACGGCAAGGCCTGCAGGCTGGGGAGGTGAGGTTCGGGATGATCCCCACCCTGGCTCCCTACCTTCTCCCGAGGGTGCTCTGCCCCTTCCGGGAAAAATATCCGGCCGTGGAGATCTCGGTAGTGGAGGGGAAGACAGCGCGCTTGCTCGAGATGGTTGCGGGCGGCGAGATTGAGTTTGCGATCGTGGCGGAGGTGCCTCCTGCGGATCGGAAGCGATGGGGGGTGAGCTTGAGTGAGCTATTCCAAGAAGAGCTCAAGCTGGCGGTGCCGGATGGACATGAGTTGGCGACTTCTTCCAAACTGCCTCAGCCAAAAGCGATGCGGGGCGAGCAGATGATTATCTTGAGCGGCGGGCACTGCCTCGCGGCAAAGAGCATGAAGATCTGCGGTCTGCGCGATGGGGAAGGGATGGTGAGCTGTGACCAGCTGGAAACTGCGCTGGCGATGGTGGCGGCTGGCCTGGGAGTGACCGTGGTGCCCGACCTGGCCACAAGAAAGAGCATGCCCCAAGGAGTGACGCTGCGCTCCTTCGACGGGGAGGGGGCTTATCGGGCGGTCAACTTCGCGCGGAAGAAGAGCCACCGCCTCTCCCGCGCTGCGGAAGCCCTCTTGGCCGAGATGGGCTGATGGGCGGCGAGGCTGACGCATTGACAGGTCAAAGATGGCGCTGAATCTGCCGGAGGAAGGCCTGCCACTTGGGACCATACTTTCCGTTGTCGAGCAAGGGCTTGGGGCAGTTTTTGTAGCCGAGGTTGCGCCCGTCATCGTAGCGGATGCGCTCCCACTCGCAGTGACCGACAACGCGGGAAATCGGAATGCGATGGCGCTTCATGAGTTCGGCGACGAGCTTGGCGGTCCGTTCCTTGGTGGACTCGAAGTTCCCATCACGGTTTTCGCACATTTCGATGCCGATTGAATATCGATTGCCGGGCCCTTCATAATCGGCGTGCTGGCCTTGCTCATCGGTAGGGAGCGACTGATAGATGCTGGTGGAATCGACCGAAAAATGCCAGGTGAGATAGCCTAGGGAATTGTGGGAGGATGTCAGACCGCCCCGACGGAGGATCTTGGCATGGGTCCTCGCGCCTGCGCCCCGTCCATAGCTCTGGGTGGTGTGGATGGTGATGTAGCGGGGCTTCATCGGGCGCATCTCATGCCTTCCGAATTGCCCGGCGGGAATCATCAGGGAGGTATCGACGCCAGTCAGAGACTTCCCGCGGCTGGAGCCACCTGAGCTAAGAGTGGATGATGGACCGCAGGTGGTGCAGGCAAGAAAGATGAAGAGGGAAGCGACTAGCTGGATTTTCATTCCAAGCAACCTAGCTCCAAAAGAAGGAGGAGAAAACCATCCAGTGGTCCATCATCTCCCGAGCTAAAGACTCAGGGGAGATGGCCCGAAAGGCAATCTCCCCTGAGGGCACCAACCAGGAGACTGGATTGAGAACGGAAGTCGGTCACGCTCCTCATGCGTGAGGCCTCAGTGAGTGAGTTGTTGAGGATCAGGCGCCGGTTCCTGCGTTCGCGCGAAAGGTTTCCCAGAAAACCCTTCGTTGGGCCTGGTGAAGAGAGAGAGTCTGAGAAAAGGAAGCCCCCACCAGGGGGCTTCCCATGTTTCCATGGCCCATAGGGCATTTCTCAGGTTGCGTTGTTGTTCCTTTCAAGCAGTCGGACAGCCCGTTGGAGGAAAACGGGTCGTCCTCCTGCTTGGAAGGTCTTTTGTTAGGGGAAAGAGGGGCAGGAGTAGCGGACTTGTCGCACCGCTCCGTCCGTAGAGTGACTCCCATGGAACTCGAATCGGGAAAAGCCAGACGACAGAACCTCAGCGAGGGCTCGTGGGTGGCAGCTTTCATCGGCGTCGACGGGATGAGACGGTGGAGAAGCGGGTCAGAGGCAAGCCGCTTAGTCCTTGCGGCTTTTCCAGAGCTTGATTAAGTCTCCGGGACTCCACGGGTCGGGCCCGAATACCTCAAAGAGGCGGGATAAGCGGCGTTGTTTGGTTGCGTTCACGTTGTTTTGGGGTTGCGAAAGTCGTGATGTCACCCGGGCTCTGGCCAAGTGTGATGGAGCAAGTGGGGCATCAGCCTTTCAACGGGAAGAATTATTAGCGAGAGCTCACGAACTTTAAAATGGGGGGAATCCCTAAAATTGGTTATTTCTAATCTTTCTTGAGTTCATCCCGGGAGGCGCTTTTCCAAGGTTCTTGCCACCCCTAGCAGCAAAGACTTGTCAGGGCCGGAGGGGGGGAAATCCCTAATCGGCACTTTATACTTTTTCCGTTGAAGAAGTCGTTGTGGATTTAAATAAATATTGGATAGATGAAAAAGAAGCCTTTCACCTCCCTTGTCTTGCTCTCGATTGGAGCGTGGAGTCTCACCTCGGCAGAGCCTGTCAATCTGGATAGCGGCTTGGGGGTGGGAGGACCGGATGACCGTACGCTGACCTTCCGGGAGCTATCGCAGGGAACGGAGTTTGTTCCGATCGTCGTGCTCTATGCCATACAGCATCAGGATGGCCAGTCGATGTTGGCCCGGATGAATGACTACGGCTTCATGCGGGGAGGTTCGCCGCGACCCGAGTTGCCGGTCGGTTTCACCGTGAAGGAGCGGAAGATGAGGTTCTTCGAACTCGACTTCTCAACCTCAGGTTTCACCTGTGCGGCTTGCCACAGTGGGGAATTCACCTACGGCCAGCAAACCTACCGGGTGGACGGCATGCCGGGCTTGGTCGATATCGAGGGATGGACCCTCGAGCTGGAAGAGGTGGTGAAGCGCTACAAGCCAACCTCCCTTGAAGGCGTGAAGCTGATCTTCGACGCGACCAAGCGGGCCCTGGACTACAGCCGGAGATATGGCGACCGGCGGGAGAAGCTCTTTGGAGCCAACCATCTTGCCGAGCGATCGATGATGGCTGAGCTGGAGCGGAGCCTCGATGCCCTCATCGAGTCCCAGAGTCGACTCAATGAGGCCGAGGCGGCACCCGGTGGCGGGGATGGGGGACCCTTCCGCCAGGAAGCACTCTCTGAAGACTCGCGCACGAAAGCGTATCAATTGCTCGCACTAGGCGCGCTCTACGGGACCGCAGAACCGGGCGGGCTTGGTCGGAATGAATTTCTGGAGGAATTCGGCGACCTTGAAAAAGGCGTGATGGAGGAGCTCTTCCTTGGAGAGAATTTCTTTCCGGGTCATCGCTTCATCCAGGAGTGGAGGCAGGTTCTGCAAAAAATGCGGGATGAGCTGGCGGTTTTGCAGGCGCGCTTCACCAACGGGAAGGCTCTCTTGCAGGCCTTGCGTGAGAGCGACCCTCTGCCAGGGCACGGCCGGGATGATGCTTGGGGTCTGATCGATCTCATCATCGGGGGAAAGAGAGATGCCCAGCTTTCGACGCCGATCTCAATTCCTGCGCTCTTCGGGGCCGGGGGTTATCGTGACTTCCACATCGACGGGAATACGAATTCGATGATGGACCGAAATATCGCACAGGCTGTGGCGCTAGGTGCGAAGCTTTATCCTAATAAGAATACGAACATCGATCTCCCTGCGGTTCACGAGGCCAATCTCCTCGCCGCCGCGATTAAGGGGCCCCGCTGGCCGGATATCTTCCCGCCTCTCGATCAGGAGAAGGTGGCCAAGGGCAAGCAGCTCTTCGAGGCGAAGAGCTACGATCAGTACCGCGTCTTTGACTACCAAGGGCAGAGCTTGCCTGTCGAGAAAGCGAGCTGTGCGGACTGCCACCAAGTGGTGGATGATTACCGTAAGCAGCGCTTCTATCGAGTCGGCACCAACCTCAAGCGGCTGGAGCATTACCCGTCCCAGCCAGGCATGTTGCCTAAAATCGCCACTGAGCTGGCAAAGATTCGCCAGAAAACCCAGGAGGCGGCAAAAATTCCCGATGAGGAGGCCGCGCAATGGGAGCCCAATGGAAAACCTTGGTGGCGATCGCAGAAAGGCTATGTCGCCAAGCCGCTCGACGGCATCTGGGCTTCCGCTCCCTATCTGCACAATGGCTCTGTCCCAAGCTTGGCGGACCTCTTTCTTCCTGTGGCGAAGCGCCCGGAGAAATTCTACACCGGCTCCAGGGAGTTCGATCCGATCAAGGTAGGCTACCGGACCGACAAGGTGCGTGGCTCATACCTCTTCGAGACCGGAGCCAAGGCCAATGGTGAAGGCAGTGCCAATGCCAACGCGGGCCACGAGTTCGGCACCGAGTTGTCCGCTGAAGAGAGGGAATGCCTGATCGAATACCTGAAGACATTCAGCATGGGGAATCGGGGCAAGCTCTAGGCTGGCGTCCCTCCCATGGCCTCGAACTTGGAAAAAAGCTCGTTCCGTGACTTTGTCTCGGTGCGGATGAAGAGCTGATGCAGGTCCTTCTCCACCGACTTCACGGAGAGCTCCAGCTCATCCGCAATCTCCTGATTGGTATAACCTTGGAACATCAGCCGTCCAGCCTCCGCGCTGCGGGGGGGGAGGCAGCAGAGCTCGAATCGCTCATAGGCTTCATACCAGCGTAAGTCGAGACGAGGAATGCCGACGACCATGGCGTAGGCCGGGCGCTCGTTCTGATCCCACACCACCGTCTTCATCGAGATCAGCAATTCCTGATAATTTCCTTCACCATTCTTCAGATTGACCGCGCAGCGGAATTCTCCGCGGTCGTCCCGATTGAAGAATTGGTGAGCTTGGATCATGAGCGGGAACTGATGGATCCGCATCGTCCGGTAGTAGAAGCCCACATTCTCGGCCGTGACATCATTGTCATCCAGCCCGTAGAAGGCTGTGGCTGCATCGTTGTTGAAGCGCAAATAAGGCATCTTATCGACCGAGATGAAGGCCGAGTGGGTGAGGTAGTGATTGATCAGCGGGACGTAAGGACGAAAGTCTTTAATCGGAAGAGCCGCGAAGGCATCGCTGGCTCGCAGGCGGCCGGCGATCGCTTCGAGAGAGTGACTCAAGTAGTCTTCCATCAATTTTAGGGATATTCCGCATTGCCTAGTGCTAGGCAGGCTTCCCCATTGAAGGGAAATGGCGCGTTCGTCAAGTCACCTCCTCCCTGCGGGGTGGAGCTAGTTGAATGATGAAGCGGTGGCGACGAGGGCTGATGGATGGGTGTGGCCCGTGTGCTGGAGGACTGCGCGGAGGTGTTTCTCGAGTGTTTTTTCCGAGATGCGGAGATTCTCGGCAATCGTCCTCGGGCGCTTTCCTTTCAAGAGCTCAGTGAAGACTTCCCGTTGACGGGCAGTGAGTTCGCCCGGATCGCAGAAGGAATAGGCATGCGCCAGGGTCAGTGAATCCAAGGGCGCATAAAGATGAGTGTAGGAAAGCACCTTGCCCTCCGGAGTGAGGGACAGGGGAGCGGCGACATCATGACAATTGACGGTCTGTCCATCCGGGAGAAAAATCGTCGCAAAATTAATGAGGGGCCTCTGGTTCCCGGCGTGGAAATACTCATAGGCCTTGAAGCGGTGGAGCGACGTGGCCGCATCGCAATGATGAACCGTGAGGTATTCATTCTCCTGAGCGATGAAGTTGGCAGGAACATCAAGCTTCTCCGCCATGGTCTGGCAAATGAAGAAGGCCCGCAGAGAGGTGGCGTGATAGCTGAGGACCCAGACAGGGTAGTCATTGAGAATCGCCGCCGTCGCTTCATCCTCGATCAGGTGACCCTCGCTGTCGATGCGGCCTTCCTCGACAAGTCGCTCGGCAATCTTACTGGCAATGACTTCAAGTCCCCGCATTCTCCTCCTTCTCTAACACTGTGGTAACAGTCTCAATGGCTGATGGCTCCACCGCCGTCAGATAAGTCCTGTCGATCGCTCGACCCTCTCATGCGGAGAGGGTCTAACAAGTCACGGTTCACGCGCTGGGGGCTGGCTGCTCCCCAGTGGCAAGAGGAATCGTCCTAGAAACTACGGAGAGCGCCCAAGTTGACGAACCAGCCATCGCTCTGGTGGTCACCCGTGAAGCCATAGAGCGAGGCGTCCGAGGAGCGCTCGGACTCCGCCAAGCGGACAACCGCGACATCAAATTGCCAATCGCTCACCATGACGCTGGCCCCGACCGAGTAAAAATGCTGGTCGAAGTCGCCATTCAGCGGCGTGTGGTAGGGCTCATCAATGAGCGACTCGGTGAACATGTAACCGAAGTGCAGATCCAGCCAGGATGTCGCAGCATAGGAGCCGCCGGCGCTCAGATTCCAATTGTCTTGCCAATCGACGGGCTGCGTCACCGTTTGTAGCTCGTTCTCGACCTTGAATTCATCGACCGAGCTCCAGCCAGACCACTGCGCTTGCATCCCGAGGGAAAGTTGCTCCGTCGCCTGCCACTCGAACCCGATAGTCAGGTGATCAGGGAAAGCCAGCGGCGAGTTGGCGCTGAGGAAGTTATTAGGAACAAGCGGATTGCCGCTCTGGTAGTCGATTTCCCCAGAGTAGTCGAGGTCCAGCCCCGAGCGATAGTTGATTCCCCACGAGAAGCTGGGATTGACCTGATGATGGAAGGCCAGCTGGAACCCCCAGGCATTGTCATTACCCGTAAAGCGCTGCTCGTCGCTGGGCAGAAAGAGGCCCGAGGAGTCCGTGGTCAGCTCACTGTCCGCGAAGAAAACGTTACCGCCAATCGAGACGCCACGGCCAAGCTCCAACGCACCGCCGACCAGATACTCGATATGGATCATCTCGGCACTTTCACCGAAAGCCGAGAATGGCACTTGCCCTTGCCACGAAACTTTCTGGCCATAAGGCACCCTCACGCCTGCCCCGAAGGCCACCTTGCGCCCGGCGATCTCCAGGGGATGGGCGAAGTAGAGAGAGCCCACCGCATTCCAATCGCCATCAGTTTCATATTCCGTCCCCCCCTGCGAGACGCTGATGTCTCCCTGATTGAAGAAGGAATTGACTGCAATGGTGGGCTTTTCACCCAAGGCCAAAGCCGCCGGATTGTAATGCAACATCGTCGCATCGGAGAAGCCAGCAGTGGACACATTGCCTCGGGCGGATGCCCTGGCTGATTGATATTCAAAGCCGAAACCAATCGCCGGCAAGTGGCCGATGGCGACAGCTGATACCAAGGTAGTGAGTGTGAGGGAAGATAGTGCTTTCATTAACGCTTGACCTGAGAGCGTCGAGATTAACCGCCTGCCTGATGCTAGGCGAGACCAAACCGGACTCGGGCAGGGACAGATAGCGCTTCCTCGCTATTCGAGATTTTGCACCTGCTCGCGGATCTTCTCGAGTTCCGTCTTCGCCGAGACCACATGATGGGCGATGCCGGCATGATTGGCCTTGGATCCGACTGTGTTGAACTCGCGGTTCAGCTCTTGGCAGAGGAAGTCGAGGGACCGGCCCGAGGGCTCCGCTTGGTTGAGCAGGGTCGTGAATTTTTGGAAATGGGAATCCAGCCGCGTCAGCTCCTCCGAGATATCGCAACGTTCGGCAAAGAGAGCCAACTCCTTAATCACCCGCTCATCCTGGGGATCGATCCCCAGGCCCGCCTCGGACAATCGGTGGAGCAAAAGCTCTCGTTGGCGCGTGGGGACAGTGGGGGCGATGCTCCCAATTTCGCTGGCCAGGCTTTGGAGAATGGTAAGCCGTTGGGTGAGGTCCTCGCGAAGATCCTCCCCCTCAGTCCTCCGCATCTCGTTCCAAGCGGTGAGCGCCTGATCGAGCGCGGGAAGAATGATTGGGAGCAATTCATCCGGGTCCTGTGTCTCCTCACCCAAGAAGAGCTCCGGGAGGCGGAGAATATCCGTCGCGGAAAGGGGGAGAGGCGTGCCCAATCGCTCGCCCAGTTGGGACAAGCTGTTCTGAAGGGCTGCGGCCCGGTTTTCATCAATGGCGAAAGACGTCGCAGCGGGGTCCAGGGTGGTCAGCTTCACCGCGAGAGTGAGGCGACCACGGGAGAAGTGCGTGAGCGCGTGCTTGCGGAGCGCAGATTCCAACGCGCTCAGTCCACGGGGGATGTTGAGCGAAACCTCGGCCTGCTTGCGATTGACCGACGAGGCTTCCACCTCAACCCGATACTGCGCGGTCGTGTGCTCGCCGCGTCCGAACCCAGTCATTGAATGCATGGGGGATGGTGTCTCCGAAGAGAGGCCGGGGCACGAGAATTTTCTGCCGGCAATTCAAATTGCTCGCCTGGGAAATTCGAGAGCTTCGTCTCGAGGCTCTCCTCGGCCGGGACCTCATGTTAAGAGACCCAGAGGTTGACTGCGGAGAGCCGCATGCACTGAAGTTCCAGCAATAGTAACGCAGCAACCCGCCCACGTAGTCGCGGGTAAGCGCGCATGTATGAAAAAGGCGCCGACGGAATAGACTGCTATGGAAGACGCCCCGGAGGGTTGCGGCAGGGGAGTCGTCCACACGTTTAAGACTTAATATAGAGAGTGGAACTCTCCCGACCCGTAATTAGCCAACCCTTGAGGAATCAGACGTCCTAGGCCATCCTCAAGTTTCTAGCGTAACCCATCTGTCAGGCTCAGGAAGTATTCGAGAGCGGCACCACTTTCCCTTCTTCTGTTCGTAAGTCATCTGGAAGCACAGTCCTCGTTGGGTGACACGGATTGTTCACTCCACCTTTTTATATCGTTGAGCTTGCACAAAAAATCCGGCGGCAAGCATCCAGCAGAAAAGTGACACCATGCACCACCTATGAGTGATGCTCGCTTCGGTATGGTTGCCAATCAAATGTCCTGGTTCCCATCCGGCGGGTCTCATCACATCGCCGGTGGTAGGAAAAAACATCCAAAAATCGACGACATAGTCAGGCGAATAATAGACCTCGTTCCAAATGAATTCAGACCAATAAAGATGGCCAATTAAACCGGAAACGAAGATGCAAGCCAGAGCAGTAAAAACTGTGGACACAACCGAAGACATCCTGGCCTTTCCCAGCAACACGACAGGCAAAGCGAAAATCAATGAGCCTACGAAGAAGATCGCAAAGAGAGGAAGCCCAAGCATCAGATAAGCAGCCGTATCGACTACAGGATTCTGGAATTGCGGTGAGACGATTTCAGGACTCATTGTAACGCAATCGTCGAAGCTCTGGAACTCGCCATCCGGCCCGCCATCGCCCAGATTCATTGTGACTTTCCATGTCTGCTCGGTTAATACAAGCCGGACTGAATCGGATGCGGGGACCGTGGTCGCGATGGCTATAGGCAGCAGAATGTTGTTGAATTTGCCCTCGCCTAACGCCCAAGGCCTGGCACCCGCTACTGGGAGCGCCCCTCCGATTCTGGTTTAGGTTTCTTCTCGCCCTCCGGCTCCGACTCCGGAGCGGGTTGGTCAGCGACGCCTTGTTTTGCAGTTTCATTTACGAGGTAGGCTGCTTCCCATCTGGTGGTTCCCTGTTCATTGTCGATCTCAAGCTCCGGGTGAAGTGCCTTCGCTTCCTTGAGGCTTACGATGAACATTCTAAAATTGAAGACTAGGTCCTCGGTCTCCGAATCTGTCTTCTTGGTGTAAACGATCTCTCCGACGGCCTCAGCGTCACTGTGACTCCAAGATGATCGAACAAATGCGTAATCGTTGATGTCGTAGCTGTAACCCCCAGCCCACAATCTCCAACTGCGACGAAAAATATTCTCAGCTGTCTTCGGATTGGGTTCGGGGAAGTCGACGTAGAACGTGCGGTCGGCAATCACCACATCCTTGTGAGCCACTTCACCGTTCGTCCACATAATCTGATCGTATGTCCGGTGGTTTAAGGGCTCGGTCGCCGAACGGTGGCTCGATCGAAATATCGCAACCTGATCACGACTAGGACGCGCGGTGAATCTCTGCTTCTCAACGCCCAAATCCTCGGGGGCCAGAAACTCGTGTTTGTTTACCGAAACAGCGTGCTCGCGCTCTTCCGGAGAGTCGCTGTCACAGGAGCAAATGACGAGGCACAAAAGTAGAGGGTAGATGCGCATGTATATTTTTTCAGAACGACTAAATCCTCCCATCCATGACCAGAACTGCCTGATCGTTTTGCAATAGGAAGTCGTATTCAAACTACAGAATGCTCCAAGAAACTCAAGCGCGGGTCATGGATTGGGAACAATTCCTTGTTTTCATCAAGTGCTGATTGCGATGAGGATGCCGATCAAGATGACCGAAATGACCACGCTCCAGACGAAGCTGTAGAAGCTATTACGAATACCCTTCTCCTCCTTCCACAGCCGCCGAACTTCTTGATGCGCCGCAGAAGAAGTCTGTAGAACACGGAAAAACTAGAAAAACGGAATACAGTCGAAAAGCATCAGCACGATATCCAAAAGAGGAAACACTACATCTCCCTTTGATGTCTCCTCCACCTTATTGGATCTCGCTGAAGAGAGAGGAGGAACCCACGCCGTTCCAAATGCGTAAGCAAATATTCCACTAAAGCAAAGAGCTATGAAGATTACGACTTCCATCTCGTCTTATTGCAAATGTTTGAAGTGAGGCGCGGCGCGAAAGGAACGTTCAGAGCGAAAGGAACTAGCGGCGCTGTCCGCCGTTGTCACCACTGACTTGTGCGCTTTTCAATTGTTTAATGGCCTCTTGGATGTCAATATTAGTGACCTTTCAGACATCCTCAGCGTTCCTCTCAAGCCACTCGACTTTGCCATCCGGGCCGATGGGGCGCATCGTATACATCATACTAAATCGGTAATGTCCCTGCTCGGGGTTCAAAAACGCCAGATATCGGCTCTTTTCAATTGGGTGCCAGACCGCCGAACTGCCTGGAATGGTCGAGGCCACAATTGAAATAGTCCGCTTCTCAGGTGCTGGGTTGTGGTCAAGTCTTAACGTCTGCAACACCTCTGCCTTCGCCACATAAACATCTGAGGTTTGATCCTCACCAATTAAAACTTCAACTCTCGTCACTTGCGTCACATCAACGACAGCTACAGTGCCACACCGTCATAAAAAGCCTTAGTTAGGAGAGCTAACGCCTGACCTCCAATTGCTGTTCCCATACAGGAGGCGAGTAGAGAGATGATTAGGATGAAGTGTCTTTGGGTATTCATTCAATTGTAGGACACATGGCGACGTGTCTTCTTAGATTTTCTCTTAAGCGAAAGTTTGAGTGGGCTCACGGCCGCAAGCCGTTAATGTCCCACGACCTGTTCTGTGTTGGTCAGTGCGTGCGGGCTAGAATTGACTTCATTCTCTTCCGTACTGATTCGTCCGAATCGGAGATGAGCGCTCCTTCCAATCCGGAAGTCAGAGGGTATCTGTCCAATGCCCGCTGGAACACTGAGGTAGCCTCCATACGATGAACTGGATCAGCACTGGATGCGAGAGCCCAGTATATGTAGTCGATACAGCCGTCACGATCGTAGTCAGCTTCGCCTAGATTGAATTGACTGCTGCCCTCGACTGTCTTGCCAAATCTTCGCGTTTGTTTTTCCAGCTCGCTTATTGGCTCTGGCAGGGACTTGGTTGTCCTACCCTTCATGTCGTAAACAGCCAACTTGTTCTGTGAATACACTTCGGCTCCAAAGAACGTCCAAATGCTCAAGGAGCGAACTGCCCAATACTGATTAATGTGTTGGTTCGGGCGACGCTCCTCGTGTCGCAAGCCGAGCGTGGCCACAATTAATAGTAGAATCGTAAGAGCAAAGAATATCGTGGTGAACCTTCGCGATTTCATTTCTTCATAGAATGTTCAAGCGCAGCTAGGCCGATCGCCTCCGCACGCCTACATCGAATCCAAAAGGCGCACAATTGACCAGAAAATAAGCTACCCACCAGCGCGGTCGGACTTACTTGGCCCGCCTTGTTCGACATTTCTTTTTCCCAGAAGCCAAGGACCATAATGAAGGCTAAGAGAAGTGCGAGATACCTGAGAGAGCTCCTGTAAAATTCTGTCTTGGAAAGACTGCTCAGTTTCATTTTCCCGCTCCCAATAGAAAGCCCAGCCCTCATTTGAGCGAAAATCATAGGCAGCAAGCATAGTCGAAGGGTTTGTAGCCTCAACTAAACCTACGACATCTTTATAGGACAACCGGACTGATTCACTAAGCGGAGGAAGGAGGCTCGGAACGATAGCCTCCACGTCTCTCCTCCGATTGTGAACAAGTCCGTCGCGCGACCAATGACTTATTCCCATTTCCTCCCTTCCTCTATCTGCTC
>JAUTCR010000042.1 GCA_030673895.1 Verrucomicrobiota bacterium JB023
CTCCTTGATTGTGCTCCAGAATCGAGGCGATTTCGACTTCCGTCAGAACTTCATGAGCCAACAAGCTGGGACTCGCCAAAGCGAAAATCGAAAGCAGGAATAATATTCTTCTCAAAAGCATAAAACTGAAAACTGAAAACTGAAAACTAGAAACTGAAAACTAGTATTGAGTGCTCCGGATTGTTCGAAGACGAAAATGTTAGGGTCGAAGTGCTTCCACTTCCGTGAAGTAGGCGCCGCCCGCTTTGCCATTCGTGTCGAAGAGGTGAGTCACGAGCTCTGTGGGTCCGGCAGGAAGCTCAACCTCGAAGACGACGCCCCTGCTCTCCGCTTCTACCGGCTGCTCCATTGTCATGCCGGCGATGTCGAGTTCTGCTCTGACAGCCTGAACAGGTTTGTCGGCTTCCTTGGGAAACTGTCGCAAAGTGATGCGGTAGCGTCCCGCATTTTTGACCTCGACCATCCATGGGCCGGTGACCTTTGGCAGCTTGCGAATCGAGTTGAAATTCCACGGAGGATTCCCTTCGTCCATGTGCCAATCCTGCGAGCAGAGAACAGTAGGATTCTCTGCCGGATTGCCGAGATCAATGCGGACCGGAGTGAGGCGAGGAGAGACCACTGCCCACCAGTCTTCGTAGTGGGCCCGCAGTTCGTCGACGACCTCCGGAAACTGTTCGGCAAGATTCGTCCGCTGGGCGGGATCCTTCTCAATGTCGAACAGGGCCTGCCCGCCCGAGTTGACGAGACGCCAACGCTCGGTCATCACCACCGAGTAGTCGAAGGCCATTGGAGGAATAGCATTTCCATAGGCGCCACCATGGTATTGCTCCACGTGATGGGTCCGTTCCCAGTTCCCTGCATCGCCCTTCAGCAGGGGCTTCAGGGAAAGCCCATTCGTTCCGTAGTCTTCTGTCACCGTCAGACCGCACAGATCGGCCAATGTCGGCAGGACATCGACGTGTGCGGCGAGCGTCTCGATATCCTTTCCGCCAGTCAGTCCTCCCTGGGGCCAGTGAATGAAAAACGGGACGCGATGACCGCCCTCGTAGACCGATGATTTCTTACCGCGCCTCCCCGCATTGTATCCCAAGGTAGGCTCCGAATCGAGTCCCTGGAACTTCGCTCCCGCCGAGGTCCCGTTATCGGTCATGAAGATCAGAATGGTGTTCTCTCCCAAGCCAAGTTCATCGAGCTGGGTCCGGAGAAGCCCCATATTGTGATCGATATTGGCAATCATTCCGAAGAAATTGGGGTTCGCGACGCCCTTCTTGCCCTTGTAGGGAGCGGCCCACTTTTCAGGGACCCGGTAGGGACCGTGGGGAGCATTTAGCGCGAGATAGAGAAAGAACGGTTTGTCGCGATTCTCTTTCACGAAGCGCATCGCTTCCCGAAACCAGACGTCGGTGCAGTAGCCCTCGAACTTCTCGAAGACCCCGTTGCGCTCGTAGGTGTCATCGAAGTAGTCGTTGCCCCAGTAGTCCGATGCTTGCCCGATTCCCCCGCAGCGGTGCCAGACAACATCTTGGAAGCCACGATCTTGGGGCCGATGGGGTGCGTTGTCGCCGAGATGCCATTTGCCGACCATGCCGGTGGCAAAGCCATTCTCGCTGAAAAGGTGAGCGACCGTCTTCTCGTCCGGATGCATCATGCTGCGTCCCGAGCTTGTCCGCCAAGCACCCGTGTAGCCGGGGTAATTCCCCGTCATGAGAGCCGCCCGCGTCGGGGTGCAAAAGGGACTGACATGGAAGTCCGTGAAACGAACCGATTCGGCATGAAGTCGGTCGAGATGAGGCGTTTTCAAGACAGGATTCCCATGACAGCCCAAGTCGCCATAGCCTTGGTCATCCGTCATGACGAGGATCACGTTGGGGGGCGGCGTTTCACCGTGCGCGAACGCAAAAAACGACAGGATGAGTAGGATGATTCGCAGCTGATTCATGAGTGTTGCTGAGTGAGGTGAACGTTGCTTTCCTCCCGCGTCTTTCTTACGGCACATTTCGACTGTTGGGTTGGAGGTTGCATGGAAATGATCGCCTAAGGAGTGGCTGCAGCAGCTGATTTGACTCCTTCAATTTGTGATAGCCGAATGAACCTTCTCTGAAGCCGAGTCATCGGTGATAGATTTTTTGCCGATTTGCGTCTCATGAGCTGACTGTGAAGAGGCGGACCGGTGTAACATTCGGTTTCTGATCCAAGGTCGTCGCACCAGCCCCCCGAGGGGGGAGAGTGACGAATGGAAGCGTGATTGCAGTTTTGTGGTCGGCTTCTAGCCTCGGCCTGGAGGAACGGGAGGGAAAATAAATTACTGACCGTCAGGAAGTGAGACGATCGAAGACCATGGGGGACCATCTGCAGACCATCTGATGCTGAGCGAGGACGGGCTTTCGATCCTCTCGGAGATGCGCGCGAGATGGCTGGTGGAGCGCCCGGCGAAGAGTCGCCGGAGGAGTGGTTGCCAATTGAAGGACGATTTTAAAAATGAAAACGAGAAACGATACTAGATTGAGCAAGACACCGTATCGGGAGGGAATGGACTCTCCCCGAAGACGACGAAACGGGCTGGCGGCAATGGCCATGCGGGTTGCCGCGGGACTTGGGCTCGTGGCGGGAATCGCCACTGCTGAGCTACCTAACATCGTCATCATCTACGCAGATGATTTGGGCTTCGGCGACTTGTCCTGCTACAATCCTGAGGCGGCTTATGAGACGCCGCGTCTCGACGAAATGGCCAAGGAGGGAATCCGTTTCACCGATGCACACAGTCCTTCGACTATCTGCTCACCGTCTCGTTACGGACTCTTCTCGGGTCAGCAAATCTACCGCGTCACCGGGCGCGGAGGCGGCGCTTTCGAGGGCCCGGGCGGTCCCAGCTACCTCAGGCCGGGAACGTTGACGCTGGGCGGGATGCTTCAGGAGAAGGGCTACCGCACGGGGGTCTTCGGGAAGTGGCATGTCGGTCTCACTTGGTTGGATAAAGATGGCAAGAGACTGGGAGGAGGTTTCGATAATTCGCTTCTGATCGATTATGAGAAGAGCACGCCGCTGGTCGATGGGCCCAATGCGCGCGGTTTCGACGAGTCCTTTGTGACGCCCAATTGCCCGACCACGGACCCGCTCTATATCTATATCGAGAATGGCATGGTGCCGGTGCCCGCCAATCAGCGCTACGACCGCAGCCAGACGCCCAACCCCGGCGGTAAATGGCGCTGGGACAACGACCTGGGCTGGATGGCGCCCGGCTATGAGTTCGTGAACGCGGATCTGCTCTTCTTCGAAAAGACGAAGGAATTCATCACGCAGCACCGCGAGGAGACTCCCGAGCAGCCTTTCTTCGCCGTTTTTTCGACCCAGATTGCGCACGCTCCAGTGCTGCCTGCGGAGGAGTTTTACGGTAAGACGGATGCAGGACCGCGGGGAGACTTTGTCTATGAGCTCGATGCTCTGGTGGGCCGCGTCCTCGACTTACTGGAGGAATTGGAGATCGATGAGGAAACGTTGGTTCTCTTTAATGCCGACAACGGCGCCGAGATCATGCACGTAGATTGGATGAGACAGGATCACGGTCACGATCCTTCGGGCGGCTTCCGTGGAGTGAAGCGTGATGGCTGGGAGGGGGGACACCGCGTGCCCTTCATCGCCCGGTGGCCGGGGATGATTCCGGCAGGGCAAGTGTCCGCTCAGATGACGAATACCACCGATATCATGGCGACCCTGGCGTCGGTGGTTGGCTACGAGTTGCCGGACGATGCCGCGACGGACAGCTTCGATATGTTGCCCGCGATGATGGGGGAGAAGGAGCCGATTCGGGAGCATTTGCTGACCCAGAGCTTCCGTGGGGAGTTTCAGATCCGGAAAGGGGATTGGAAATACCTCGACCATGCGGGCTCGGGTGGCAATGGCTACGATAAGGGCCCCTTGCACAAGTATCAGTTACCTGAGGACGAGCCCGAGGCTCCAGGCCAGCTCTACAATTTGGCTGTTGATCCCGGTGAGACCAGGAATCTCTATTTCAAGGAAGAGGCAAAGCGAAAGGAGCTTCAGGCGCTCCTTGAAGAGTTGAAGAAGAGCGGTCGCAGCGCGCCCCGGGGTCGCCAGCCGCTGGGCATGGATAAGCTGAAGGCGATGGCCGCCCACTAAGAGGCTGCAGAGGGTGCACGTGAGAGCCAAACCCACCCTTCCAGTCATCACCCCGAAACGTTCCTTGGACTGCGGCAGCCTGCTGCCTCTTTGGTAAAGCCAGCCTGCTGGCGTTTCCGGGAGTCCTGGCGCGGGCGGTCGGCGTCCATGCCCGTGGCGCGTTCCAGCAGGCTGGAACTGAGAAGAGCGTCAGCAGGCTGACGCAGTCCGGGGAGTCTCCGACTCGCGGGCCGAAAAACGAGCCATCTGACGACTCGGCCAAACCCACCCTTCAAGCCATCACCCCGAAACGTTCCTTGGACTGCGGCAGCCTGCTGCCGCTTTGGTGAAGCCAGCCTGCTGGCGTTTCCGAGCGTCCAAACCCAGGCAGCCGGCGTGCATGTCCGTGGCACGTTCCAGCAGGCTGGAACTGAGAAGAGCGTTAGCAGGCTAACGCAGTCCGAGGAGTCTTCGACTCACGGGCTAAAAACGAGTCAACTGGCGACTCGGCCAACCCCACCCTTCAAGTCGTCATCCCGAAACGTTTCTTGGACTGCGGCACCCTGCGGGCAATCCTACTGATTGTCTGTCTCCGCTTTGCTCCGGCTGCCCTCGGAAAAAGCTGTCTCGGCGATCAACGAACTTACTTTTCAGAAGCGTTCTAACAGCGTGTCTGCCTATCGAGATTGCTTCTTCAGGTGATAATAGCTTCTCTTCAGACGAACTGAAGTGGACTCCGGGTAGATATCACCAAAGGATGCGCAGCCGAATAGTTATAGTTCCCGGCAATTCCGGTTTCCGACACCTCTCCACAAAAAAAGGCGCACCGGTTGGTGCGCCCTAACAATACGGGAGTTTAAAACCGTGATGATCGCAATTAACGCTTTCTCCGCACGAGGGCCAGAGTCCCGAGAAGAGAAAGGAAGACTGTAGAAGGCTCCGGGATGGCGGTCACATTGATAGTGAAGGCGGAAGACTCCACGTAGTTCCCGCTCTCATCCGTAATGCTGAACGTTGCACTGTAATCACCCAGCTCCGCGCCCTCAGGGAGCCTGAATTCAACGGAATTGACCTCTGTCAATTCCAAGTGCTCTTCTCCGCCGACCGACATGGTGTGGGTGTGATCGTCGTGCCAGAAGAGAACCTCCAGATTGGTCGCTCCCGGTCCCAGAAGACTGTGCAGCTCGAGGTGAAAATCACCGGCAGGATCGAGATTCGTTGTGAGACCATTAATCGGATAGGGAGAAATATCCATCGAGCCGAGCTCAAAGGTCTCCGAGGTGGCGCCTGGTGTGATGGTGAAGGGGACAGGAGTGTGCCCGCCGGGTGTCCCATTATTCACGGAGAAGATGTGATAGTGGTCATTGTGGAGGTCCAGCACATAAGCTTCGTTCGAATTGGTGCTGACCCCAAACGCCAAATAGAGGGCGGACTGTGCCGAGCCTGCGGCGAAAAGGAACGTGAGTGCAGAAAAAGAGAGAACTTTTCCGACAGGCAACGAGAGATTGCGTGTGAATTTCATGAATTAATTATCGGTGGATAGAAGAAGGGTGCTGAACCCTCCGCCCCCCTTTTTGGGAGACGGAGGGGTTCTAATTTAACGCGATTAAGTTGCAATAGCAAATTTGTCGCATTTTTTATATTTGAGTGCTGTGGCTTAGTTTTTCTGAGGTTTCTTGCCGGGTGGGCCATGGAGGAGACCTTTCCCTCAACAGGGTAATTGCTGATTAGGGTGACTGCGTTTGACGCCTAACCTTCAAAGTTTTCCCAGCTGTCACGTTTGGATGCAGTGGGTTGTTCTGAATGACCAAGAAGGCAGCAGGAAAGGGAGGCTCACATTTTGGGAAAACCAAAGGCTCCTACCATGCTGGGGTGTCATCCGAGAGATCTCTTCCCCAGTGGATCGAGTCTAAAAAGGATCAGCCCACAAAAAAAAGCGTGTCCCGGGTGGGACACGCTTTTTGGGAAAGGGATTGGTGGGAAAGTTTAGTACTTCACCGAGCAACCGTAGGGCTTGGTCTTGGCGGTAGCGACTTCCTCACCTTCGAGGACGGCGTCAAGCGCGTCGGCGAAGTATTTGTCAGCGGAGTCGATGTCTTCCGCCTTGGAGGAGCTGTTGGAGTCAATGGCTCCGTCATAGGCAATCTCACCTTCCTCGGTGATGATGATCATGTGAGGAGTGGTTTTGGCATCGTAGGCTTTGCCGGTCTCGCCTGAAGGGTCGAGGAGGATGGCCGTGGCCTTGGAGCCTGCTTTCTCAGCTTCGGAGGAGCTGATGCTTTCGGCGGTCTTGCCAGTGGCGATGGAGAGCCAGACGACGTCCTTCTCAGTGTAGGTTTCTTGAAGTTCAGGCATGTTGCCGGACTTGTGGTAGTGCTTCTTGACGAAGGGGCAGCCGAAGTTGACCCATTCGAGGACGACGGTTTTACCTTTGAAGTCAGCGAGGGAGTGCTCTTTGCCGTCAAGGTCCTTGAGGGTGAAGGCGGGAGCTTCCTTGGCCAGGATTGGGGTGGCAAGCGATGCAACGGCCGCGAAGGCGGCGAGGGCAAGTGTTCTCATAGTTGGTTTGGTTGGTTTCGTTGTTTGTTGGTTGGCTGGCACCATTCCGAAAAGTCGGAACGAGATGCCAGAGAGTTAATGCTCGGGCGGGGGAATTTATTCCCCGCTTTTTGCAGAAATTTCGGGGGTGAAGCGGAGGGGGGGCTGGGGACCGAAGAGGACCAGGGCAGGTGAGGCCTTCTCGTCGGCGTATTCAGACTTCGGCGCGGTGATGACCAGCTTCTTGTCTTTGTTCTCGATGATCGGCTGATGGCCGGGCGCGAGGAAGTCGGGCGTCTCGGAGAAGAGGTCGAGCGAATTGGCGGGAGGCCAGGTCCAATCGGCAGGTGGGGTGAGGATCAATTGCCAGTCGCTCTCGTTCGAGGTCAGCTCGGACTGCCACTTGGAACCCGCGTCGATGGGAACATTCAGGAGGATTTGGGACATTTCTGAGCTTACTTTGGGAGCTGTCTCTCCAGCGGGGATGACCTCGAAGTCGAGAGTGAGGTCCTGACTGCCGGGGACACAGGCGTCATTGTCGCAGGCCAGCCAGGAGGCGGTGGCGGCGAGTGTGACTGGCCCGGTCGCTACTTCCTCGGAGAGCTTCAGCTCGGCGACGAAGTGGGTGGGGTCCTCATAGCCTTGGGTGGCGAGGTCGCCCGTGCTGACCCGGTGAGGGAGGGGGAATGCCAGAGAGCCCGCGGTGATGCCATCGGGCAGGTCCTTCCACTCGAGGCTGACCGGGAGGCCCATCTCCCCGGGGTCGAGGTAGTAGGTGTGCCATCCCTCGGGAGGGGTGACGGTGAGGGCGACCTTGAGGGTGGAGCCAGCGGGAGCCTTCGTGGTGAAGGGGGCGAGGGTGGCAGTGGTTTCTTCATTGGCGACGGCGCTTCCCGAGACCACGAGGAAGGGCAGGACCATCCGTGAGAAAATAGACATGACGATACCGTTGCGCGGTTGGGCGATTGGGCAAGGAATTTTGTAGCAAGTTGAGATATTCTTTCGGTATTTTTCTCTTTGTTCTGAATCTCTTAGCGTCAGCAGGTTGCGAGGGTGTTGCGTTCGTTTGGCGCAGAATGGCAGTCCGCTGGACGTGCTCTGCGAGGGTTGGCAGGGATTTCCTGTGAGAGATGGGCAATGGAGACGGTAGTTAATTAAATGGCTGCGATGGGAAGGAGCTTGAGATGGATCTTGATAATGGTGGTGAGTTTCAGCGCTTCGCTGGGGAGGGCGGAGGTCGTCGAGGTGGCCCGTGGACCAGGGCGGACTTGGAAAGAGAGGGAGACCCGGGTGCTGGCGGATCTGCCCCGGATAGCGCGCGATGGAGGGACGAGCCTCTATGGAGGCGAGCGGGGGAAGGTGATGGAGCCGAGCGGATTCTTTCGGACCGATTTTCGCGAAGGACGGTGGTGGTTGCTTGATCCCGAGGGTCATCCCTTCGTCAGCCGGGGCATGGTTTCGGTCAAGACCATCCGGACGCAGGGCGCGAGGCAGGCGCTCAAGAGTCAATTTGGAAGTGAGGAGGAATGGGCCGGCGAGACTCTCACCCTGCTCAAGGAGAACGGATTCAATACCCTGGGCCCCTGGTGCGATGAGCTGGTGCTTGAGGTGATGAAAGAAGGCACGGCCCCCAAGCTGGCCTACACCAGGCGATGGAACTTCATGGCGACTTATGGAAAGAAGCGGGGCGGGACTTATCAAAAGGCGGGCCATCGGGGATATCCGGGTGATTGTCCTTTCATTTTCGATCCGGGCTTTGCCCAATTTTGTGATGAGCATGCGCGGCAGCTAGCCGCAGAGAAGGATGACCCCTGGCTGCTCGGCCACTTCACTGATAATGAATTGCCTTGGCACATCGAGATGCTTGACCGCTATCTCGCCCTACCGGCCGATGATCCCGGACATCAAGCGGCGCGGGCTTGGATGAAGAGAGAAAAGCGAGCGCGCCCCTTCACTCCCGAGGACCGGGCCGCCTTTGTTGGCTACGCGGCGGAGACCTACTTCCGCATCGTGTGCAGCGCGATCAAAAAGCATGATCCCAATCATCTCGTCCTGGGTTCGCGCTTTCATGGGTCAGCTCTTCGTATCCCGGAACTCTTCGAGGCTGCTGGTCGGCATCTTGATGTTGTTAGCGTGAATTACTACCATGCCTGGACCCCCGAGCAGCAGCGTCTGGAGACGTGGTCCTCGGCTGCGCGACGCCCGATCTTAATCACGGAGTGGTATGCCAAGGCGGTGGATAGCGGCTTGGGCAATCGCTCGGGAGCGGGTTGGTTAGTGAAATCGCAAGAGGATCGAGCGCGATTCTATCAGAACTATACCCTGGGTTTACTGGAATCCCGGGTTTGCGTGGGCTGGCATTGGTTTCGCTATTCGGACAATGATCCGGCGCAGAAGGGAGTGGATCCTTCTAACCTCGATGCCAACAAGGGCATCGTGAGCAATCGGTATGAGCCCTATCAACCCCTCGTTGATGGGATGAAAGAGATCAATGAACGGAGTGATCAGCTGATTAAATACTTCGACCAAAAGAAAACGAAATAAGATGAAGCACCTTGTTATCACGACCCTTCTGCTATTGTTCTGCCAAGTTCGCCACTGGGCACGGGAAGCGCCGGTCGAGCCTCCTGCCGGGGTGAGCATTCGTCGGGATATCAATTTTCTCGCCAAGGGGCGGGAAGAAAAGCTGGATCTCTATGAGCCAGCGACTCGTGAGCCCAAGCGGCTGCTGCCTGCGGTCGTAATCATCCACGGAGGCGGATGGGTGAGGGGGGATAAGGGTCGCCTCAGAGAATATGTGACCGGCACCAGCCTTGCCAAAGCGGGGTATGTTGCGGTGAGTATCAACTACGAGACCCGGGCCGGACATCGATGGCCGAATAATCTGCACGATTGTAAAAACGCGGTCCGCTGGTTGCGAAAAAACTCGGAGCGATTGGGGGTCGATCCCGAACGAATTGGAGTCATTGGAGGCTCCGCCGGGGGTCATCTCGCCCTGATGGTGGCTTATACCAGTGGACAGGCTGAACTGAGCTCGGATGCTCTCTATCCGGGGATTTCGGACGAAGTCGGCGCCTGTGTGAATTTATACGGCATCACCAATTTGCAGACTCGGAAGGAAGTGAAGGAGGATGGCACGCCCTCGACCGAACTTAAAAGCCACCGGCTCTTCCCCGAAAGCCGGGAGGAAGCTCCCGGGAAGTGGGCCTTGGCCTCGCCGGTGACGCATGTCCACGCCAAGGTGCCGCCGACTTTGACTCTGCATGGCACCGCCGACCCGGTCGTGGACCGCGATCAGGCCAAGGAATTGCATCAAGCGCTCACTCGCGCCGGTGCGGACTCGACCCTCCGCTTGATCGATGGAGCCAAGCATGCCTGGCCGCTCAAGACGAAGAGCTTCGACCTCACTGGTGAGGTTGTCACCTTCTTTGACAAGCATCTCAAGGCAAGCGAGGGGCAAGAACAACCCAGTGAAGCCAAATTTAGCTCAAAGGAGAAAACGGAAAGGAGGCCCAATGTCCTCTTCATCGCTGTTGATGATCTCAATGACTGGCAAACAGATTTGGGCGGCCATCCTCTGGTAAAGACTCCGCATCTGGATCGCCTCTTCGGTCAAGGTGAACTCTTCACGAACGCGCATTGCTCGCAGGCTGTCTGCACTGCCTCCCGCAATTCCTTGCTCAGTGGCCTGCACCCGACAACGACGGGCTGGTATCGTAGCACTAAAGCGATGCGAGAGAGCTATGCAGAGGTGATGGGCGAGCATCAAATGCTTCCGCAATACTTCAGGGAGAACGGCTATCGGACGATGGCGGTAGGGAAACTTTTCCATCAGGGGGTCTCTGATTACAGGGAGCGGACCGATGACTTCTGGGATGAGACGGGGCCTGGATACAAGGTCTCCGGACGATTGCTTGCAAGGGGAGACGGCTATGGTGGCCGGCGCTTCTATCCCTTCCCGAAGGAAGGGGCGCAGATGAGTCGGCACTATGGTAAGTCTCACGAGGACGGGAATTCCTTGGCCTGTGGCCCCCTCGACCGAGAGGACATGCCGGGAGGCCAAATGTATGATGAAATCATCGCCGAGTGGGCGAGCGGAAAGCTCATGGAAGAGCATCAAGAGCCGTTCTTTCTCGCGGTTGGCTTCGTTCGTCCCCACGCCCCGTTTACCGCTCCTCGCCCGTTCTACGAGCAGTATGACTTCGAACAAATCGAGGAACCTTTCTTACCCAGGGACGAGATGAGCGATATTCCCATCCTGGGTAAGTCGATTGCCTACGGCCGCCTGCCAGGCGGCGACCATCACGCCGTGATCAATCTGAGCGAGACCTATTGGCGAGAGATGATTCATGGCTACCTGGCTTCGGTTTCGTTTGTGGATGCTCAGATTGGCAAGGTCATCGCCGCGTTGGAGGAGAGCCCTTACCGAGAGGATACCATTGTCGTTCTCTGGTCTGATCACGGCCAGCACCTGGGTGAGAAGAAGCATTGGCGGAAGCAATCATTGTGGGAGGAAGCGACTCGGGTGCCACTCTTTTTCAAGGTCCCCGGGGTGACTGCGGCGGGGGGGAGAAATCATGAGGCAGTCAGCTTGTTGGATATCTACCCCACCTTGGTGGAGCTTTGCGATCTCCCTCCTGCGCCGAAGTTGGAGGGCTACAGCCTGGTCCCCTTGCTTCAGGATAGAGCGGAGAGTCGTCCCCGACCTATCCTGATGAGTTGGTACTATGGAAATCATGCGGTGAGGAGTCGCGATTGGCGTTACATCCGTTACCGGGATGGGAGCGAGGAACTCTACAACCACCGCGAGGACCCGGACGAGTTCCGTAATCTTGCCCAGCGGCCTGAATACGCAAAGCTCAAGAGCGAGCTGGGGCGATGGATACCTGAGGAGCCGGCCTTGCCCGCAGGAATGCAGCAATGGAAGCCTGATAAATTGGACCGGCGGGTCTCCGAGTGGGAAGAGGCGGGAGCGGTTCCGGATTGGCTGAAGTGAGTTGTTAGGAGGCTCTTCGAGAGGCTATGCGGCGGTCGATTTTGGGATGAAGCGACTTAGTTGTAACCAACCGATTGTTCGGAAGGAGCCGCGGGCAGTCCTTCCCGAGGACAGCATTGCCCATCGGTCATCTCCTCCGAACAACTCGTTGGTGAGTCCTAGGCCTGGAAGATTCTGCTTTGGCAATCAATAATGCCCTGAAGGCAGTCTAGCGGCTGGGGGACTCGACGGCGGTCTCTCCCTCTGGCACGACGGTGACGCCGATCTGGAGCTTCTGGCGCCCGCCTCCATAGACCGTGCCTCTCACGGGGGAGATGTCCAGGTAGTCCCGGCCGCGGGCTATCGGGATGTGATTGGTGCTGGGGATAACGTTGTTGGTGGCGTCGAAGTCGGTCCAGCCGAGCTGGGGCACGTAGAGGGAGATCCAGGCATGTGAGGCATCGGCCCCGATGAGGCGGGGCTTGCCTGGAGGTGGATCCGTGCGCAAGTAGCCGGAGACATAGCAGGCACTGAGGCCAAGCGAGCGGAGGCAAGAGATCTGGAGGTGGGCAAAATCTTGGCAGACGCCAGCCCGCTTCGCGAGGACATCGCGGACGGGGGTGGATACTGTGGTGGCGCTGTTATCGAACTTGAAATCCTCGAAGATACGGCGGGTCAGATCGCGCGCGGCAGCGAGGATCGGAGTGCCGGGCTTGAAGGAAGGGCGGGCGTAGTCGGCAAGCGAGGGTGAGGTTGGACAGATGGAGGAGGGGAAGGTGAACTCATTGGCCGACAGGTCATTGGGGAGAGTCGAAGAGGCGAGGGTGTCGCGCACGGACTCCCAGGCCGGGGAGAGATCGAGCTGCGGCGTGGGGCTGGCATCCGGCAAGCTAATGGAGCTGTGGGCATCAATGGTCAGCTTCTGGTGAGGGATGGTGAGAGCGAAGTAGGTGGTCGGATTCCCGAAGTAATCGAGGTAGTGGTTGATGGTATCGGGATTAGGGGAGATGACGAGCCGGGTCTGGCCGAGGCTGGTCCGTAGCCGCGCCAGATGGTGGGAGTAGGAGACATTGGCCTCATACTGATAGGTGGTGCGGTGGTGGATGGTGTAGTTCATCGTGAGTTGAGGGATGGGTTTTGTCCGGCGCGTCGTCGAGAGCTGATCGAGGCCGGGCTCACTATGTGTTTTGAGGTTCCGCGTGGGTGAAGAATTGCCAACCCAACTGCTCGGTGAAGTCGGGGAGCCGATCCCGGAGATTGGTGAGGTAAGCCGTCAAGCTGTCCAGTTGCTCAATCTCATCCTCATCGCTTTGGGCATCGAGAACCTCAGTCTCAAGATAATGAAGGGATCGCATCACGAACCGGTGAAGGGAGGTGGGAAGGTCCTCCGCATTGTCAGTGGCCAGGGTGCTGAGATCGCGCTCGATCTCGCTGAGCTGGTATGCCAGGGAGCGGGGATTAGAGGGGTCGTGGAGGATGAGGTCCAGCACGGGTAAAATCTGCGGGGCTCCTTGGTAGCGGAAGCGGTAGGTGAGGGTCACGTCATTGACGGCGAGCGCCGTATCGAGAACGTTGGACGAGCTGCGCCGGGCCGGGGGGAGAGCGAGAATTTCGCAGACGAGATTGAGCAAGCCGGCGGCGCGCTCGAGCTTCCGGCCGAGATTGAGAAAGATCCACCCCATATTGCGGGTCAAGTTCTCACGGCAGAGGCCATTGAAGGCCGAGTGGTAGGTGAGGGCCTTTTGAAGAATAGGGCGCAGGTTGCCGAGGTTACGGGAAGGAGAGTAGTGGCCCAGCTCGTGGAGTTGCTGGATGATGAGCCAGGTCTCGCCCGAGAGCCGATCGCTGGAGAGCGAGGAGAGATCCCGGAGCCGCACCAAGTTCTGCGGGATGGAATCAAGGTGCTCTTCACGCGCGTCCGCGGTCTCCGAGAAGAAGGCAGGTAAGAGGAGCTTGCGGATGGCGGCGCGGGGATGCGCATCGAGGAAGGGGTCTGCTTCGGGCGGGACGAAGCTGGAGTTCTTGAGCGCATTGAGTAATGGCTCCAGCGAGCGGATCGAGGTCTGATCGTGCTCGGCGGAGAGCCGGTTGGCGATCTCGAGGATGATGCGGGTGGCGAATTCGGTTCGCTCGGCATAGCGACCGATCCAGTAGAGATTGTCGGCGGCGCGTGACGAGAGGGTGCCAGCGGAGCGGCGGACGGTTTCCCGCTCGGGCAGATTGCTGACGACCTGCTGATTGTCCTCCTCATCGCCGAGGATCCAGAGGTCCTTGGAGCCGGAGTCGTTTGTGAGAGAGAGGCCCGGCAAGCCATCGGGCGAGGGCGCACAGCGGACGAGTCCTCCAGGCATGATGCGGAAGTCATTGCCATCGTGGAAGAGGAAGAGCCGCAAGGCGACAGGACGAGGCTCGAGAGGCTTGCCTTGATTCCATACCGGGGCGGTGGAGAATTCCATCTGCCGCTGCAGGGTGTAGGCGGCAGGGTCGCGCTCAATGCGGGTCTTGAGTTCCTCGATGCCGGAGGCGTCGAGATCGACCGTGGAGAGAGGCGGGGTCCGTTGCCCGAAGGAATTCTTAAGGAAGGCTGGCTCCTTGCCGAGGGTGGAGGAGAGGAGGGCATCGAACTTATCACTTTGTCCGCCCCAGACGGTCTCAATGGAGGGGAGGGAGAGATCTTGGCCCAAGAGCCGATTCGCGATGGCGGGAAGATAAGGAAGAAGGGCGGGAGACTCCGCGATGCCACAGCCTGGCGGATTGACCACCGTGACGGTGCCGGCGCGGATAGCTTGCATGAGACCGGCCACTCCTTGATTGGAGGGCACGGGGTTTTCCAAGGGGTCGATTAAAGTCTCGTGCACCCGTCGATAGAGCACGTGAATGCGCTTGAGGCCGGAGACGGTCTTGAGAAAGACGCGGTCGTCACGGACCGTCAGCTCCTCGCCGACGGCAAGAGGAATACCCAAGTAGCGGGCGAGGTAAGCGTCCTCGAAGTAAGTCGAATCGGTCGGTCCGGGGGAAAGGAGGACCACGCCTGGCTCATCGACTGCCCGGGGAGCCTTGGCGAAGAGAGTCGATTGCAGACTCTGAAAGTAGGAGGCCAGGCGGATGAGATGGAGCTTGTTCGAGGTCTCGGGGAAAACGTTGGTGAGGATGATGCGATTCTCGAGCGCGAATCCGGTGCCATTAGGAGCCTCGGTGCGGTCGGCGATAACGGTCCACGAGCCATCTCGCGCCCGCGCGACGTCGACGGCGTAGAAGGTGAGCAGGTTAGCATCGGGATCCGGCAGAGGAAGGGAGCGATTGAAGCCCGGCTGGGCGAAGACGAGTGCCGGGGGGAGCAGTCCTTCCGACAGCAGGGTGCGGGGGCCGTAGCAATCCTTCAGAATCGCATCCCAGAGCCGGGCTCGTTGGATGGCGGCCTGGGCGAGAGGCTGCCACTCTGCCTCGGACAGGATCAGGGGAATGGGATCCAGATTCCAGGGGCGAAAGGTCGAGGAGTCGCTGAGTAAATTATGCGTGAGGCCGTTATCCCGCAGTAGTTCGTCACCCCGCTTCCACGAGGTGGCCAGACCCTCTTGCCCGATCTCGTTCAAGCGGGCGCCAAACTCCGCGATGGAGGGGCGCAGGCTGCCATCCGGGCTGAGATACTCGTCATATCCGCCGGATGCTTGCGGGTAAGATGCCAAAATGCTCGCGGACGTTGGTTGAGACGGTAGAGCGTCCCTCGTATTCTGGCCTTGGCTTTGGCTTTGACGTTGTTCGGGCATCGGGTTTGGGTGAAGCAAGTTAATCCGTGAATTCCCAGTGGTCGAGCCGCGGATCGGGAAAGACGATCATCAGACGGGCAAGAGCGACTGAGGACCAACGAGCGGGACGTTGGCGGAAAAAGGAGTGAAGAACGCTAAAAGATCGACCCGGTGTGCAGGCTCAGCATCTCCAGAGCGCGGAAGCCACGGTGCGAATTGCCCTTCGCATTGAGCGGCGGGCTCCAGACCGCGACCGAAAAGATGCCGGGGAAGACCGCGATGATGCCGCCGCCGACTCCGCTCTTGCCGGGAAGCCCCACCCGGAAGGCGAATTCGCCAGCCTCATCATAGAGGCCACAAGTCAACATGGTGGCATTGATCCGCTTGGCCCGCCGTGGAGTCAGGACGGGTTGGGCATCGATCAGCGAGCGCCCTCCATTGGCCAGAACGCCGCTCGCCCTCGCCAAGTCACGGCAGCTCATACGCAGTGAACAGGCGTGGAAGTAGAACTCCAGCACATCCTCGACCTTGTGCTTGAGATTGCCGAAGCCCTTGGTGAGGTGCGCGATGGCACGATTATTGAACCCCGTCTTGCTCTCGGAGATGGCGACCTTGACATCGTAATCGATCTCCGGATTGCCACAAATCTCACGCACAAAGGCCAGGAACTCTTCCTTGGGATGCTCAAGAAGCTCGAGCAGGATATCCGCCATCACGATAGCGCCTGCATTGATGAAGGGATTGCGCGGGTAACCCTGTTCGTGCTCAAGCTGTACGAGGGAGTTGAAGCGGGTGCCCGAGGGCTCGACCCCGACCCTCTCCAAAAGCATGCGTCCCATGGGCTGGATCGCCCGCATGAGGGTGAAAACCTTGCAGATACTCTGGATGGAGAAGGGGGTCCGGGCCTCACCGGAGTGGAACTCCCTGCCATCCACGGTGATGAGGGAAATGCCGAAGTGATTCGGGCTGACCTTGGCCAGCTCAGGTATGTATTCGGCGACATGACCGTCCCGCTGAAGCCCTTCGCTCCGTTGCGCGATGTCGTCGAG
>JAUTCR010000043.1 GCA_030673895.1 Verrucomicrobiota bacterium JB023
ATTGAGCTTATCCTCATCCAGGAGAAAGCGTGAGCTATCGCTCCGCGCACTCCGAAGAATGCTCCTTCAATCCGGAAACTCGAGTTGGAAGAATTGTTCGGCATCCTCTGCGGGGAGTTCGAGGAAGAGCCAGTCTCGGTCGTCATCGAGGGGGGCGGTGTCGCTAGAGACATCGCTGCGAAGAAGATAATTGCCGAGATTGAGGTCGGGCCCCGAGAAGACGTCTGGCAGGACTCCGTTGGCGAGGTGAGAGCGCGGCATGGTGAAGCGGACGAAGGGGGAGGTGGTCTCTGAATCAATGAGGTGCTCGAAGTCGATTTGAACCTCGTCGCGTTGATAGGGATTCGTGCCGTGGAAGTATTCGCGGGGGGCGGTGATTCCGTCACCATCGCCATCGGAATCGGGTTCGATTTGATTCCATTTCAAGAAGGAGTCGAAGTCGGTAACGAGCGATTCGGGCATGAACTGGATGGACTTGAATTCCTCGGGCTCGATGAAGGTGGGGGTGAAAAAACTAACGGGGTTCGCCTCCATGGTGATGTCGGTTACGCTGATCGTAGAGGAGTAGGCGGAGTTTTCCGTGATGTCGATCTGGCCGAGCCCGGCGAAGGTGCCCTGATTAGTGGCGAGGCTGTATTGGCTGGTTGCGATGACTCGAGGGTAGGCGTAGTAGCTTCCCCGGTCGGGTAGGGGATAGGCAGACTCGGAGTCGAGTTGCCGGCCAGCGCTCGCAGGATGGAAAAGCATGCGGCCTTCCCAAGGCAGCATGAGGGTGAGCAGTGAGCCAGAGGTGGTGGTTCCCTCGCGGCCCGCACCGAGCGGCCAAGGGGAGAAGGAGGTGCTGTAGCCACTGATGAGAAGACCTTTCTCAGTGGCTTCGATGGTGTGAAAACTGTCGCTGGAGGGAGTGGCGTGATAGACGAAGCGCGAGACGTTGAGATCGGGACTAATCATGGCGGTGAAGGCGCTGGACCCTTGAGCGGTGCCTCCCACTCCGCCAGCGTTGTAGATCCCGGACTGACCGCAGACCCAAAGGTTTCCGTCAGCCCAAGTCATGCCTTGGATGTTGTCGTAGAGGGATTCTCCTCCGATAGGAAGAGCCTGTCCGGCAACAGTGCCGATGAGGGCGGAGTCAATGAGGGAACCGTCGGGGTTGAGCTTCGTGAGTATCATGGAGGGGAGGTCCGAGCGCACACTGGGGCTGGCTTGGCCGCCTACATAGATGGAGCCGTCAGGTCCTTCGCTGATCGCGGAGTATTGCGGACTGGCACCGCTCCCAATGAGGGTGCTCCACAAGGGGGTTCCAGTTTCGCCATCAATCTTAAGCACATGGCCATTGCGGTTAATGTTCGAAATGCTCGAAGCGACGTTGGGGAGGTCGGCATTGGTGGAGGCCGCGATCAGGATATCTCCGTCGGCAGTGAGACAGAAGTCACCGGGAATGGAATCGGTGTTCTCGCCGTCGAGCGGAATGGATTGGTAGGCTTTTGCCCAAAGCGGGGTGCCGGTGGCATCCGCTTTGACGAGCATAAGTTGGAAGCCATCAAGGCCACCTGAGAAGGCTTGGCCGAGAAAGAAATATTCGGTGTCTCCATCCGCGGTTTCGTAATGCAGGAGGTCATGGGTCTGGTAAATGCCGGGGCCTCCGCTGGCGGCGGCGAGGCCTTTGTGCCAGAGAAGGGTGCCGTCGGAATCGAAGGTGGCGATGCGGAAATCAAAGCGACTGGAACCGAGAACGGTGAAGGTGTTGTCGGGGAGGGCGACTCCGGTCATGGCGGCGAGTTGCACGGTGGTATCGATAGTCCACTGGTGTTCTCCTTTGGAGGACAACTTGGAGATGAAGCCCCCGGTGCTGCCTTGTCCGGTGAGAATGCTGCCATCGGCGAGTTGGGTCGCAAAGGAGCTGCCGTTGGGAACAGTTAGATCTGTAAAAAGGCTGCGTGCCCAGCGGGTCTCGGGGTCTCCGAGGGGGAGAAAGGCGGGTTGGGGGTCGAGGGATTTGTTAGCCGGTGATAGGGGCGAGAGTGGTCCATCGGCGGCGAGGTTGAACAAGTCCATGGATGCAACGGTTTGCTCGGCATCGATGATTTCGACGAGACCCAGCAGATCGAACTCGACTCCAGCAAAGGCGGAGAGGGAAGCATCAATGGTCCACCAGGGGTCAGCGAGGGGGAGGAGGTCGAAGTCCGCCTGAGCACGCACGCCGAGCGTCGGGCCGGTGTTAGCAAGGCCTTCGCCGATGCCGATCAGGGCCTTCACCTCGCAATCAAGCCACGCGCTGGCGGTGATGCCGAGCGCTTCATAGAGGCCGGGGTCGGAAACGTGAAGGGGAACCTCGGTGAGGCTGCCGTCGGTGAAGGGTGTCCCGTCTTGAATTCCGGCGGAGAGGTCAGCGATGAAGCCTCCGGTGATGGGGAGGGATAGGCTGGTGGGCGCCGTGAGGATGGCGCCGGCGCTGAGCTCGAGCTGAGGATTGAAGGAGAATCCGGCGGGCAGTTGAAGGGAGAAGAGGGAGAGTTCCAGCAGGGTCGACTCCTGACTGGCGATGGGTTCAGCGGAATTGTCGGCTCCTTCACTGGTTTCTAACAAGAGGTTGCAATCGGCGCGCCAGCGGGCCCGGGTGATGAGGTTGCGGATGGAGGCATCCCGCATGTCGAGCTCGACCTCGATGAGCTCGGGCTGAAACCCTAACGAGCCGGAGAACCTGATTCCTCCGGGGAGTTCGACTTCGTTGAAGTGAAAGGGAATGGGCGCGGGAAAGAAGCCGGTGAGGCCGAACCCGGAGCTCGTGTTTCGGGTCTCGGGTACGTTGGTCACTCCCCAGTCTTCGGGATGTCCCTCGGGGGTGAGGGTTGTGGTGAGTTTGCCGTCTTTCATCACTTCCGGGAGGGTGGTGGAGTCCTCGTGAAATGAGAGGAGAAAGGTCGTCCCGTCACGTTCGATGTCCGCGACCGTAAGGGGGAAGTAGCGGTCCACTCCCTGTTGCCAGGCGATGGTGGTCACTGGGCCGTCGTCATTGATAATGGTGACGCGAGGGACCTGATAGTAGCTTTCCCATTCCACAATGGTGAACCCCGAGGGAATGAGCGGGACAAAGTCGTAGGCGAGGGCGGCGCCGGCCGGGTGGTCGGCAGGGGAGTTGGGAAAATCCTCCGCCTCCAGAGGCTTGACGGGATACTTGAAGACGGGCTGCTCGAGTCCGGAGGTCTGGAAGCGGGTGGCGTCGAGGATTTGAGCGCGCAACGCTTCCAGCTCGGTGGAAGCGACCTGAATGAGAAGAGAGCTGCCGGAGGCTGGGCCCCCGAGCTCATTGGGCGCGAGGGAGAAGGTGCGGAGGGGGGTGAGGATTTCGAGGTTAGGTCCATCGGGATGTTCTTCAGCGACGGTTAGACTGACCTCGGGCCAGGGGCAGGCATAGAGATTGTGAACCGAGGCGGTGACTTCCAGTTGATGGAAGCCATTGCCGAGGTCGACTTCAGAGAGAATCTGTGGACTTTCCACCGCAAGAATCCCTTCGCCTGAGTGCTCGCTCACGATCGCGGGGTGGGTGTAGCTGCCAGCGACGGGGAGGGGGACATCATGGGGTTCCTCTCCAATAGTAACTGTGGCAGCGAAGGCGGCGGAGACAATACTCGCGGTAGTCTCGGGGAAGGAGATCGCGGACACGGAGAGAGTGTAGGTGCCGGGGGGCAGGGTGCCGGTAAATCCCGTCGAGTTGTCGGCATTAGGATACTGAAAAATCGGGCCGGTCTCGTTCTCTAGGGAGACGATGGGGGTGCCAAAGGTCACGGTGTCGAAGCCAAAATTGACTTTCATGGCCTCACCAGTCACCTCGAAGACGAACTCCGCCTCTCCGTGTCCTTCCGTGGAGATGGTGTCGATGGTGTCCGTGAGGGCGCTCGGACTGAGCTTGGCCGTGACCGAAAAATGGTGACGGAGGAACGATCCCTCACTGCGGACAGTAAAGCTTCGGCTCGAGAAGAAGCCGTCGGCTACCGCAATCTCGTTGGAGCCATCGGAGAGGGGAAAATTGGTGATGGTGACCGCTTCGCTACCCTCAAGCTTCGTAAAATCGTGATGAATTGCGCCTGCGTTGGTCAGCGCCGTCGCAAACAGAGTGGCCTCCGTCGAGCTGGAGAGTGGAGTCACCTCGGCGAGCAAGGTCCCGGCAGAGAGGAGCAAGGCGGAGAAAAAGGCTTTCATGTTTCGAAAAGACGGATGGAGTCGGGTTGCGTTTCCCACAAAAAATTACCTGTCCCCTTGTAGGAAAAGATTGACCATGGGTCATGGTGGGGCGCATCCTTTTGAGATGCGGAGACCTCGCTTAAAAGCTCCTTCGTCCCTCGAAAATGCCTACTACCATTGCGTTTCGCGGGTCGTGAACCGGAATTTCGTGCTCGGAAAGGCCGAGAAAGACCAGTTCCGAAAATACATGCGCCTTTATGAGAAACTCTACAGGCTGCGAGTCGTCTCCTACTGCATCATGTCCAATCACTTCCACATTCTGGTGGAAGTGCCAAAACGCCCGGAGGATTCTAATTTGCCCGATGATGAAGGCTTGATCCGGCATGTCGCGGAGTGCCTAGGCGAGGAGGCAGCCGCCTCTCTACGGTGGGAATTAGAGCATTTCCGCAAGCAAAACAATACCCAAGCAGCCGAGGCCTTGCGCGAGAAGTGGTTCGCTCGCATGTGGGACGTGAGTGCCTACATGAAGGTTCTCAAGCAGCGTTTCACCCAGTGGTTCAACCGCCGCCACCAACGGAAGGGCACCTTGTGGGAAGAGCGCTTCCGGAGCGTACTGGTGGAGGGTAAAGGTAACGCGTTGAAGACCATCGCCGCATACATCGATCTCAATCCCGTGCGGGCCAAGATCTGCGATGACCCGAAGAACTACCGCTGGTGCGGCTACGGGGAGGCCGTTGGCGGAGGGAAGTTAGCCAAGGAGGCCGTGGCCTGGCTGGACTCTTTCGAGAGTGATGGAATGGGGGGAAGTAGAGACACGAGACGCCAAGGTCTAAGCATGAAAATGGTATTGGAACGATATCGCTGTTTCCTGTTTGGGGTGCCGGAAAGTGAGGCCGGGCAGGCTGAGGAGTTGGCGCGGGAAAAAGCCGGTGGTTCGGCCGAGATTTTCCGAAAACGAATTCCTCGCGAGAAAGCACTGGAGGTGCTGAAGACGGGGGGGCGTCTTGAGAGAGCTGACTACCTGCGTTGCCGCGTGCGCTACTTCATTGATGGCGTGGCGATTGGTTCGAAGGTTTTTCTCGAGGAGGTGCTCCGAGCGTCACAGACTCAATTCAGCCCGACGCGGAAAAAAATTTCGCACAGCCTTCGCGGCATCGAGACCGTGCCTAAATCCGAACGTCTCTACAACCTCCGGCAACTCCAGAAGGATGTGGTGAGCTGAATCGCGCGTGAAGAAGCGCACCGATTGAGGAAATTGAAGTCAGTCGAGTTGCAGGGTTCTCGCTGTTCTCGGTTCAAGACCAATAGGATTCTCTCGCTCTGACGTCCAGATGCTCATTTGAGAAAGGGGTTACACGGCATCGGTGACGGGATCGTAGGGGACGGGGACGTCTTCGACTTCCTGCCAAGTCTGGGAGAGGGTGGCGGAGGCTTCCACGATCTGTTCCTCGGCTTCGTTGGGATCGACAAATTCACCAATGTGGAAGACCGCATCGCCTCGATCAACGACACCCTCATTCGTTCGTCCAATTAGGATTCCTTTCCGGCTTGCGGTGACCGGGATTTCATCGGAGCCATGGATGTCGCCGACAAAGCCGAGGGTCTCGCCGACGTGGACCGCCCGCCCCAGTGGAATGAGCGGAGTGAAAAGCCCTCCCGATGGCGCGCGTTCCCAACCGCTTTTTTTGCAGAAGACGGTGTCCACGGGATGGCTTTTCCCCCGTTGGGCAGGAAGCATCCCGAGTTCCCGCATGACTCGCTGGGCTCCCCGGACGCCATATCGAATGGAGGCGGCGTCGAGGCGAAGTGCTTCTCCGCCTTCGAAGAGGAGACAGGGCTTGCCCATCTGGCGACACGAGGTTCTCAGGGAGCCATCACGATCGCCCGCCAGCAAGGTGACCGGCGAGGCGAAGGCATCGGCGAGACGCCGCGCCTCGGGATCCTCCCGGGTGATGCGAAGCTGGGGTAGGTTGGCGCGATTAATCGCGCCGGTATGAAAGTCGATGAGCAGGTCGGCGCGTGCAACGACTTGCTCCAGCAGGGTGCGGGCGATTCGAGAGCCAGCGGACCCGCTTTCATCTCCGGGGAACAAGCGGTTGAGATCCCGCCGGTCGGGTAGATAACGCGAGCGCATCGCGAAGGCGGGTGTATTGACGACGGGAAGGGCCAAGAGAGTGCCGCGCAGAGAGCGCAACGCCTTTGAGGCCAGGATTCTTCGGATGATCTCGACGCCATTGACTTCATCGCCATGGACGGCGGCGGTGAGGGCCATGACGAGGCCGGGCTTCTTCCCATGGACGATATGGACCTTGAGGGAAGTGGTCTCACCCGTCAGGAACTGCCCGACGGGGAGGGAAACCGTCTCCCGTTCTCCGGCTGCGATCTCGCACCCGTGGAAGTGGAAAGAGGGAGTGAGGGACTGGGGCACGCCGGAACCTTGTCGGATCCGGGCTCAGGTTAAAAGAGAGAATGGCGGCACCGAGGAGGCAGCCTTATTCCTCAAAATTCCTGTCCACCAAAGCCTCAAGCGCAGCGATGGCAGCTTCTTCATCGCTTCCATCGGCAGTGACTTCGAGGACCGAGCCGTGGCCCGCTGCGAGCATCATCAAACCCATGATGCTCTTCCCGTCGATCTCTTCGCCATCTTTCTCAACTCGAATATCACAGTCGTATTGACTGGCGATCTTCACGAATTGAGCTGCCGGCCGGGCATGGATACCCAGTTTATTTTTAACAGTGAGACTTCGTGTTGTGGCCATGTAATCGGCGGAAGACTAAGTGCCACCGCCCTTTCGGGGAAGGGAAATTTTTTGGCAAGTTATTCTCCTGTCTTGACAGAGCAATTTTGCAGTCTAGCCTGCCCGCCCTTTCGCCACCTCCGACGGCGTGCCCCTTTTTTAACCACTAATCCGACCATCCAAATATGAAACGCACCTATCAGCCCTCCAAGCGCACCCGCAAGCGTCAGCATGGCTTCCGCGCCCGCATGGCCACCAAGGCCGGTCGGAGCATCATTTCCAATCGCCGCCGCAAGGGACGCAAGCGCCTTCTTCCGAAGGGTGCTGAGATTCACTTCAAGCGTCACACCGTCCAGCACAATACGAAGTGATCAGGCGGCGGATGACACTCCGCTCCGTTCGATAATTAAATTTTCTCGAGAACCGGCGCGGAAACGCTCCGGTTTTTTCTGTTGTCCATGAAGTTGCCTCGTCGCCTGACCTTGAATCAGCGATCCGATTTTCAGGCCGTCCGCGAGAGCGGGCAGTCGGCTTCGGGGCGGTTTCTGGTTCTTGCGACCCGGGAAGTTCCGGACCTTGAGGAGTGGCGCTACGCCATCATCACGACGCGGAAGGCTGGCAAAGCCCATGAGCGGAATCAGATCCGCCGCTTGGTGCGGTCAATTCTGGTGGAAGAAGGCGAGGGGCTTGCCAAGGACCGTCACTACGTCTTCATCGCCAGATGGCAGGCAAAAAACGCGAGTCAGGCGGACTTGAAGAAGGACTTCCTGCGGGTGGCAAGGAAGTTGAAGGTGCTCGCGGAACCGAATTCTGGCCGATAAGGACAGAATTGGCCGCCCTCCGGTCTGGACTCCCCTGCCGGTATTTTTGATTCTTCTCGCCAGATGTCCTCTGATTTAAAGAGCTACCTCGCTGAAAAGCGTGACCTCATCGACCGTCACCTCGACACCCACATGCCCTCGGAGCAGGAGCTGCCGGGCAAGATCCACGAGGCGATGCGTTATTCCGTTTTCGCTGGCGGCAAGCGACTCCGCCCAATCCTGACTCTCGCGGCGGCGGAGGCCTGCGGTGGTGACGAGCAGGACGCGCTCTTCCCCGCCTGTGCGACAGAGCTGCTCCATACCTATTCATTGGTGCATGACGATCTACCCGCCATGGATGATGATGACCTCCGTCGCGGTCGGCCGACCTCCCATGTGGTCTTCGGCGAGGCCATTGCGGTGCTTGCGGGAGATGCCTTGCAGGCGGAGGCCTTCCGCTTCCTCGCGGAGACCCCTGCCAACGTGACCTACTCGGTCGCCGACTACCTGCGGGAATTTGCAAACTGTGCGGGCTCAAAATTATTGATTGGAGGTCAGGTCCTCGACCTTGAAGGCGAGGGAGAAGAGGTGAACCTGAGCCTGGAGCAATTGATCGCAATCCATGAGCGCAAGACGGCGGCACTGCTCACAAGCTCGATCCGCCTCGGCGCCATGAGTGCGGGGGCATCGGCCGGGCAACTGGAGGCGCTGACCACCTTCGGCTACAATCTGGGCTTGGCCTTCCAAGTGATTGACGACATCCTCGACGTTACTGCGGATACGGCCACGCTGGGTAAAACCGCTGGTAAGGACGAGGCCTCGGACAAATCCACTTATCCCGCGATTCTCGGCCTCGAGAAGTCACGGGAGGAAGCCCATCGCCTCACCAAGCTGGCAATGGATGCGCTTGCCGTTCTAGGAGACGATGCCGCGCATCTCTCCGCCATCGCCCACTATCTGCTCGACCGCGAATATTAATTTGCGGGCAGGGGAGAGCCCGATGCTCGATTGCCCACGCCCTGAAACCTTATGCCCAAGGAGAAAAAGCTCACGCCCATGATGGCCCAGTATCAGGCCATCCGCCGGACCCTGCCGGAGGATGTGCTGTTGCTCTTTCGCCTGGGTGATTTCTACGAAATGTTCTTTGAGGACGCGAAGATCGCGGCGCCGATCCTCAACGTCGCGCTCACCAAGCGCCACGACATGCCCATGGCGGGCGTGCCGCATCATGCCGCCACCGGCTACATTGCGAAATTGGTCAAAGCGGGCAAGCGAGTCGCTATCGCCGAGCAAACGAGCGAACCTAAGCCCGGGCAGATCGTTGAGCGTGAAGTGGCTCAGATCATCTCCGCCTCGACGATCGATGATCTCAATCTGCTTGATGATACCAAGCACAACTACCTTGCGGCCGCTTGCCAGATTGGGTCGGGCAAGAAGGCCTGTTACGGCCTCGCTTGTGCTGATCACTCGACGGGAGAGTTCGCTCTCTCCGAGTTCTCCGATCTCGATCTGTTAAGGGACGAGCTGCATCGTCTGGCCCCTTCCGAGCTGCTGGTTCCCGATGATCAATTGGCCGAATTGGGCGGCTTGCGCGGTGCCTTCCCCTACGACGCGTATGCCTTCCTCGCCGATCAGGCGCTCCATACCTTGACGGAGCACTTCAAGGTGAAGTCGCTCCGGGGCTTCGGATGCGATGGGATGAAGGCGGCCATCTCGGCAGGCGGTGCGGCCCTGCATTATCTAGTGCATCAATTGCGCCGGAACTGTGACCACCTGACGAATCTCACCGTGCGCGATGATTCTGACCACGTGCTCATCGATGCCGCCAGTCAGCTGAATCTCGATCTCGTCACCTCACGCTCCGGCACGCAGCATACCTTGCTGTCGACTCTTGACCGCACGCGCACCCCGATGGGCGCTCGGAAGTTGCGGGACTGGTTGCTGCACCCGGTGCGTGATTTAGAGTTGTTGGGTTCCCGCCTCGATGTCGTCGAGAAGCTTCTGGAGGAGCCCTATCTCCTGTCCAAGTTGAGGGATTCCCTCAAGGATATCCGCGATATTGAGCGGACGACCAGTCGTCTCAGCCAAGGGCACGGTAATCCGCGCGACTTGCGTTCCCTGCAGACATCGCTTGAGCGCTTGCCCGATGTGCGGGAGGATTTGCAGGCGTTGGGGCAGAGCGCAGCCTCTAATCTGAAAGGGCAAATCATCGAGGGAATTCACGAATTCCCCGAACTCACTCATCTCCTCCAGAGTGCCCTGCACGACGAGCCTCCGGCCTCGCCCAAAGACGGGAACCTGATTCGCGACGGCTATTCAAGTGAGCTTGATGAGCTGCGCTCCGCCTCGCGGGAAGGGAAGAATTGGTTGGCCCGCCTCCAAGAGCAAGAACGGGAGCGGACTGGAATCGATTCGCTGAAGATCAAATTCAACAACGTCTTCGGCTACTTCATCGAGATCTCGAAGGCGAATCTCGCCAAGGTCCCCGAGGACTATCATCGCAAGCAGACGATGGCCAATGCGGAGCGTTATATCACGCCCGGCCTTAAGGAGATGGAGCAGAAGATTCTCGGCTCTGATGAGCGCTCCAAAGCCTTGGAATACGAGCTCTTCGTGCAGCTGCGTCAGCAAGTTTGCGACCAGCTCGCTCCCTTGCAGGAAACAGCGGATGCCTTGGCCACCTTGGATGTTTTGCTCTCCTTTGCTGAGACCGCACAGCTCTTTCAGCACACCCGGCCGCATCTCACCACCTCGCGCGAGCTGCATCTCGTCAATGCGCGACACCCCGTCTTGGAGCAAACGCTGGTTGATGAGAAATTCATCCCCAATGACACCGCCATCGATCCTGAGAGTTCGCGCCTCCACATCCTCACGGGGCCGAACATGGCCGGAAAGTCCACCTACATCCGGCAGGTCGCCCTCATTACCCTGATGGCTCAGATCGGTGCTTTCGTGCCTGCCGAGGAGGCAACTATCGGGCTGGTGGACAAGATTTTTTGCCGCGTCGGAGCCAGCGACGATTTGGCGCAAGGCCAATCAACCTTCATGGTTGAGATGAACGAGACCGCCTTGATCGTCAACAATGCGACCTCGGACTCGCTCGTCATCCTTGATGAGATTGGCCGGGGCACCGCGACCTTTGACGGCCTTTCCATCGCCTGGGCTGTGGCCGAGCATCTGCATGATCTCACGCAGTGCCGGGCGCTCTTTGCCACCCACTATCACGAGCTCTGTGACCTTGCGAACACCCGCGAGGGTATTGAGAACCACAATGTGGCTGTCCGGGAATGGAATGATGACATCATCTTCCTACGCAAGATTCAGCCCGGGCCGGCAGACAAGAGCTACGGCATCCAAGTGGCACGCTTGGCTGGCTTGCCTGCTCCAATCATTCAGCGAGCGACGGAAATCCTCAGTCATCTTGAGATGACTTCCCACAAGCCGGATGCGAAGAAGCGCCCCTCGCCAAAGAATACCCGGAAGGCCATGCCGGAGGCGAATTCCCCCCAGCTCAATCTTTTCGATTGAGAAAAACCGGACCTCTTCGCGCGTTTAGCGGCGCGGGGTGTGGGCTCGACGAGCCTCAATGCTGACGAAGGGATTGTTGTCCCCCAGATGCCGCCAGGGGCCGGGAGGAACTTGGCTCATCTCTACGAAGCGCCAGTGAACTTTTTGCCCGGACTTGAGGTTCATGAAGTCCCGGACGGCAGGAGAGACATCAATGCCCGCGCCTCCGTTTTTGTGGTTCTTGGGCTTCTTGTTTTTGAAGACGTATTCCCAATCGTCAGTGACGAAGGGGCCGCAATCCTCCCACTGCGCGTAACAGACCTTATCGTTGCGGACAATCTGCACCCACCGGCCACGGCAGACGGTTTGACCCGGCCGGGGATTGTAGTGCCGAAACCAAGGAATCACTGATGCGGCTTCCGGTTTGTGCTCGCGGTGGTTTTTGACGTCGTTGTAGGGCAGGGCGATATAGAAGGGATTGAGCTTCGGCGTAAAGGCTTTGGGGAGGTAGCCGCGCCGGGCGGCTGGATTCGGGTTGTCGAATCCTCCGTAGTTCTGTTGCCAGCGCGTATCCCAGGATGATTTGTTGTTGGGCGTGGGGTTGCGCGGGGTCGGAGTCTCGCCGACCCAGAAGATTGTCGCCGTCACCCCGAGATGCCAGTCGTAGAGGCGATTGCCGGTGGGGGCGGGCGCATGGCGGCTGGGGACGGTGATGCGGGGGCCTTGCACCTGGGCGGCTAGTGGGCAACATGCCAGGATAGCCAAAAGGATTTGGACAAAGGGCGTGCTGTTCATTGTCATCTGAAGGTCCTATAAAAAGGCGGAAGATGAAGAAGATTGCGAGCGTGTTTTTCGGTTCGGTGGTGATTCTTGCCTCCTGTGGTGGGGGCAACAAATCTGAAACCCGCCTCAAGGGCCCCCCGGTGCTTTCCCCTGAACTGCTGGCCGAGACCAAAACCCGCATCGATTTTGTCCGTCACGTGAAGCCCATTCTGGAGCACCGTTGTGTCTGGTGCCACAACGGGAAGGATAAGAAAATGCCTTACGTCATGACCAATCGCTCCGAGGCCTTCGCAGGTGGCCGCATCGTGCCAGGCCGCCCGGATGAGAGCCTGCTCTTCCGCGCCATGAGTGCAGAACATGAGGCAATCACCATGCCGGCGGTCGGCTTCAAGGTGCCGAAAGAAGAGGTCGAAGTGGTGCGCAAATGGATCGAAATCGGGGCAACCTGGCCCGCCGGTAAGGCCGGAGAGCTACGCGGGAAGTGAAGATGGAAGCTCTGCGCTTGAATAATGTCGCCATCATCGGCAACGAGATGGCTCTCGCTTGGAGTGATGGGCGGGAAGATTATCTCACCCTGGAGGCCCTTCGTCGGGCTTGCCCCTGCGCCAATTGCCAGGGAGAGCCTGACGCCCTTGGGCGGGTCGTGCGCCCGAAGGTGCAATATGATGACCGCTCGTTCCAGCTGATGGGGTGGGAGATTGTTGGCGGTTACGCCATCCAGCCTCGTTGGGGGGATGGTCATGCCACCGGGCTCTACACCTACGAATACCTGCGAAGCTTGAGCCAGTCCTAGTCGGTGCCTCCGGTGGATTCGGCCCTCGCCTGATCGCATGCCTTATTCATATCGCTCAATCCGCCGTCCTCCCTCGATCTTGGCGATGCGTAGGCGCAGCGCGTCGGCGGGAATGAAGTCGGGGAAGAGATTGGCCCACTCGGCAATCACGACACCTCCTGCCTCGAGGTAGTCATCCCAGCCGAGGGAAAAAAGCTCCTCCTCGCTTTGTAAGCGGTAGAAATCGAAATGATAAACCGGGACGCGGCCACCGTGATACTCCTGCACCAGAGAAAAAGTGGGGCTGGTGACCACCTCCTCGCAGCCCAGTCCCTGGACCAGGCCTTTTGTCAAATGAGTCTTGCCAGCGCCTAGATCTCCAATGAGTGCCACCAGTGAACCTGCCTTCATTTCCTGCCCAAGCAGGTATCCGGCTTGGTGGAGATCGGCCTCTGTCGGGCAGGTTAAGGGCAATTCCATTTTGCGTTCTATTAAATTTTGTCTTGCGGTAAACCGCCTCCTATGGTGCATTCCCCGCCCGCGCGGCGGAGAGGGCCTTGAAATGACTCAAGTCCCTCGCGAAACTTTCAACCACGAAACACCATGCCCTACGCAGTGATCAAGACCGGAGGCAAGCAGTATCGCGTCTCTGAAGGCGACCAAATCAGCGTCGAGAAACTCGACGTCGAAGTTGGTAGCGAGACCTCATTCGACAATGTCCTATTGGTCAACGACGGCTCTTCGATTCGTATCGGCACGCCCGCTATCGATGGAGCCAGCGTTTCTGCCAAAGTGCTCGAGCAAGAGCGTGGCAAAAAAGAAGTGGCCTTCAAATTCCGCCGCCGTAAGGGTTACCACAAGACCAAGGGCTACCGTCGTCTGACCACCAAGATCGAAATCACCGGCATCACCGGTTGAGAGGCCAAGCCTGGCAACAACAGTAATTTAGAAACGAAAGGATAAGTCGATGGCTCATAAGAAAGGACAAGGCTCGGTAAAGAACGGACGCGACTCACGCAGCAAGCGTCTCGGTATCAAAAAATTTGGCGGTGAAGCCGTTATCGCGGGGAACATCATCGCCCGTCAGCGTGGCACCAAGTGGCAGCCAGGTCGCAATGTCGGTCTTGGCAAGGACCACACCATCTTCTCTCTTGTCGACGGCAAAGTTTACTTTGACCGCGACGGTCGCCGCATCAACGTGGCCACCGAAGAAGCTCAAGCGGCGGCAAACTGAGGCAGACCACCTCGATCAAGCAACACCTTTAGGGGCGGGTCGCTGAGACCCGCCTTTTTTTGCGTTCATCCATCGCGGTCCATGTTCCATATCGTCCTTTTCGAGCCTGAGATTCCTCACAACGCGGGTGCGGCTGGTCGCCTTGCAGTGGCGACGGGTTCCAGGCTTCACCTCATCAAGCCCTTGGGATTTTCGCTCGATGCCAAGCAGGTGCGGCGGGCGGGGCTGGACTATTGGAAGCATGTCGACCTCCATGTCTGGGAGAATTGGGAGGACTTCACCGCCTCTCATGCGGAGAAACGCATGTGGTTTTTGACCACGCGGGGAGAGACTCCGCACTGGGAAGTGCCCTTCCGAGAGGGGGATGTTCTCGTTTTCGGTGCCGAGACGAGAGGCTTTCCGGACTGGCTGCGGGCTGAGATCCCGTCCGGACAAACTTTGCGAATCCCGATGGCTGCCGGGCCCATCCGGTCTCTCAATCTCTCCACGAGTATCGGGATCGTCCTCTTTGAAGCGATGAGAGGTCACCGCGACGGGCTCTCCTGAAGACCTCTCGTGAAGAAGCCGGCACGGCAAGGCCTCCGGGCAATCTGACCCGAAAAATCTGACCCGGGTGCTTCAGAGGCACGCGGAACCAGAGGCCCACGGCAACATCGGAACTCGACCGGGCTGAGGTCGGGTGCTTGACCGGGAAGCGATCTCCCCGGGGGACAGGCTCAGCGGCTGTCGTTAGTCGCCTTGATATCGCTCAAGGCTGCGATGAAGTCGCCAAGGACGTCGGTGGGAACCATGATGGTATCGCGGTTGCCGCCCACATCTTCGGTAATCTTAACGACCCGCCCCCGAGCGTTCTCCTTCAAATCCAGAAAAAATGTTTTCCGATCCGCCAATATCTTTTCGGTATGCAACAGCTCACTCTCCACAACTAATCTCCTCTTGTTGAACTTGAGGATGGCGGACGAGTCGGGAAGGTCAAGCGAGGAATTCCCTAGCGAATACCGGCAGCTTTCCTGACGCGCTGGAGGACCTTGTCCGCCTCCTCGCGAGCCCGGTCGGCACCGGAACGAAGAATTTCTTCCACCTGTGCCGGGTCGGCGGCGTAAGTCTCCCGCTTCTCCCTCATCGGCGCGAAATGTTCCCAATATGCGTCGAAGAGACGTTGCTTGAAGTCACCGTAGCCAAAGCCACCTGCCTGGAAGTCGGTAAGCATCTGCTGATAATCCGAGTCACTGGCGAAGAGACGATAGAGATCGAGAATGACCGAATCCTCCGTCGATTTTGGCTCCTCGACGGGGGTGGAGTCAGTCTTGATGCTCATGAAGAGTTTGCGTGTCTTCTTCTGGGCGCCAAAGATGGGGATGGTGTTGTTGTAGCTTTTCGACATTTTTTGGCCATCCAGGCCGGGCACCTTGGCCACTTGCTCGTTGATGCGGGCATCCGGCATGACGAGGGTGTCCGCTCCATAAAGATCATTAATCTTGCCGCAGAGATCGCGGGTGACCTCAAGGTGTTGCTTCTGGTCCTCGCCCACGGGGACCAGATTGGCGTCGTAGAGCAGGATATCCGCCGCCATCAAAACGGGATAGGCAAAGAGGGCGTGATTGGCCGAGAGGCCCTTGGCCACCTTGTCCTTGTATGAGTGGCAACGCTCCAAGAGCCCCATGGGGCAGACCGTGGAGAGGATCCAGGCCAGCTCGTTAACTTCAGGAATATCAGACTGGCGGTAAAAGGTGGCTTTGTCTGGGTCGAGCCCGCAGGCGAGGAAGTCGATGGCGAGTTCGGTGACGTTTTCCTTCAAGGCGCCGGGATCGCTTGTGGATGTCATCGCGTGGTAGTTGGCGATGAAGTAGAAGGCATCCCCTTCCTCCTGCAGGCGGACCGCGCCCTGCATGGCGCCGAAGTAGTTGCCGATATGAAGCTTCCCGGAAGGTTGCAATCCCGTCAAAATGCGCATGTCGTTTGCTTGGCAGGCATGGAGAGGAAGTCAAGGCCATGGTCTTCTGACAGGGTCAGCCGAAGAAGAGGATTGCCTGAGCGACGATTTCCCCGCTGCTTTCGCCTAGCATGTTCATTTTCACCACCTTCATTTCGGTCGGGATTCTTTGGTTCCTCATCACCTTCTTCTCGGGCTCGACCAATTCGGAGCAGTCGCTTCGAGAGACTTGGATTGTCATCCTCGGAGTAGGTATGGTCGGGTTGATAGGTCGATTTTTGCTCGGGCCCTTTGCTTTCTTGCTGGAGATTGTGGCGCTCTATTTTCTCATTCTGAAGGTGTGCGATCTGCGCCGTCAGATCGCGATGAAGATTTGCGGCTACTACCTGGCGATCTCTTTCCTGATAAGCCTTGTCCTGGCCCTCTTCTGGGCTTGAGAGAAGAGTCAAACCGACGAAGCAATTGCCGGTGGCCAAAACGGACGTCCATGCTATCCATTCGCCATGGAAAAGCGACGACTCGGTAGGAGCGGAATAGTTGTGAGCGAAATCGGCCTCGGCACGATGACCTTCGGGACCCAAGCCGATAAGAAGGAGAGCTTCCGCATCATGGATCAAGCGACCGCGGGAGGGATCGACTTCTTCGATACCGCCGAGGTTTATCCGGTGCCGCCGACCAAGGAGCTGGCCGGGCTCACCGAGCAATGGGTGGGTGAGTGGATGAAGGTGAAGCCCCGCGAATCCATCATCATTGCCACCAAGATCGCCGGGCCGGCCCATGGCTGGTTCAATCCACCCATTCGTCACGACAAAGCGGCCATCGACCGCGTCCATCTTCGCAAGGCACTCGAAGGGTCTCTTCGCCGGCTGGATACCGATTATATTGACCTCTATCAGATCCACTGGCCGGACCATGACATGCGACCGGAGGATACCCTCGAGGAGCTGGATCGCTTCGTGAAGGAGGGCAAAGTCCGCGCCATTGGGACAAGCAATGAAGATGCCTATGGTCTCATGAAGAACCTCTGGGCCAGTGACCGCGCGGGTTTGGCGCGCTTCGACACCATCCAGAACAACTTCTCCTTCAATAACCGCCGCTTCGAGGACGAGCTGGCCGAGTGCTGCCGTCAGGAGCGGGTCAGCCTCTTGCCCTATAGTCCCCTGGCTGGTGGCGTCCTCAGTGGGAAGTACAACGATGGCGTGCCGGATGATGCCCGCTTCGCTGCTTACCTCAAGGCACCTCCCCGCCAGCGGGCCATGGCAGCTCGCTTCGTCAACGACCGAAGCTTGGAGAGCACCCGTCGCTTCATCGAGGTCGCGGATGAGGCAGGTATTCACCCGGTCACGATGGCCACAGCCTGGAGCAAGCAGCATGACTTCGTCGCTTCCACACTCATTGGGGTGAGCGGCCTGACCCAGCTCGAACCCATTATGGATGCGGCCGGACTCAATTTGAGCGACGAGATCTTGGCCAAGCTCGATGGCATCAGCAGCGATATTCTCTATCCGATGGGATAGGGAGCGGAGCCAAGCGGGGAAGATTGTTGTTATTTTCGATAAAATTCCGTTTCTGCAGGTTTGGCGACTCGGATTTTTTCTGGTAGCGATGGCGCGGCGATGAGCGACGAACCGAAAGGCGGCAACAACCCTATCGATTTGACTGGTCTCGATTTTGGTCCTTCTTGGGCGAAGTCGAACACTCCGGCACGGGATTATTCGAAGGAAGTTGGCCCGCGTGAGCGTGACGGCCGAAGAGGCAAGGGTGGAGGTCGTCGTGACGATCGCCGGGATGACCGCCGTGGCGGCGGGAATCGTGGAGAACGACGTGACAACCGCGGAGGCGACCGCCGGGGCGGTGGAGATCGTCGTGGTGGTGGCGGAGATCGCCGTGGTGGCGGCTATCGTGGCGAGCGTCGCGAGCGCCCGGTGGAGACTCCGGCACCAGAGGGTTTCACCGCGAGCATCATGCCGGTGGAGGAAGGCCTCGATAATCTTTCCAAGCAAATCCAAAGCGGAGGCCGGACATATTCGGTCTTTGATCTCGCCAAGGTTGTCATGGCCGGCCGGGAGCGCTTCAATGTCGTTTTCCAAGCCCCCAAGGGAGAGAAGTTCTTCCGTTGCAAATCCGATGGCTCCCTCTGGCTGCAGCGTGAGGAGCTGGTGACCCACTTTTGGAAGGGGCAGCTCGTCAAAGAACTTTACGAAGAGGTCGAAGTGGAGGCCGAGCCTCCCAGCGGTAACTTCAATGCCGTCGCCAAGTGCGGAATCTCGGGTGAATGGTTGGGCCCGCCCAACTACCACGGTTATCAAGCTGCCGTAGCGAGGCTTCATCGTGAGCGCTTCTCCAACATGCCGTTGGAGGCTTACAAGCGGAAGATCCGGACGGAATCAGGGGAAGAGGCTGTCAACGAATGGATGGAGCGAATGAAGAAGAAGATTCGCTATCGCCCATTGACCGAGGAAGAGATTCTCGCCGCCCGGGAAGCTCGCAAAGCGGCTGAAGAAGCGGCCAAGCAAGAGAGCGAAAAAGAAGAAGCCGGAGCAAAGGAGGAAGCGGCCTCCCAAGAACAAGCGGCTGAGGTCGCTGCGGATTCCCAACCATCGGCAGACCCCCAGCCTGCGGAGGAAAATACCGATGCCGCTCCCGAGGCGGACAGCGGCGAACCCGCAACTGATTCTCCCGAGGCTGAGCCTGCCGCAAGCGAAGCTGCCGAAAGTGATGAGGCCAATCTCATCGATGATCCTCGCGAGGTGGAGCGCCACTTCCTCGAGAACAACTTTAACAAGCTTTTCGCCGAAGTTGAACGGGCTTGGGTTCCTGGCAACATTGCCGGTAAATTGCTTTCACCGGGTCTGCTGACCCTTCTCAAAGCCACCGTCGCGGAGGAGAAACGCTACCCTGGCAAGCTCACGCCAATTCTTTGTCGCCAGCTCACCGGACGTCACCTCGCCGTCTTCAAGTGGCGCAAGAAGCTTAAGGCCGGCCCGGCACGCCCTCGGGCCATTCCTCACGATATCAAGCTGGCCGTGCGGGTGGAGGAGATGATCAATTGGATCGAGAAGAACTCTGGTGCCACCTTGGATGGCCTCTGGAAGGACATCTTGCCCAAGGAGGCAGATGAAGAAACCAAACGAGCCTATTATCATGACCTGCATTGGGTCCTGAACCAAGGTTTCGCCCTCTTGATTGCTGATGAGGATACGGGCTCGCCCACTCTCGTATTGGCCAAGGGACGGACCGAGCCAGAGCAGCAGAAGCCCAAAGCCAAGGAGCAAGCTGCCGGTAAGGATGCCAAAACCTCCCAGTCGGTTGAAGCTCCCGAAGCCAAGGTGGCAGATAAGCCCTCTGCGGAAGCTCCGGCCTCTGCCGAGGAGGAAGCCTCCCCCGCGAGCGCAAGCCAGACGGAAGATGAGTCCGCCGCTCCTGCAGCTCAGGAAGAGGCTGCTGATGCCCAACCCGTGGAAGGGGACCCGGCATCGGATTCCGCAGCAAAGGCATAACTGCCTCTTTACAGGACTGATTCAGCTGCCGAGGTGCTTATCTCTTTGTGGTCTGTTAGAAGACACAGGTTGTTGTCTGTAGGCTGGCCATAGCCAGGCGGGCAGCTCAACCTGATGAGAAGATGAGCTTGGCGACGACGATCATGATCCTGACATTCGTGTCGGGATTTGGCGGTGCATTCGCTGGCGCGTTTGTCGTCGGAGCTCCTTGGTGGGCTTGTTTTCTATTTGGAATCGCCGGATTCATTATTGGAGGAGTTGCCTCGCTCCTTTATGGAGGGTTTTCCAATGCCCTGGCTGGCCGGCAGGGAGATCATCGGCGCGGTTTGGCTTCGTTTCTCTTGAGCACGCTTTTACCCTTCATCGCGGTCCTTCTCGTGGCTGTCATTACTGTGGGCGGCGCGCTAATGCTTTCCCACCACTTTTGGCCGGACCGGCTTGATAATAATCGGACGCTAGGCCTCGAGGAAAGTTGGTGAAAATCACGCTTGTCGGCTTCGGTTGAAAGGCGAGATGGTTTCCTTAATGAAAGCACTTGCCGGAGGCTTCTCCCTCGCCGCCATCATCCCTGTTCTGGCTCAGCAGCCGCTCTGCGAACAGATGATGCATGGGCCGGTTCTTGAGACTCCGGGCACAGCGACCTGCCTCTATGATGCGGCGACTTCGACCGCGATCATCACAATGAATGATGAGACCGTTCTCCGCTGGGATGATATGCAACAGAGTAATGGGGACGCTCTGCAGTTTAATTTTCTTAGTAATGTGAACAACGCGAGCGTTCTCAATCGTCTCGGTGATAAGTCACTCGGATCCCATCAGATTGGAGGCGAAATCATTTCCAATGGGCGAGTGATCTTCTATAGCCCCGGCGCGGCTCTTGATATCAGCGCCACGGTGAATGCTACTGAATTTATCGCTGTCAATGCCCCGCTGGTCGGTGGGGATGATCTCGGCCTTCTCAAGCGACAGACGGTGCAATTCGGCACCCCTTCCCGTCGGCAACCGGCGGTCGGCGTGTCAGGGGCGCAGATTAAGGCCACTACGGGAGATATCGTCATCGGTGGCTCTACCGGGGTGATCATCTCGGACTCATCGACGGAGTTGCAAGCGGGAGGAAGCGTTCGCTTGTTCGGAGGAACCGAGCTGGCTTATCGACCCAATGGTGAGCAGGCTTTTTTCCCTTCCGGCGATGGCAAGAGAGGGGTTGTCACGAACTTTGGTTCGATAGAGGCTGGCTCCATCGAGATGCAAGCGGCGAGTTCCGTCATCAATGAGGGGAGCCTCACTGCGGATGGCCGTCAGCAGGGTAGCGGGCGGATCTATCTGCAGGTGGAGAATGGGCGCATCTTCAACCGGAGTAACGGAACCGTCGCCGGCATCGTGGTGGCTAATGAGGTGGTCGATAGCAAAGGGACGCTGCTCAACCCACAGGATGCGGATACCGTGGCCGTCGCGGCTCCGAGTACTGGCCTTTTCCCGGCTCTTCGGGAGAGCACGGATCGGAAAAGCAAGCGCACCAAGGCCGTGGAAGTGGTGAAGGCCGCCCCCACAGTCGCGAGCGCGCGAGCCAACCCGACACAGGGAACCTCTCCCAATCGGCAAAATCGGAGTAATACCCGAGCCTTGGTGAGCCGTTCCGCCTTCTTCGGCTTGCGGGGCAAGGCCAAGCCACAGGAAACCGAGCAGCGGTAGTCTCGGCTCTTTTCAGGTGCGCTTTTGCCCTGCTCCTCGGGTGATAGTTGGAGAGGGAGGTGTTATCTACTGTGTTTATAGTATTCGAAAGGTTCGAGAAGAGGAGCCTTCTCCACAAGATCGGGATTGATTCGAATCAGGCTAATGAAAGTCATGGGACGACGTCTCTAAATTGTTAGGCAGATTGGTCAGCGCGGAGAGGGAGTGTGTGTAAACGGAGACCACTTGTCCTTCACCAACTTGGACCGCACCCTCGATTAAAAGAAATGGCTCGGTCGTGATGGTGAGACGATAGTGCTCGAAGGTCTTGCGGGGGACGAAGATGTTGGCGATGCCGGTCTCATCTTCAAAGGTGATGAAGCAATGGCCTTTGGCCGTCTGCGGGCGCTGGCGGCAGATGACGAGTCCTGCGATCCGGACGTAATGGCCGTGGGGGAGATCGGGAAGTTGCCCTGCGGTTGTTAGCTCCCGGTCATTATAAGTGCGATCCTTAAGCTGGCGGCGCCAGAGCCTGAGCGGGTGGGGTCCGGTGGAAGCATTCTGGGTTGCGAAGTCCGAGGCGGCGCGCTGCCAAGGACTCATGGGGGGGAGAGGGACGGGTTGAAGCTCGCGATCCGTTTGGTCGGGGAGTGTTGGCGTGGTGGCCGAAACGGACAGGATGCCGGTGTTCCTTGAGAAGAGCTCCAGTTGGAGCGGGCGCTCGATTTGCCAGAGGGCGTCGCGCCGGTGCTGGACGTCAGGGAGGTCGTTGAGGGCCCCGGTTTCGGCGAGGAGGCGACGTTCTTTCTTGTTGGGGCGGGCTCGTTGGAGGAAGTCGGGGAGAGAGGTGAAAGGGGATTTCTGACGCTCTGTTAGAATGCGCTCGGCAGTGGTTTGGGTAAGACCTTTCAGACGGTGGAGGCCGAGACGGAGGGCCGGATGTGGGTTTTGGGTGTTTTGCGGATGCCTCGGCGAGGCATCCTTACCGGGGGAGAGGGGGCTGGTGGCAGGGTCTTCGAGGGTGGTTTGGTATTGGCTATGGATGATGGAGATGGGGCGGGTGCGGATGCCGTGGCGTTTGGCATCCTGGAGGAGGGTATTGACGTTGTAGAAGCCCATGGGCTGATTATTGATGAGTCCGGCATAGAACTCGGCCGGGTGGTGGGCCTTGAGCCAGCAGGAGGCGTAGGCGATGAGGGCGAAGGAAATGGCATGGCTCTCGGGGAAGCCATACAAGGCGAAGGACCCAATCGCGTTCACGACCTTGTCTTGGACATCCGGGGCGATACCCTTGGCGTTCATGTTGCGGCGGAGCTTCTTGGCCACGGCCTCCATCTTCTCATCGGAGCGTTTGAAGGCCATGGCGCGGCGGAGCTCGTCAGCTTCGGTGCCGGTGAAGTCGGCGATGAGCATGGCCATCTTGAGAACCTGTTCTTGGAAGAGCGGCACCCCGAGGGTGCGCTTAAGGGTATCTTCAAATAGAGGATGGATGGTGTCGACTTTCTCGAAGCCTTGCCGACGGTTCAGGTAAGGATGAGCAAGCTCACCGACGATCGGTCCGGGCCGGATGATCGCGACCTCGATGGCGACATCGTAGAAGTGGCGGGGGCGGAGGATGGGGAGCGTATTCATCTGGGCACGGGACTCGACTTGGAAGGTGCCGATAGTATCTGCGCGGCACATTAGGTCGAAGGTGGCGGGATCATCTTTTGGGATTTTGGCTAAGTCGATTTGTTTGCCCCTCTGGGCGCAGAGTCGGATGGAGTCTTCCATGGCGGCGAGCATGCCGAGGCCGAGGAGATCGATTTTGACAATGCCGAGGTCTTCGCAGTCGTCCTTGTCCCACTGGACGATGGTGCGACCGGGCATGGAGGCGGGCTGGATGGGAACGATGTGGTCGAGGCCGGAATCGCAGATGATGATGCCGCCGGAGTGTTGGCCGAGGTGGCGCGGATAGGAGAGAAGCTTGGGGAAGAGATGGAGGAGGGCCTTTTGGCGGGGATGGGTGCTGGGGATGCCGGCTTGCTGGAAGAGAGATTCAAGATTGGCAATCTCGGATTGGTCATTGCTCCTCTGGGATTCACCGGAAGTTTTGGGAATCTCTTCCCCGGGGTTTTCCGAGCGGGGAGAAGCATTGATGTCGGAGAAGCGATTGGCGATTTCGTCCGGGAAGCCGAGGACTTTGGTAAGTTCGCGGAAGGCGGACCGGGAACGGTAGGTGATCACGTTAGCAGTCATGGCGGCCCCTCGTGACCCGTATTTCTGGAAGACATATTGGATGACGGATTCACGTCGCTCGCCAGAGGGGAAGTCGATGTCGATGTCAGGCCAGGATTGACGATTCTCAGAGAGGAAGCGCTCAAAGAGAAGCTTGCCGCCGATGGGATCGACGGCGGTGAGGCCAAGGACATAACAGACCACGGAGTTGGCGGCGGAGCCACGGCCTTGGCAGAGGATTCCTTGTGAATTGGCAAATCGAATGATGTCGTGGACGATGAGAAAATAGCCGGAGAACTCGAGCTTGCGGATGAGAGCAAGTTCATCACGGAGCTGGGTGGATGCTTTTTTACTAGGGATATCGTATCGAGTCTTGAGGCCGTTGTGACAGAGCGCGGTGAGCATCTGGTGGGCGGCATCAGGGTCATCGCGGTGTTCGGGGAGAAGGGAGGGGAAGCGATAGCCGAGATTTTGTAAGGTGAACTCAAGTCGCTCGTTGAGGCGGAGGGTTTCGTGCAGGGCCTCTGGCTGATCGGGGAAGAGTGCAGCCATCTCACGGGGGGATTTGAGGTGTCGCTCGGCGTTGGGGGCGAGGAGGGTGCCGGCTTCATCGAGCGTGGTGTGGTGGCGGAGGCAGGTGAAGAGATCGGCGATGAGGCGGTCCTGCCGGGTAGCGTGCAGGGGGGCATTGGAGACGATGAGGGGGAGGCGGTAAGCCTCCGAGAGCTCGGCAAGACGATTGGTCAGGCGCTTATCGTGACGGGTGTGGTGGCGGGTGAGGACAAGGTAGAGATGGTCGGGACCGAAGAGCTGGAGGAGGGCCTGAATGTGAGCCTGTGCGGAGGAGTAGTTCCCGGTGAGGATGGCATGATAGAGGGGAGTGCCAGGGTGGCCCGTGAGGGCGATGAGAGCTTTGGAGATTGGCTCCGGGCCAGTGTATCGGACCGAGCAGTCGCTCGGAGTCTCGCTAGCGGGGAGGTGTGCCAGCGAGGAGAGATGGAGGTCGGTGAGGAGCTGGGAGAGGGATTGGTAGGCTACTTTGGTAGGGCAGAGGAGGGAGATGACGGGTTGCTCGGGCTTGTCGGGATCGGGGGGGATGAAGCCGTGGTGCTGGAAAGGGAGGGTCGCTCCGACATGGGCGGAGATGCCGAGAGCAAGGGCCGTGGTATGCGCGCGAGCCGAGCCGTAGAAGCCGGAATAATCAGGGAGGGAAAGGGCGGGATAGCCGAGGGCCTCAGCACGCTTGATGAACTCCTCGGGAGAGCTGCCACCACGGAGGAAGGAGAAGGAAGAGGTGGCAAGGTGCTCGATGTAGGGGGGGAGGGGCATTCGGTTTTTCAGTTTTTCAGTTTTTCAGTTTTTCAGTTTTTCAGTTGGCAGTTGGCAGTTGGCAGTTGGCAGTTGGCAGTTGGCAGTTGGCAGTTGGCAGTTGGCAGTTGGCAGTTGGCAGTTGGCAGGAGGCAGTTGGCAGGAGGCAGGAGGCAGGAGGCAGGAGGCAGGAGGCAGGAGGCAGGAGGCAGGAGGCAGGAGGCAGGAGGCAGGAGGCAGGAGGCAGGAGGCAGGAGGCAGGAGGCAGGAGGCAGGAGGCAGGAGGCTGGATTTTTGTGGGGGAGGTACGGGGTTAGTAGTAGCCTTGGAGGTGCCATTGGTGAGGCGGGGTCCGCGAGAGGCGGGCGAGGGGTCCGGAGTGGAGGAGGACATCCCATTCCTCAATCTGCCAACGGGTGTCGTGCTGCCACCAATGACCATTGAGGCGAAAGGGGCCGGAGATGGCTTCGAGCGGACCGGGGTAGGGACCGTCCCGGAGAGCCTCGGGTTCGTGGAAGGGTGAGGAGAGCACGGCGACCTCTACGGGAGGACGAAGCCGACGGAGAGGAATGGAGCAAGGGATAGCGGGGGCGGGCTGGGGAGGCGCTTTGCGGCGAAGCTTGGAATCTGGCTGCCGGGGGTCTTGAGATTGCCGTTGTAAGCCGAAGAGTGACTCCGGTGGAAGCAGGGTGAACTGGTCCGGCCGATGGGTGTTGTGAGGCTGGGGGGTACCCAGGTTGTCGGCTCCAAGTAGGGCGGTGAGCTGGTTGAGGGTGTGGGCGAATTGGTTGGGATCGCGGAGGTGCTTCTGGAAGAGGTCGGTCTGCGCGCGCAGGGGGCGGGTGGGGGTTGCCTCAAGGGTGAGGGCGATGACCGGGGCTGGAGCGGTGAGAGCTTCCAGATGAGTGTGAATAATGCGAAGCAGGGGCTCGACGTCGGTGGTGGGCTCGGGGATGCGGAGATCGGATTGATGAGTGGTCGAGTTGTCAAAATAGAGGGTCACTCCCAGGCTGGCAGGGACGCGCTGGTAGGCGCGCAGCCGGGAGCAAAGGGTGTGGAGAAAGTTGCGGAGAAGGAGAAGGAGCTGATCGAGGGTCTCGATGGCGAAGTCGAGGTCGAGGTGTTGGCGGTATTTTTTGGGAGGACGATAGAGGGTGAGCAGGCGGTGCCGGGTACCGGTCGCGATATCATGAAGGAGAGCAGCGGGGGGAGAGAGTCGTTCGAGGAGATCAGCCCGGGGGAGGGAGATGAATTCGCCAATCGTCTCCAATCCCCAGAGCGCGAGGGTGTGATGGAGGTCACGGAGCAGGGAGGGAGGGTCGAAGTGATGGGAGAAGGTGTGAAGAAGATCGTGCAGAGGTAAGCTCGAGCATGAGGAGGAAGGGGTCGCCACTTCACGGGCATGGGGAAACTGGCGGGAGGTGCAGGCGAGGAGATGGGCCAAGTCGGGGGTTTTGGCGGAAGCAAAAACGAGCGGAAGGGGGACGGGGTGGGCTGGGGCGAGATGGAGGTGCTCAGCCGGGAGCGCCGAGATCCGCGTGCCCCGCCTGGCGAGGATGATGGTGTCGGGAGCGGTGAGCTCGAGGTCGGGAGACAGCGTCTGAGCGAGTTCGATCAGTTTGGCTGTGATGAGTTGTTCGCCTTCCGGATTGGGCGGGAGAAGATGGAGATGAGGGCAGCGGGCCATGGCCCGCGCTGTGGAGAGGCCGGGATGGAGACCGGCGCGGCGGGCGGCGGGATTGAGGCAGGTGATGAGAGAAGCTTGGCGATTACGAGCACCTTCACTGACGATGGCAAGAGGGGTGGGCCATTTCTCGGGATGCCCCATGGTGGCGGCCCGGAGAGGAAGATCAGGGAGATGGAGGGCGGAGTACAAGATTTAAGATTTAAGATTTAAGATTTAAGATTTAAGATTTAAGATTTAAGATTTAAGATTTAAGATTTAAGATTTAAGATTTAAGATTTAAGATTTTGTTTTGGTTGTTAGATAAGTGGTGAAGGGGTTGGGTTTGGAGGTGGAGGGTAAGGTCGCGGCGGATTTCGCTGAGGTGCGCGAGGGTGAAGGAGCTTTGCAGATGGTGGCGGGCTGGAGCCGCGGCGATGAGAGGGGCGGGGGTGAGGGCGAGAAGAGAGGTTCCGGAGGTCTCGGCAAGAGTGCGAAGGCGATACCAGGATGAGGAAGGGATTCGGCGTAGCCGGGTGGGTGGAATGAGCGCGAGATCGAGAAGCAAAAGGGGAAGATTACCATCCCGGAGGAGGAGGTCGGCGGCCTTGAGGGAGTTGTCTGGATCCCGGGGTTTTAGCCAGAGAAAGGGCCGGGTGGGTGAATAGGCACAGGGATCGAAGGCGTTGGACGGATCGATGAGAACGAGAGGAAGCTGGCTGGGAGGTGGGGCAGATGTTTGGTGCGGGTGAGTGGGAGAAGAATTGCCGGAAAAATTATTGCCGGAAGAATTGCTGGAAGAAGAATTGGCAGTAGGAGGGGGGCTTTCCAGCAGGTGGGAGATCAGCAGGGTGGCGCCGGAGGTGGCGGGGGGGGTGACCAGCTCGGTGATGCTTCCCTTTGGCAAGGGTGGGAGCCCGGGCAGGTGATAGGTGTCGGCATAAGATCGCTCTTGGTGAGCGTCAGGAAACTGCTCGCGTAACGTCCGGCGAAGTTCGGAGAGAGAGACCGCTGACATGTGTTCAAAAGAACATTTTTTAAAATTTTGTCAAGCAGGTGAGGCAGTTGTTGAAAAAAGAGGGAGTGGCCGCTTGCTCTCGGGAGTGAAGGAGGGAGAGGGTTGCGGGGAGAAGGACTTTGGAGTTTCCTGAAGAGGATGTGCAATGCTTACGAAATCGGGGGCAAGCAGGGCTCGTTCGAGGGTAGGGTGAAGGCAGGAGCGTTGAAGGCTCTTGAGGAAATGGAGAAACGGCTGATCCGGCGGACGGACCGAGCTCCTGTGATCTTGCAGGATGGAGAGCTGGTCGAGATGCGCTGGGGCTTTGAGCGAGCAGGCTTGGGGGTGATCAACAATTCCCGCAGCGATAAGCTGGATGGTCGGATGTGGCGAGACGCCTTCGCGGAGCGGCGGTGCCTGATCCCGATGAGCGGATTTTATGAATGGTCGGGACCGAAGGGAAAGAAGCAGACCCATCGCTTGACGAGTCGTTCTGGCAAATTGCTCTGGGTGGCTGGGATTTGGGAGGAGTCTGGAGAACTGGGCCACTGTTTTTCGATGATCACGACTGAAGCGAACAAGTGGATGGAGCCAATCCATCATCGCATGCCGGCCATCTTGGAAGGAGAGGAAAGAGGCGATTTCCTGGCAGGAGGGCTCAGGGAATTTGCTCCGGGAGAGGAGGTGCTACAGGTTGAGGATGCGGCCAATCCTCTGGTGAAGAAGAAAGGATGGGAGCAGGGAGAGCTATTTTGATGAAAGAGCCCAAGTAGGCTGGAGAGCGGCGATTGAAGTGCCGCTCTCCAGAAAGAAGATGAGGTCAACCGCCCTTGGCGAAGGAGGGGTAGGCGGTCATGGCTCCATCGGCGAAGACGGTGGTGCCGTGGATGTAGCCGGCGAGGTCGGAGACGAGGAAGGCGGCGACGTCGCCGATCTCTTCGCTGGTGCCCATCCGTCCCTGGGGAATTTTCTCCACCAAATCGGCAAGGGTTTCCTCGTTCTCCCAGACGTCCCGATTGATGTCCGTCTTGATTGCGCCGGGGGCGAGGTTGAGGACGCGGATGCCGCTATCGCCAAGCTCGAGGGCCAGGGACTCGGTGATGATGGCGATTCCAGCCTTGCTCGCGCAGTAGGGGGCCTGACCTGCCCAGGGGACTTTCTCATGGGTTGAAGTAATGGAGAGAATGACGCCAGCCTGGCGGGGGAGCATGCGTTGCAGCGCCATCTGGATGCCCATGAAGCCGCCCTTCAAGTTGACGTCAATGACCTTCTGAAAGGTTTCCAACTTTCCTTCGGAGATGAGTTCCCGCTCGCCGTCGATGCCCGCATTGTTCACGAAGATGTCCAGCTGGCCGAAGGTCTTGTCGATAGCCGTGAAGCAATCTGCAAGGTCCTCTTCTTTCGAGACATCACCTTGCACGATGAGAGTCTCCGGGGCTCCCGCGGCCTCGAGCTGGCGGACGGTGGCCTCGGCTCCTTCGCGATTACTGCGGCAGTGGACGACGACTTTGGCCCCGGCCTTGCCGAGGGAGAGGGCGATGGCTTGACCGATACCGGAGCTGGACCCGGTGACGAAAGCGACTTTGTTGGTGAGGTCGATTTTCATGAGTTTCTCAGAGCGTCAATTAGTTCGTCTTTGTTCATCTCGGAGCGACCTTCGATGTCGAGCTCCTGGGCTCGCTCATAGAGTTCATCCTTGGTCCGGTCCTCGTAGGCTTGGGCATGGCCGCCTTTTTTCGCCGTTTCTTCGCGCGGACTGTTCGCGATGGCGGCAGCCTTGCTCTTGCTCATTCCTTGGTCGCGGAGAGCCTCGTATTGTTCGTCATCCTTGATGGATGGTCCGTGGTCTTTCATTTCGAATCCACTTTCGCAATCAGCTTGCCAAGTGGGCCTGCCACGGGCGGCCACGCGGTGTGGTGGGGCGAAGGGATTGACGAGGGCTCGACCAGTGTGTTCGGCAAACCCCGTGGAGGGGCGGGGTTCCACGCGGAAAGACTCGCCGTGGGCTTGTCCGTCGCGGGAAAAGTGCTCTCCTCGCCGTCCGGCATTTTTAATCCATGAATCCGCACCTCGAGACCATTGCCCAAGAGACAGGCTTGAAGCTGTCGTCAGTCGCCGCCACCGCCAAGCTGCTTGCCGAGGGGGGGACGGTCCCCTTCATCTCCCGTTACCGGAAGGAGCAGACCGGCTCGCTTGACGAGGTGCAGATCACCACGATTCGGGATCGGCTCAATCAATTGGCGGAGCTCGATAGCCGCCGCGAGACCATTCTCAAGTCCCTTGAAGAGAGGAAACTGCTCACGCCCGAGCTGAAGAAGAAGGTGCTGGCCGCGAAGACCTTGAGCACGCTTGAGGATGTCTTCGCCCCCTATCGGCCGAAGCGTCAGACGCGGGCGACGAAGGCCGCGGAGAAGGGGCTGACCCCGCTGGCGGATTGGTTGCTGGAAAATCAGGGCGCGGATCCGATGGAAGAGGCTGCCAACTACATCGATAAGGAGAAGGAGGTGGAGTATGCGCAGGATGCCATCGCGGGGGCGCGGGATATCATCGCCGAGCGAGTCTCCGACGATGCTGACCTGCGGGGCCGGGTGCGGAAAATTTACGAGAAGGAGGCGGAGGTAAGCTCCAAGGTCTTGTTCGGTAAGGAAGAAGAGCCCGATGCCCAGAAGTATCGGGATTATTTCGAATGGACGGAGTCGTTCGCGAGCATTCCCTCGCACCGTCTGCTCGCCATCAGACGGGGAGAGAAAGAGGGCTTCCTCTTCATGCGGGTGAGCGTGCCGCTCGAGCGGGTGGTGGACCAGGCTTTGCCCGATTGGGTGAAGGAAAATGGGCCGGCGGGAGAAGAGGTCGCCAAGGCTGTCGAGGATGGGTGCAAGCGCCTGCTGATGCCCTCCATGGAGACCGAAGCCCGCTTGCTTTCCAAGAAGAAGGCGGACGAGACCGCGATCACGGTCTTCGCTGATAATCTCCGAGAACTCCTCCTTGCCTCACCCTTGGGTGAGAAAAGGCTGCTCGCCATCGACCCCGGCTTTCGCACGGGCTGCAAGACCGTCGTCCTCGATCGCTCCGGCAAGCTACTGCACCACACCGTGCTCCACTGCACCGCCGGCTCCCAGCACCAGATCATCGCCGCAGCCAAGGAGCTGGCGACCCTCTTGAAGGATTATCAAATCGAAGCCATCGCCATCGGCAATGGCACTGCCTCGCGGGAGACGGAGTCCTTTGTGCGCAAGCTCAAGGTCACCATCCCGATCGTCGTGGTCAACGAGAGCGGGGCCTCAATCTACTCGGCCTCGGAGGTGGCCAGGGAGGAATTCCCGAATGAAGACGTCACGGTGCGGGGTGCGGTATCCATCGGTCGACGGCTGATGGACCCCCTTGCCGAACTGGTGAAGATCGACCCGAAATCCATCGGAGTCGGCCAGTACCAACATGACGTCGACCAGCGCCTGCTGAAGAAAAGCCTCGACGACACGGTCGTCTCCAGCGTGAACGCGGTGGGCGTGGAAGTGAATACCGCCTCCAAGCAGCTCCTCTCCTACGTCTCCGGTCTAAATAGTAGTTTGGCGCAGAACATCGTCTCCTACCGCGACTCCAATGGGCCCTTCTCCTCCCGGGATCAGCTCAAGGAGGTCCCCCGCCTCGGGGAAAAAGCCTTCGAGCAAGCAGCCGGATTCCTCCGCGTGCGGGGTGGGGTCCATCCGCTTGATAGTTCCGCTGTTCACCCGGAGCGCTATGCTCTGGTCGAGCAGATGGCGGCCGATGCCGGCTGCGAGGTGCAGGAGCTTCTCACCAACCCGGCCGCGCGCAAGCGAATCAAGCTGGAGAACTACGTGAGCGAGGAAGTCGGGCTGCCGACCCTGGAAGATATCATGGGCGAGCTAGCCAAGCCGGGGCGCGACCCACGGAAGCAATTTGAAATCTTCACCTTCGCCGAAGGAGTAGAGAAGCCGGCCGACCTCACCGCAGGGATGAAGCTGCCCGGCATCGTGACCAATGTGACCGCCTTTGGTGCCTTCGTCGATGTCGGCGTCCATCAGGACGGCCTTGTCCATGTGAGCCAGCTGGCGGACAAGTTCGTCAGTGATCCGGCCGAGATCGTCAAGGTAGGCCAGAAGGTTCATGTCACGGTGACAGAAGTCGATCTGAATCGGAACCGTATCTCGCTCTCCATGAAGGCTGCTCCCGATCTCGACAATAATCGCCGTTCGGGATCAAACGACCGTCGACGGAACAATGATCGCAACCGGGGCCCGGGTGGTGGCCAGCGGCGCAACCAGCGCTCGAATCGTCAAGCTGACAACGGCAGCGACTGGTTCTCGATGGCGATGAAGAACGCCAAGAAGAAGTCCTAAGGCCAACACCGCCTTCTGGTCAGTTAGCTTGACGGCTAAGAGAAGGGTCCTTTCTCTTAGCGATTCTGTGTCCCTGTGGGGCGCCGTACCCTCGCGGGGTGGAAAGGGCACAAGATGACTACGACTTGCGATAGAATGCGGGAAGGCTCTTTCCCGAAGTGCCTTTGCTGGGCCTCGAGACTCGCTATCGCTGGTCGGAATCAATGCCGGTGACGCCGGACGGGCTGATCTTGGATCCAGACGAGGCCCGTTAGTTTTCGCTCTCTCCTCAGGTCGGCTTCGTTGAAAGCTGAGATCGCCCCGATGGCTCCTCACGGAGAAGCCCGATTATAGAGATTGTTCATGAGTGGTCGGACGCCTAACTCAGCAGACCGGCAAATCGATTTAGTAAATCCGGGGCTTGTCTTGTCAAAAAGATAGTTTCGTTAAAAAAGACAAAATTGACATAATATATCTTATTCGACCTCTGGGATGAGGAATTTAATTGCGATTTGCACGAAGAAAAAGAGTTCAAATCTCCGTTGTTGAATTTACTCCCATATCTTTCAAAAAAATAAAACTCAACGGAGAGATGGGTTTGCAATAATTATTCAATTTAACGAATCGACACATTCTGTCGGTGTTCTTCCATAGCCTGATATTCAGATATTTACCCCGAACCAAAGAGTTTGAATGACCTCGCTTCTCGCGATCAGTCTCTGAGAATTTTTCCTCTTGGTTGCCACCGTTGAACAGAGGGGCATAGGTGTAAACAGCTCATTCTTATCGTCTTTTAGCTGAATATAAAAATCCACCGCACCTATTGATAGCAATTTAACTATTGTTAGGAGGAGTTTTCGTGAGATAAGAGAACGGTCGATCTCGACAGCCTACTTACCCCAGCTTCGAGCGAGGTGTTCTTCCGCTCCCCCCCCTAAAGATAAACTTCATATGATGAACCTACCCTCATTCCTCAATAGATTGGCTATCTCACAACCAGCTGACCATCGGCGAATGGTTCCAGAGGAGCATGTTGTCGATCAAAGTTCGATGCCGCGACGAGGAAGGTTGATAAAGGCCGGTATAAGCCTCGTTGCAATTCTTATTCTAGTCACAGGCATCGTGCCAGCGAAGGCCCAGATTATTTACGAGAGTGATTTTGAAACTCCTGGTGATGATACCGACTGGGTTTTGGCTGGGATCGACAACGGTACATTCGCGATCGGCACGCCGGAAGAGACGACCTTTCAGCTCGACCGGACCTGGAGCGGAACCCGAGCCCTAGTTACTGGTCTCAATGACGGAAACTCGGCCAATTCGAACGACGTGGACGCGCCGACCTATGCGATTTCGCCATTAATCAGTATCCCGGCTGGGGCGTCAACCAATCCGAGGCTCGAATTTCATTACTACTATGCGCACAGCGCTACCGCACAGGCGAATGATCAGTTTCAAGCCTATGTCATACAGGGTGGCAACCTTCAGTTGGTTTACTCGGAGCAAGGAGGAGGTGGTGAGCAAAGCCCGAGATACCAACGAGTCGGAGTGGATCTGTCGGCCTATGCCGGGCAAACTATCCAGGTCGCTTTTCAAGTCGTTGTTGAGACACCCAACGCGACCATGGAGGTAGCGATCGACGATGTTCAAGTGCTCGTTCCTGCAACATTAAGCGGGACAGTTTGGAATGACGCCGATGATGATGGCGTGTTGGAAGGAGGAGAGACCGGGCTGGAGGGAGTTTTGGTTGAGCTTCTCGATGAGAACGGAATTGCCGAGATCAACCCCAATCTTGCAGACGATAAGGCTTACGTGACCTTCACCGATTCCTCGGGGAATTATCAATTTGAGAATCTGCAGCCAGGGAACTATCAGGTGAAGATTGCCACGCCACCTGGTGCCTACGGCACCTCGTCTTCGATTGTGGATACGGCGGATAATCAGGAGGATAACGACAACAATGGCATCCAAGCCCTCGCAGGAGGCGAAGTGCTTTCTCCCGTCATCGCACTTAGTGGAGGAGAAGTCGACGATACCGTCGACTTCGGTTTGGTCCCCTCTCCAGTTACCAATTATACCTTCAACAGTGCACCAGTCTTTTCATGGTTCGATGGGACCGAAGGAGCGGTCTGGAACGCCACCGATTCGAGCGCGACATACGACATTAGCTACACTGATTCGTTCGGCAATACTCAGACGCTTACGGTCACCATGACAATTGTGGACCCATTCAATCGTAATGGTGATGACGCCGCGGATGCTCATTCGTCAGTTTGGCACCCCTTCGATCCGGCGGGAGGAGCGGCTCCGTATCCTGGTTCAGCTGAAGCCGATACAATTCCTGGAGATGGGAGTATCGTCGATCCATGGGATTCAGATGTTGGCTATTTTCAAACTGAAACAGACGGGGGATACGGGCTTGGCTATCTCTCCATGGGGATCAAGCCGGCCACCTCGGATGAACGCGTAGCCTACCGTTTCTCATTCTCCAAGCCAGTTCGGATCATCGATCTGGAGGTCAGCGATATTGACGGGAATGGTATTGATATCGACTACAATACGAACGGACTCAGTGAATATGAGATCCCGGGAAACTCATTCCAGGATCGGGTCGAGTTCTACGGTCGGAATGGGACTACACCGGTTCAGGTGACGGTTAACTCAGGAGCCCAGCTCATTGCTTCCAATGGCACCGTCTATTACGACTACGATAGCTATGTAGCCGGGGATTTAAGCCCCGAGGATGCTCTTGGAACCACGACTGTATCATCGGATCTGGGGATTACCGAGTTCGATATTTACTACTCGAATGGTGGTGATGATGCGGCAAACGAGAAGGAGAAAGGAAACCTCTATAGTTGGTGGTCTGTCGACCAGAGCCAAGGAGTCACCAACGGTGTGAGTGATGATCAGGCGATAAGAATCGGAGGTTTCGGCCTGGTCGTGGCTGATGACGCATCCATCAGCGGGAATGTGAGTATTGACCAAAATGGGGACGATACGGGGGACGTCAATTTCTCAAACGTCACTCTCACTTTATATAGCGACCCGAATGGAGACGGTGACCCGAGCGATGGAGCAATTGTGGATAACCCGAACCAGGCGGGAGTGCAGAACTATACCGTCGTCACGGATGCTAGCGGAAACTATGCTTTTTCGGGATTGCCTGCAGGAGACTACGTCGTCGTTGAAGAGCAGCCCAGCGCCTACGTTTCTGTAAGTGACGGAGATTCTACCGATTCCTCTGATGACGTGGCAAATGCCAGCATTTTTGACAACCAAATCCCTGTCAGTTTAGCGGTCGGAGAGGCTGATACAGGGAATGATTTCGTTGAGGAAGAGGCTGCCACGATCTCAGGCAGCATCTACGCGGACACGGATAATGATGACGTCGGCGAAGCCTTGTTGCCGGGTGTCACCGTCGCCTTGTTTGCGGATACCAATGGCGACGGGGTGCCTGATGGCTCAGCGTTGGCGACTCAAGAAGCCACCGACGGGACTTATAGTTTCACTGATTTGGCAGCTGGAGATTACGTGGTGGTGGAGACGCAGCCATCTGGCTACCTCACCGTCAGTGATGGGGATTCGACGGATGGGGGGGATGATTTGGCCAACATCGATACAACCGACAACCTGATTCCTGTGTCCGTCGATGCTGGAGAAGTGGATACCGGCAATGACTTCATCGAGGAAGAAACCGCTACCATCTCAGGAAGCATTTTCGCGGACACTGACAATGACGACGTGGGCGAGGATCTCCTGCCGGGTGTGACCGTCTCCTTGTTCGCCGATACCGATGGCGACGGAGTGCCTGATGGCTCAGCGTTGGCGACTCAAGAATCCACCGACGGAACTTATAGTTTCACCGGATTAGCGGCTGGAGATTACGTGGTAGTAGAGACGCAACCTTCAGGATACCTCACCGTCAGTGATGGAGATTCGACGGATGGGGGGGATGATTTGGCTAACGTCGATACAACCGACAATTTGATTCCTGTGTCCGTCGATGCGGGCGAGACAGATTCTGGGAATGACTTCATCGAGGAGCTTCCTGCGGCCATCTCGGGTAGCATCTTCGCGGACACTGACAACGACGATGTGGGCGAGGATCTGCTGCCGGGTGTGACCGTTTCTTTGTTCGCCGATACCGATGGAGACGGAGTGCCTGATGGCTCAGCGTTGGCCACTCAAGAAGCCACCGACGGGACTTATAGTTTCACTGGATTAGCGGCTGGAGATTATGTGGTAGTGGAGACGCAACCTTCAGGATACCTCACCGTCAGCGATGAAGATTCGACGGATGGGGGGGATGATTTGGCTAACGTCGACACAACCGACAACCTGATTCCTGTTTCCGTTGATGCGGGCGAGACAGATTCTGGGAATGACTTCATCGAGGAGCTTCCTGCGACCATTTCGGGCAGTATCTACGCGGACACTGACAACGACGATGTGGGCGAGGATTTGCTGCCCGGAGTGACCGTCTCCTTGTTCGCCGACACAAATGGAGACGGGGTGCCTGATGGCTCCGCATTGACGACTCAAGAAGCCACCGACGGAACTTATAGTTTCACTGGCTTGGCCCCTGGAAGTTACGTCGTGGTCGAGACTCAGCCTTCGGGCTATTTGACCGTGTCCGATGGCGACAGCATATTTCCTGATACAGGGACCACCGCCGATGCCGCGAATTCATCACCAACTGATAATCAGATTCCGGTCACCGTCGACGCGGGTGAAACCGATGCGGGCAACGACTTCATCGAGGAGCTTCCGGCGACCATTTCGGG
>JAUTCR010000044.1 GCA_030673895.1 Verrucomicrobiota bacterium JB023
GGTGAGGCCGAGGCCAATCAATGCGAGTGAGGAAGGCTCGGGAATCTGGCTCAACGAGACCGACTGCAGGGAGCCACCGGGGTCGTTGTTGCCTTGAGAGAAGACGGCGAAGTGGAACTCATCATCTGCCGATTCATCAAAGAGAGTGAAGGTGCCGGCAGCATAGGTCGCTGTGCCCGTGCCCAAACTGGCGGAGCCGCTACCATCCGCGTTGACGGTCAAAGTCAAGGTTTGCGTGGTTCCCAAGCTAATCGAGGTGGTGATGTCATCGTTGATCTCGGTGAACGAAGTGTCGGTGAAGACGTCGAAGCCGGCGATGCCGCCGTTACGAGTTGTGGTACCAAAAGCAATTCCGCTCGTGGTGTCACCTGCGATGACATTCCGAAAATTACCTGTCTCGCCAACCAGGCCTCCATTACCGGTCGTGGCCGCGGAGACTTCATCCAAGAGTCCGAATGAGAAGGTGAAAGAGGGATTCCCGGCAGCCACGGTGGTAAAGGTGACGACCATTTCAAAGCCTCCACTGAGGTCAAACTCGGATTGGGTCCAGGCCCAGGATTGCTGGCCTCCACCATTCGTCGAGGCACTCAAGTCTCCATTATCGGTAAACTCAGTGCCCGAATTTCTCCAGCCGGTATTCAGGCTACCTCCGGTGCCTGAGTTGGCTGCTCCGTCATTGTCGAAGCTGTCTTGATAGACAAGTGTCGCAGCCGTGGCGGGGGAAGACAGGGTGACTAGAGCTGTAAGGGTCAAGGCAAGACCTCGTCCATGTTTAGGTGTTAATTTCATAGCTTTTTGAGGATGTACTTCGGGGATACAAAACTGAGAACTATTCAATTTTGATGGAACCACTCTTTGCAAAATGAGATGGAGAGCAAGCAAATACTGGCTTCCTTATCTGGCAATTGATGGATTGGCTGCCGATTCGAAGAGAGAGCAAGCCCTCGATGCGCAATCAAACAGGGAAGGTAAGCCGAAAGGCTGGGTCAAAGAAGGAGCTCCGGATAGGCTTTCATGGCCAACCGGCGGCAAGATTGCATGATGAGCCGGGACTCGGGCAGGCCGACCGCTTCCTCCGCCAGCTTCCTACATTCTTCGTAGTTGAGGGCTCGAATCGCGCTTTTGACCAAGGGAAGGCGTGGGGTGCTGACGGAAAGCTCATCAATGCCTAAGCCAATGAGAACGGGCAAAAGGATGAGGTCGCTGGCCATCTCACCACAGATTCCCGTCCAGATGCCATTGGCTTTGCCGCTGTCGATGGTGTTCTTAATCAGACGCATCACAGCGGGATGCGCGGGTTTGTAGAGCTGGGAGACGCGTGGATTAACGCGGTCGACGGCGACGGTGTATTGGATCAGATCATTGGTGCCGATGGACATGAAGTCGACCCGGCTGGAGATCTCTGCGGCCATGATGGCTGCGGAGGGAACTTCGATCATAGCGCCGACTTCCACATTGTCGGAGAAGGGAATGCCCTTGTCCGCGAGATCTTCGCGGCATTGGTCAAGGACATCGAGGGCTTCGATGATCTCGCGCAGGCCGGAAACGAGAGGAAACATGATGCCCACCTTGCCATAGGCAGAAGCCCGAAGGAGGGCACGGAGCTGGTCCTTGAAGACATCACGTCGGTCGAGCGAATAGCGAATCCCGCGCCAGCCGAGGAAGGGGTTGGGCTCCGGCTCGGGAAGTGGTTCACCGGGTAATTTGTCGCCGCCGACGTCGAGGGTGCGAATGATGGCCTGATGGGGAGCCACGGCCTCGACCACGCGACGATAGAGTCCGGCCTGGCGGGCCTCGTCGGGGAACTCTCCTCCCTCGAGCATGAAGAACTCGGTACGGAAGAGGCCAATCCCTTTCGCTCCCGATTGGGGAACTTGGGCGAGTTCGTGCTCGAACTCGATGTTGGCCGAGAGAGTGATCTCGCGTCCGTCCGTGGTTTTGGTGTCGGACTCGCGGATGGAATCCAGAGCCGTGCGGAAGCGACTTTTCTCATCTGAAAGTCGCTCGTAGTGGGAGCGGGTCGCGGGAGACGGATTGACAATGAGCTTGCCCTCGTAGCCATCGATGATGCAGGGGCTGAGGGTGCGGATATTAAGAACCGCATTCTTCAGCCCGATGACGGCGGGGATGCCGAGCGAGCGGGCCAGGATGGCGGTGTGGGAGACCGTGGAGCCTCGCTCGGTGGCGAAGCCGAGGGTGTGCCCGGGCTCCAGGCTAGCTGTATCGGAGGGCGTCAGATCGTAGGCGACGAGGATGTGTCGGTGGTCGGGCTCATCCGCCTCTTCGAAGGTGGAGCCGGCAAAGTTGTGGAGGACACGCTGGGCGACGTCCTCGACATCGGTGGCACGCTCTCTCAGGTAGGGGTCGGAGACCCGGCGCATGGCCTCCAAAAACGTCTGCATGACGGCGTAAAAGCAGAACTCGGCATTCTGCTGGCGGGAGGCGATGGCGTCGTAGACACGGTTGAGCAAGGCCTGATCCTGGAGGACCATGAGGTGGGACTCAAAGATGCGGCCCTCGGCCTCCCCGGAGATGGACTCAATTTGATTTCTGAGAGCGGAGAGCTGTTCCTTGGTCTTGTCGAGGGCGCGGCGGAATCGCTCACGTTCGGCAGGGACTTGACCCTCGGGGACGGGATAGACTTCGGGGGCGGCAAAACCACGGGCCACCACGTGGACCAAGCCAAAGGCGATGCCTTGGGACACCGCTTCGCCCTCGTAGATCATTTCTCTCGCTTCTGGCATGCGGGGCGAGTGTGCCCAGAATTAGGCGACACGAAAAGATATAAAAAACGCGGACGTTAGAGTCCGCGTTTTTGAATCTGAAAGAGAAGGGAGCGCAAATAGTTAACTGCTCTTCTTGTATTTGGCGAAGGCGCGGTAATCGGCGGGCAGTTTCTCCCCCGAGCCAAGCGCCTTGTCCCAGAGGTCGGTCAGGGCTGCGGCCTCCGTCAAAAGCAGCGCACCGGAGGAATTCGGGTTCTCATCGGGAGTGCCGTGAAGAGAGCGGGCCAGTTCGACTTCGGGATGCTTGGAGTAGATCCGGAAGCAGGCGAGGGCGGACTTCTTGGTGATGACCTCGGACGCTGTGTAGTCGGCGACGAATGCCTTATTGAAGGCGATCAGCGCATCCTCAAGACGGCCCAAGCCTTCCAGGGCGAGACCGTGGCAATATTCCACTTGAGCGCGCAAGGAGCCGGGGAGTTCCTTCTCTTCCCAGTTTCCGCAAAGGATCGCCAGGCGTCCCCAGTCCTCGCTCTTCACTGCCGGGTAGAGGGAGTAGAGCTCGGTCTGGGTGATGTGGACCTGGTGGAGCAATGGCTCGGGCTGGAATTTGGCGAAGAGCGACTCCAGTCCATCGTAGTCTCCGAGGATGCGGGCGCATTCCATCTCGTAGAAGCCGGAGAGGGTGGAATAGTTGCCGGGCACGTCATCGACGAAGGCATATTTTTCCTTAGCTGCGGCGAACTCGGTGCGGGCCTGCTCGTAGTTTTGGCTCTTGAAGGTCCTCATCGCCTTTTCGTACTCCGCAGGGATGAAGAAGAAGACGTTGGTCCGGGAAAGCGCGGAATCCGTCCGATTAAGTGAGCGCGGCTGGTCGCGATGGCGGATGGTCCGCTCGCTGGCGGCTTCGATCCAGACCTTGCTGCTACCGTTCTCATCAGTGATGAAGGCTTCCGCAAGTGGCGGGATGTTCTGGGCCGCCAGGGGAGCGGCGATTAGTAGAGAGAGGAGTGATGTTTTCATCAGATTCATCTGTTTCTTAGGTTTCTTGAATCGGGCGATTATTGCTCGGAGGCACGCGTGACGGAAGGATTCGCAGCGTAGGTTTCGACGAGGTCCTCGACTTCGTCCCAATATTCCTTCTCCTCGTCGGTGATCTGGCGACCATCCCGGATTTGCTGGGTTTTTTCCAGATAGCTTTGGCCAATGTTGTAGGCTGACTGACGGTCGGAGGGCTTTCCTTCGCTGCCCGGCTTGTTGCGGTCCCAGAGTAGCTCCATGTAGCCGGCGAGGGCTTGGGCTGCTACCTTGATGTAGCCGCGGTAAGCGAGGTAGGTCTGGCTGAAGACCGCGATGGCGTTCTCCGTCTCACCCAGCTGGCGGTAGGCCTTGCCGAGGATGAGGCTGACATCAGGAGCGTAGGTGTTGAAGTTGAGCTTATCGCCCTGCTCCTTGACTCCGGCATCGAGGAAGATGCGGGCATGCTTCTTGGCTTCCTCCCACTTCTCCTGCTTCGCGAGGATCTCGATAGCGCGGTAGTAAGCGCGCTCGCGCTCCTTCTTGTCCGTCGAGCTGTCATAGACATCCATCAGCTGCTCAACCGCCTTGGAAAGGTCGGAGTCGCTGGAGGAATTACCGTAGATATCAGCAAGTCCGAACATGGCTGGGAAGCGGTAGGAGAGGTCGGTGCGACTGAGGACCTCCTCGTAGTAAGGGATGGCCTGGCGGGGAGAGTTGGTTTTCTCCCGGAGGTAATCACCCACGCTGACCAGAATGAAGTTGGAGAGTGTCTTCAGGTCGAAGTCCTGCTTCAGGTCATCGAAGAGGACCTTGATGGAGGCATTGGCCTGGCTGATCGCGGAGTCGTTCTTCTCCTTGCGGGCAACCTCGAGCTTATCCTCATAGACACCAATCAGAGCAATTCGGAGGAGGGCTTGGGCTGCCTTCTCTCCCGAGCCGATGTCGGGGAAGTTGTAGTAGAGATCCTTCAGCTCTTCGTCGCTGTGGGACTTCAGGTAGAACTTGGTGAAGGAGTTGATTGCTTCCTCAAGACCGAAGGCTCCGGGGGTCTTGGCGAGTTGGGCGATGACGCCTTGCAGTCGCTCCAGGCCTTCTTCGCCGCGATTGGCGGATTCCAAGGGAGCGAGGCCGGCCACTGCGACCTGGGCCTTGTAAGGAGAGCTGTCTCCGTAGAGTTCCCAGAACTCGTCGTAGAAGGGAATGGCATCCTGGAGACGGGGGTTGGGCTCGTTGCCCACCTTCTCTTCGCCCAAGAGACCGACGAGGTAGTAAAGAGCTTCTCCGGCGACGACGTCGTTCTCCTTGCGCTCGGCGAGGTTGAGAGCCTTGGTGTAGTAGTCCTCGGCTTCCTCGCGCTGGCCTTGGGTATGGAAGACGTTGCCTTTCAGGTTGAAGACCATTTCGCGATTGTTGGCGTCGGGAAACTCGGACTCGACGCGGTTGAGCTTCTCGAGGGCTTCCTCAAGCTCATCTTGCGCAAAGTGGCAGTTGGCCCGGTCATAGAGGGCGAAGGGGATGTAGATGTTCTCCTTGGGGCTGGGGAATTCCGCAAGGAAGCTATCGAGCAGGCTGGCAGCCTTGGGCCAGTTCTGGAGCGCGGCCCAGTTGGAGGCCTCGAAGTAGCGGGAGGCGATCTTGAAGTCGCTCTCTGGATACGTCTTCACGTGCTCGCTCAGAGGCTTGAGCGCCTTGTCAAATTGGCCGGTGTAGTAGTAGCTGCCACCGAGAACGTGCAGGCAGATATCGTGCTGCTTGGTGCCTTCGCTGAGGCCGGGCAGCATGACGTTGGCGACCTCGAGACAAGTCTCATACTCCCCGTTGAAGAAGAGGCTGGTCAGCATTAGCTGGCGGACAGACTCCTCATACTGACTGCCGGGAAAGAGCTTGAGGAAACGCTGCCCGTGCTCCTCGGTCTCCAGGACGCGACCCACGAGGGAGGAGGTGCGGACCAAGTTGTAGAGGTACTGCTCACGGCGGTCCTTGGGAGAGTTGCTGTGGAACTTCTCCAGCATGTCGTAGGCGGCATAGGCACCGCGGACGTTGCCGTTCTGCTCATGAATGTAAGCAGTGGCGGCGAGAGCGGTGATCTCAGGAAGCTGGCCGTTCTTCTCGCGCTCTTTAGTGAGAGAGAGCTGACGTTCGAGGGCTCCTTTATTGTAGATACGGAAGCCGTCGTTGAAGGTGCGTTCGAACTCGCCGATGGCCTCGAGCTGCGCCCGGAGGTCGTCCTCGGCATCGACCGAGCTAGGAACGAGCGCATAGAGCTCGAAGGAAGCGCGTGGCATCTCGGCAGCCAAGGCATCAGCGGCGAACTTCATAAAGACGGGTGAGTAAGGCTGGGCCATCCAAGGATCGAGTGTGATATCGGCCCGATTCTTGTTCACGAAATCGATGAAGGCTTGCTCCTTGTTGCCTGCGATGACCGTTTCACAAAAAGCTTGGAAGCCGGCCATGATCCCCTGGGGAGGAGTCGGGAACGTGTTTTTATTCTTAATCGCGATTTCAAGATTCTCCACGCCGCCCGCCAGCTTGCCTGACTTGAAGTGGCAGATGGCCATGTTCACGTAGAAGGCGCCACGGGGGAACTTGTCGCGATCCGGGTCGCGCTCGGCGAGGAACTTTTTGAACTGGGTGATGGCGGTCTCCCACTGTTCAGCCCCTTGCGCGGCCTCGCCCCACTTGAGGAGGGACTTCTTGTGGTAGATGTTGGTGTCCTCGGCTCCGTTCTTGTTGGGATATTTCTTATAGCAGGTCTCGAAGGACTTCATCGCTTCCTCATACCGCTCCAGCTTGAGCTCGCAGAAGCCCTGGTGATACCAGAACCAGCCGAACTTTGGCCCGAAGAGTTGCATGGCCCGGGCATCGTAGGTGGAGGTGGCTTCGCGGAGGTAGCCCAATGCTTCGGCCCATTTTTCAGCCCCTTCGGGCATCCCCTGGGCTTTGGCGAAGTTCATCGCGGTCAGGGCATTGGTGTGGAGTTCGTCGACTCCGGCCTGGGCGCGGAGTGGAGTGGCGGGCAAAATCGCGAGCCCGACTAGAGTGATGGTTTTTAACCAGATTTTCATATCTCTAAGCTGGATGGAGTTTTTGGAAGTTGCAAAAAGTTTTCACGAGCTTGCGAATCCCGCCCCCCGGTCGGGGGGGGAGGAGGCGAAGCAAAAAAATAACGACCGTGGAAAAAGAGACGGCGGCACGAGGGCCGCCGTTGCTTAGTTAACCAGGTCCGTGAAGGTGACGCGGGAGATCTCGTTCTTTTTCAACGCATTCAAGACGTCGATGACCCGCTGGTGGATCGCGTTGTCCTCGACGTAGATCTGCACCATGGGCTTCTCGCCGGAGGCACTGGCGATGCCATTGATCTCCTGCAGTCGTGCGTTGAGGAGGGGGACCTTGCGGTCCTCCGTGTCCGTATCCAGAGTCTCCTGGGAAGGGCCGGTGTTCATGTAAATGGTGCCGGTCGAATCCACCCGGATGAAGGTAGGCTTGATGGGAGGAGGCTCCTCGGACGGAGCTGCCGCGGGCAAGGACATGTCCACGTCCTGCTCGCGGGGTTGAATGGTGCTGGTCACCAGGAAGTAGATGAGGAGAAGGAAACAAATGTCGATCAGAGACGAGATGTCCAAGCCTGGTTCATCCTCTTCGAGGTTCTGCGCTTTACTATGGCGGGCCATGAGAAGTTGTTTCTGTCAGTATTTGTTTGAAGTTGCGTAACTGGCGAAGACCACCTGATCGACACCCACCGAAGCGGCGACTTGAATCACGCGGCGGCAGTGCTTGAACTCCACGTTCCGGTCGCCCCGGAGGTGGAGCTTGGGCTGGATAGTCGCAGCAACCTTGTCCTTCTCTTCCTGGATGAATTGCTTGATGGCCTCATCGTCGGCGAACGGCGTGCCGTCCTCCATTTTGTAGCGGCCTTCGTCGGAATCGTCGTCCGCATAGACGTTGACGACGATTCGTCCCCGGGCTTCATCCTGGGGAGAGGCGTCGAGAGCGACCGGCACCTCGACGGTGGGGTCCATCTCGACAACCACGAAGGAGGCCGTGACGACGAAGAAGATGAGGAGAAGGAAGACCATGTCGATCATTGGCGACATGTCGACCTTGAGTTCTCCCTCATCTCCGCTCATCGCGGATCTGAGCTTTTTCGATGCCATGGAAGGTTTCTAGGTAAGGGGCTAATTATACAGCGACGCCCTCGGGGATTTTTGCGAGATAAGCGTCCGCATTCACGGTCTGCAGGGAGGCATTGATCATGTCTTCAGCAGCGTGGTGGGACTCGGCGACGAGGTTGTTGAGGCGGTTCTTGAAGAAGAAGTAGGCAATGAGCGAGGGAATCGCAGTGATCAGACCCCACATGGTGGTGAGGAGGGCGACGGAGATCTTCTCAGCGAGGACGGCGGGGTCGGCCATGCCGGTCTGACCGAGGAGGGCGAAGGCGCCGACCATACCGATAACGGTACCAAGAAGTCCGAGCATCGGAGCCGCCTGGGTGACGAGGGAGATGTAGTTGATCCAGGTCATGTTCTTGCGGTTCTCGTTGATGGAGAAGTCCGCCATGGCGTCTTCAATCTGGTCGCGGCCGAGATCCTCGGGGCGGGTGGCGTCGATGTTCGGCAGTGAGTAAGCCATCATGCGGCCAAGGTAGGATGGATGAGAGGCGGCAAGCTCGATGGCCGAGCGCACACGGCAGGCTGTCATGTGCTCCATGAGCGCGGCGCGGAGATCATCGGGGCAGAATTTACCCTTCGTGAGGTTGATGAAGTTGAAGACGCAAAGCGCGATCAGAGCGAGAACGGCAAGACCGATGAAGATCATCGTAGGACCGCCGTCGAGGACATACCGTTGCAGGGCGTTCGAGTTGTCAGCTTGCGCGAACAAGTTGGAGGAGGAGGCGAAGAAGCTGGCTGTGACGAGACTGGCAGCTGAAGCGAAACGATTGGAGTTCTTAGCAATCATGATGTTGTATGCTGAATGACGCGGGATACTGGTTTCCTCAGTTGACTAGTAAAGCAAGAAGTCCTGCTTTCCCGGAATCCTGAGGGCCTGCCCGGTCTGTGCATCCTTCAACGACCAAGGTTTCTGTTTCTTGGTTTTCGTTGGAGAAATTTTTTGAAAGAAGCCGGTCCGCTTATTCTCCCTAATAGAGGGGAAAGGGGGCTGCGGGGTAAGGGTTGAGAGCATTTTTTTGAGCGCGAACTTTTGACCCGTTTCGGGGGGAGGTTGAGTTGGCAGCTTCTTGGCTCGAACCCGCCGGGGAGAGATTTTTCGATAATTGGTCTTTCGTTGTTGCAAATGATTCTCAATAAGGTTTCTTTCTCCCGACATGGCACTCACTCCCTCCAAATTGTTTGTCGATAGCACGGTCTCGCTGACGAAGGCGGCGGCCGGCTGTGACCTGCAGGTGGAGTCGGTGGGAGGGCCTGATTGTTCGCAGCTCCGTGATCTTGGATTCTGCGAGCAAATGCGGGTGCGCAAGATTGCCAATGGGCGCAATCTGATCTGCACGGTGTGTGGATCCCGGCTCGCGATTTCGAGTCATCTGGCTGACCACATTCAGGTCAAGCAATTGAGTTAAGAGCGGAGATAATGAGTGAGGCCCTCGTGCAAGAGCAGGCCGCACCACGCCTCGCGCTGGTCGGTCATCCTAATGTCGGTAAGTCGACGTTATTCAATGCGTTGACCGGCAGTCGGGCGAAGGTGGGGAATTATGGTGGTGTGACGGTCGGCGTCAAAACGGGTGAACTCTTTACGCCGCATGGTCAGAAGCTGGAGCTTGCTGATTTGCCGGGCTGCCTGTCCTTGGTGTCACGTGCCGATGACGAGGCGGTGACCCGGGATGTTCTTCTGGGGATTAATGGGGCTCCCGCGCCTGACCTTGTTGTCTGCGTGGTCGATGCCTCCGCGCTTGAGCGGCATCTCCCCCTCGTGCTGCAGGTCATTGAGCTGAGGCTTCCTGCGGTGCTTGTCCTGAACAAGATTGATTTGGCAGAGAGCCAGGGCGTCTCGGTGGATGCGACCTTGCTCTCGGAAGAAGTGGGTCTGCCCGTCATCCCGATTCGTGCGGATGAGGGGGTGGGGGTTCTCGATTTGAAGCAAGCTCTCCGGTTCCCCTTTCCCCGCAGTGCGCCCAAAAGCTGGCACGCGGCAAAAAAATCGGAGCAGGCGATTGGTGAGCTTTCCGAGCGTTTCAATGCGCTCGGTCTAGTCAATCCGGACCGGCAAGCTTGGCTGGCACTCGCGGACGAGGGGTTTCGAAAAAACTTGAGTAGCGAGGCTCAGGCCGAGGTGCATGGGGTCGTGGAGGAGTCGGACGGCGGATTGACTCCGGGAGAGGATCTGGAGAGCGCTCGTCGCGAGCGAGTGAGGGAAATCGTCAACATCGCGGTCAATGAGCACGCTGGCGAGCAATCGGCACTGACGGACAAGATCGATGCCGAGCTGCTCCATCCGGTGCGGGGGCTACTCTATCTGGCTCTCATCTTCTTCCTTCTTTTTTGGAGTATTTTCAAATGGGCGGAGGCGCCCATGACCTTCGTCGAGGATGTCTTCGGTGCCGCAGGTGACTTTGCCCGCAGCGCATTGCCCGAGGGCCTGTTCACGGATCTGATTGTCGAGGGCATAATTGGCGGCGTGGGCGGCGTGGTTGTTTTTCTTCCTCAGATTCTCCTGCTGTTCCTGTTTCTCGGCATTCTGGAGTCGACAGGTTATATGGCTCGCGCCGCGTTTCTGATGGATGGCGTCATGAGTCGCGTCGGATTGAGCGGTCGTAGTTTCCTCCCGCTCTTGAGCGGCTATGCCTGCGCCATTCCCGGGGTGATGGCGACGCGCTCCGTGCCGAGCGCCAAGGAGCGGTTGCTGACCATTCTCATTCTTCCATGGATGTCCTGTAGTGCCCGGCTGCCGGTCTATCTCCTGCTGATCCCGCTCATGGTGGCCGGGGTTTTTCAGCAGGCGTTGGTGATGTTTGGCCTATATGCCCTCGGCACCGTGACTGCTTTTGTCGTTGCCCGCTTGCTGAAAGGTACGGTCGGGCTGGCCAAGGACCATCAGCCCAGCTTCCTGATGGAGCTTCCTCCCTACCGAGCCCCGGATTGGCGCTATATCGCGCGTCATCTCTTGGAGAGAGCGACTGCCTTTCTTGTCAAGGCGGGCACCGTGATTCTCGCCATCTCGGTCATTCTGTGGGCTTTGGCAACTTTCCCGAAAGCGCCTTCCGGCGAAGAAAGTGACCAATTCGAGTATTCTGCCATGGGCCGGATGGGGCAGGCCATTGAGCCCGTGGTCGCGCCTCTGGGATGGGACGCCCGTCTCGGGACGGCGATGCTGGCCTCCTTTTCCGCGCGAGAGGTCTTCAATTCACAGGTAGCGATTTCTTATGCGGTCGATGAGGAGGATGATGACGCGGTGCGGGAAGAATTCCGCCGCTCATACGAGCTGCCGACGGTCCTCTCCTTGCTCGTCTTCTACGTCTTCGCGCTGCAATGCTTCCCGACGACGGTCGTGGTGGCCCGGGAGAGTAAGTCATGGAAGGTGGCGATAGGCCAGCTGGCCGGCATGAGTATCTTCGCCTATGTAGCAGCGTTGGCGACGTTTCATCTTTCAGCCCTCTTCTTATGATTGATTGGCAACTCATCGCGACAGGAGCCGCGATTGGCGTAGCGCTTGGTTTCCTCTTCCGAAAAAACTTCAGGAAGAAGAAGTCTGGCTGCGGAGGGGGCTGCGGATGTGACTTGGCCAAGAAGAAGTCCGCCACCAAAGCGGATTAAGTGCCCCTTTCGACAGGATAATAAATTCTATCTTTCTCGATCCCCCTGACTTTGTTACCTCTCGGGGGGATAATGGACGGAAACAAGCTGCCGTTTTTTGAGAAGCTTTGGGCCTCTTGTTACTTCCGGGTGCGATGCCCGGTCGAGGGGGTTCGTCTGCCTGATGAATTGGCGGAGAAGCTCGCCCGTGAGCTGATGGAGCGTCTCATGAGCCGCTACCCGACCTTACCGGGTCGCTCCGAATTCTCGGCCGCTCTGCTTGATGAGGCCCACGAAGCCTCGCGGTATCATGTTCGAGTTGATCGGAGAGAGAATGGCGACCACCAGCTTCATCACGATCCCGAGGATCAACGCTACGAGCGTAATCTTAACCTCGATCATCTCCAGACGCGGGAGCAAGGCCGGGAAGGAGAGCGGGAGTGGAATGATTTGGCTCCATTGCTCAAGCCATTCGGCCTGGCAATTCTTCATCGCAAGGGGGTCCGCGACCAGGATGCGGAAGATGTCTTCATGGAGACCTTTGCCGAGCTGCCGCGACCCAAGGGTTCTGACAACAAGGCACCCATCGAGACGATCATGGTTTTTGAGGAGGTGATTCCGCTCTTCACCAAGATGCTGCAGTTTCGCGCCATTGACTGGCGGCGGAAGCAGTCGGCGTTAAAGAATCAGCCAAACACGCAGCACTCCTTCGACGAGCTTACCGACAATCCGGACAACGCCCGCCAATTCGAAGACGAATCCGCCCGCTCGTTTGGTGACGTGGCCCATCTTGGATTCGACCGCATCTACAATCTCTGTGAAGAAGCCCTGTCTCCCCTAGAGTGGGAGCTGATCTTCGCCATCTACGTGGCGCAGACCCACACCATGGGGGAGCTCCTTCAAGAGGAGGAAATTCTAAAAAAACTCTCTCTCAAGCCCTCCGACTCCACTTCGAAAAAACGCCGAATTCTCAACGACTTGCTCCACGAGGCGCTCCGCAAATTGGCGGCTGCTCTGCAAAATTAAAAAAACAGGCGGGAATCACACGGTAGTTGCCAATGTCCCCCACCCAGACTTGCCCAAATATGGACAACGATATCCCAGAAGACCTCAAGGCGATGAAAAGCATGCTCGAACAAAGCCTCCAACCTCCGGCAGGAGAGGATGTGCCTCCCCTTCCCGAGGATCTGAGGGAGCGGCTGCTAGGCCAATACGGCCCGATGCAGAGCCGTGCGGCGGCGACGGCCAAGCCTTCTTTTTGGTCGGCCCTTGGCCAGCTTTTTGCTCAACCCGCCTTTTCGGGCGCTTTGGCTGCAGTGGTGCTCTTGGCCGTTATCGGCGCCTTGAGCCTGAGACCGGATGGAGCTGTCGGAGAGGGTGTGGATACTGTCCGCGATGTGGCCCCTCCAGCAGCCCAAGCGCAATCGATCGTGATTCTCTATCAAGTCGAGCCGGAGCAACGGGAGGAGTTCCTTGAGAGCGGTTACTTCGATAAAGAGAGCGTGAAGACCACGGCATCGTCGGCCGAACTCGAAGAGCTTGTCGCCCGACCTGGCAAGAGTGTCGTCATTGATGGCGCGGCCGGGGAGATTCGTGGCGAGGATGGCAGCGTCCGCCCGCTTCCAGAGAAGGCCGAGGAGGTCGCGGAGGTGGTGCTGGAGATGTTAGGGTAAGAGTCTCCATTCGCTCGCCCGGCCACAGGCATCAGTTCACTCCGGGCGCCAAGCGAGTTCTTCCAAGAGCGCCTCGAACGCTTTGCCATATTCCACGTAGGAGGAGTAACATTGGTCCCAATCCGGCTCCTCGCCCTCGGTGGCATGGAAGACGGTGGCCACGTGAGGCTCAATAGCGAGGCCCCCGTCGTAGCCGGCCGCTTTCAATTCGCGGAGAATTTCCTTCACTTTCGCCTGACCTTCCCCCGGTAGGGTGTATTGCGCGGGCTCGGTTTCGCCCTCGGGTGGATTGGTGCAGTCCTTGATGTGGACGTGGACGACGTGCTCTCGTACCGCTTGGAAGAATTCCATCGGGTCTTGCCAAGGGAATGATCCGTCGGGCGATGGTTTGGAGCGATCCTTTTGGAAGACTGGATTGGCGGTATCGAAGATGAGCTTGAGGCCGGGCACTTCCTCCACCAGGCGGAGGGTGTGTTCCGGGGAGAAGCCGCCCCAGTTCATGCAATTCTCGTGCGCGGCCACCAGGCCGGCTTCCTCAAAGCGTTTCACGATCTCCCGCAGACGGCGAAAGCGCTCTGCCTCGTGCTGGTCTTCTCCCCAAGGTTTTTGGGCGTAGGACATGATGCGAATCAGCGGGGTGCCAAGACGCTTCATGCGCGGGATGGCCCGATCGATCTCGGCCAAGGTGAGGTCGAAATCCGATTCGATGGGTTTGGCCCAATTACCAATGAGTGAGCCGAATTCAGGTATGGTGATGCCGGCATCATCAAGCTGATCGGCGACTTCGGCGAAATCGCCTTCCGGGAGTTCATGAAGATTAGCCCCATTGACGCCCCGAGCTGAGATCCGGCTCCAGCCGAGTTCTTTGGTAGCCTTGATTTGGGTCGTCAGGTCGCGTGCCGCTTCGTCTGCAAATCCGGTGAGGAACATGCGGCTATTAACCCCGGCGAGGGGGCAATGAACGAGGAATTTTTCCTACTTTTAGCCCCCATAGGAGCGGAGGAGCAGTTCCCTCAAGCGTTCCAGCCCGGTGGCCGACGTTTTTGCCACGAAGCCCCGATTATGCGCGAAATGCACGTCGTTCTCCTCGCGGATTCGATTGAAGTCGAGGAGGAGGGAGTCGCGGAAGCGGGATAGGGCGTAGCCTTGGCCGCGCCGGTCCGGATAAATGGTGGCGACAACGGTATCGGAGAACGATTGTGACTCAATATAGCGAGCCACCCCGAGGGATGGATCGGTGGGGGGCGGATCCTCGCGAGGGAGGAAGAGGGCCTTGTTGCCCCCAGGTAGATCGAGCCATTGAGCGTGATGGGCGATGTCCTCAAGCCGTCCTTTGAGCTTGCGGAGGTAGGTGAGGGTGTCCTCGCCGATCATGCGCATCAATTCCCATAGCATATCCCCCGGGTGAAGGGTCTCGGCGCGCGCAAAGGCGCGGAGAATGGTGCCGTCGATGGGGGAATTGAGCTGGGCCAGGTGCTCGCGGGAGAGGCCGAGCCAGCGGGCTGTCTCGACGGGGCCACGCGTGTCAAAGTATTCAGCCGGCTCCAGCCACTCGCAGAATTTGCGGGCATCATCGTATAGCTCAAGGTGTTGCAGAACAAGGGAGAGCGCGCAAATCGGGGGGTGATCGGCGGGAAATTGGTGGTGGTCGAAGTTATTGGAGTCAGGCTCGTGCTGACCGCCTACGTCGACGACGATAATCTCTGGATCAGCGAGATCCGCCTCGGTGGGTTCCCGGCGGATGATGGGAACGGGATAGGGCGAGAGGAGCAGGGAACAGGCGAGGAATTCGTCCTTATGGGCTGGTCCCGGATGGGTGACGATTTGAGTGGGTGGCATGGATAATTCGAGAGATGGGCCGTTTGGCCGGTTGCGTCATAGGTGTGCCAGATTGAATCGCACCGTCGGGTGCGACAAAAAAGAGCGAGAAGGAAATCAGTCTAGGATGCCGTCGAAGGCAGGGGGGATGATGACCTCATCCCCGACTTGGATGTCAGGAAGGTCGCCCACCGCCTTCACCGAGGCGACGTACTGGCCATCACCCGCGCGATCGACGTGGAGTCGGCAGAGGACGCCATTGTTGCGCCGGATGCCAAGCTCTTGGCCAACCGAGAAGTTGGCCGAGGGAGTGGGGTCAAGGGTCACGAACCCGAATTCCTTGTCGTAGCCCAGTACCGTGGCTTGCAGGATGGCTTGCTCAATGAGCTTGGGCCGGCTGGAGCTCTTGGTAGGCGCTGGCTCAGGTTCCTCCACGACGGGAGTTGGCTCAGGAGCGGGCGGAGCTGGCTGGGAGGCCAAGTCGCGTAGATCGCGCTCGAGGTTGTTGTTTCGTTCCTCGGCTTGCGCCAATCGCTGCTTGATGCTTTCAAGCTCTGGATCGGCGGTGGTCGGAGCCTCCACGGGGGTGGAAGGAAGGTAACTGTAGGGGCTGAGGTAGCTTTGCTTCTGCTTCTCCAGCTCCATTCGTGCGAGGCGCATCTCTTCAAGATCCTGCTTCAGCTCGGCGAGCTCGTCGGAGCTCTGGCCCGACTGCTTGTTCATATTCGTGATCGAGAGAACGAGCGCCACCACCAGCAAGCCGCCAGCGGTACCAATGAGGAGTGAAGATGAATTCATTACGGAGCCTTAGAGGAGTCCGCATGGTTTTTCCAGCGGATTATTTTTCGACGGCAGGGGGCTGGCTCACTAAAAAAAATCGACGGATCGAGCTGGGCAGGTTGAACTCGTCGCGTGGCCATACACGCGGTTTTCGGAACAGACGAGGGACGGGTCTCGGAAGAGGCCCATGCTTTGTTCGAGAAGTTGAAGCCGGCGGATGGTGATGAGTTTGCCAATGACCTGATTGAGGGCGTGGCCGACCATGCCGAGCACGCCCACGAGCTGGCCTCTCGCACGATCGAAGCGATTCAGACGATTGGTTTCTTCGGCGGGGCGAAGGTGGTTTGGCTCAAGGGCGCGACCTTCCTAGGAGATGACCGCACCGGCGGAGCGGAGCGAGCGAAGCAGGGGGTGGAGAATTTACTCGATTGCCTGAAGGCAGGGGTGCCGCCTGAGGTGGAGGTGTTGATCTCCGCGCCGGCGATCGACAAGCGCCGAGCCTTCTACAAGTGGCTGGCCAAGAATGCCAATCTCAAGACCTACGATAAGATTGATATCTCCAAGGAAGGCTGGGAGGAGGAGGTCGCCGCCATGGTGACTCGCCGGGCCGGTGAGCTGGGGCTGGAGTTTGATGGAGACGCTCTCGACCTCTTCGTGCAGCTGGCGGGAGAGGATACCCGCCAAGTCAGTAATGAGCTGGAGAAGATCTCGCTCTATCTGGGATCCGGCGGACGGGTCACCTTGGCTGATGTGCGCACGATGGTGCCTCCCACCCGCAAGGGGGTCATCTGGGAAATTGGTCGGGCAATCGAGCGGGGAGAAGCCGCTCGCGCTGTCGCTCTCATTGATGCCCAGCTCGACAAGGGAGAAAATGCCATCGGCCTCATGCGGGCGGCTATCATCCCGACCGTGCGCAATCAGTTTTTCGCCAAGTTGGCTCTGGAGGCAGGAGCCCGCCCCGGGAACTACCGCGCCTTCCAGTCCGCGCTCGAAGGCTTGCCACCAGAGAAACGAGCGGTCTTTCCAAAGAAAAAGGATGGTGGGATCAATGCCTGGGGGCTAATGCAAGCGGTCGGTAAGGTGAATCAAAAATCTCTTCCCAAGCTGAGGCAGGCCATGGCGAGCGCGCTAAAGGCTGACAAGTCGCTGGTGACAACTGGACTAGACCACCGCTTGGTCTTGCACCGGCTGGTAGTGGAATTAATTGGATGAAACTCGCAATTACTGCTTTAATCGTTGGTTTGGCGGCGGGGCTGATTTCCGCCCTCTGCGGAGTCGGTGGAGGCATTTTGCTCGTCCCCGCCTTTGTCATCGGTCTCGGTCTCGACCAAAAGAATGCGGTCGCGACTTCCCTGGCAATCGTGGTGATCTCTGCTGGCATTGGCACCTTGAATCACACCGTTAAGCAAACGGGATTAATCGAATGGAAGCTGGTCGCGCTGACAGCACTCGGGACGGCCTTGGCTTCCTGGTTCGGCACCGACCTGATGCGCAGCCTGCAGAGTGCGACGCTAACGAAAATCTTCGGAGTCGCTCTCGTCATCGTTGGAGCCCGCATGTTATTCGAGAAATGATGATTGAGCTCACCCATCTCTACCGCTCACCCGGGCACGACTTCTTTGGCCGTCACGGCAAGGGGCGTGAGGAGCATGCCATTGAATCCTGTGATACGCTGGAGCTTGTCGCCGGGAGCGGCATCGTTGGCGACCGCTTCTTTGACTACAAGCCAGACTACAAGGGGCAGATCACCTTCTTTGAAGAGTCTGTTTATGAGGCGGTGAAGAGTGAGTTCAATTTGCCTGAGCTGAGCTCGTCAGCTTTTCGCCGCAATGTGATTGTCCGTGGGGTCGAACTCGACAGTTTGATAGGCAGGCACTTCGCGATCGGCGACATCGAGTTCACGGGGAGCGAAGAATCCAAACCTTGCTACTGGATGGATGAAGCCTGCGCTCCGGGAGTCGAAGAATTCCTGCGCGGTCGGGGGGGGCTGAGAGCCCGTATCCTAACAAGCGGAACACTCACCAAAGGTCGGCATGACCTCACCCTCCTCGGCGATATCCCCGTGACTTGATTTTCTACCAATAGCCTTAGCAGACCGAACAACATGATATCACCCGACAAGCCCGAGCCCATGAGATACAGCATCCTCGGAGAGGACAATTCGACCGATGGAGAGAAGCTGGAGAAATACACCGGGGATGTGGGATGGAACTACCTTCGTCCCCACTATGAGCGGGGTGCTCTCTACTTTGTTGATGCTGAGGTCGACATGGTCGAGGTGGGCGAAGCGATGGCTGCCGACGAGGCTGAGAAGGTCAAAGGGTGGCTGAAGGCGGGCGACTTGGTAAAGATTGAAGCGCTGCATGCCCTTCAATGGGAGGAGAGTGACACCCGCTTCGAGGCGGTTGTGATCTCCCCGTTTGTTCTTTGTCGCCCAATCTGATTTGAATTTGCTTGCCCCTCGGAGGGGGCTTGGTTACTCCGGCCGCGACGTTGGTGCAGGGATGCATGGAATCCGGTGAAAATCCGGAACAGGCGCGCTGCGGTGACCGGTTACGAAAGTCCCATCAGCCAATCTTCGTGTGACGAAGGTGAAGGCGGGAGCGGTAGGTTTGAGCCGGGAGTCCGAATACTTCATCCTGCTGGTCAACGTCCGGCCTGTTGCAATCCGGGGCAGCTGGCGGCGACGTCTTCTCGCGAGATGGAAGACGACGGGAATTGCCGACACCAATCATGGCGTCCGTTCTCGCCCGGTCTCATAGAGAACGATATGAAATTGAAAATTGCCGCCCTTCTCGGGCTCGCGACAGGGATGGCGCAAGCCGTCATCAGCATTGGTAGTGGTCCCGACTCTAGCTACCTGGTTCTTGAGTCCCCCAACCTTGGCGTTCGGGAGTATGAAGTGTTCTACACTTACGATGCGAACGACCCGATGGATGCTGGAGACCTTCTCCTCTTGGCTGATGATGCCGATACCGAGATCATCTTCTCCATCTCCAACTTCGGAACTACCGAGCAACCGAATCTTTTTCTTGGTGCGGTCGAGTTCAACGGAACGACTGAAACCGGCAGCGGCTCAAGCTACTGGGCCCAATGGGTCTCAGGAGGGGAGGCCGGATACCCGACGGCAAATCCAGTAGCCGACGGAGTCTGGAGTTTTGGGAGCGGGAGCTCCTATCCTTACCGTATCATTGAGCCAGGAAGTAGCGATGCCTTCGTCTTTGGGGATGGTTCGATCAGCCCCTCGGTGGCCCCGATTCCAGAGCCAGCGAGTTCGGGTCTGGTCTTGCTTGCCAGTCTTTCCCTCCTCGTCCGTCGTCGGCGATAGGCGGGAAGACCTTATTGTCTGAGTAGGGAGGTCATACGCTTGTGCCCAAGCACAAGTGTCGGATCGGCGTAACAGGGTGTTGCGGCGGTCCTCTGCCTGCTAGGAGATGTGGCTGTGAGCATCCAGCTGTCAGTTTCGATTGTCTTGTCCTGCCTCATCGCGGAGGAAGGCGTGCGTGCGCCATCCTATGAGCTCGATGAGACTTTGGTTGAAGCGTCGCTGATCCCATCCTCCGATAAGGAGTTCAAGCAGGGCGGAGAAACCCGGTTTGCGAGAGAGGACATTGCCAACTCCACTGCGACTTCGGTTCTGGACTTCTTGCAAGATGAGGCTGGGCTGCCGTTCAATTCAATCTACGGGAACTCTCGTAGCGGTGCGCCTGTCTGGCGGGGTTTTGCAGGAGCCCGGCGAACTCTTCTTCTCGTTGACGGTCTGCCCAGGAATCGGCCCGACTTGGCGACAATGGATTGGGGGAGCCTGAGTCTCCCTGCCATCGAGAGCCTTTCGCTCCGTCCGGGCGGGGGCACAGTGAGGTATGGGAGTGGGGCCTTGGGAGGCGTTATCGCAATTCAGTCGCGCGAGCCTGATGATGAGGCCGAGCTCAAGCTCTCAGGCGCGTCGGGCAATGACGGGGCGCGCAGCGCGCAGCTTGCCCTCAGTCTTCCAGGAGAAGAGCTCTCACTCACCGTCAACGCTGAGAGCGATGAGACGAATGGCTTCCGGGAGCATGGCTTCCGCACCGACCAATCGATCCGAGTCGGCCTGGCCACAAGCTCTGAGGGGTGGGCCTCAAGTTCGTTATCGTTCCTCGCTGCTGAATCGGAATTCGCTAATCCCGGTGGGCTGTCTTACGAGCAATTCCGAGATACACCCCGGGCGAATGCTGGCTACGTGAATGGATTCGAGGAACTCTATCAGTCTGAGATTTCCCGACGGGAGTTGGGATACACTCTGCGGCTGAGGCCTGGGCATGCTGATTGGAATCACCAGCTTGTCGCGAGAGCGATGCGCGAAGAGAGGCTCATCGACCAAGGTGGGTTCTATGCGGATAACAGTCTGAACACTTTTCAAGGTGAGCTGGTTAGCAAATTTCAAGGGGCGAAGCTGAGACTGGAAGCCGGCCTTCGGTGGAAGGTTGAGGCGCTTGATTTCACTTCCTACGCCGACATCGAGCGAACCTCTCCCTTGCAAGAGGCGGAGCTCTCTCGCTCGACTGGTGGGCTTTTCGTTATCGCGGAGCGAGCTCTTGGGGAGCGCTGGCTTGTTCGGCAAGGGCTCGGGGTCGAAGGATATCTACTGAAAGGGGACTCGGCGGGCGATAGCGAGGCCAGCTCCTTTTCGGAGTCCGATGAGAGACTCAATTGGGCAACCGAATCGGCCCTTGAGTTCAACGATGGTGAAGACCTCCGCGCTTGGCTTCGTTACGAGCAGGTCTATCGGGCGCCGTTACTTGATGAGATTGCGGGCTATCAGGGATATCTCCTGCAGGTTCCGTTCAATGCTGGACTTCGACCTGAGGAAGGCCATCGATTCGAGCTAGGCGGAGAGTTCGGCAGAGAGTCGCTCCGGTTGGGCGGCCTGATCTACGGTACTTGGTTGGAAGATGAAATTGCCTTCCATGATGAATTGAACCGGAACCTGTCAGCTACCAGAAGAGTCGGAGCTGACTTGTGGTTCGGCTACGAGGAGGAACATTGGTCACTCAATGCACGCTATGGGTGGGTCGAAGCTGAGCTACTAGACGGGCCGTTTTCAGGTGGAGAATTGCCCTTGGTTCCCACCCATACCCTCTCTGGGGGAGTGGAGGTCAAGCCGATTGAAGAACTGACGCTTGCGACCAACGTGTCTTACCAAACAGAAGCATGGCAGGGGGATGATTTCGAAAACACTCTCACGCGGGTTCCAGCGCGGGTTCTGGTCGGCGTCTCCGCGCGCTGGAAGTTCTCGGAGAACTGCACGATTCGAGCGTCGATCTCCAATCTCTTGGATGAAAACTACGCCAGCTATGCGGCCGCAGGGCAGTTCTATCCCGGTGCTGGGAGGCAATGGTTGGTGGGAGCGAGTTATGAGTTTTAACGAGCCATTCCCCAGATGACCCCGTCCAAGCCAGGAGAACGCGCCTTCTCCAATCCGAACGACCTAACCTTGGCGAAAACGCGCAATTGAGCGCTCTGAAGATTTTATGAAAATACGAACAGCATTATTATTGTCGACGACGCTCGCCGTAGCTGGTCCTTATGCTCCGAAAGCGGGGACGGAGGGGAGCACTGCCATCGCGCTCGATGATTCACGGATTGTCGCCTGGGCCACGGAGGTGTCATCCTATCAGCCGGGTTTGGAAGTCGACGAAGCTTGGCAGGATGAGAGCCGCGCCCTAGGGCCCGCTGAGGGTCAGAGCGGGACCATTGTCTCCCTGGGCCGGGGAGGAGAGATCGTCTTGTCCTTCGCTCAACCGATTGGCGACGGGCCTGGACCTGATTTCGCGGTCTTCGAAAATTCGTTCTCCGATTCCTTTCTCGAGCTGGCTTTCGTGGAGGTCTCTGCGGATGGGTCGAATTTTGTCCGTTTTCCCAACGATTCGCTCACTGCATCGGCGGTGCCGGCGTTTGGGGTGAATGATCCAACCAACGTCACCGGCTTGGCTGGAAAATACCGCGGCGGTTACGGGGTTCCTTTCGACTTGGCGGAGGTGGGTCTCGCTTCAGTCCAATATGTTCGTCTCGTCGATGTGGTGGGAGGAACCAGTCTCGATTCCTCGGGTGATGTGATTTACGATCCTTATCCCACTGTTGGCTCAGCGGGTTTCGACCTCGATGGCGTTGGCGTCCTCAACGAAGACATGGAGGAAATCAAAATCCTCTCGGTGGACGTAGTTAATGGTCAGTTTCAGCTCACTTGGTCTGCAGTGGCGTCCGTCACCTATGTGGTGGAAGAGTATGATGCCACGAATGGCGAATGGGCGAATTTAACGACCCTTGTCGCCGATGAGGAAACAGCGTCATTCACGACTGAAATGGCTGCCAAAAAGCAGCGACTTGTTCGGGTGAAGGTTTCAGCGGAAAGCTAAATTCTCCCCTATCCCAATCTCATAAAAGAGCGATGAGAAGCGCGCTCGGGCTCTCTGCGGGCGAGAGCCTGAGTGCGCAATTTCTGGGTAGGTCGGCTACGCGCTAGGGACGTTGATCCAGCGCTCCTCTTCATGCGACTTCCATGAGAGTTCTGCCAGCTGCACGCCCTTCGCTCCCTCGCGCAAGGTCCAGCGGAAGGGGTCATCGCAGACCACGTGCTTGAGGAAGAGTTCCCACTGAATCTTGAAGGCATTGTCGCAGTCGCCAGGGGACACTTCCTTCCAATCCTCATAGAAGTTGATCGGGCTATCGATATCCGGGTTCCAGACGGGCTTGGGAGTCTCCTCCATGGATTGAGCCCAGCACTTGCGGAGTCCCACGATGGCGGAGCCTTTTGTTCCGTCGACTTGCATGACGAGCAAATCGTCGCGGCGGACACGAACATTCCATGAGGAATTGAATTGGCAGAGAACACCGCTGTCGGTCTGGAAGAGGGCGTAGGCGGAATCATCAGCAGTGCAGGGATAGGGATTACCCTGCTCATCGACGCGCTCCGGGATGTGGGTCGCCGCGTGGGTGAAGACCTTGGTGACGTTGCCAAAGAGGTTGTCAATGACGTAGCGCCAGTGGCAATGCATATCGACGATCATGCCGCCGCCATCCTCTTTCCGATAGTTCCAGCTGGGTCGTTGCGCGGGCTGGTTCTCATCATGGCCGGTGAAGACCCAGTAGCCGAACTCGCCACGCACGCTGAGAATCTCACCGAAGAAGCCCTCCTCCTTGAGTTTCTTGAAGGCAATGAGCCCGGGGAGCCAGAGCTTGTCCTGCACGGTCCCATTTTTCACGCCCGCCTTCTCAGCGACTTCGGCAATCCGGAGCGCCTCGGAGAAGTCGGTAGCGGTCGGCTTTTCACAATACACGTGCTTGCCTGCGGCGATGGCCCGCTCAAGGAAGGGGATGCGGTAAGGAGTGCCCGAGGCATCAAAGAAGATTTCGTTCTGGGGATCAGCGAGAGCCGCATCGAGGTCGGTGGTGTAGCGCGCGACGCCATGTTTTTCAGCGAGCGCTTTCAGCTTCGCTTCGTTGCGGCCGGTCAAGATCGGCTCGGGCATGATGGTTTCGCCATTGCATTGGACGCCTCCTTGCTCGCGGATGGCGAGGATGGAGCGGACGAGGTGTTGATTGGTGCCCATGCGTCCGGTGACGCCGTTCATAATGATGCCGATGGTTTTCATAAGAGAGAAGATTAGGTAGGGATTGAGGGTAGGGTGTTCCGATTAGTTCGTGGATGGTGAGTAAAGGCTATCGTAGGATTGCAGGATGCGGTCGAGGAACTCGTCCTGGTCTCTGGACCACCAATGTGAGGAGAAGATCTCGATCTCGCGAAGTCCGTCGAAGCCGTTGTCGGCGACGACCCATTGGTCGATTTCGCGAAGGTTGGCGCATCCCTCACCCATGATGCCGCGGTCGAGCAGGAGATCGGCAGGTTCCGCCTTGTAATCGCAGATATGATAAGAGCCGAGCCAGCCGTTGGAGGCGCAGCGGGCGAGCTCGGCTTCGAGGTCATGATCCCACCAGACATGATGAACATCGACCGCGACTTTGAGCGCCGGGTGGTTGAGCTCCGCGCAAAGGTCGTTTGCGACCTTTAAGGTTGGCACCGCACTTCGATTACCGCAGTAGCAGGGATGCAGGGGCTCGATGAGCAGGGTGATGCCGAGGTCGGAAGCGTCATTGAGTAGCGCGGCGATACCATCGCGAATTTGGTTCCGGTTGGTGAGGGGGGATTGCCCGGGATCCGCTCCGCAGACGAGAACCACGGAGGGCATGCCAAGCGCGGATGCGTCCCGCAACCATTCGCGATTCTTATCGATGTTTTTGGCTCTTTCGCCTGGTTCGGTATGAGGAAAAAAACCGCCCCGAACGTAGGACACGGGGGTCAGCCCGGCATCGTGGTAATGCTTGCGAACCGCTGCGAGGTCTTCTCCCTCGATGGTTTCCCGCCAGATGGAGATGCCACCGATGCCCCGCCGGGCATAATTCTCGATGCACTCGGAGATGGACCAGGGCTTGGTGGTGAAGGTGTGGAGGGCGACGTTGGAGTAAGACATGGGAGGATGGCTGCCGGAGGGTGCTCTTTTGGGGCTCTTGGTAAAGGTGAGGAATCAGGCATCGAGCTCGTAGCCGAGGCGCTTGGCGCAGTCTTCGAGGATACCGGCTTCCCAATCCGGGCGCGGTGGGCATTGGGGATGGGGATTCGAGGTCGGGATGCGACCGAGAAGGTGCTGGAAGACCGCGCAGGAGTGTTTGTAGGCGGGGACCGGAGCGCGGAAGCCCACATTGCCGAGATATTGCAGTGCATCGGCCAGCTCGTAGTAGGCGGGATCGTTGCTGGCCCAGTAACGGTCGCGCTCCGCAAACTTCTCCGGGCAGAAGGCGGCCAGGCCCAAGAGGTAGTCCGAGCCATACTCGACCATGTCGATGCCAAGGTCGTTGCCGGTGTAGATCTTGAAGTCCGGGCGAAGCTCGTCCCTGAGCTGGAGGCGCTTGATCTCCTCCAAGCGGGAGAGGGAGGAATGCTTGATGCCCTTCAGCGAGGGAATGGTCATCAGGCCACGGATTGTTTCCTCGTCGTAGATCATGCCATTGGGCGCGAACATGCGGCCCAGCTCGAAGCCGACCACCGAGTCGAAGGGTTCACAGATAGTCGCGTAGAGTTCGACAATCTGTTGAGGCGACCACTCGTGGAAGCGGGTTGTTTGAAAGAGGATGGGGGTGCCGCCATGCTCGGCGATTTGGTGCATTTGCTGGAGGTAGAGATCGGTCAGTTCGCCTTCGAGGCCTTCGACAAAGACACCGGCGATGAAGCCGTCGGGCAAGGTTTCCTGAGCCCAGGACAGCATGGTGGCGCGCTCTTCGCTGGTGAGGTAGTTGGCATAGCCGGTATCCATATTCACCGCGCAGCCGAGTCCGGCCTGGTGGGTGCGGAGGAGAGCTTCCTTGTATGCAGCTTCGGCGATTGAGCCATCGGCAGCGAAGGGAAGGAGGATGGCGGCATGGCCTTCGATTTGGCGTCCGGGCTTGCGGAGCGCTTGGAGATTGGGGATCGTCATCATTGCCCTGAGCGTAGCGGTAGAGAGGAAGTTTGATTGAATAATCGCGCCAAAATTGGCAGATAGTCGGCCTTCCTGATGAATCAATGCGACAGTCATTGCGTTCCCAAGTCAATCGCTGACGAGATTGGACTGCTCCAACCCTTTCTTGATCGCGTTGAGGGGCTCCGCTGCGTGGTCAAGGACGCGGGCTATCGCTACGAGTTTGTGAGTGATGGCTGGCTGAAGTCGGTCGGGCTCGACGAGTCCCTGGAGGTCATCGGGCAAACCGTTTTCGAGGTCTTCCCGGTGTGGCGGGCGGAGAGATATCATCGCGAGGAGCGCCGGGTGGTGGAGGGGGGAGAAATCATCGACACCTTCGAGGAGCTGATGATGGTGGATGGCGGACGGCGGGAGGTCTGGCGAAGCTTGAAGGGGCCGCGGGTACGGGAGGGGAAAATTGTGGGGATGGTGATTTTCGGGATGTTGGTCGACCCGGAGATGGTGAGGAAGAGGCTTCGTGACGATCGCCCTGAGGCGGTGCGCTTCTTGGAGCGACATGTGGAGGAGGATTGGTCCATCGCGGACATCGCGGACCGGCTGGGCATGTCCCGCCGCAGCTTGGAACGATACTTCCGGAAGGAGACGGGAATGAGTCCCGCCCGTTATCGTCTGCTCTGCCGGGTCACCCGGGCTCGTAACCTGCTGCAGTTTTCGCGCAAGCCGCTCGCCGAGATCGCCTCGGCTTGTGGCTTTTGTGATCAAAGCCATTTAAGCCGGGCTTTCGCGGCGGAGCATGGCGTGACTCCCGGGCGTTGGCGGGAGAGGATATCATCTCGTGGGTTTACAGAGTGACTTGACCCCAAAACCCCGTCGGGCGTGGCAGAGAGGCTGGAGAAGAAAGAAGCCCGGCTGGCCACCGTTTACAGCGGCGTGATGCTCCCCATGACAATTCCTCACCAGTCCCCTCGCCGGCAATCCGGAGTCTGGTTATTCCTGATGCTCATCGGACTGGGTCAAACCCTGTGCGGTGACTCCGCTCCCCGGCCGGACGTCATTGTCTCCAGCCTCAAAGAGTTGGTGGAAGTCGCCGATGGGCGGAATCAGGTGATCCGAATGAAGCCGGGCACTTACCGTCTCTCCGAGCTGGCGACCAAGAGGTGGATCCGCCAGCAACGCAAGGAGGGGAGAAGCCGCTTCATGGAGCTCAAGGGAAGTGGGAATCGCTATCTCATGCAAGACGTGGTCATCGAGTGGGAGACCGAACTCCGCAGCGAGATGAGAGCGCCGACCCACACCGGGGAGCTGGTGGTGACCGGGGATCGGAATGTCTTTAGTGGATTGACCATCAAGTGCACCGGGCATGGGGTTTCCCGGGGTGGCCAGTTGGTCGAGCTCAGGGGGAGGGGCAATGTCCTGGAAGATTGTTATTTCGAGATAAAGGGTTCCAGTCCCTATGGTTACGGAGATGTTTTCGGCAAAGGAGGGGAAGCGGTGATTGGGCATTACAAACATAGCGCAATCCGCGTGGCAGGTGATGATTCCCGCCTGCTCAACTGCAAGGTGCTGATGCGTTCCTTCGGTCACGGCATCTTCCTGCAGGATGATGCTGCCAATGTACTGATAGAGAACTGCCAGGTTGTTGGCGAGATGAGGAAGACCGAGGAGATGCTCGCGGAGAGGAAAGGGCGTCCCTTCGAGCGGGATTTCCAGATGGTCTTCCGCACCCGTGAGGGCAGTAACCGGCTGCTGCCCGGCTACATGAAGAGTCTCTGCGAGGACGGCTTCCGCACCTATGGGCAACATCCGGGCCTCGTCCTGCGGGGGTGCCGCGCGAAGAACGTGAGGGGAGGCTTCGAGATCCGCTCGGAGGCAGGAGCGATCATAGAGAACTGCAGTGCCATCGGCTGCGAGCGAGGTTTCTGGGTCTCCAGCGGAGCCCGGCTACGGAATTGCCGGGCTGATGCGCAATATGGTCCGGCCCTCTTCTTGGAAGGAGAAGAGGCGTCCGTGGAGCTGGAGATTCTGCCCCAAGTCTCCGATCGCAAGGTTCATGGACTCGCGATGATTCACGGTCAAGGACACGAGGTCATCCTCAAGGCAGGCCTTGGCGGAGAGAGACGGCGGGCCGTGCCGATCTGGATTGGCTACTCGGCTCCCGCGAGGGGAGACGGCATGGCATCCTTTGGGGAGAAGAGAGCTCGCCGACTGGACATACGCAATCGAACGAGGATGCCCGTGCGCGTTGGTGAGCGTGTCGACGGCTTGTCTCTGGAAACTCTCGGACCCGTTGAGGAGAATAAAGGGCGGGGAGTTCAACTGAATAAGTAAGGATGATCGTCCCCGCACAAGAGGAGGCTCGTCAAGTTGCTATCAATAGAGTGACTTATGCAATTAAAGGAAACTTTTTTGAAATAATGGGCGAATTTTTGTGACCTCTCAAAGATTTGAGGTAATCTTACGAATAGAACCCGACCGATAACGGTCTTATTAATAGATGACCCTCAGAACTTCCAGAACTTCGGATTTTTCGAAAAAATCTGGCGATGCGTCCCGGATGGTTGACGAGGCGAAATCGCGTAGGTATTCTGCAGGCTCATCAGAACAAATCGGTGCCAAGGCACGTGACTTAGTGACGAAAGAAAGTTCTATCGAGGTTGGTGAAGTAGAGGGCTCCCAGTGGGTGAGAGTCCATGGCAAGGGTAACTTCGTGAGCAGCCCTGGTCTGAAGGAATGTGTGGAGAAGCGTCTCGGCACCAATGGCTGGGATGGTAAGCCCACCGTCGTCGTCGACTTGGATGAATGTCCGGCGATGGACTCGACTTTCATGGGCACCCTGGCGGGTCTTGCCTTGCAATTGTCTGAGCAAGAAGGCCGCTTGGCCGTCGTCGGCCTGAGCGAGCGCAACCGTGATTCTTTGAGCGATCTGGGCCTTGATGCCTTGCTCGACCTTGAGGATGAAGACGGAGGCTCGGATTGGGATGGCCGCTTGGGGGAAATCCGTAGCGGACTGCAACAATGGGATGGACGTAACAAGACTGCAGCCGCCGCTGAAGAGGTGCTTGAGGCGCATCGCAAGCTCTGCGATGTCGACGACCGGAATGTTAAGAAGTTCGGCGCGGTGCTGGACGTTTTGGAGCGTGAGTGTGAGGCCAAAGGGCCTAACAGTTAGCTGGTAGCTTCTGCATGAACGGCTTGGAGCTGAGTCTGATCGCAATTTTACTGGTCGGGCTGGCTTTGCTCATCTGGCGCTTGCGGGTGACGGAAAGCCAATACCGGGCCAGCGAAGGGCGGCGGACGGCGATCGAGGGTGAGGAGCATCGCATGTTCGATTTTCTCCACCTCCTGGGTGTTTCGATTGAGGAGGAGCGGTCGTTAAGTCATCTCTACCGGACCATCGTGGAAGGGGTGGAGGAGGTGCTCACTGCCGATGGGGCGGCCCTCTACTTGATTAAGCAGAATGATTTGGTGCCCGGTCATCTATCGGACAGAGGGCCGGCCTTCATCCGTGTTTCAGGCGAGGTGCGTCAACGCGAGGGCGATTCCCTCATCGGGTGGTTGCGTCTCCATCGGGCCAAGCTGGAGGGCGAGCCGCTGGCGGCTTCGCTGGAGAAAGAGACCGGGCGCTGGTGGACGCCAATCGACCCGGTCGAACTTGATGATATTGATTCTCTCATGGCAGTCCCCCTCTGGCGGGGGGACCAGCCTTTCGCCATTCTTGCCGCCGCCCGGACCAAGGGCACCTTCGAGGACTACGATTGGGACACCTTCCGCTCCATGGCAGAGCAATCATCCTTTGCTTTGGGTAACGCTCTCTTGCACAAGGAGGTGCATGAGAAGCGACGCCTCGATGACGAGCTGAGGACGGCGCAAGCGGTCCAGCGCGTCCTCTTGCCGGACGGGAACCCCGATTGGGCAGGCTACCGGGTCCGCGGGATGAACGTGGCGGCCCGTCTAATCAGTGGCGACTATTTCGACTACCTTGATCTCCCCGATGGTAAGCATGGGGTGGTCGTCGCTGACGTCTCTGGCAAGGGGGTGGGCGCAGGCCTTGTGATGGCGAGCTGCCGTAGCGCCTTGCGGGCGCTCGTCCAAGATAAGGGGACGCCCTTACAAGCGATGGCGGGCCTCAATCGGCTCATCTTTCATGACATCCGGCAGGACATGTTCGTGAGTGCCGCCTATGCCGTGCTGGAGAACGAGACGGGTAAATTGACTTTGGTGAGGGCCGGCCACGACGCCCCTCTCCTTTTCCGTAAGAATACGAACGAAGTCGAGGTGGTGAAGCCCGGAGGTCTCGCTCTCGGTATCGACAAGGGGCCAGTCTTTGAGCGGGTGACCAAGGAGCTCGAGATTGAGATGCAGCCGGGCGATGTGCTTCTCTTTTACACTGATGGCATCACCGAGGCAGAGGATCTCGGGGGTGAGGAGTATGGGCGGAAGCGTCTCCGCGAGGTCTTCGCTTCCCATGGCGCTTACGGCGCCGAGGACGTGCTCGAACGAATCACCGCAGACGTGAGCCAATTCTCTCCGAAGACCACCCGCATGGACGACATGACCTTGGTCGCCATCGAGCGGGTCTAATCTCCGTGCCCATCGCGAAGGCCAGGAAAGGGCAGTTGTTGTCCTGATTTAGAAGCTTTGCATTGTTCTGCGGCTTCCCTTGCGGAGCCGGTTCTTTTCCGGTCGCGCGAGAAGAATATTCGCTCCTCTTTGCAGTGGTTTGATGGCCTGGCTTTCGCTTAGGCTATGCCCATGGGTTGGATGCGAACACTCTTGTTAGGCGATATCGGGAATCGGATGGATATCGCGGATGCGGAACGTAGTATCGACAGCCTGCGGAGCCAGCAGCACTCCGCAAGGTCTGAAATCGTTGCCAAGGAGCGCGAAATCAAGAGGCTCGAGAAGGAGGTGGGCCAGCTCAAGCTCGCCACGCAGGCACTCACGCGGTTTCTCGTCATGAAGGGGCTGGTGCACGAGGGAGAGCTGAATTCGTTTATCGAAAAAGTGGATGCCGAAGATGGAGTCGTCGACGGTCAGCTTTCCTTGGATGACTCCCAAGTGAGATTGAAACTCGTCCGACCGGATGCTCACACTTGGGAGATCTGAGCCTGCGCTAATTGAAGATAAAACTGACCATGAAAGCAGACCGCGACTTGGAGAAAACTTATCCGTTGGACCAATTTATCGCCAAACTTCGTCGCTTGGCCGACAGCTTGGAGAATGGGGAACCCTTTGAGATCCAGATTGCCAACGAGCGAATCTACGTGCCTGTGCGGGCACGTTACAATATCGAGCACGAGCGGGAGGAGGGGTCCGAGGAGATCGAATTCCAAATCAAGTGGGAGGCTGAGTAGAGCGGACCACGTCTGCAGCACACCTTGGCATTGCCGACCTCGCTCCGCTGCGGCATGAATGGCGGGCGGTGATATCGATTTCAGAAAATGCCGGCCAGCTAGGCTGGCTGCGGGAAGAGATGCGGGAGGCCTTCTCGGAGACGGGGATGCTTTCCCAGTCTGCTGATTTCGAATTCCGCCCTCAACAGCAGGAGATGGGCATGGCTGTCGCCCGTGCTCTCGAGAATGGTGAGCCGGTCGCGGTGGAAGCAGGGACCGGTGTGGGCAAGTCGCTCGCGTATCTTTTGCCTTCGGTCCGTTTCGCGATTGAGGAAGGCCGGAAGGCAATCATCTCCACCCACACGATCAATTTGCAGGAGCAGCTCGTGGGCAAGGATCTACCCTTGGTGAAGAAGCTTCTCCCCGGCGATTGGGAAGCGGTCCTCCTCAAGGGGCGTAATAACTACCTCTGCCCCCTGCGGCTCACCCGGGCGATGCAGCAGCAAGGCGATCTCTTCAGTCAGGGCGAAGCGGAGGAGCTCCGCGCTATCTGGAACTGGGCCGAGGGAACAAGCGAGGGGACCCTTAGTGATCTCGACTTCCAGCCGAGTCCCAAGGTCTGGGCGCAAGTCTGCAGCGAATCCCAGATCTGCACCCAGCGCCTCTGCGGGGTGAAGGGGAATTGCTTCTTCCAAAAGGCATGGAAGCGAGCCGGGGAAGCCCGCGTCCTGGTCGTCAATCACACCTTGTTCTTTGCTCTTGCTGATTTGGAGGGACTGATCGAAGCCGGGGGCGAGGATGGTGGTTTTCTATTTCCTCGGGATTTCGTTGTCTTCGATGAGGCCCATACCCTGGAGAATGTGGCGGCGAGCCAACTGGGTATCCGGCTTGCGGAAGGAGGGATGAAGTTCGACCTGCAACGGCTCTACAATCCGAGGTCGCGAAAGGGCATTCTACGTACACTGGGCGACGCGACGGCCATGCAGGGCGTCGAACTCCTGCTCAGCCAAGTCGGCGAGTTCTTTCAGCTCGTCAACGAGGTGGCCGAGTTCAAAGGTGAATCACGCGAGAGCCGTATCCGGCGTTCCGGACTCGTGCCCAATTCATTGGCTCAACCGCTGAAAGACCTCTGGACCCGCCTGGAGGAATTGGCTGACGGCATGGAGAAGGAGAACTCAAGTCGGGGAGAGTTGTTAGATGGCGTGCGACGCCTGCGCGAGGCTCATGGAGCCCTGCGCATGTTCCTCGACCAAGAGGATGACGGCAGCGTCTATTGGGTCGAGAAGTCAGGCTATCAGCGGGATACCATCACCCTGCGTTCCGCTCCCGTGGAAGTCGCCGATCGATTGCGGGAGAGTCTTTTCGATCGGGGTAAGCCGGTCATCCTCACCAGTGCCACCTTGGGCACCGGGGATCGCGAACTCGCCTACTTCAGGAATCGGCTGGGAGCCGAACGAGCCGAAGCTGTCAAAATCGGCAGTCCCTTCGACTACGAGAAGCAGATGAGGGTCTTTGTGGCGAAGGGGATGGTGGAGCCCTCTCATCCCAAGTTTGCGGATGAGACTCCGAAGTGGATTGAGCACTTCATCCGGCGCACCGATGGTAAGGCTTTCGTTCTCTTCACCAGCTACGGTCTCATGCGTAAGACGGCGGAGGCGATGCGGGGCTTTTTCCAACGGAGCGGAATTCGGCTGCTCGTGCAGGGTGAGGGAATGCCGCGTCACCGGATGGTCTCCGAGTTCCGTGAGGACGTGGATAGTGTTCTCTTCGGGACGGATTCCTTCTGGACGGGAGTTGATGTCCCCGGGGAAGCGCTGAGCAATGTCATCGTCACGCGCTTGCCCTTCGCGGTGCCGGATCATCCGGTGACGGCCTCGCGTATCGAGGCCATTGAAGCTGCAGGGGGAAATTCCTTCATGGATTATTCCGTCCCCGAGGCTGTAGTGAAGCTCAGGCAAGGGGTGGGTCGCTTGATTCGTTCGGCCAAGGACAAAGGCATCGTCGCCATCCTCGACAATCGGGTCGTGACGAAGCGATATGGCCGCATCTTTCTAGAGTGCCTCCCTGAGGGAGCCATCGTCGAGTATGTCGACCGGGTGTGAAGGGTGATACAGCTGAAAACTGCTTGGAATGAGGCTTTCCCCCGACTCGCCGGACTGAGAGAATGCGTGGCATGAAGCCTTGGACCAATGTTGCCGAAACGCGCGCTCCCGATGGGGCGCACTTCCGCCTGATGGAGCATGATGGCGACTACTATCTTTACATGAATGACCGGCAGGTCATGAGCACGAAGATGACTCTCTCCGAGAGGATGCTGGCCGATGTTGGCTGTGGCCATGATGCCAAGGGGAGGTCCATGCGAGTCCTCGTTGGAGGCTTGGGGCTGGGGTTTAGTCTTCGCCGTGCGCTGGAGCTCACAGGTCCAGGTTCCGTTATCCACGTCGCCGAGCTCCTTCCGGAGGTCGAGCGATGGAACCGGGAGCTCATGGGCGGTTACAACGACGACATCTTGAACGATGAGCGTACGGAAATTCTAGTAGAGGATGTCTATGAGGTCATCCGCCGCGCGGCCCAGCAGGGGCCTCGCTATGATGCCATCCTCCTCGATGTGGATGATGGACCCTCGTCTCTCCTTCAGCCGCAGAATTCGCAGCTTTACCGGCAGGAAGGATTGGACTTGCTCAAGCAAGCATTGACCACCAGCGGGCGGGTGGCCTTCTGGGCAGTCGAGAGAGATCCCCGCCTTTTCCGGAGCTTGAAGAAAGCGAGATTCTGGGCCGAGGAATTCCCCGCAGCCAAGCACGAACGCGCGAAGCGGAAGGAGCACGCCATCTATCTGGGTGCGCGCCGAACGTGAGCCGGCCGATGGCCATTAGTCACAGCCGGGCGAGAAGCTCGCTCTTTTTGTTATTGAACTCCTCATCAGTCAGCACCCCTGCATCACGTAGCTCTCCCAGCTTCCGCAGGTTCTCATAGATATCCTCATTCACTTGCTTGTCCGGCTGTGGCGGAGCCGGCGGCAGAGGGGCTTGCGACGGAGCCGCCAACCCCGGTCCAGAAACAAGGGGCAGACTGAGGGTGGTGAAGGTCCCAAATTGGCTGGTGAAGGTGAGCGAGTCGTTGGAGCCCTGTTGCTGGCTGACTCCACCGATCTGATGGTCCATGGTGTCGAAGATGGACACCTGCCCATCGCGCTGGACTGCCAGACGGCGGGTCTGTGGAAAGATGGCATACCGGCTGTTGTTCTGCGCTCCGGTCGAGGACGGTGTCCCTAGCTCGACCGGCCACCAGTGATTGCCGCCTTGCCCTTGTGGCTGGGGCCGAAAGATCTGACGGGTCGCGAGAGCGGAAGAAAGCTCTTCACACAGGTTGTTCACGTTGGCCTTCAGCGCGTTGTTGAAGAGATCGCCGACCATCGTCATGCCGCCACGCATCCATTGGCCGCTCCCATATTCGGGGATCGAAAATTGCGCCATGGTGCCTCCACCATTATTGACCGCGACGAGCATGTGGAGCACGGAGTCGAAGCTGAGACCATAACGATTGGCGATGTCATTGACCACTTGTTGGCCATCGGGTGTGAGGGAATTCATGGGATGGGTTTTCGCTTCCTCAATAGCACTGCGCAGCGCGTTAGCGACCTATTTCTTGCCGGCCTCAACCGTCAGGGGGAGCTTGCTCTGATCCCAAGGGCCACTCTGCCCACGAGTTCAAGCTTGTGATGGCTTCATACCGACCTTAGCTTGAAAGCCGAAGAGAAGAGATGGCTGAGATCGGTGAGCGGGCAAGTTTGAGGATGGTGCGGGAGGCCCCTCCGGGAGTTTTTCTCGATGCAGGTGATTTGCTGGGGGAGGTTCTCCTGCCGAGGCGAGAACTCCCAAAGACTTGGCAAATCGGGGACGAGGTCGATGTCTTCATCTACGTCGATTCGGAAGACCGCCCGGTGGCGACCCTGAAGTCTCCCAAGGTGATGCCGGGAGAATTCGGTTACCTCGAAGCCGTGCAGACGACAGCCATCGGGGCATTTCTGGACTGGGGACTTCCCAAGGATTTGCTGCTCCCCTTTGCCGAACAAAAGGAAGAAGTCAACGTAGGGCAATCCTATGTCGTCCGCGTTGCCTTCGATGTTTCGACCGAACGTCTATTCGCTTCCCGCAGGCTGGCCCGCTATCTCAGCGAGCATCGTGATGAGCTTCAGGAAGGAGAGGAAGTCGACCTTCTCATCTTTGGTAAGACCGAGCTAGGTTACAAGGCGATCATCAATCACCGCTTTAGCGGCCTTCTCTTTGCCAACGAGGTCTTCCGTCGACTCAATGCCGGAGAGAAGACCAAGGGTTACGTGAAGAAGGTCCGGGAGGACGGCAAAGTCGATCTCTCACTCTACGCACCGGGTCGGGATCGGATTGAGGAACTGGCCGGGCGAATCATGCAGGAGCTCGCTTCGCGGGGAGGCTCGTGGTCGATTTCGGATAAGAGCTCGCCGGAAGAAATCTCGAAAGCACTCGGGGTGAGCAAGAAGGATTTCAAGAAAGCTCTTGGGCTTCTCTTTAAGGAGCGTCGCCTTGTTATCGAGGACGAGGGCATTCGAGCCGTCGTTTAACGGGGTGTCTAACAATCGATGAGTTGGCTTCCGCTGCTCGGATGTCAAGGGAAAGGCTCGAAGAGCTGTGAAAGGGTCTCTGAATCAATAGTCAGTTTCGAGGTTTCTTTGGAGAGCAGGGATTTGACCAGTTTGGCTTTCCGCTTCCGGAGGGTGAAGATATGGTCTTCGATGGAGCCTTGGCAGATGAGTTTGTGAACGAAGACGGGCTTGGTTTGTCCGATGCGGTGAGCCCGGTCGGTGGCTTGGTTCTCGGCTGCAGGGTTCCACCACGGGTCATAGTGAACGACGGTGTCGGCTGCGGTCAGGGTGAGGCCAGTTCCGCCCGCTTTGAGGGAAATGAGGAAGAGAGGAAATTTCCCTGTCTGGAAGCTTTTTACCAAGGCGGAGCGGTTCTTCGTTTGGCCAGTGAGTTTAAGATGGGGAATATTTTTGGTCTGGACATTATTTTCGATCAGTTTGAGGACGGATGTGAACTGGGAGAAGAGGAGGATGCGACGACCTTCTTCAACTAGTCCGGGCAGAAGCTCTTCGGTGAGGAAGGTCATCTTGCTGGCAGTCCTAACCTTCTTGGCAGACTCCGTTTTGAGGAGAGAGGGGTGGCAGCAGATTTGGCGGAGCTTGAGCAGGGCGTCGAGAATGATGATTTGGGACTTGGCAATCCCTTTGGCCGCCAACGCGTCCCGCACACGCTTGTCCATGGCGGCACGCACGGATTCGTAAAGGTCGCTCTCTTTCTTGCTCAGTGAGATGTGGTGCAGCAATTCGGTCTTGGGTGGAAGGTCTCGGGCGACTTCATCCTTGGTGCGGCGGAGAAGGAGTGGGGACACCCGGCGATTGAGGATCTTCTGAACTCCGGTGTCCTGATGACGCTCGATGGGGCGGCGGAAGTTCGTAGAAAAGGAATTTTCGTCACCTAGGTAGCCAGGCATAGTGAAGCGCATAAGGGACCAAAGCTCGCCAAGATGATTCTCCATCGGTGTGCCGGAGAGGCAAAAACGGTGCTCACTTTTTAGCTGGCAGGCGACCTGGGCAGCATTGGTTTTCGGATTTTTGATGTATTGGGCTTCGTCGAGAATAATGGTTTTCCATTCTTGCTTGAGCAAGACTTCCCGGTCGCGATGGAGGAGGGGATAGGAGGTAAGGACGAGATGCTGATCGGGAATTTGGGAGAAAAGGAGACTCCGCCCAGCTCCTTGCAGAAGGAGGGTCTTGATGCTGGGGGTGAAGCGCTCGGCCTCTAGCTCCCAATTCGCGATAACGGAAGTGGGGGCCACGATGAGCGAGGGGAGGGCGTCTTGGTCCTGGCGGGGTAGGGTCGCAAGATAGGCGAGGGTTTGCACGTTCTTTCCGAGGCCCATATCGTCTGCGAGGATACCATTGAGATGGTGGGAGGAGAGAAAGTGAAGCCAGCGAAAACCATCTAACTGGTAGGGGCGGAGGGTTGCTTCGAAGGAGCTGGGAGGAGAGACTTTCGGCAGCTCGGTAATCGATGAGAGTGTTTTACCAAGCCGGGCCAGGGCCTTGGTGGTCTGATTTTTGTTGATCTCAAGCTCGTTCGCGAGTGAGGCGGCAGCAAGTCGGTCAATACGCAGATTTCCGCTTCTTTCAAATTGGCTAATAAGGCGACTGCGTGTTTGCAGTCCTGCTCCACTGGGCAAGTACATTCCGTGGAAACAATTTGAAAATGTAAGCCCCGTTTCCGAGTCGAACAGAAGAGGACTTCTGTCCGATAGGTGTCCGTTCCCTTGACCTTACCGATGAGGTTGTATTCACCCTCTCCCTCAATCGTGAGCGAAGAGGAGGCGACAGCACCTTGGTGAGCATAACGAAGGCCCCGTCCCAATGTGGCCTGTTCGAACCATCTTTCCCACTAATCTCCTCGAATCCATTTCGAGAGGTTGGGGATCTCAGAAACTAGTTGATGGAGTTCGTCGTCGGGCACTAGTGGCAGTGGTTGTCTTACCCCTTGAGAGGTCGGTTAGAGTGCTGTTTTGAGAAACGGGGCGGTGCGGGATGTTTTGGCTTTCGCGACTTGTTCAGGGGTGCCTTTGGCGACGACGGTTCCTCCGTCAGCTCCGGCCTCGGGCCCGAGGTCGAGAATGTAATCCGCCTGTGCGGCGAGATCCATGTGATGCTCAATGACGATGACGGTATGGCCCTCCTCAACGAGACGATGGAGGACATCAATCAGCTTGGCGACGTCGTCGTGGTGCAGGCCAATGGAAGGCTCCTCAATGAGATAGAGATTGGCTTGCTTGAGGCCGGAGAGTGCCGCCTTGGGGGACCGGCCCTTGATGAGCTGTGAGACCAGCTTGATGCGCTGGGCTTCGCCGCCCGACAGGGTGGGGCTGGGTTGCCCGAGTTGAAGGTAGCCCAAGCCGGTATCGGCCAGCAGGGAGAGGGTCTTGTTCAGCTTGGGGACGGCCGAGAAGAAGTCGGCAGCTTCGGCAATGGTCATCTGGAGAACATCTCCGATACTGCGCCCGTCGTAGGTGACCTCCAGAGTCGCCGGGTTGTAGCGAGCGCCGTGACAGGAATCGCAATCGATCCAAGTGGAAGGAAGAAAGTCCATCTCCAGCTTGATGCGGCCGTTGCCCTTGCACTCAGGGCACTGTCCTTCCTTGTTATTGAAGGAGAATCGACCCGCATCGAAGCCCCGCATGCGTGCTTCAGGCAATTGGGCGAAGAGTTTGCGAATCTCATCAAACAGTTTCACATAGGTCGCGGGACAAGAGCGCGAGGTTTTGCCAATAGGAGTTTGGTCGACTTCGAAGCAGTTCTTCACCTGGTCGAATCCGGAGATGGTCTTCCAAGCCTTGTCGCTGGTGCGCTTGGTGAGCGAATCGAAGGCCGGCTTGATGCACCCGCGCATGAGGGATGACTTCCCGCAACCGGAGACACCGGTCAGCACAGTGAGGCGGGAGAGCGGAATGGCCACATTAAGGTGCTTGAGGTTGTTCGCGTGGCAGCCTTTAAGGCGCAGCCAGCCCTCGCGGGAATTCGCGGCTGGAATCTTGCGGCGCGGTGGAGGAGGAAGCTTGGTGAAGGGAGGAGGAGTGGTAATGAGCTCCCCCCCGAGGCGTCCGGCCCCGGGACCGAGGTGGATCTGATGATCAGCACGGTCCATCGTTTCATCATCGTGCTCGACCACGAGGAGCGAGTTCCCCTTCTGCTGCAGCGCCCTGAGAGTGTCTAACAGCTTCACGTTGTCGCGTGGGTGCAGGCCGATGGTTGGCTCATCGAGGACGTAGAGGACGCCACGGAGATTCGAGCCGAGCTGGGCCGCAAGGCGGATGCGCTGAGCCTCACCGCCGGAGAGGGTATTGGCCGAACGGTCGAGGGAAAGGTAGCCGAGGCCGACTTCCCTGAGGAAGTGAAGTCGCTGGGTGAGCTCGGGCAGGATATCGCGGGAGATGAGTCCTTCCCGCCCCGTGAACTTGAGAGAGGCGAGCAGCTCCTGCGCTTCCGTTACGGGAAGGGCGGTAATGGCGGGCAGGCTGAGCTTCTCGGTTCCGCTTGCGGACCGACCGCGTTGGCCTGCGGACCCCGGCCCCGGAAGGAAGACATTCCTTGCGACCTCATTGAGTCGGGTGCCCTCGCAGTCCGGGCAAGTTTGGAGCGCTTCGTCCTCGGCTTTGTCGAGCTTCCGATCGTATTCGATCTCGGCTTCCGCCACGGAGTTGTGGGGTGAATTATCGCGACTTTCCTTGCGGCGGCGACCAGCGGCGATGAGACCATAACCTCGGCAGGTGTGGCACCAGCCACGGGGGGAATTGAAGGAGAAATGAGCGGGATCAGGCTCCTCGAAGGAACGCCCCGTCACGGGAGAGACCCGGGCGGTGGAAAGGGTCTTGAATGCCTTCTCAGCAGTGAGGATGCGGCAAGTTCCTTTGCCAATCCGCAGCGTCTCAGAGAGCAATTTGCTTGTCTCTGCTTGACTCGTCTTGTTGGTGATTTCCGCCACCACGACATCAATGTCGTGCTCGACGAAGCGCTCGAGGCGCTGAAAGCCAGCGACCTCTTTGAACTGCTTGTCCACCAATAGTTGGGTATAGCCGTGTCGTTCGGCCCAGGTGGCAACCTCGGTGTGATAGCCCTTGCGGCCCCGGATGACGGGAGCGAGGAGCGTGACCGGCCCCTTGCGCACTTCGCTTCGCACTGATTGGAGGATGGCGTCTTCAGTCTGAGAAACCACGGGAACTCCCGACTCCGGGCAATGCTGGATGCCGAGCTTGGCAAAGAGAAGGCGGAGAAAGTGGTAGAGCTCAGTGATGGTGGCAACGGTGGATTTGCCGCCTCCCCGGGAGACCCGTTGCTCGATGGCAACGGTGGGAGGAAGGCCGGAAATCTTATCGACGTCGGGTTTCTCGAGTTGTTCGGCAAACTGTCGAGCGTAGGGCGACATGGAATCGAGAAAGCGACGTTGGCCCTCGGCGAAGATGAGGTCGAAGGCGAGGGTGGACTTGCCGGACCCCGAGAGGCCGGTAACGATCACGAGTTCATCTCGCGGGATATCCAGGGTGAGGTTCTTGAGATTGTGGTGCCGGGCGCCTTGGATGGTGATGGCGTTGGAGGTAGCGGGGGCGGCTTTCTTTTTTGAAGGCTTCGGCGAGGTCTCCTTGCCGGAGAGATGAGCTTTGAGATGGCGGCCCGTCAGGGTCTTGGTTTTGGCAACGTCCTGGGGCGCGCCTTCCGCGACAATTTGCCCTCCGTTGATGCCCGCCTCAGGGCCTAGGTCAATGAGGTGGTCGGCAGATTTGATCACATCAAGATTGTGCTCGATGACGAGCAGGGTGTGCCCGCTGTCGACGAGACGTTGGAAGACGGTCGACAGCTTCTCGATATCGCCGAAGTGAAGGCCAGTGGTGGGCTCGTCGAGAATAAGCAGAGCTGGTCCGGCCGTTGTTGTCTTCTGACTGTCGAGCTTCGATTGGGAGAGGAGTTGGCAGAGCTTGAGGCGCTGGGATTCTCCGCCTGAGAGGGTGTTCAGAGGTTGACCGAGGCGGAGGTAGTCGAGGCCGACGTCGAGGAGAGGCTGGAGGAGGGCGGAGGCCTTGGTGAGGAGATTTTGCGCTTTCTTGGTGGACGCTTGCGGCGCGGCGTCTTTCCCAGAGGTGTTGGCCCACTCGATGAACTCGGCAATGGTGAGATCGAGAATGTCGGAGATACTGTGTTCGTCGTAGGTGTAGGCGAGGGCGGTTTGGTTGTAGCGTTTGCCTTCGCATTCCGGACAGGTGAGATAGAGATCGGAGAGGAATTGCATCTCAACCTTTTCGAACCCGTTGCCCCAGCAACGCTCGCAGCGTCCGGCGCCTGAGTTGAAGGAGAAATAGCCGGGCTTGAGGGCGGCAGCCTTGGCGTCAGGGGTGAGGGTGAAGAGCTGCCGAATCAGCTCGAAGGCTCCGAGGTAAACAGCGGGCGTGCTCTTTGGAGTTTTGGCGAGCGGGGTCTGGTCTACTAATTGGACCGAGCGGAGTGCTTTCCGGGGGTAAGTGAGGGAAGAGATGGGAGCTGGCTCATCCTGAATCTCCTGTCCCAACTGGCGGGCGAGATTGAGGTAAAGAAGGTCGTGGGCCAAGGTGGATTTTCCCGAGCCTGAGACACCCGTGAGGCAATTAAAGACGCCCAAGGGAAGCTTTAGGGTGAGATTGCGGATGTTGTTTGCCGAGGCGCCGGCGAGGGTGAGGTGGGAGCTGGGTGCTCTATATTGTTCGGGAAGGGCGATGGTTTTCTCGCCCGAGAGGTAGGCGAGGGTGGGTGAGGAGGCGGCGCCGCTGGGAGGGCCTTGATAAATAAGATTGCCTCCGTTTTGTCCCGACTGGGGTCCAATATCCAGCAGGTGGTCGGCCTGACGCATGACGGCTTCGTCATGCTCGACCACGACGAGGGTGTTCCCTTTGTCACGGAGATTGTGCATGACCTTGGTCAGGGCATCGATATCGCGGGGGTGAAGCCCAACCGTCGGCTCATCAAGAACGAAGAGAGTTTGCGACAGGCTGGTGCCTAGGCAGGTGGTGAGGTTGACGCGGGCAATCTCGCCCCCGCTCAGGGTGCGCGCCGGCCGGTCGAGAGTGAGATAGGAGAGCCCGACCTGGAGGAGATACTGCAATCGGGAGCTGATTTCGGTCAGGATGAGGCCGAGGGTCTTGTCGGATGCCAAGAGGAGCGCGTATTGCTCCTCTGCTTGCAGGGACTGGATGAAGTCGTGCAGATCATTGATGGGGAGGAGCCAAAGGTCGGGCAAGGTCTTGCCCTTGATTTTGAAGGCGAGAGCCTCGGGCGAGAGTCTGCGGCCCCGGCACTTCGGGCACTCGGTGTAGGAGCGGTAGCGGGCGAGGAAGACGCGGACGTGCATCTTGTAGGCTTTGGTTTCCAGCCAATCGAAAAAGCCGCGGACTCCATACCAATCGCCGCCCTGCCAGAGCTCCTCGGAGCTGCGATTACTATTTTCCCCGTAGAGCAACCATTCTTGTTGGTCGGGGGTGAGATCTTGAAAAGGTTCGTTGATGTCGATGCCTGCTTCCGGGGCCAAGCGGAGGAGGTCGCGTTGGCATTCTTCCCCCCGTTCTCCCTGGAAGGGTTTGACACAGCCATCGGCAATGGAGAGGGAGTGATCCGGGACAGCCTTCTTGAGGTCGATGCCAATGACGCGGCCGAATCCACGGCAGTGAGAGCAGGCGCCGAGAGGGTTATTGAAAGTGAAGAGGGCGGAGGTCGGCTCCCGGAGAGGCGACCAAGAGGTGGAGAAGTGGTGAAGAAGGGGCTCCGCAGTGGATGAATTGCTCTGCCCCTTGGGTTTCTTGTTTTGAGTTGGGTGAGTGGGTTTGTTCATCGTCCGCGCCGTGGCGTGGCCTTTGCCGAGGCGGAGGGCGGTCTCCAGGGCTTCAAAGAGGCGAGACCGATTGCGCGAACTGGCCTTAAGACGGTCTTGGATGACGTCGACGGACTTGATGCCGCCGAGGTCGAGATCGGGCGCTGGGTCATCGGTGCGGAAGATGGCGGGGTCTTCCTCTCCAGAGCCGGGGAGGAGAATGCGGAGGTATCCTTGATTCTGAAGAAATGGGAAGAGATCCGCGGCCGAAGTGTCAGCAGGGATGGGGACGGGGAAGGTGATGAGAACCTGTTGATCGGCCTGGTTCTCAAGGACCCATTGAGTCGCGGAGGCCGGGGTATCGGGCCGAATTTCCTCGCCGGTGGCCGGATGATAGCCGATGGCGAGCCGGGGGTAGAGTAGCTTCAGGTAGTCATTGATTTCGGTGAGGGTGCCGACGGTCGAGCGTGTGGTGCGGATCTGATTTTTCTGCTCAATGGCGATCGCCGGGGGGATGTTCTCGATCTTATCAACGACCGGCTTGTCCATGCGGTCGAAGAATTGGCGAACGTAGGGAGAGAAGGTTTCGACGTAGCGGCGCTGCCCCTCGGCGTAGAGGGTGTGGAAGGCGAGAGACGATTTACCCGAACCAGAGGGGCCGGTGATGACGGTGAGACGCCCCAGGGGAATATCGACATCGAACCCCTTCAGATTGTGCTGGCGCACTCCCCGGACCTGGATGCTCTCGCGATCCTTGCCGGGGGGCGTTGCTTTCTTAGCGGAGGTCTTTCTCGGGGTGCGCTTTTTCTGAGCCACCCGTAGATGTTAGCGAGGACCTTGAGGTTGGCTAATGGATATTTGCCGACTTCCCAGCCGGAGTCTCATTTCATCCTGACCAGAGTCCGCTTCGAGCCGCTGGCGTTCTTGGACTCCAGCACGTCGTCGGAGACGGGGTAGAGCTTGATCCAGCCCGACCCGACTTCCCAAGTGACGTGATAATGGTCGGGCCTTTCTTCCCAGTATCCCTTGGCTCTCCAGACTCCGTTGTCAGCTTTCTTGTCGGCGGTGAGGGTGAAGACAACCTGAGGCTTGGTTCCCTCAATGGTCCACTTTCCGACGATGCTGCCGCCGGAAGGACTATCGCCGAAGCGCGGAGGCTGCAGGTCGCTGCCCTTCATAACCGCAATGAAACGCTCGATATCTCTCTTCGTTGCATCGGCTTCGCTTTGCAGGATGTCCGCATCATGGTCGCGGCCTTCTTCGCGGAGAGCTTCGACCTGCCTCTCGATACCGGTGACGTATAGGTCGCGGGGAGCCTGTAGGTCGGCCCGGAGCTTCAGATCGGTGGTGGCTTGCGCCTCGATGGCCTCGTGCAGGGCCATCTTGGTTTCTTCCGAATTGTAGGTCAGGTCACCGAGAGCCTCGGGGAGATACTCGGGCATCTTCTCAGGCAGGCGGACCTTATCGGTGAGCTCTTTGATGTAGAGCTCGAGATTGTGCTCGCGGGCTCGCTCGGTATCCCGGCTGATGTAGTCGACATTGCGCAGCACGCGCTTGCAGTCGCGCTCCAAGCCATTGATGTGCTTGAGGATGCTCTCTTGGTGCTCGTCAAAGTATCGCTTCGTCTGCGCACGTAGGGTGGTGCGGCCTTTGGCAAGGAATCCCATGTGGTCGAAGGCAGGGACTTCCGGCTCAGGCTCGGCTGGGCGAGCCGCCACCCGGGGTTGAGCCTTTTCCTCCTTTTTTGTCTCCTTGGCGGCGACTTCGATCACCTCGGGTTTTTCCGGCTCGCTGTTCTCCTCAACTTCAGCCACTCGAGCGATCGCTGAGTCGGCCATTTCAGCAGGCTCGTCATCGACCGGCTCTACGAGAGGCGTTTCGATATCCTCCTCTTCTTCTGCTGCAGCAATGGTCTCGGAAGTGGGTGCCGCAGGCGGGGCCGTGGTCGCGATTGACGGGAGGTCATCCGTCGGTTCGATGACCACGACGGGATTTTCATTTTCAGCGTCAGCTTGTCCCGAGCCGGCTTGCTCGGCCTCTTCGTTGCCGCCCATCATGAGAAAGGCGCCCAAGCCGACCGCGCCGAGAACGAGAACCGCCACCAAGCCCATGGGGAAGCCTCCCTTCTTGCTTGATGGAAGAGAGGTGCGAGCCGCGGGACGATAAGGAGCGGCCGCTACGGCGGAGCCCGCCGGAGAGTCGATGATGTCGTTCAGTTCAGCAGCGAATTCCTCCGCGTCCTGATGCCGCTCGTTCGGGTCAGGCTGGAGCGCCTTGGAGAGGAGATTGTCGAAGCGGCGGTCGCATTGAACGAGTTGGGAAGGATGGAAGTAAGGATCGCCGGGTAGCTGGCCGGTCAGCAATTCGTAGAGGATGACGGCGGCGGCGTAAGTGTCCGAGCGGGTATCGCCCGCGCCCTCATAAACCTCCGGGGCAGCATAGCCCGGGGTGCCATAGATGGGGCCATCGTCCTCGCCGTCCATCTGGAGGGCGAGCCCGAAGTCACCCAGACGGGGATTCGCGTCAGGACCGAGGAGAATGTTGGCCGGCTTGACGTCACGGTGAAGGATCTCGTGCTCGTGTGCGTGATGCAGCCCCCGGCAGGTAGCGGCCACGATGCGGGCGGCTTCGGTCGGGTCAATCTGCTTTCCGTAAGCGGAGTGGTAGAGGGACTTACCCTCCACATATTCCATGATGATGAACGGCATGCCGTCGACTTCGCCGAAATCGTATACTCCGATCAGGTTGGGGTGATTCAATTTGGCCATGGCCTTCGCTTCGGCCTCGAAGGCGGAGCGGAAGGAGGGGTCGGCACCGAGTTCACGGGGGAGAATCTTGATGGCGACCTGTCGATCCAGCGATTTCTGGGTCCCGAGGTAAACGGCTCCCATGCCGCCCTCAGCGATGAAGGCGTCGATGGAATAGGCAGGGAAGAGCGGTGCAAGCTCTTCGAGAGTGGGTGCGTTGAAGCTGTGTTCGGACATCCTTAGTGCGTTGTTGATGCGCGACGGGTGCTTCCGTCGTCGTGGTTTCTAGGGAATGGTGAGGGTTTGTCCCTCAGGAATGGTTTTGGTTCTCGTGCTCCCGTCCATCTCATACTCGACTTTCAGGTCGTGGTATTGCGAAGGAGCCGGTTCTCCGAGAAGGTTTTTGCTGGCGGTGAGGTTTATCTTACCGTCGAAGATATTCTCTTTAATCAAAGAACTGACGTCAGCCCGCGTGGAGCCGGAGCCCCAAGTGGCTGAGAGGATGGTGAAATTGGCGATAGGGAAGGGATTGAGCTCCAAATGTCGCAGGAAGTCGCGGCCATCTTGGCCGGAAGCGTCGATTTCGGCCTCGAATTGCTGGACCTTGGTATTGAGACCGCGCTCCTCAAGCAGGTCGATTTCTCCTTCCAGCTTGCTGATGTAGGACTTTCTGATCTTTTCGGCCAGCTCGATGAGTTGCTCGTCCGCTTCCATCTGACGCTTGTAATAATCGTCCAGAATCTCGGCACCTTCCGCTGGCAAGCTGATCATCTGCACGGTGCTGGGATGAGGCATTCTCCCCGTCGAGCCATCGATGGAGCCCAGATAGAGCTGGATGCCGGGCTCATAGAGATCGGATTGATTCTGGGAAATACCGCGGAGCCATTGACGGATGCGCATGCCCAGGCCGGTCGAATTGCCTTTGACCAGTTTGTCGATGGCAGCCTTTTCCCGCACGATGAAGTTCTTCGCGGTTTCGCGGAGACTGGAGAGGTCGCTGCCTGCAGTGGCGTCGGGAGTGATGGGGCCGGATTCCGCGCTTTCTTGGTCTTCCGACCACTCGATGATGTAGCCCGCGATGGCACCGGAGGGTCTGAGCGCCTTCCATCCATCGGCTGAAAAGACGAGGGCGGAGCCGTTGGGAGCGGGCTCGTCGGTGGCCCAATTCGCGAAGGTCCATCCTTCTCCGGTGGACCAGGCCCATTCACCATCCTTGAGGAAGGCTCCTCCCCAGACGGCGGGCAGCCCGGCCTCTTCCACGACATCGGACAGGAAGGCGGCCTCCAGCTCATTGGAGGCCACGGCGAGGTGGCCGCCGTAGCCCGCGGCTTCCGCCATCGCTTCGGTGTGGCTCAGCTCCTCGGCGACAATGTAGAAACGGCGGTCGTCCATGCAGAGGACGCCGGGAGGCCAAGAGGGATTGGATGAGTCCTTGGATTGGTGGTAGCGGGTGAGCAGCGCATTGCGGCTGCCGGAGTTGCTGCCGTCACCATCCCATTCGAGGAAGAAGGGAAGCTTCTTCGCCGGATCCGCTGCCTTAAGGATGCCGATATCGGTCAAGGTGCCTGCTGTGCCGAGGCTGATGCTCGGCTTGCGATGAGAGAATTCCGTTCCGTCAATCCAGCCCCAGTCATCCCGGGAGGTGGCTCCCGCTCCGAGCCACATCTCCTCGGCATCAGGCATCTTGGATCCCAGCCAACGGAGGTCGGACTCCTTGGCCAAGGTGGGGAGGTGGGCTCCATACTCTTCCGCGAAGCGCAGGGCCGCGTGCCAGCTCATCGGCTCATTGACGAAGAAGAAGTGCGAGCCGCCACGCTGGATGGTGCCCTCCGGAAACTCGGAGCGCCCTCCGCTGGCCAGTCTGCGCTGCAAGTCGTCAAGCTGCTCACGGGGAGTGAGCGGTTCGGGCTCGGGGGCTGGCTCAGGGGTGGATTGGCCGCTGGAAGGGGTCGCTCCCGGCGTGGCCGCGATATCGGCGGGATTCTGCCTGCTTGGATTGGCTTGCTCTTGCGCGGCCTTGACCGCCTCGGCATCCCGCTTCTGCTGTTCGTCGATTTCCTTTTGCTTGGCTGCTTGGGCGGCCTTCTTGGCATCGAGAGCCTGCAGGGCGCCCCAGATGGCGGCGCAGAGACCAGCGATGATGATCAGATTACGATAGAGCGACCAGTCCGGTCCCACACTCTTCTTACCTCCACCGCTTGGCGATGGTCTCGCAGGAGCGGCGGGAGGACTGGCAGGAGCAGAGGCTTTCGGCTGACGAGCGGGAGCGGGTGGCGCGGCGACGGCAGGCCGCGCTGTCGCCGCCTTGGCAGGAGCAATTTTGGTCGGGGCGACCTTGGCGGGCGCGCTCGCAGGGCGATTAGCCCCCGTGGAGAGCTTGCGACGGCCAGCGGTCTGCAATTGATGGAGAAGCTGTTTCAGCTCCGCCTCGAGGGAAGATGCGGAGGCGTGGCGTAGCGCGGGGTTGGGGGAAATTGCCTTCCGGATGACGGCATCGACCCGGGCATCGCAGCCGATGAGGCGGGAAGGAGTTTGATAAGGGCTGCGGGGCAGCTCACCCACCAAGAGCTCATGCAAGAGAACGCCAACGGCAAAGACGTCGGAGCGTTCGTCGAAGGACTCTGGATCCTGGAGCACCTCCGGAGCTGTGTAGCCTGGGGTGCCGAACATGAGCTCGTCGCCCTCCGCCTTCTCCCCTGCGTGGGCTAGGCCGAAGTCCCCGAGCTTGGGCACATTCTTTTGGTTGAGGAGGATGTTGGCGGGCTTGATGTCACGGTGCAGAACATGCGCCTCGTGGGCATGAGCCAAGCCCTCGGCAACCTGCAGGGCGAAGGCGACGGCCTCAGCTTCAGGCAAGGTCTTGCCATAGGCGTAATGATAGAGAGATTCCCCCTCGACGAATTCCATGACGAGATAGAGCAATCCGTCGATTTCACCAAAGTCGAAGATACCGACGAGGTTGGGGTGATTGAGCTTGGCCATCGTCTTGGCCTCAGCCTCGAAGCGGAGGCGGAAGGCGGTGTCCTCCCCGAACTCCCGGGGTAAGACCTTGATTGCCACTGGACGGTCAAGCGATGTCTGGACGGCCCGATAAACGGCCGCCATACCTCCCTGAGCGAGAAATGTTATCTGACTGTAGCTAGGGAGAAGTTCGGCGAGCTCGTTCTCGCTCGGAAGTTCAAATTGGGGCGCGGGCTCCGACATAATGTGAGGTTAACGTTAGCTTAGCGTGCTGCGATGAGATTTTTTGTGGCAATTTCTACCGGAAAAACTCTGATGGGGGAGCGAATGAACGAGGAACGCTTATGGGAAGAGTTGGGGCCGGAAGGATTTGAAAGGGTCGTGGCCGCATTTTACCGTCGGGTCAAGACAGATGACCTCATTGGCCCGATGTATCCCCAAGATGATTGGAAAGGGGCTGAGCGACGGTTAGCGGGTTTTCTGAAGTTCCGGATCGGAATGGACCAAGCATATCTCAATGAGCGGGGACATCCCCGCCTGAGAGCACGTCACATGCCGTACGAAATTGGAGAGGCAGAACGCGACCGCTGGCTGCAGCTCATGGGGGAGGCTCTGGATGAGGAGGAGGTGGCAGGAGAGGCGCGAGCCGAGCTGGATGCTTTTTTCGCGCAAGTCGCTGATTTTATGAGGAATCGATAAGGGGGCTGCCGCCGCTGCGAACGATAGGCCCTCTCGGAGCCGGTGCCGACGAGCGGCCCTGGCCGGCATAAAAAAAGAGCGAGCGGCTCACGCCGTCGCTCTTCTTGTCGATGAATATCGCGGTCTGCTGCTTATTTCTTGAGCAAGAAGCCCATGAGGTCGCGCAGCTCTTCTTCGTTGAGCTGATTGACGAGCGCTCCGGGCATCGGTGAGAGCGGCGAAGGCTCGATTGACTTGAGCTCGGCCCGCGAAATTTCGACCGTCTTTGAGAAATCGAAGGGGTTCACCGCGATAACGAGAATCTCATCCTTCTCTGCCATGACCTTGCCCACGGTGACGGCGCCGTCCGTCTTGGTGAAGATCTTGAACTCGTATTGGTCGGAGATGGCCTTGTTCGGCTCGACGATAGCGGTGGCGAGGTCGTAAGCATTGAAGCGACCGGCGACGTTGGTCAGATCGGGGCCTGCGGCTCCACCTTCCGAGCCGTAGCGGTGGCAGGAGGCACAGAGCGCGGCCTTGAACATTTTCTGACCGTTCTCGCGGTCATACTCGGTGATGTTATCGGCAATCTCGACGATTTCCTCGATGGTGTAATTCTTGCCCGGGCCTTCTGCCTTGGGGAGGTCGCGGAAGGGGCTGGTTTCGGTGACGAGGCCCCAGGTCGCAATCATCTTGCGCTCCTCGGAGGTCGCAGTCTCGAGGGTGTCGTTGCGCATCTTCACGAGGGCTCGGCCTGCACTGCGGGCGCCCTTGCCGTTGATCATCTGGGAGTACCACTCCATCAGCTGGCGACGCTCGGACTCCTTCCAAGGGCCTTCGACAACGCGCAGGCAGTAAGCGTAATGCATGTCGCGGGGTGAGCCGGATTCACGGAGAACGGCGGCGACATCCTTACCGTAGCGGCCATTACGCTCGACGAGGCGGACCCAGTCTCCGAGGTCGTTGCCTTCGTCTTCCTGAGCCATCTTGGCCAAGGTGCGGGAGACGATTCCGGGGGCCTGGAAGTAGCAGAGGATGCGGCAGAGCTCGGCATCAAGGTCCGCGTCCTCGTTCGGGAAGGAAGAGTCGAGCATGTCGATGAAGAGCTTGCGCTCGTCTTCGCTTGGCTCGCCGAGGCGAATGAAGACGAGGCCGGCGGCACGGAGCCAGCAGAGTTGCTCTTCTTTGTTGAGCGCATTCCAATCGAAGGACTTGAGGGTCTCGATGCAATTCGCGCGGTCTTTCTCGGAATTGAGGCGGGCGAGGGCGATGACGCCGTTCAGCTTCTCAAGAGGGGCGGAGGAGGTGAGGAACTCACGAGCGGCTTCCGGCCCCTTGTGCTCCGCTGCGGTGCGGCGCAGGTAGCGGTCCCAGCGGTCGCCTTCTTTGGCAGGGTGCTTGTCCTTGGGCTCCCAGGCATCGGAGGTGTCAGCGTCTCCCGTGTAGCGGACCCGCCAGAGAGAGGAGGCACCACGGCGTCCCCCGGTGGCGAAGTAGAGGTCTCCATCCTTGCTGACCGCATCAGTGAGCGGGAAGCCAGCAGCCGAGAAGAATTCCTCCCACTCACCGCTGTATCCGGTGCCGGAGGGAGAGAGATTGACGGCGTAGATGGTGGCGAAGGTCCAGTCGAAGCAGAAGATGGCCTTCTGATACTTGGCGGGGAACTCCAGTCCCTTGCCGCTCAGCACACCTGTCGGGCTGCCGGGGCCGAAGGCTGTGACGCCGGGCAGGCTGTCCTCGTAGTAGGCCGGCCACTTGCCGCTACCATGGCGCCAGCCATATTCCGCGCCAGGCACGGACCAGCAGACCCGGGTCGGGCGATACCATGGCGTGCCCATGTCCCACTCCATATCCGCATCATAGACGAAGAATTCGCCGTCCTCGTTGAAGGCGCCGTCGTAAGGATTCCGATAGCCGGAGCTGATCAGCTCCCACTGGGTGCCGCCGGGGCGGAAGCGCAGGACGAAGCCACCGGGGGCGCGGATGGATGAGGCATGCCCAAGGCCGTCGGGATTGCGGGGGAGAAGTTGGTCCTCTTCCCACAGCTCGGGCACGTGACTGTGATCAAGCTCGGGGAGTTTGCTGTAGTTCCCGGCCACCACATAGATCCACTCGCCATCCGGAGAGGGAACGAGGGCATGAGTGCCGTGCTCGCCGGGCGAGCCGAGAGCGGTCAACTTCTCAATGGACTCGAAGCTTCCGTTCTGGTCCTTATCCTTGGCCATGTAGATCCCGCGGTCGGCGGTGACGTTCTCATTGACTGAGATGTAGAGAGTTTCATCGTGCCAGAGGAGGCCATGGGCCCCGCCAATCTCGATATCGAGAGGCTCCACGGTGGTCGTCTCACCATCGATGGAGATGGTGTAGATGCCGCCATATTGGTCTCCCGCGAGGATCTTGCCCTCCTTGTAGTTGGCGAGAGAGACCCAGCTTCCGAGTTCCTTGGGAACCTCGAAGACTTGATCAAGCGTGAATCCAGCGGGCAGGGAAACCTCCTGCTCAGCAGGGGTAATTTGCTGGCTGACAGGTTCCGCCTGGAGGCAGGCGGTCAAACAGAGCGGCAGAAGTCGGCGCATGGCAGCATTTACGTTATCTTTTTTCAAAATTTTTCCAAAAAGCGTTTTTTAGGCGAAGTTGTTGTGGGCAGCTACCCATGCAATTGCCGAGCCAAAAAGCTCATGCTTTTTCACAAAGTGGACCCCGGCCTCGGAATAGCGATGGGCTCCGGCAGATTAAGACGCCTCCTCGGGGCGATTTCTTCACAAGAATTTCCGATGCCGCGGCCGCCCCGTGCAAGGCCTTCCAGCGCTTTTTGTTGCTCTCGTAGTGATTGATGATTCCTTAGGGGCACCCAAAACCTTCCCCCCTCTCCCCCTCGCTATGCCCCATCGATTCCTGCAGAAGCTGAAATATCTTTTGAAGTGGCGACGCCACTATGACGCCGAGTTTGCCTCCCTTCCTGATCGCCAGATATACGACGAGGAGATCTTGCCTTATTTTTCCCAACTTCTTGGTAACGAGGACCGCATCCTCGATATCGGCTGCGAATGGTATAACCTCCATCACCAGCGTCACTTCCGGGCCAAGGATTATCACACCCTCGACATCTTGCCGGATCGCGCCGCCTTTGGTGGCAAGAAGCACGTCGTGGGATCGGCCCTTGAACTGGACCAGCATTTCCCGCAAGGCTCGATGGCGCTGGTGCTTCTCAACGGCATCTTCGGATGGGGCGTCAATGGTGAGGAAGAGCAGAAGCAGCTGGTCGTCCAGCTAGCCCACGTCCTTCGGGAGGGGGGCTATCTCCTCGTGGGATGGAATGATACGGAGGCGAATCGTCCCGAGCGTCCCCCGGGCGAGCTCCTCGTCAATGCGGGCTTCCAGCCCTGGGTCTTCCCTCCCCGGGGAGCGGAGACCCTGTTGGCCAATGAGGCAACCGGGCACACCTTTGAATTCTATCGCTTGTCCTCCTGAGGAGCGCGCCGAGCTTAGCGCGTCAGAAAATTAGCTCGCTCCGTTCTTGCTGGTAAGGCGGATCTGTCTGAGGACTGGGCAGTCCCGCGTCCGTGGCAGAGGGCGTGCCATCTCTCATGAAGATTACCTATCCAGAACTCCCGGTCTCGGCACGGAAGGAGGAAATCATTGCTGCGATGAAGCAATCGCAGGTCGTCGTCGTGGTGGGAGAGACCGGCTCGGGCAAGACCACGCAGCTGCCCAAGATGGCTCTGGAGCTGGCCCTCGCGGAGGGGCGGCGCGGGATGGTGGGATGCACCCAACCCCGTCGCTTGGCGGCTACCAGTGTCGCCGCGCGGGTGGCTGAAGAATTGGCCGTCGCTCCGGGAGCCGAGGTCGGCCATGAAGTGCGCTTCGATAAACGGACGAACAAGGACACCCTGGTCAAGTTCATGACGGACGGGATCCTTCTCGCCGAGCTGCAGAGCGACCGGCGGCTCAAGAAGTATCACACCATCATCATCGATGAGGCTCACGAGCGTTCGCTCAACATCGACTTCCTGCTCGGCATCCTCAAGACACTGGTGGAGAAGCGGCGGGACCTGCGTGTTCTCATCTCTTCCGCCACCCTTGATGCGGGACGCTTTGCGGAGTTCTTCGGCTCCGGCGGACCGGAGGGCAAGCCCGCGCCCGTGGTGATGGTGGAGGGCCGCACCTTCCCGGTGGAAGACCATTTCCTTCCTCCGTTGGATGGCGAATGGCTGGCCGACCAGGTGGTGCGTGGAGTGGAGTGGGTCGATGCTTACGACCGTAATGGCGATGTCCTCGTCTTTTTGCCGGGAGAGCGGGAGATCCGAGAGGCCGCGAAAGCGGTCGAGAACCGGGGCTTCCGCAATACCGAAGTGCTGCCGGTCTTTGCCCGACTTTCCATCGCCGACCAGCAGCGGGTCTTCTCCCCCAGTCGCCGCCGCCGCGTGGTGCTGGCCACCAATGTGGCGGAGACCTCGCTCACCATCCCGAACATCGTCTGCGTGATCGATAGTGGTCTCGCGAGAGTCAGCCGTTGGGCACCCCAGCGAGGGGTCCAACGTCTGCAAATTGAGCAAATCTCCCAAGCCAGTGCCCGTCAGCGTCGCGGCCGTTGTGGCCGGGTGAGGGAAGGGGTCTGTGTGAAGCTCTACGAGGAAGAGGACCTGGCCGATGCCCCCGAGTTCACCGACCCGGAAATCCGGCGGAGCTCTCTGGCAGGGGTCATCCTCAAGATGAAGTCCCTTGGCCTCGGTGAGATCGGCTCCTTCCCCTTTGTCGATCCGCCCAATGTGAAGGCGATCCGCGAGGGGATGAAGACGCTTGAAGAGGTCGATGCCATCGAGCCCGACGGCCGCCATGGTCTCTCCGAGATCGGTTGGCGCCTCGCTCGTCTGCCGCTCGATCCCCGTCTGGGGCGCATCCTGGTGGAAGCCGATCGTAGGGGCGTCCTGCGGGAGCTCCTGATCATTGTTGGAGGCCTGAGCGTGATGGACGTCCGCGAGCGGCCGGATGGCAAGGAAGACGCGGCCGATACCGCGCAAATGAAGTTTCATGACCCCAAGTCGGATTTCCTGAGCCTATTACACCTCTGGAATGCCTTCGCCGAGATGCGGGGCGAGAAGGGGCGCTTCCGTTCCAACCAATTGCGTAAATGGTGCGGGAAGAACTACTGCAACTTTCGTCGTATCATCGAGTGGGATCAGGTTGTGGGCGAGATTTCGCGCGAGTTTGGTCTCAAGCGGGAGGCTGATGCCCGGGTGACAGATATCCGTCGCTTGGAGAAAAAGAAGGCTGCGGCCTTCTACAAGGAGATTCACTGCGCGCTGCTCGCCGGCATGCCTCGCTCGGTGGGGATGTGGGATAAGGAGTCGGGCTCCTACAAGGGAGTCGGCGGGATGAAGTTCTCCATTTTCCCCGGCTCGGGGCTGTTCAAGGCCAAGCGCAAGCCGGAGTGGGTGCTGGCCTTCGAGCTGGTGGAGACCTCCCGCCTATGGGCCCGTAAGGTGGCCGACCTTCAGCCGGGCTGGGTGGAAGAGGTGGCCCCTCATCTCTGCCGGCGTCGCTATCACTCGCCGGAGTGGAATGAGCAGCAGGGGGCCGTCTATGGGAAGGAGACGGTCCTGTTAGGCGGGTTGACCATCGTGCCGGGGCGGCAGGTTTTCTTTGGCAAGGTGTCGCCCAAGGCCGCGCATGAGGTCTTTGTCCGTGAGGCCATCCTGGAGGGACGTTTGCGGGGGCAAATTCCGTCGCTGGACCAATTGGCCAGAGTGCGGCGCCAGGTTGCCGCAGCGGAGCGAAAGCTTCGCCGGGTGGGTGGCCTGTGGATGGAGGAGTATGCCTTCGACTTCTATTTCAGCCGCGTCCCGGTGGAGGCGACCACCGCCAAAGCCTTCCATCAATGGCGTCGCAAGGATGGCAATGAAGAGAAGCTGATGATTCGGCTCCAGGATGTTGTTTGGGAGGAAGGATTGGAAAGTGAACTCCTTCTCTTCCCCGATGTGGTCGAGCATGACGGGCGGGAATGGATGGTGGAATACCTCTGCGATCCCGAGGCCCCCGACGACGGCTTGGTCTTCGAGATCGAGCTGCCCGAGTTGCCCCTATTTCCCGACTACCTGCCGAGCTGGGCCGTCCCGGGCTTGCTCGAGGAAAGGGTCGAATTGCTGGTGCGTAGCCTGCCGAAGGATTGGCGGACCCGCTTCCAGCCGGTCAAGGAGCACGTGCAGGCCTTTCTCCATGAGTGGACCGGATGGGAGCCGCAGACGGGCTTGTTAGATGCCTTGAGCGATTATCTCTCTGGAGTTTGTGGCACCGCGATCACTCCGGACATGTTCGATGAAAGCCGGCTGCCCAAGTGCCTGCGCCCCGCCGTGCGAGTGCGGGATGAGAAGGGCAAGGATTTGGCCTTTGGCGAGGATGTCCGTAGTATCAAGGATAAGCTTGCCGGTCTCTTGCGGAGCCGTCGTGAGGAGGCGGCCAATGAGGAGTGGGCGCTTACTGGGGGAACCTTCTGGAGCTTTGGTCCCGTGCCGAAGGAGGCGGACGGCGTCTATCCCGCGCTCGTTGATGAGGGGGAGACGGTGGGGACGCGCGCATTTCTTGACGAGGTAGAGGCCTACGAGAGTCATCGTGCTGGATGCGTCCGGTTGTTCTGGTTGGATCACGATTCCATGTTGAGGGGCTTCATGAAGAGAGGGCTTGTTCCCGCGATGGCCAAGCTGGTCTTTGGACCGGAGCAGAAGGAAAACCTGGACCTGCAGGTGATGCGCGCCGCCGTTGAGGGCGCTCTGCTCAAGCATGGGGACGCCTTGCCCCGGACTGCTGATGACTTCGCCGCAGCCAGCGAGAAGGCGCGCGGTTGGGTGCTCGATATTGCTCGCGGATATGGCCGGGAGCTGGAGCATTGCGCGGAGGCCTACGAGGCCTACCGTCGCTGGGCCAAGGGGAAGGAGAAGGATAGCCACTTCAAGGACACACTCGCTGACTTGCGCGAAGAGTTTGAGTGGTTGACGAGGGAAAGTTTCGTCTGGCGTGCGGGTGCCTCGCGGCTGGGACGATACCGGCGCTACTTCGACGGGGTGACCGAGCGGATTGCGCGTATGGAGTCACTTCCCTTGGTCAAGGATGAGGAAAAGCGCCGGCAGATCGACTCGGTTTGGGTCAAGTGGTTTGATCAATGGAAAGAGTTTCCTGAAGCCGTCCGCCTCTGGGAAGTGGGCTGGATGCTGGAGGAATGGCGCATCCAGCTCTTCGCGCCGGGAGTTCCCCGCGCGATGAAGGTGAGCGAGAAGATGATCAGCAAGGCGCTCGATTAAGATCTGGCGTCAATCTCCCTCTTTCTCGCTGGGAGAGAGCCACTTGATTTCTGCCGACCTTGTCGCGAGATCGAGTTCCACGCGGGCGTGCTCGAAGCGACGGCTGTAACGATAGCCATCTCGGCGAGCCTTACCCAAGGGTGGTCCAAGCGGGCGGTCATACTCGGGGAACCATCGCATCCAGCGATCATCGCCATCGGCAGAGTAGCCCTCGTGGACCCGGAAGTAGCTGTGCTCGCCAGCGGCGATGAGAAAGATGGCGAGCGGGTAGATTAAGTTAGCATGGGCTTGTTCGTCGTTCGCGACCTTCCCGTGGCTCTCATCAATACCCATCGCGCTCTGGTTCGCCTGGCCCGCGAGGTTGGTGGTGAAGGCGACAATCTTCCCTCGGTCGGCTGCCTCCTGCATGGCCGTGATCCCCTTGGCGACGTAGTCCTCGTAGCTCATACCCTTCACATTGTGGAAGAAGCCCTCCAGATACGATCCGTCAAAGGGGGCCAAATGCTCCAGACCGGCGTTTCCAAAACGGGCTCGCAGAATGTTAGCTACCATGAGTTCATCGGGACCGATGGCTTCGCGTAGCTCCCGAACAAGCGCGTGGTATCCAGCCGTGACTTCCTGCTTCTTGGATGCGCCGATTGCTCCGCGCAGGTATTTGGGCTCCAAGGCTTTGATATTGCCATCGAGGAAGACTCCATCGATGGCAGGGTCTGCGGTCATCCGGCGACTGTTCTCCACCCACCAGGCGCGGAGGTCGGGATTAGAAAGATCATAGGCCGGGACTTTTCCCCGGACCAGCTTCTCCTCGCCATCACGTCCGGAGAGGATTGCTCCCGGTATCTCCATCAGCTTTTCAATATCCGCATAGCCGCCGTAGTGAACGAAGACGTTCCGATAGTGGAGAATCGTCGCTGCGGGATTGAGCTTCTTGACAGCGCGAGCGGAGGCGAGCGTGCCAGCCTCGATGGAGCCATGCTCGCGGTGTCCGTTGGCCTTCTCGAATGTCAACAGGGGGAACCGCGCAAGAAATTCAAGCTCCTCTTCGCTGAAGGAGCTTGCCTTGCGAATGTGCATGTAGAGGGGGATTCGATCCCAGCTGAAGGATGGCATGGCGGCGTTGTCCTGGAGGTCCTTTGTGACCGACTGGGATGAAAGGGGGCAAGACAAGAGAAGAGGGAGGAGAAACAAGCAAAGGAAGCGTGGCATTGTTTTCTTTTTACCTCGCCGCTCGTCTCATTTTTACAAGCGGGCCGTCTCTTTCACGGGAAAGTCGGAAATGGCATTTGTGCGACAAAATGTAGCAATTCACCGCCATCGATCGCCCTGATCATCCATTACTGTCCAGACCTTCCGCGCCTGCGGCAGTCAACACAGCAAAGCGCAAAGAACCAGTATCATGAAACACACCACTAGTAACCTGAGGAGCCGGGTCGTGCCGTTGAGCTCACTGGCATTCTCGGGAGCAGTCGTCTCCCTGACGGGGGCCGACGAAGCCAATGCACAATCGACCAATGAAGCCAATGTCCTCGATGAGACCGTTGTCGAAGCTGATCGGGTCGAGGATGAGGAAGAGGTTCTCTACAAGCCGGAGAACCTGACATCGCCGAAGTTTCAGCAGCCGGTCGCGGAGATTCCGCAGACCCTCACGGTTATCCCCGAGGAGGTCATTCGGGAGCAGAATGCGGATTCGCTCTCCGACATTCTACGCAACGTCCCGGGCATTAGCTTGCAAGCGGGTGAGGGCGGAGCTGCTCCCGGAGACAGTCTGACAATGCGTGGCTTTGCTTCTCGCAATGACATCTTCGTCGACGGAGTCCGCGATCTGGGAAATTACAACCGTGACCCTTTCAACGTCGAACAAGTGGAGGTAGCCAAAGGTCCTTCCTCGTCCAACACCGGTCGGGGCTCGACCGGCGGTTCCATCAACCTGGCAACCAAGAAAGCTCAGCTCGACGACTTCACCCGCCTCAATCTCGGGATCGGCACGGATGAGTATTACCGGGGCACCATCGACTTGAATGGTCAGATCCAAGCCTTGCCCGGAGCTGCCTTTCGCCTGAATGGTCTCTATCACAGCGCCGACACACCGGGTCGGGGAGGTCCTTTCGAGGAGCGTTGGGGAATCGCTCCCACAGTGAGCTTTGGTCTCGACAGCCCGACTCGCATCCACCTCAGTTATCAATACTATGGCGAGGATAATCTGCCTGACTTCGGGGTGCCTCGCCAGGTCCTCAACGACGAACAATACTATGATAACTTCTACGGTCTGAACTTCCGGGACTACGAGGAGATTTCCTCTCACTCGGCTTCGCTTGAGGTCGAGCATGACTTCTCTGAGACCTTCAAGGTTCGCAATCTTTCCCGATTCCAGACCACCAATATCGACCTGAGCGTGACGGCTCCCCGCTTTGTTACCGGCTCGGAGACCTTGGTCCGCCGAACGGATTGGAAGGACCGCGATCAGACGGATAGTAACTTCGTCAACCAGACTGATTTTAATATCGAGTTCGATACCGGCTCCATCCGTCACCAGGTGTCTGCAGGGGTTGAATTCGGTCTTGAATGGCACGAAAACACCGACCGAGCTGATGGCAACCTCAGCCTCGCGCCCGAGACACCACTCGCTGATCCGGATCCAAGTGATACTTACGATACCGATATCTACGAGACCGGTGCGGACCGTGAGGGCGAGGGAACGTCCTATGCCTTGTATCTCTTCGACCGCATCCAGCTCAACGAGCAGTGGGCAATCGATGCCGGTCTTCGTTGGGATCGCTATGATCTGGATCTCATCTCCTCGGACCTCGAAACCTCTACCGATGGGTTCAGCTATCGCATCGCGGCGACCTATAGTCCGGTGGAGAACGGGATGTTCTATGCTGGCTACTCGACCTCGTTTGATCCGGCCTCGGCGACGGCGGCTTCCTCAGTGAGTTCACGAACCCCGGCTGAGAATTTAGAATTGGATCCAGAGGAATCCTGGACGGCCGAGATTGGGACGAAGTGGGAACTCTTTGACGAGCGAGCCCTCCTGAGCTTCGCGGCCTTCCACACCGAAAAGCAGAATGCCCAGACCGTGGACCCGGTTACTGACCTTCTCGTACTTGAGGGCAATCGCACGGTGCAAGGTTTTGAGGTGGGACTGAGCGGAGAACTCACCGACTGGTGGCGCGTGAATGCCGCTTACACTTACCTCAACTCATCGATCGATGAGTCGAATGACGAGACGGAAGAAGGCAATGTGCTCGCTAACAGCCCGGAGCACTCCTTCAGTGTTTGGAATGTGTTTGAGTTTGATAGATTCTCTGCCGGAATTGGAACCAGCTTCATTGGCGAACGCTATTCGAATGACTCCAATGACGCGGACCGTCTGGTCGAGAGCTATATGCTCTGGGATTCGATGCTCGCTTATCAGGTGTCGGATTCCTTCGCTCTGCAATTGAATGTGAACAACATCTTTGATGCTCGCTACATCGACAAGGTGGGTGGTGGCCACATGATTCCAGGGGAGGGTCGTTCGGCCGTGCTGAGCGCTTCCTACGAATTCTGATAGTCATCTAACAAGATTTCCTCGCTGTCTGGTAAAGAGGTCGCTTCTTAGGGAGCGGCCTCTTTTTTTCTCAGAGGGGAAGAGCGAGTCATTGACGATTCGGCAAGGCTGAGATCGTTGAGGCGAGGTCTCTCACTTGCGCTCGGAGGCGGATGGTTTTCTCAAGTTTCTCACCGACAAGAAGGCTTGGTTGGTTGTGGCTCGCGTAGGTGGTTTCCAGCGCTGCGAGTGCTGCCTCACGAAACATTCTTTCCAAGTATTGTCGGTCTTTGATGAAGTCCTGAATGAAAGCTGCCAGCCCATGAGGTCGGCAGATGCGATGGATGCGGAGGCCCAGGCGGAAGAGGTCGAGCGTGACCTCGCAAAAGGCTTCCGGGTCTTCTTGGTGCCAGTAGTTAGCCAAGCGAAGAGCGGAGGTGATTCCATCCACGGTGGTCTGGACCCAGTCTCTTTCCTGTGAGTGGGGTAGCGAGGCCTCAAGCTCGAGGCAACGGGCCTTGGCCAGCGTGTGGCTGGCATGGAGGTTGATGCGGGCCGCGAGGATAGATGACTTGGTTTGGTGGCCTGTTAGGTTGAGGGCTTCCGTACAGAGTTCCATGGCCTCCGCGCCTTTTGTGAGACGACTCAGGTGGAGAAGTGTGGTAGCACGAGTGAGGTGACATTCTGGGTGTTCGGCCGAGAAGAGGGTGTCAGAGGCACGACGATAACATTCGGCTGCTTTCCCTTGTTCGGAAAGCTCTTCAAGAAAGAGACCCTGGTTGTTCCAGGCGATAGCGATGCGATTGAGCACCGCGGGAGAGGGGGAGAGCCTGTCGAGCTGGTCAATGCCCTGCCGGAAGGAGGTGATCGTTTCATGAGGATTACCCGACAACTTGGCCAAGGCGTTTCCTCGTTGGATATAACCCGCCGCGAGGCCCCAGCGATAGAGCGGGTTCTCGTCCAGAGGAAGAGATTCCCGGAGAGCAATGGCTCGATTGAAATTCTCCAGCGCTTTGCTCGCTGATCCTCGGGCGAGGAGTTCGATGCCTTCGAGCGTGAGCCGGTTGGCTTCAAGCTGGGCGGGTGCTTCCTCCGGGCTGGGTGATGATTGGGCACTTGGCTCGCTCATGACAGCTGGAGAGTGTCCGGGGTGATGTCTTGCAATTGCGGAGTTCCGGCGAAGACCATGGTGAGGGCGAGCTCGGCGTGTAAGATGCGCAGGATGTGAGCCACCCCGACCGCACCGGCGGAGGCTAAGCCGTCAACAATGGGTCGACCAACCAGAACGGCTTGGGCGCCAAGAGCAATGGCCTTGAAGACATCGCTTCCCCGCCGGATGCCACCATCGATGAGGATGGGGTAGTCCGGTCCGGTCGCCTCACGAATTGCTGGGAGGACGGTCAAGGTCGCAGGCACCGTATCGAGCGTGCGACCTCCGTGATTGGAGACGATAAGCCCGTCCATGCCTGCTTCCCGAGCCATCAGCCCATCGCCCGGATGCATCACCCCTTTGAGGATAAGCGGAAGGGAGGTTTGTTGGCGTAGCCAGCGCAGGTCGTCCCAGGTGGGAGCCTGGCGTACGAGGGGGCTACTAAAGATATCATTGCTTTCGGAGGCCGCCGGGGCAGGGGGATGATTGACGGGCTGAATGTGGGGTGGGAGCTGGAATCCCGCCCGTTGTTCCCTGTTCCTGAGTCCGTGAAGAGGGGCGTCCGCCGTCACCACGATGGCATGGTAGCCGGCGGCTTCGGCTCGCCGGAGTAGGGCCACGGTCGCGGCCTTGTCTGGTTGGATGTAGAGCTGGAACCAAGGAGGGTTCTGGCAATGCCGGGAGATGTCCTCCAGCGTCTCCGTGGCCGAGGTGCTTACGACCATGAGCCCCTCCAGGGCGGAGATGCCCCGGGCGGTTGCGATCTCGCCCTCTGGGTGGAAGAGGTGGTGAAAGGCGGTGGGAGCGGCGAGGATGGGGTGGGCCAGCGATTGGCCGAAGAGTTCCAAGCGGGTATTTCCTTCCCCGAGGTCGCGGAGGATTCTGGGAATGATCGCAGTCTGCTCGAAGGCCTGGCGATTGGCCTTTAAGGTGATTTCATCGCCACTCCCGCCGTGCAGGTAGGCTTGGGCCATGGAGCTTAAGCGTTCCTTGGCAAGCGTCCGGTAATCCTCGACTGCCACCACGTGAGGCGGGATGGTGGTGAGCGGTGGCTTCACATCTCGGCCCATTGTCGCAGGAGGTTGTGGTAAACACCAGTGAGCTGGACGGTGGAATCGTTCACCGCCTGATTGTCTGGTCCTGCTTGAGCGAGCCGTTGGATGGAAATGTCCAGATCGAAGAGGAGGGAGCGCTGCTCGTCAGAGCGAACCATGCTTTGAATCCAGAAGAACGAACAAAGCCGGGCACCTTTGGTCACCGGGGTGACTTGGTGAAGCGAAGTGGAGGGATAGAGAATGAGATGTCCGGCGGGGAGTTTGACCTCCTTCGAGCCATAGGTGTCTTCGATGATGAGCTCGCCCCCTTCATACTCGTCCGGCTCGGCGAAGAAGAGGGTGCAGGAGAGGTCGGTGCGGATGCGTCGTCCGTCGGGCAGGGTGCGAATCGCGTTGTCGACGTGGGTGCCGAAGGATTCGTTGCCGGTGTAGAGATTGAACATGGGAGGCAGGATCTCCTTCGGCAGAGCTGCGGTGAGGAAGAGAGGGTTGGAGGAAAGGGCGGAGAGGATGAGTTGTCCAACCTCCTTGGCGACGGGATGCTGGGTTGGAAGTTGCTGGTTGTTCTTGGTCTGAACGGCTTGGTGACCAGCTGTCTTTTTCCCATCTTCCCAATCGGCGGATTCCAAGCGTCGACGGGCGTGGGCGATTTGCTCGGTAGAGAGGATATCGGGAATCTCGATGATCATGGAAAAGAGCGGCTGGTTGCGGAGCCGGAAGGCGACGCTACTCTTATTGAGATTCGTTCGCAATAGTGTTTTCCCATCATTGCGAGGACGGTGGTCGCCTGCAATCAGGGACTGTTGAGGGAGGTCGGCCAGACGAGGTCGTCTTCGCTGTATAGTATGCCATCTGAACCGGGGCCTCGCAGTTGGAAGGACTTGCTGGAGAGATGGTGGATAAAGACTTCGCCCCCATGGGGATCGACAAGGCGGCCATCTTGGATGGCAGGATTCGTGAGGGAAAAGGTGGCCGTGGGGGGGCTGGTGAGCAGGGTGGTGAGCTGGCTGTTGGTCGACCAGTGCCGGGGATCAATACCTTTGTGGAGAAGATGGAAGTTGCTGATCGCGCCGTATAGTCTGCGGAAGTCCTGCTTGTCTTCCTCGGGGTCGACTCCGTAGCCGGTGAGCATCCGGTCTCCCGGGAGAGGGAGGGGTGGAGGCTGGGAGGCAGGGACTTGGGAAGGGGATGGTTCTGCGACGGGTGGGTCTTCCTGCGAGAGGGCGGGCCTTCGCCAGATCAATCCCGCCAGGATGAGCAGGAGGACGATGAGGAGCACGACCGCTATCCGCTTCATGACTCGAAGGTGCCCGGCTTCAGAAAACCGAGGGGCAAGGTCGTGGGGTCGAGCGGGTTCGCTTGGGCGACGTCATAGAAGCTGGAGAGATTCGGCAGAACGTGCTCGAAGTTTGAGCGGCCTTTCACCCCGAACCAGAGGAGCAGTTCCGCGAAGAATTCGTCCACCGAAGTGGTGGGGAGAAGGCGTCCGCCGTAGCCAACATCGTCGGCACCATCAAGGGCGAGGGAAGGGTAAGTTCCGTGGATGCGGCCTCCGTCCACGGGGCCGCCAAAGACCATCTGATTTCCCCCCCACGCATGGTCGGTCCCATTGCCATTGCTTCGTAGAGTGCGGCCAAAATCACTGGCCGAAAAGGTGAGCACGGAATCCTCCAGGCCCAGCTCCTCGATTCCGTTCTGAAAGGCGAGGATGGCCGGCGCCAGTTGCTCCAGCATCCCGGCTTGGGTATTGAGCAGCTCGCTGTGGTGGTCCCAGCCTCCGTATGAGAGGAAGATGGTTTGCCGTCGCAGCCCGAGTGATTCTCTCAAGTGGATCATCTTCAGTGCGCTACGAAGCTGGCTGCCGAAGGAGGTGGAAGGAAAGGTCGTGCTCACGAAGTCATCCGAGACGGAGTCGAAGACCTGTTGGACGAAGGCTTGCTGCTCAATGCTGTTCTTGGTCAGGGAGGCGTAGGCCTCCTCCATCAGATTGTGATAATGCCGGTTGATGAGGCTCTTGAAGGCTTCGTTCTTCACCTGGGTGACGTGGTTGGCATCTCCGCCTCGTTCGCTGAAGGTGAGGGCCCCATTGGCCGTCATGACAAATTGCTGGGTCGAGTCACCCACCTGGAAGGGGTTGTTGCCGGCGAAGGATAGGCTCATCGAGAGGAGGTCCTCATTGTAAGTGTCGTGCAGGACATCAGCGGCTCTTCCGGCCCAGCCGGTGAGCTCCGTCATTCCCTGGGGCACCGAGGTCTGCCACTGCTCAATCTGGTCGATGTGGGAGAAGAGCGCACGAGGTAGGGGGGCGGTTCCGTTATGGTAGTCCGCCATGGACGTTGGCTGCACCAGGGTGCCAATGTTAGAGATGAACGACAGGCGGCGCTTGGCCTCGTCGCCCCCGAGGCCATTGAACAAATCCTGATAGCCAGCGGTAGCGGGATGGAGGCCATAGAGCTTGCCATCTCCTCCGGTGGCTTGCTGGAGCGAGAGCAGATCGCCTTGCGCGATGGCGAGATTGGTGCGGCTGCTGAGATATTCCTGATAGCGGTCATCCCGGGGGATGAGCAGATTGAAGCTGTCGATGCCACCGTGAAGAAAGAGGCAAACCAAGGTCTTGCGATCCTCGGAGGCTGGCAGTTCTTGTGCGGCGGCCTTGTTGGCCAATTGCAGATTGAGGAGGGTGGACAGAATCGAGGTGCTCGAGAGAGCGGCACATCCAGCTTCGCCAAGGAAGCGGCGACGGGTGAGTGGAGAAGAAGGCATGGAGGTGGGAGACTGACAGGTTAACGTTGAACGGCTCCTTCGGGAGTCATGAGGAAGAGGTAGAGAGCCAGCTTCACCCGGCCCTCGTGATCAGTGGGGTCGGCTGCATCCAGAGCCTCCAGGATGGTTGCTCGATTGGCAGAGGTAAGCTGCCCTCCGCAACAGAGGAGATTGAGCTGATCGACGAGAAGCTCATGATTGGAGGCGAGGTCAAGAAGCCCCGCATAGTTCGGAGGGAAATGATAAGTGTTATAGTAGGAGAACCCGTCGTCGAGGATCGTCCAGAGGGTATTGGGAAGTGAAACGGCAGAGTAGCTATTGAGGATCTCAAAGGCGGGACCATACAGCCCGGCCTCGGTGAGCACTCCCGGGGGGGAGTGGTCGGGACGGAAGAAGTTGAAGACGCTGGGGGAATACAAAGGTGCCTGGAAGGTCCTGCCGGCAAAGAGGGAGTCATCCCGCCATTGTAACTTTTCGTAGCCATCGAAGTTGGTAAGGCGGGCCAGGTGCATCGTCCGGATAACGGGCTCCCTGAGAAGACCGTAATCGGAGGCCAGGCGGTGCACGCTGGGGTCGCGCGCCTCGGGGTCCATGAGGATGGCTTTGATGACCGCGCCGAGGTCGCCGGTTTCGCCCGCTCCATTATCACTGAAAACGGCCGAAACACGGGCCACATAGGCTGGCGAAGGATTCGAGGTGACCAGGAACTGGATGAGGCTCTTGCTGACGAAGGGGGCGCAGGTGGGATGCTCGACCAGGTGGCTGATGGCGTCGCGGACGTCGCGGAGAGCATTCTCCCTCGTCGGCACCCGGGCAGGCAGGGTGTAGCCGTCTAACAATACCTTTTCTCCAAAGTCATGATAACGGTCATGCATCGTCATCGGGACGGCGAAGTCGTTGTCCTGCCAGCCTCCTTCGCCCCAAGGATTCCCCCCATACCAGAAGCCGGTCATGACGCGAGCCATGTTCGTGATCTCGTCATTGGTGTAGGTCGGGATCGGTTGGCCCTCCCCATCAAGCTGGCGGGTGCCATCCGGGTTGAGTTTCCATAGTCCGATGGCAAACAACTGCATCACCTCCCGGGCGTAGTTTTCATCCGGGTAGCGATTGATCTCCGGGGCGGGCGGCTGGTTCCCGAGATGGGAGAGGTAGCGGCCCATGACGGGGTGGCGGGTGACCTCGAAGAGCAGATCCTCGTAGGAACCAAAGGCATGTTCGACGAAGAGATCGTAGAAGGTTGCGAGCCCTTCGATTCGATTCGTAATGTTGGCATCGCGGCGACTCACCACGATGATCTCGCTCAGGGCGAAGGCGACCCGCTGGCGCAGCTGATCCTCACCATTGATGGCGGCGCGGGCGAAGATGGTCTGAATGTTAGAGCCGTCCAGGTAATCGTATTCGTCGGAGTAGCTATAATCGCCACGGGTGCGGGCTCCGAAGAAATCGGCGAGGAAGACTTCGACCACTCCATGATGGAAGGTCGCAGGGACGTCGTCGATCTGATGGTCGATCCAGCCTTCGATGCCTAGCGCGCGGACGCTGCCTATCTCATCAAGAGTCGGGCCAAAGCTGGCCTGCATGAGGAGGCGGGCGGCTTGGCTACGGGTCGGCATTTGAGCGTCAGGCTCTCCCCAGGTTTCCAGATAGTTGACCAAGTCGCCCGAGAGCTCTCCGTCCAAAATTCCATCGCGATCGGTGTCCACCGGGACCGGCAGTTGGGCCGAGTGCGCGACGGTGAAGTCCAGCCCCAGAGCGGCTTCGATCCAGTCCGGCAGTTGGTCGGCATCTCCATCGAGATTGGTCACCCGGGTGCGATAGAAGGAAGCAGGGCTGGAGGGCTCGAGGAGTGCTGAAGTCGTGCCGAAGGGGAGGTCGATGTCTTGCCAGGCTGTTTCTGGGCCGAGGGATGATGCGGCTTGCAGAGCGGTGGATTTGAAAGGAGGGGCGGTCCAGTTTAGGTGAATTGAGTTGTTCGTCTCAAGTAGGCTGAGGAAGACGCCGGATTCGGCATCGAAGGGGTTGGTTCCTGCTTGTCCCTCGATCTCGTTGGTGAGGCCGTCATTGTCAGGGTCGAGCTGTGCGTGGCCGGCCGGGATTCCGTAAAGGATTTGCCAAATGTCCGGTAGGCCGTCGCGGTCCGCGTCGCCCTCAAACTGCCCGCCCGAGAAGAGGTAGGGAGGCACGCTGTCGCTATCCAAGGGATCGGAGAGGCGCGAGAGCTCCAGCAGGTCGGAGACGGAGTCGGCATCGCTATCCGCGAGTAGAGGGTTGGTGCCCCGGAGGTATTCTTCGCGATTGGTCAGCCCATCTCCGTCCTCGTCATCGGTTGCATCCGCCGCGTCTGAGGGATTGAGATGGTGAGCGGTTTCCCATTGGTCCGGCATGCCGTCGTCGTCTTGGTCGGCATGGGCTACGAAGGCGGGCAAGGTCTCCAGAGGCGTGGCGCTCAGATAGGCGCTGAGGCTGCTTGAGGAGCTGAGCCCTGCCGCGCCGGTCCCGTTCTCGAACGTTCCCCAAACCGCGCTACCGTCGAGAATGGTGGCATCAGGCGTGGTCGTGTAGGTCTCGGTATAGACGGTTTCTCCGCTGGTTTGATTGATGAGGGAAAAGGTGGTGGTCCAGTGGCTTTCTGCGGGACTGGCCTCCACGCGGAAGGCGAGGAGGTCCGAGATGTCGTGAGTCCCATAGCCGGAGAAGCCGAGGGCGTGGGTGAAGGACTCATCGTAGTGGCTGGACCAGATGTCCCAGCCCTCCGTTCGCACGAAGGCTCCATTGACATGGCTATGAAATCGCACTCCGAGCGTTTCTCCCTGTCGAAGGAGAGTCAGGCGGAGTGGGCGCCAGGATTCGTGTGCTTCATTGCGGACGTAGACCTCGGCAAGTTCCCGGGTGGTGTTGCTGTCAGTGACGCCGGGCGTGGTGTGGTCCCAAACAAGCTGAATGTCACCAACTTCCCAAAAGAAGCCGTTGCTGTCAGCCTGTGAAGGAATGGGCGGGAGACTGTGCGATGCGGAAGTGGGGTCCGTCTGCTGCACGCGTTCGATCTTGTCGGATTGACCGTCAAGGTCGCTATCGCTCAGCAAGGGATTGGAGAAGAAGAGTGAGTCGACCTCGTCACCGTCAGCCAGACCGTCTCCATCGGAGTCACCGAAGAGAGGGTTGGTTCCTGTGTTACTAGGGTCGACGTAGTTATTGGTGCCGGTTTCCACCAGGTCACTGAGGCCATCGCCATCGGTATCAGCCAGCTTGGGGTTCGTCCCGCGCTCGAATTCCTGTAGGTTGCTCAAGCCATCTCCATCGGGATCGTCTGAAGCGTTGGGAGCCGCCAGTGGTGTTCGATGCAGGATTTCCCAATAATCGGGGAGGCCGTCCTCATCGTGGTCGGATTCATTGTCGATGATTTGGATGGCGGCAATGCCGGCATGAGCTTCGGAAGTGAGCTCGATGGTATGCGACGCGCCGGTGAGGTTGCGGAGATGGAGAACGTTGGCCTTGGGGGCGGAGTGATTGGAGGCCGTGTAATCGTTCACGACGAAATCCCGGAAGGGAGCAACGCCGAGAGCGAGACGATCGAGAGGGTCGCCTCCGTCAAGACTGACGTGAGCGGTGGGGCCGTAATAGCGACCGCTCAGGTAGATCAGGATGTCGTGATTGGGGTAAGGGATGTTAGAGAGTGTTACCGTAGCAGGGTGTCCCTGCTTGGGTGTGAGGTATTGGGATAGTAGGTCGGCTGTCGAGTTGCCAGCATTGTGATTGTAGAGAGCCCCGTTGTGCTGGAAGGTGAAGGTTAAGGCCGTGGCCTCGCCGGTGGAATTAACGAGAGTCGCTGGAGTGGGGGAGAGAATGACGGACTGGTCGCCGGAGAGGGGAGGCTCCCCGGTCGCGGTGCCCCAGTGGCGGAGCGGAACGGTGTGATTCCAATTCGTCTGGGGAATCCAGCCATTGGGGGCGGAGGGGCTCCAAGGGACACTGGCGAAGTAATCGCCGCTGGTGAAGTTGATGCCGATGCTCCCCGGCCACGAGGGAGGAGTGCTGGTAGGGTCCAGCGGATTGTATCCCGTCATCATCTCCCAGCCGTCGGGGGCTCCATCGTCGTCGCTGTCGCTCAGATGAGCAGAGCTTTCACTCTCCTCTCCATCCAAAAGCCCGTCGCCGTCGGTGTCAGCTACGAGAGGATCAGTGAGCGTCTCGTAGCCATCAAGCAGCCCGTCGCCATCGCTATCCGGCAGTCGGGGGTCGGTGTGGGCCAAGAACTCGGCAAGGTTGTCCGAACCATCTTGATCGGGATCACTGCTGGCATCCTCGGCCTGGCTGTCGTCGAGGAGATGGTCCCGCTCCCACCAGAGGGGGATCCCGTCGTCGTCATCATCAGTGAGCGCTGTCGAGTCGACCCAGAGGGAGACGAAGTCGATGGAGAGCCAGGAGGATGGGGTGGTGCCAATCCGCTCAATGGTCAGCGTGTTGGGGCCGGGGTTCAGCGAAGCATCGGAGCCATCGAAGAAGAACTCGAAGTCTTCGTATTCGTCAAATTCCGGAGTCACATGAATGACCTCTCCATTGAGGAGGAAGCGGACGATGTTGCTGGCTTCGCCTTGGCTCGAGCCGGTCCAGAGGAATCCTGTTTCCAAGCGAAAGCGGGCGGTCGAGCTGGCTTCTTCTTCTGTCAGGGGGAAGTGAATGACGACCGACGGGTCAGACGAGGTGATCGCCCGCTCAAAGTTCTCTTCCGCTTCATTCTCGGAGAGAACACCGATCGGTGACGGATACTCTCCGGCAAGATAGAAGTGGTCGTCTAGGGTGGCGGGACTGCCGGGAGCCTCATCGGGGTGGAAATTTTCTTGCGAAAAAGGCGACGACTGGCCGTCTTCCGACCCGATTTCCCAGAGATGGATCTCCTGGGCATTGGCCGGAACGATTCCGAAGGCCGCAACGGCCAGATAGCGGAAGGATTTCATGGCAAAGGGGGGGACCAGCCTCCGGTGTGCCAGAAAGAAGAAATTTCACCAAGCTGAAAAATCAATTCAACTTGGTGGTTCGGTGCCTGTAGCGCAGCCGAAATTATTCCCCGGACTGGCGTAAGGCCTTACGGTGAAGGACTTCTTTGACCGCCTCATAGCAATTAATGAGACCATGGCCGGTTTCATAGTCGACGCCCGCGGGCCCGACATCACTCGCCGTCGAGGTGATGATCTCCTTGAGGTCCCATGGCAGCAGATCGGGATCCGCGGAGAGCATGAGCGCGATGGTGCCGCAGAACATGGGGCCGGCGTAGGAATTCCCGTAGAGAAGACCCTCGTGCATGCTGCCATCGGGGAATTGGCCGGGGACGGCGGCGTTGAAAGCGCAGACCTCGGGCTTTTGGACGATACCGTCCTGATAATGCTCCAGATCCCACTCCACCGGTCCAACGCAGGAGAAATCGGTTTTGCTGAGGTCTTGCTGAACTCCAGCGGCGGCGAAGACCGCGTTGGGGATGCTCTGCGGAATATTCATGAGGTAAGGGAATTCCTCATGTCGGGCGATGTTGCCCGCTCCAGAGACAAAGAAGAGGCCGCAGAAGTTGCCGTGCTCCATCACCTTGCGCCAATGCGAGCGATACTCGCCAAAGTGGCGGCGGGAGAAGCTCATGCTGTAGGTGTCCGCGCCCTGCTCGATGGCCCACTCCACGGATTGCTCAATGCCGCCCTGATTGATGAGGCCGGCCCAGCGGCTCAAGGGGGCCACGCCACATTGCTTGGAGCCCTTGCCATCTCCGGTGCCGCTGACGATGTTCGCGCAGCTGGTTCCGTGGAGGATGGTGCGCTTCTTGGGGTCGCCATCGAAGGGGCGGGTATAGAGTGCTGCTTGACCTTGGTCAAAATTGTAGCCGTGGACGTCATCGATGTATCCGTTGCCGTCGTCATCGATGCCATTGCCTTCAATCTCGCCGGGATTGCGATAAACGCTCCGGGCCAAGTGATCGGTGATGATGAAGTTCTTGTCGTGAATGACATTGAGCGTGCCTTGGCCCGCGACGCCGAACTCACGCCAGACTCGGTCGGCCTGGAGCTTGGAAATATACCAGGGGAAATTCTCTTGGTCGGGGGTCTCCAAGGGAGGGAGGGCGGGAATCTCCGGAGCCTCCGGGAGCTCGCCCCGCCGGAGCCGGGGCGGCGGGCGGAGAAAGACCTTCCGAATGTGGGGGATGCGAGCGAGAGCAAAGACGTCCTCGTATCGCATCGTGCAGGAGAAGCCATTGATGATCCAATGGCGCTGCAGCTCGCTGAGGACACCACGCTCCTGGAGGTGATCCAGGTCGTCCTTAGCGGCGAGGTAGGATTCCTCGCTTTGTTCTTTGAGCGCTGCGATCACCGCTTGGCGAAGTTCGCGTCGCCCGGTTTGGTCGAATTCCTCGGCGCGGCGTTGATAGCCCTCCCCGTCGCCCAAGAGCTGCTTATCGAACCAAACTGTGACGCGCAGGGGGGCTTCCCGATCGTCGAGTTTCTTAGGCAGGGGAGAGATCCAGATGCCTGTGCCTTGCAGGCTCTCCATGGGCACGTCCACCGCGGGAAGGGAGGCGTGGAGCAGAGCGAATGTGGTGAGAAGTGTCCTGAGAGTGGTCATGCGACGAGAGAACTAAGAAGAAAACGTGCCCAAAAAAGGGACAGAGCGAACGTATCAACGTCGGCTTGTGACCGACCAGCTTCTTTGCTGGCGGAGTCCGATGGCCGGCGCCTTGCCGCGCTTCTCAAAGGCGGCGAATGAAGTCAACGAGGCCTATTGCAGCGTTTCTTTCTCCTCCTGTGGCTTTTCGACCAGCTCACTGCTTTCGTAGGCGGAGGCCTTTGCGGCATTCTCGCGGGTCACCACGATGGAGCACAAGATTCCACAGAATGACATGAGGAGAAGAAGTTTCATTAATCGAGAAAAGAGAGGTGAACACGAGCTGCGGGCAAGCCAGCGGCCTTGCTAGAAGCAGCACCCGCGCCAAGTTGTTAGGAAAAGTCTCGATTTTGAAGATAAATTGAGTTTCTTGACTAAATTGTCACAGCGATCGCATGTGGCCCGTCTTCAGCGACGAGCCCGGGCTAGAGATCGGAATCAAGATGTTGGCCTTCAATCAGCTTCGGAGAATGGACAATACAGCGCTCCAAGCGTGAGGAGGGCGCCACGCGGGTGCCTGGCCAGAGAATGCAATCGGTGAGAGTCACTTGATCACCAATCACGCAACCTGGACCGACCCAACTGTTGGTGACTGTGGCGGAGGGCGCAATCTCGGCCTCGGGATGAATGGGCGGCGTGTCGAGAGGGCAGGGGATCTCTCCGCCGATGCCATGGGTTTCGAGGTAAGCATCGCGCGTCCCGAGGTCGAGCCAGTGGCCGGGGTCCGCGTGATAGGCTCCGAGCTGACCCTGCTTGGCGAGCTCCAAGAAGGCCAGGATGATGGAGACCTTCTCATTGGCTGGGATGAGGTCGAGGATCTCAGGGTCGATACAGTAAATGCCGGTGAATTGATGGCTTCCTTCCGCGATACCCAACATCTTGCGGATATCGATGATGCGGCGGCCGTCGAGGGCAATGTGTTTGCCGGGGCCCTCCGCGCGCACGGCCAGGGTCGCCACGTTGTTGGAGGCCAAGTGACCGGTGATTAGCTTGTCGATGCGGATATTGGTCAGGATATCGCCGTTATAGATCAGGATGCTTTCTCCGGAGATGAAGTCGGCGATATTCTTGATTCCGCCTCCGGTCTCGAGGAGGTCGGCCTCGTGGTAAAAGTGGAGTCGGGCCCCCCGGTAGGTGCTATCCGGGAAGGTCTTCTGCCATTCCTCATGAAGGTGATGGGTATTGATGGCGACCTCCGAGATGCCGGCAGAGATCAGGTGATCAAGCGCATGGGTGGCTAGCGGGCGATGAAAGACTGGCACCAAGGGCTTGGGGGTGGTGTTGGTGAGGGGGCGGAGACGGGTGCCCAGTCCGGCTCCCAGGAGGAAAGCTTTGGTCATCGGCCCTAAATTGGAGGAAGCCCTCCCGTTTGCCACCCTTAAAGTGAGCGATTGGGTTCTTGATAGAGTTGCCAGTGATTACTCGTAATCGGGTCCACTTTTTCGATGAAGTTTTCAGGTTTTTGGCAAAACAGCTTGGCTGCCCTCGCTTTGGTTACTCCGCTGGCGGCGGAGACTGAGGAGGCAGAGGCGACCGATAAGGTGATCCCGGAGGGATTCAAGGTTTCGGTCTTTGCCGAGCCTTTTGAGGTCGAGTATCCCACTGCACTGACGGCCGGAGCCGATGGGACGGTCTATGTCTCGGTCGATCCCAACGGTTCGCTGGGCAAGGGTCGAGTCGGCAAGGTGGTAGCCTGCCGCGATGAGGATGGAGATGGGCGGGCTGACAAGTTCTGGGACTACGTGCCGGAGTTGGTTTCACCGCGTGGGGGGCATTTTGTTGAGGGCAAGCTTTACCTCATTCACCCGCCCTACCTCAGCGTCTTCTGGGACGAGGATGGGGATGGAGTGGCGGAGCAGAGCCAGCGTCTCGTTGACGGTCTCGGTGCCAGCGCGCAGGAGAGCCGGGGCGGGGACCATACCACGAATGGTGTCCGCATGGGGGTGGACGGCTGGCTCTACATCGCGGTGGGGGACTTCGGGATGAGCTCTGCCACGGGGACGGATGGTCGCTCGATCACTCTCCAAGGTGGCGGTGTGGCCCGGGTCCGGCCGGATGGCTCGGAGTTGGAGGTCTATTCCTATCACTCGAGGAATCAGTGTGATGTGGCCATTAGCCCTTATCTCGACCTCTTCGCCCGAGATAACACCAATGATGGCAAGGGCTGGAATATTCGCGTCCATCACCACACCAATCTCGCTGAGCACGGCTATCCCCGCCTTTACAAGAACTTCGCCGGGGAGACCACTTTGCCGCTACTCGACCTCGGTGGAGGGAGCGGGACGGGTGCTCTCTACCTCCACGAGCCCGGCTTCCCGGGAGACTACGGGGACATGCTCTTCACCTGTGATTGGACGACGGGGAAAATCTACGAGCACTCGCTGGAGCGCTCGCAAGGCACTTTCCAAGCGACGCAAGCGGTCTGGATGGACCTCGTGCGAGCCGTCGATATCGATGTCGATGGCGAGTCACGGCTCTATACGGCCGACTGGCGGGGCGGCCGCTTCCGCTATGCGGGCGAGGGAGTTGAGGTGGGAAGGATTCACCGGGTGGTGCCCGAACCCCAACCCAAGGTCGAGCCTTGGCCAGATCTCGCGGCCTTTTCTCCGCTCGACCTCGTTGCCCAGCTGGAGCACCGGAGCGCGGTGCGGCGTCTCGAGGCCCAGCGCGAGTTGCTCTCGCGAGGAAAGAGCGAGGAAGTGGTGAGCGCCCTGACGGAGCTAGCTGCAGGCGAGGCGCCCCTCTACTCGAAGGTGGTGGCCCTCTTTGCTCTCAAGCAACTCCTGGGTGAAGAGGCTCACCCGCATCTCCTCCCATTCTTCGAGCATGATGAGTTGCGCGAATTCGTGCTCCGCGCGTTGGGCGATCGTCGTCCCGAGGCCAAAGGCATTCCGCTTGACCGACTGCGCCGGGGGCTGAGCAATCCCGACCCGCGGGTGCGACAGCAGGCCGCCATCGCCATCGAGCGTGGAGGGCACCGGGAGCTGGCCAAGGACTTGATAGCCACCGTGGCCCGCGCCTGGGCTGAGGAGCCGGATCGAGAGTCTCGCCGCTCCCTGCGTGACGCCCACACCGCGATGCAAGCGCTCCGCCATCTGGAAGCGGCGGAGGCTTGTCTCAAGGCTCTCAAGGACGAGACAACCCGAGAAGTGGCTCTCGCTGCCCTGCGCTACCTGCCCACCCCGGAAGTGGTGGTGGGGCTGCGGCGCTATCTGGCCGATGAGGCGCCCGAGGCCGACCGCCTGGATGTGATGGAGACGCTGGCGCGGCTGAGCCATCGGGAAGGCGAATGGGATGAAGAGAGCTGGTGGGGAACCCGGCCCGATGATCGTGGTCCCTACTTCGAGCCAGTGCGCTGGAGTTCGTCGGCGCTGGCGATCCAGGGGCTGGAAGAGGCCTTTGCCAAGCTGCCCGAGACGGGAGGCGAGCGCGAGCGGGCCCTCGAAATCTTTGCGGCCAATCGGCTCGACGTGACCAAGATGAACCTTGGCGAGCAAGACCCCGTGCTCATGGCTCTTGGCCTACCCGAGATCGGACCTGCCGAGGTGGAAATTCTGACCAGCGCGGCCACTGACTCCGAAAGAAAGTGGGAGCAACGTCTGTCCGCCTACCGCGCCATCGCTCGCGCCGAGTTCGAGGAGTCCTCGCAAGAAGTCGGGGAAGGCAAAACGCTCTCCCGCCTCGCCTTGGAGGCTCGACTCAAGATCCTTGCCGCTTGGAAGGAAGAGGAGGCAACACGCGAGGCCGCCGCCCGCGAGATTGCTGAATTCTGTAATGCCCCGGCCTTGATTCTCCAGCTGGGGACCCTGCGCAAGGTGGCGCGGGAGGAGAGCCCGGAGGTCAGCGCGATTGCCTGGCGAGCCATCCTATCCTTTTCGCAAAGCCCTCTCATCAAGAAAAGCCAGCGGGCGAAGGCGCTGGCGCTCGCTCAGGACAGTCCGCGCGAGATTGGCTTCTTCCGGGCGCTCCGGGAGCTGAAGCTCGAGGGCTTCGACGAGGTAATTACCAATGCCATTGATAGCGACAACGCACTCCTCACGGCTGCCGCGAAGGAGGCCCGGGATGCGATTGCGCATGGCCAACAGGCAAAGGCGGATGGGGGGCAAAAGATTGCCGAACTCGACCCGGCGGAAGCCACCCGGCTCGTGATGGACGGGAAGGGCGATATCGGATTGGGGAAGGAAATCTACACTCGCCAAGGTTGTGCCAGCTGCCATGCGGTCAGCCTCGAGGAAGTGCAGAAGGGCCCGTTCCTCGGCACCGCGGGCGGCAAGTTCACGCGGGATTATCTTATCGAGTCCGTCCTGGCTCCTAATGCGACGGTAGCACAAGGCTTTGTCACCGAGTTGATTACCTTAAAGGATGGTAGCGCGGTGCTCGGCTTCATCACCCGTAATGAGGACGGCGAAATTGATGTCCGCAATATCGGCGGCGTGGTCACCACGGTGAAGAGTGCGGATGTCGCCAAGCGGGAAGAGCAAGCCATCTCGATGATGCCGGCCGGTTTGGCCTCAGGCCTCACCGTGCATGAGTTCACCTCCTTGATCGACTACCTTGGCTCGATGAAGTGAGTGAGCGCGGATAGCTTATTCTATTGCGGTTGCGCGAACAGCAGAGGAGACTAGGCACGTGCGGGGGCGCCTGATAGTTCTGATTGTGGTCTCACTCGTCCTCCGGATGGGCGCGGAGACTCCTGCCGCGCTCTATCAGGCCGGGCGCTTCTCGGAGGCGCTCACCGTCCTCAGCGAGCGGGCCCAGGTCTGGGCTGATCTGGAAGCGCCCACCGATGATGATCGGCGGGAACTGGCCGATACGCATCTGGCGATGGGTATGTGCCTACTTGAGCTGGCTCGTCCCGCAGACGCGGTGCGCGAGCTGGAAAAAGCGATTGCCGTCCAGGATGAGTTTCAGGCTGATTTGTTAGAACGGGCGGCTCCCCTGGATACCTTGGGTCGGGCCTGGCAGGCGCAGGGGCATTATGAAAAGGCCGGGCAATACCTCCTTCAGGCTCTCCGCTTGCGCGAACAAGCCGGAGGTGCCGTCGCGGAATTTTGGCAGCAGGTGTCCCGTGATCATCTCGGACTCCTTCGTCTTGTTGAGGGTCGTTATGAGGAGGCAGGCAAACTACTGGAAGAGTCTCTAGCAGAGACTGGCACCGACCGTCCAAGGCTCCTGGCTCTCCGGCATCACAATGTCGCGCGCTATCTCCTCACCATTCGGAATCTCCATCGTGCGGAAGGGCATGCCGTCCAGTCCGTGGAGCTGGCCCGGCAACATGCGGTCGATGACCTCGCTTCTTATCTCGATCTCCTGACCCTCATTCGCTTGCGGAAGGGTGATAGCGTGGCTGCGGAAATCACTCTCTTCGAGGCCTTGGAAGAATTCCGCAAGCGGCCGGACTCGGCAGCCAAAGCCAGGGGAGAGGCTGAGTTGCTCAATAAGTTGGGTCAGCTTCTTCTTGAGGATGACCCGGCCCAGGCCGCGGACTTCTTCCAGCAGGCTCTCACTGCGCTGGAGCCTTGGCTGTACGAGGAGCATCCGGCTCTCGCGCCCTACTATAACAACCTCGGCCTGGCTCTGATGAAGCAGGGCTCCCATGATAGCGCCGCGCAATCGTTGGAGATGGCTCTGGCTCTCTTGCCAGCGACCGAGAAGGGCCACCAGCGGCGTGCCGAGTGGTTGCAAAATCGCGCTTGGAATGCCCTTCTCGCAGGGAGCGAGCGCACGCCTACCCTGGTCAGGGAGGCTTGTCTGGCCGCAGAGGATGTACTCGCCGAGCTCCTCTCTTCCGGGACCGAAAGGGAGCGACTCAACTTCCTGGCCCGCTTCGACTTCTATTCATTGCCTGCCCAAGCTGGTGAGACTTCGTTACTGGCCGGGCTGCTCCGGCGCAATAAGGCGCGCCTGCTAGAGACGATCCTCGCGGAGAAGACGGATGAGTCCCCGGTTTGGGCAGCGAACCAAGCGGAGCAGTCAACCTCCTTGGGTTGCCCGGCTATCGACTATGTTCGCTACACCGAGCAGGAGGTCGGTCGAGAGCCAGTGACCCGCTACGGGGCCGTGGTCCATCTACCTGGCGAGGATCCCCAGTTCGTCACCTTGGGCAACGAACAACGACTTCTCCGTTGGCTCTCCGTCGTCAACGAGCGCTTGGATTATCGCTCCGCCAAGTTGGGCGGCGGTGAGGCGCACCCTCCTGTCCTCCGGCTGGAGGCGGCCCTGCGAAAGCTGCATGAGGACTTCCTTGCGCCTGTCTTGGCGAAATTGCCGGATGAGATGGAGACGCTGGCCATCTCTCCGGATGCCTCGCTTCATTTCCTTCCCTTTGCCGCCTTGATTGACGATGAGAGCCGCTTCTTCGCCAGCCGCGCCAAGCAGGTTCTCTTCGTCAGCTCTCTCCGTGACTTTGCCGCCGACCCAGCCGAGGGATTCTCGAACAAGCCGTGGGACCTTTTTGGGATGAGCGAATACCCTGGCTGGGAGAGGGCTCATCCGGGTGATTATTTCAATGAACTCAGTCCATTGCCCCATGTCGGGGATGAGCTGGCGGTACTCAAGACCTTGGCCCCGAAAGGAAGCCGCATTGACCTCAATCCTGACCATCCCGAGGAGCGTCTGAAGTCGCTGGATTTCTCACCTGCGGTCCTTCACGTTGCCTCTCACGCGTTCTTCCAAGAGCAGGGAGAGGATGATGGCGCAGTCCTCGATCTCGATGCCGACCCGGGGCTTCTCCGCCGCTCGGGTATCGCCCTGACGCCGGATGAGGCCAATGACGGCATCCTCTTTCCGCATGAAATTGCGCGCTTGCCCTTGGAGGATACGACCTTGGTGACGCTCTCCGCGTGTCAAACGGGCCTGGGCACCCCGCTGGGAGGAGAGGGTGTGCTCGGTCTCCGGCGCGCTTTTGCTTTAGCTGGGGCTGATAACCTGCTTCTCACTCTCTGGCGGGTCCCGGATCGGTCGACGGCCTCGTTCATGAGCCTCTTTTACCGCGCCGCCCTGCGCACGGAGAATCTCCCAGCCTCCGTCTGGGAGCTGCAAGGAGAGCTGCTGGGCCGGGATTGCCCTGATGTCTCCGATGACGAGAAGCTGGAGGAGGCTGTGCTCAGGCACGCCCCTTTTGTGGTTTGCCATCGCGGCCCGATTCCCTCTTTGTTCAGCCCGGATCCCCCCCAATCGTCGCCACGCAAATCTTATTGGAAGTGGGTTCTCTCCCTGCTCCTGCTCGCTCTCTGCGCGGGCGGAACGCTGCTGATCCGTCGGGTGAGCCTGAAAAAGGCATCCATTTAGCCGAAAGGCCGGCGGGAGGGCGAGGTATTGATGAGGGATGAAGAAAACCCTGATCTTCTTATTGGCCCTGTCCGGCTCCCTAATCGGCGGGGAAGAGTGGCGCTCACTCTTCGATGGCGAAACGCTGACAGGTTGGACGAATCCCAAGGGCGAGCCAGCTAAAGAAGGCGGCTGGATCGCCAAGGACGGCGTGCTCTACCGCAAGAGCCTGGCGGGCGATCTCCTCACCAAGGAGCGCTTCCGGGACTTTGAGTTCTCCTTCGAGTGGAAAATATCGGAAGGTGGGAACTCGGGGGTGAAGTATCGGGTGCGGGAAGACCGGCTTGGGCTGGAATACCAGATTCTCGATGACGAGAAGCATCCGGATGGCAAGAAACTCTCCCGCCAATCAGCCGCTCTCTACGACCTCAAGGCGACCATCGCCGACAAGGGCCTTAAGCCGCCGGGCGAGTGGAACAAGGGCCGCATTTTAGTGCGCGATGGTGTCGTGAAGCATTACCTGAATGGCAAGCTGGTGGTCGAACTGGCCATTCCCTCCGAAGAATGGGAGCAGCGCTATGCCGAGAGCAAATACACCAAACACGAAGGCTTTGGTCTCAACGAGGAAGGGCGGATCCTTCTTCAAGATCACCGCGACGACGTCTGGTTTCGCCATCTGAAGATCCGCACTTTCGAGGCGAAGTGATCAGCCCTTGGAGACGTCCATCACCTGGGCTTTGGCCCAGCAATCCTTAAATTCGTCCACGAAGGCATCGTGGGCGGGGTCTTCCTGATAAGCGTCGTGGCTCTCCAGAGAGTCGAAACGGAGCGAGAGCGCGTAGTCCCAGGATTTCTCCGTGACCGGGCGCTCGGGCGTCGCGGCCGGGTGGCCCCAGATGCCGCCTGCGACCGCCTCGATTTCGAACAAGGCTGCGAGGCCGCGCTCGAACTTCGAGCGGGTGGCGTCGTCTTTGCACTCGGGCTTCAACCAAAAGTAAACGTGGTGTTCCATGGGCGGAGTCAAACGCTTGGGCGGCCCGGGAGCAAGCAGAGCCTTGGGGGAATTGAGGTAGGTCTCAGCTCTCGATAGCCTTCAGGACATCAGCGGCTTGCTGCTCGGTGGAGGCGGTCAAGTCCCGCCAGATCAGCTTGCCATCCTCGAAGAAATAGGCCTGACGCTTGGCAAAGCCCATCTTGGCGGGCACGCCAAAGGCCTTGATGACCTTCTTGTCTGGATCCGCGAGAAGGGTGAAGGGCAGATCGAACTTCTTGGCAAAATCGGCCTGGGCCTCCACGTCGTCGCCGGAGACGCCAAATACCCTGACGCCTTTTTCCGTCAATTTCTCATAAGCATCTCTCAGCGAGCAGGCTTGCTTGGTGCAGCCCGGGGTGTCCGCCTTGGGGTAGAAATAGACGAGGGCATATCCCTCGGAGGCTTCCTTCCGGAGGTCGATGGTTTCTCCCTCGTGGGTCTGGACGGAGACTTCGGGGACGGGGGCTCCCATGGTGATTTCTTCAGCTTTCACGATGCCGACCATTGCCATGAGGCTGGAAAGAATGCTCATCATTTTTTTCATCTTCGAGAACCTAGGCGGATTCAGGGGGCCGCCAAGTGGTTTTTGCGGGCGGGGCGAGGCAGGGGTTTTCCCTGTCTTTTTCCCCGTGTCAGGGGCATCTTATCGGCACAGGGTGACGGGCTGGACGTCGCTTAAGGAAGGAGCTTTATGGCTGCGCGACAAAAAGGAAAAAAAGGCAGGTTGAAGTGGGTGCTTCTGGCAATCGCTCTCCTCGCAGCAGGGGGCTACTGGCTCTACCGCAAGTATCAGCCCCAACTGGAGGCCCGCCTCGATCCTCCGGTGGTGTTGGAGAAATACTCCATCGAGCGCCCGTTGATGGGCACAACCTTCAGCATCACCAGCTATGCCGCGGATGAGCTGTCTGCCCAGCGGGCCTTCGAGAAAGCCTTCGCTGAAGGGGAGGCCGTCAATCAGGCCTGCTCGGATTACCTGCCGGATAGCGATCTCACCCGCCTCAATTCAGCGGCAGCGGGCGAGTGGGTCGAGGCTTCTCCCCATCTCATCAAGACCATTGCCTATGGCCTGGAGTTGGCCGATCTGACCGGAGGGGCCTATGACCCGACGGTCGGGACCTTGACCCATCTGTGGCGGGAGACGAAGAGAGCGGGAGCTTTGCCGGACCCTGCCATCCTCGCCCAAGCCCGGGCCGCGGCGGGGTGGGAGAAGGTCGAGGTCGATCAATCCCGTTTGCTCGTCCGCAGGCTCACGGAAGAGGTGCGGCTGGACTTGGGTGGCATCGCCAAGGGCTATGCCGCCGACCAGATGTTGGAGGTGCTCGCCGGTCAAGGGATGTCCTCATCCCTCGTGGCAGCGGGGGGCGACATTCGCTGCGGGAGCCGGCCTCCCGACAAGGAGGGCTGGGCCGTGGGCTTGAAAAGTCGCGATGGCCAGCTTTCCGCCTTGGTGACAGTCAGCGAGTGCTCGGTCTCGACTTCCGGGGACTTGCACCAATTTGTCGAGATCGACGGGGTGCGCTACTCCCACATCGTGGATCCGGAGACCGGACTCGGGATGAGCGAGCCAGTGCTGGCGACAGTGGTGGCTCCGTCCGGCCTGATGTCTGATCCTTTGGCTACGGCCGCTTGCCTGCGACCGGAGATGGTCAAGGGATTCTCCCCGCATACGGATATCCACTCCCGGATTCTGATGCGGACAGAGGCTTTCGTCTCGACTGGCTTTCCGGAGATTCAATTCATCGGGGCGGCAGAGGCCGCACCGGCTACCGAGCCAGCGCCTTCAGCTTCTCCCGCAGAGTCAGGCGAGTGATGCCCAACCACCGTGAGGCCTTGGATTGATTGCCTCCGCTGCGCTTGAGGGCCTCGCGAATGACGGCCTCCTCGGCATGGGCGACGATTGCGCGCAGGGCATTGCCTTCTCCTTGCGCTTCGGCCTCTTCGAGGGCCTCGAGAGCCAGCTCTCCAAGACTGCGAGAGGTAGCCCCCATGGGACGGGATTCGGCATCCAGCAATTGCCTGATGTCCTCCTTCCCGATCAAGAGCCCCCGGCGCTTGAGCACGGCGCGGCGGAGCACGTTTTGCAGCTGCCGGACATTGCCGGGCCAAGGCTGGCGGACGAGAAGGGAGAGCGCCTCGCGGGAGAGGGTGGTGCCCGAGATATCGAGCTCTCTTTGAAAGCGTTGCAGGAAGAAGTTGGTCAGCAGCTCGACATCTCCCATGCGGTCGCGGAGGGGAGGGACCTGCAGGGTGGCCGTCTGGAGACGATAGTAGAGATCCTCGCGGAAGCGGCCTTCCTCGACCATTTTTTCCAGCGGTTGATGAGTGGCTGCAATGAGGCGGACATCGACGGGCACCTCACCCTTGCCGCCCACCCGCTCGACGCGCTTCTCCTGGAGGACGCGGAGCATCTTGGCTTGGAGGGGGAGGCTCATGTCCCCGATTTCGTCGAGAAAGAGGGTGGAGCCATTGGCTTGCTCGAACTTGCCCTTGCGGGCGGTGGTGGCTCCGGTGAAGGCGCCGCGCTCGTAGCCAAAGAGTTCGCTCTCCAAGAGGTTCTCGGGGATGGCCGCGCAATTGACGACCACCAGGGGGACGTGAGCCCGGTGCCCGTGTTGCCAAAGGGCGCGGGCGACGAGCTCCTTGCCGGAGCCGGTCTCCCCCCGGATGAGGACGGTCACCGGGGTGGCGGCTAGCTTGGCGATGTCGCGATAGAGCTTGCCCATGGCCCGGCTTCGTCCGACCAGTCCGTTGTCGATGGTCTCGGTCGCCGGCAGGGGAGGGGCGCTTTCCTCACCTCCGGGGATGGCCTCGCCGAGCAGCTCGGCCAATTCATCGGCGTCGACGGGCTCGGGGAGAAAGTCATAGGCCCCGGCTTGGACGGCTTCGATAGCGTCGTCACTATCTTCCCAAGTGCCGAGGACGATGATGGGCAGGGAGGGAAAGTCGACGTGGAGGCGGCGGAGAAGGGGAAGCCGCAGGGGGAGGACGATGGCATCGGCGCGATGCTCCGCGAGCCAAGCGGCGCTTTCCCCGGCCTCGTCGAGGGCCGTGCAGATTAGACCTTGCGCGGCGAGCTTGGCCCCCAGCCCTTCCGCATCGGCCAGACCGGCCAGCAAGATTATGGGAGAAAGGGCGGTGTCACTCACGGGAGTCTATGCAAGCACAGCCGAGGAGAACTTTCATGTCCGATTTTTCGTCGGTCCGCCGGGGCAGGGAGGAAAAAGGAGAAAGGAGGACTTCCCCCGCGGGCCGATTCATCCTTCCATCTCTCCTGTGACCCGCTCAGGCATTCTTTACCTCGTTTCCGGCCCCTCGGGCTCGGGCAAGACGACCCTCTGCCGCCGTCTCGCGCAGGAGGGTTTGGCTCATTACTCCATCTCCTGCACCACCCGGGCCCCTCGCGAGGGCGAGGTTAATGGCCGCGATTATCACTTTCTGACTCGCGAGGAGTTTGCCGTTGAGATCGAGGCCGGCGCGTTCCTCGAGCATGCCGAGGTGCATGGGAATTGCTATGGGACGCTCATCTCGGAAGTCGTCGACTTCCTCGACCGGGGGCAAGACGTGGTGATGGACATCGATGTCCAGGGTGCCGAGCTGGTGAGGGCTTGCGCCGATCCCGTCATCCGCGCCGCATTGGTCGATCTATTCGTAATGCCGGCAACCGACGAGGAGCTTGAGATCCGCCTGCGGGGCCGCGGAACGGACCCCGAGGACGTCATCCAGCTCCGCCTCGACAATGCCCGCACTGAGATCACCCATTGGACAGGCTACACGTATCTCCTCCTTTCCACCGACCGGGAGACGGATTACACTCGCTTTAAGAATCTCCTCCTGACCGAGAGAATGCGCTGCGCGCGCCTGACCCCCGTATCGAAATGACCATCGTCCTCGGCATCAGCGGCTCCATCGCCGCCTTCAAGGCCGCCGACCTGGCCTCGCAACTGACGAAGGAAGGCCATCAAGTCCATTGCGTGATGACTCGGGCCGCCACCGAGTTCATCACCCCTCTGACTCTCCAAACCCTTTCCCGCCAGCCCGTTCTCATTTCTCTGGAGGACGAGAAGAACTCGTGGAAGCCTGGCCACATCGACTTGGCCGATAGCGCGGACCTGCTGCTCGTCGCACCTCTTTCCGCGAATACTCTGGGCAACTTCGCCAATGGACTGGCTCCTGATCCGCTTTCATCGATTTACCTCGCCCTGCCCCGGGAGACGCCGGTGCTGCTGGCCCCGGCCATGAATGGCAAGATGTGGCTGCACCCCGCGACCCAGCGGAATACCGGGCAACTTCGGGAGGACGGCTGCCACTTCGTCGGGCCCGCGGAGGGCGACTTGGCCTGCGGCTACCAGGGTGTCGGCCGGATGGCGGAGGTGGATGAGATCCTTACGGCGGTCGCCGCCCTCACTTCTGCCTGACGCGATACCAAGATTTCTACCAAACGATGACGATACTAATCACAGCCGGTCCCACCCGCGAGGCCATCGACCCCGTCCGTTATCTGAGTAATCGCTCCTCGGGCAAGATGGGCTACGCCCTCGCGGAGGCTGCCGCAGAGCGAGGGCATCGTGTGATCCTCATCTCTGGTCCCACCATGCTGGCTGTGCCGGATGGCATTGACTACGTCCCGGTCGAGACCGCCGACGACATGTATCGGGCAGTCGGTAAGTGGATCGGCGATTGCGAGATTGCGATCTTCGCCGCCGCAGTGGCCGACTACCGGATGGCGGAGGTGGCCGGGCAAAAGATTAAAAAGAAGGGAGAAACGCTGACCTTGGAGCTGGTGCGCACCCCGGATATCCTCGCTTCGGCACGGAAGGATTTTTCCTACCAAGGCCTGCTCGTCGGGTTCGCGGCCGAAACCGAGAACCTCGAGAACAATGCGCGCGGCAAGCTGGAGCGAAAGGGCTGCGACCTCGTGGTGGCCAACGATGTCTCCCGCCGGGACATCGGCTTCAATTCATCAGAGAACGAAGTGCTCCTCGTCTTTCCAGACCGCAGCGAGCTTCTACCCATGGCGTCGAAGGAGCATCTGGGTCACGTCTTGGTCGAAAGGATTGTGGCGATGGCCAAGCCCTCGTGCTCTTCGTGCTCCTCGTGTTGAAGGGGCTTCGTCAGAGCGTGGCCTTATCCTCCGCAGTTTTCTTGGTTGCGTGCTTGGCGTAGCGAATATCCTCCGCCCGATCGAGGAAGACCGCGTCCTCACCGATATTGACCGCAAGGTCGCCCACGCGCTCAAGGGAGCGAATGACGAAGATGAGGTGAAGGTAGGCAATTGATTGGTCACCTCCCTGCTCGATGAAGCCCATCAGGCGGCCGATGAGTTCCTTGTGCATGCGGTCTATTTCTTTGTCCCGCTTCCGCAAGGAGGAGCCCAAGTCGGCATCGCTATCGACATAGGAAGCCAGGGCGTCGCGAAGCACTCCGTCCGCGAGGGTGTAGAGCGGTTCGATGTATTGCGTTTCCGAGAGCTCGTTGCGGGTGAGCATCTTCTTGCCCCGTTTGGCGATGTTGACCGCATGGTCGGAGATGCGCTCCAAGCTTGCCGCCACCTTCATGGAGCTCACCACTTGCCGTAGGGAATCTCCCGAGGCTTGGTGCTGGGCGAGGATCTCAATGGCAATCGCGTCGATCTCCTTCTCTACCAGGTCGATCTCGTCGTCATCCCGGATAGCGGTGCGGCAGAGGTCGGGATCCCGCTTGAGAAGGCCGTAAACGGCGGACTCCAGGTTGCGGAGGGTTTTGCGACCCATGGTGCTGATCAGCCGGCCCAGCTTGATGTAATCGGCCTCAAATTTTTGGTCAGCCATTTCTGCGGAGGAATTCATTAAGTCTTGATTGCGTTGTCTTCAGGCTTTGTGGGGCATTCTTCAATTGAACGACACGAGGTCAATTTTCTATCTGAATGAAGCCGTTCCCGTTTCCTACTTAACTTTGTCATATAAATATGAGATTTCTAGTCCGTCTCTTGGTGACGAAAGCGTCACACAGCGAGGTTAAAAAGGACTCTTCCAAACGGCCATTTCTAGTAGGAGGGCTCTGTGAGCGAGTTCTTCATGATTATTGGCTTCGCCCTCGCGGCCTACTCGGCAGTGGCGAACGATTCCATCCAGACCCTGGGAACGTTTATGAGTTCGAACTCAAAACGGCCTTGGTGGCTGCTCTGGATCTGGATTTCGGGGATTCTCGTGGTGACCGTTACGGTCGGCTGGTTGCAGAATAATGGCGACCCCGCCTTTGGGCGTCTCTCGGCGGAAGGGAAAGAGATTCCATTTCCGGATTCGTATGGCGGCTACTTCACCTGGGCCTTCGTTTTGCCTCCTCTGGCGCTTGTATTTCTCACTCGGTCCGGGATTCCGGTCAGCACTTCGCTCCTTCTTCTCGTCGCCTTCAAGGGGCTTGTTGGAGCCCAGCAAGGCAATGATTCCACGGGAGCGACCGCTCTTTTTGGCTCGATGATTGAGAAGTCTCTCGTTGGCTATGGCATCGCTTTCGTCCTGGGCTTCGTCATCATCCTCTTGGTCACTGGCTCATTGGAGAAGAAGTTCCATCGCGAGTCTCCCGAGGAGAAAGCCAAGCCCCATTTGGGTTGGCTGGTCTTTCAGTGGCTCTCGACAGGCTTTCTCTGGAGCATGTGGCTGGTCCAGGATCTGGCCAATATCTTCGCCTACCTCCCGCGTAGGTTGGAGTGGTGGGGGCTGGCTCTCGCGCTCTTGGGGATGGTCCTCTTGCAGGGTTATCTTTTCCGCCTGAGGGGCGGGAAAATTCAGGCCGTGGTCACCACGAAGACGAATACTTTAGATGTTCGTTCAGCGACATTTGTCGATTTCTTATATGCGCTCGTCCTGCTTTTCTTTAAACTTGATGTATTGAGTCTTTGGCCCGCCAAAATGCCCATGAGTACAACGTGGATTTTCCTCGGATTACTGGCGGGAAGAGAAATTGGTTTGGCCGTCCGGCTTCGCCATCGCGGCAAGACTGAAGTCTCGCGGATGGTCTTCATGGATGCGGGTAAGGCCTTCGTTGGCTCGGTCGTGGCTGTGGGGCTGGCATTGATTTTGCCCTTCATCGTCAAGCCGGTAGCTGCCCAAGAGCCCTCGGTAGATGAGTCGGCGGGCGTCGAAGATTCGGCTGGGACCGAAGCTCCGGCAGCCTTGCCCGAGCCTTGAGCGAAGCCTTAGCTAGCGGAGGTTTTACTTTGTAAAAATCAGGCTTGGGTGTGAAAACCTAAGCATGAAGATATCATTTGGCATGGATCCTGATTGCTCTGGGGTTACTGCAAAATGAAAACGACGATTAATTGTACGAAGCACTTGGACGGGGATCACACCCGGGTTTGGGAGTCTACTCGAGAGGTTATCGAGCGAAAATATAACCATCTCTATCAGCATCACCCCGACCTCTACAAGGCGGAGCTGCACCTCCGGGCCTTTGGTCGGCAAACCGAAGTCCATCTGCTTGTGCATGATTCCAAGCATCGGATCATTGAGGCCCACGCGACAGGGGACATCCTCGATCGCTCCATCTCCATTGCTTTTCGTCGCGCCGAAGCCCAGCTCGCCAAGCCGAAGCATCTCCAGAAAGCATCTTGACCGTCCACCCTCCTCGGCGCGCTAGAGCCCGAGAACGTGACGGGCTGTCGTGAAGTAAATCACCATGCCGGTGACGTCCACGATGGTCGTGATCGCCGGAGCGGCGATGACGGCGGGGTCCAGCTTGATCGCTCTTGCGAAGATTGGCAGCAAGGCTCCGATGAGAGTGGATGTGACAACTTGGACACAAAGCGCGATGGAAACCGCGAGAGAAAAACTGGAAAGGGCGAGGCCTTCCGGTAATTGAGGCCGAAACGCAGGCAGAACGAGCAGCGTGATGACGGCGAGGGTGATGGCGAGAAGAAGCCCCTGAAGGACACCCAAGCGAAGCTCCTTCCAGGCAACCCGTAGCGAATCCGAGGTCTCGATCTCCCCGAGAGCCATGGCGCGAATCACCATGGTCGAGGCTTGGCCACCCGTGTTCCCTCCCGTAGCGACCACCATCGGTAGGAAGAGGGCGAGGAGAAAGGCGGAGTTCAGCACTTCCTCGAAGCGCATCATCACATAACCAGAGGCGATAGCCAGGAAGCCAAGGACGAGCAACCAGCCCACTCTCCTGCGCAAGTGGATGAAGAGGTGGGTATTGAGGTAAGTTTGCTCGGATTGTTCGCCCGCAATACCCACGAGTTTCTCAATATCCTCGGTGGATTCTTCCTCAAGGATCTCCATGGCATCATCGTAGGTGATGGCGCCGAGAAGTCGGCTGGATTCATCAATAACGGGAAGGGCCAGGAGGTCATACTTCCGCACCATGGTCGCGGCTTCCTCCTGATCGGCGGTGGCCAGGATGGTCTGCTGGACGGGGAACATGATGTCCCGCACGGGTGTCGACCAGGAAGCGAAGGCCAAATCCCGCAGGCGGATGAAGCCAATCGGGCGTTGCTGTTCATCAAGAATGAAGATCCGGGAAAGGGTCTCGGCGGAGTCTTGCAAGGGCCGGAGGGTATTGAGGGCTTCCTTCACCGTCGTCTCCAGCGGGAGGCGTCCAATGTTGGTGGTCATCCGGCCGGCGGCCGTGTGCTCGCCGTAGTTGAGCAGGGTCCGGGTCAGCTCCTCTTCATCGGCGGAGAGGAGATCGAGCATCTCCTTCTGCGTAGAGTCGGAGAGATCCTGGAGGATGTCGACGCGGTCATCATCCGACAGCGCGGAGAGAAGCTCGCGCTGCTGGGATGGTTGATAGCGCTCGAGAGCTTCCTCGCGGAGAGTGTCGGGCAGCTCCGCGAGAACATCGGAGAATGATTCCGGCGACAAGGTGCCGACGATGAAGTTGCGCTCCTCATCTTCCTCCAGGTCCTGATAAAGCGAGGCGAGGTCGGCATAGTGCGCGTCCTCGGCCAGCTTGAGGAAAGCGGAACCGTCCCGGGCTTTTAGAGCCTCCAGAAGTTCGTCTTTGATCTCGGACACGCTCGGAGACAAACAAAAAGAAGCGGGGCTAGCGATGGCAAAGTGGCGGCATCGCTCCCACGAATGCTAGTGACTCAGCTGGCTCCGAAGACAAGGGGGCAGACGCGCTCGTCCGAGAAGTCGGGGCGTCCCTCCACACTGCGCACAGCCTTCTCGTTTAAGTGGGAGAATTTTCCCGCAGCTTGGTAGGCCAGCTCATTGAGGGCGAAGTGCGCGGCGAGCACTTCGCGGGGACGATCGCCAAAGTTCGGTGGATTGCCGTGGACCGTGTGCCAGCAGAACAAGAGGGCCGAGCCGGCTTGCAGTTCTTGCGCGAAGAGTTCATCCGGCTGCGGCTCGTAGCCTGTCGGCAAGTCGAGCCAGCGATGTCGTGAGGAGCGGCGGACCACGGTCAGCGGACCCATCTCGAGGGAGACGTCCGTCAGCGGAATCCAAGCCGTCACCATGAGTGGCGCTTGGCAGGTCTTCCAGCGGCTCCGCTCGGTATGCCAGTGATAGTTGACGGCCCGGTCACGGGGGGCGGGGGCCTCCTCGAGGACTTGGTCGAACCAGAAGCGGACTGAGCTGGCCCCGGTGGTGATTGCGATGCGCCGGGCCAAGCGGCGGGATTGGGCCAAGGCGGCCAACTCGGCCGAATGATGCGCTGAGCCGGGGAACTTGTAGGACTTCGCCCGATTCGCCCGCGGTTGGGGCCAGGGGAATGAGGGCGTCAGATTACCGTGACCTTGGCGCAAGCCGCGCAGCCCGTCGCGGGCGGCAGCAAGTTCAGCCTGCGAAAAGACTTCCTTCAATACGGCGAACCCGCCGGGGAGGACGAGTCTGGGGGCAGAAGCAATCACGAAGGGGGAATTGGCGGACATTGGAGGCTTTTTCAAGAAAGGAACGTCGGGGCTTGTCGTCCGATTCGTTTGTCGAAATGAATAGCGGCGTTATCCTAGCAAGAATGCCGGATCTTTCCATCGTCGTCCCCGCCCACAACGAGGAGGCCTTCATTGAGCCTTGTCTACGGGGAATTCAGCGGGCCCAAGCGGAGGCGGAGATGGAGGTCGAGTTGATTGTGGTCTTGAACCGCTGCACGGACCGAACTGAGGAGATCGCCCGTCGGTTCGGTGCGATCATTGTCCGCGAGGATGAAGCTAATCTATCGAAAATCCGCAATGCGGGTGTTGCTGCGGCGAGCTCACCCATCGTGGTGACCTGTGATGCTGATAGCATCCCTCATCAGAAAATCTTCGCGGTGATTCGTGAGAAACTGGCCAGTGGCCGGTTCGTGGGAGGTGGAACAGTTACCTTACCCGAGCGTTGGTCGATCGGCATCTTCGCGAGCCTCATGGCCATCATGCCCTACCTTATCTGGCACCGCGTCTCCTTCGGCCTTTTCTGGTTCCGGGCCGAGGATTTTCGGGCGATTGGTGGCTTTGATGAGCGGATGCTCTCTGTCGAGGATCTGGATATGGCCCGGCGGCTACGGGCGCATGGGAGGAAGACGGGAAGGAAGTTCGGAACCATTGTCCGTGCTCCGCTGACGACTTCTTGCCGCAAGTTCGATCAATTCGGCGACTGGTATCTCCTCACCGATCCCGTCGGCATCTGGCGGGCCTTCGGGGGAAGCAACCGCGCCGTCGCCGACAAGTATTGGTATGAGGTGGGCCGTTAGGGCCTCACTTAATGAAGTGGTGGTGCAGGATGTGCAGGGTGAGGAGGTGATTGAGCAAGGTGTCCTTGCGAACCAGGGAGGTGGGGTCATTGTCCGCCCGGTAGTCGTTGAGGAATTGAGTGACCCGCTCTGGCGAACAAATGCCAGCATCTTTAACCGAATCCTCGGTGAGGAAGGAGGAGATGAGCTCGCCGACTTTGGCCTTCTTCGCTTCATCCGTATGGGCGGGTGGCGCCATGAAGGCGAATTTTTCCCGCTTGTAGAGCACCTCGGGGAGGACGCCTTTGACGGCCTCGCGCAGGACGTGCTTCTCGATATTGCCCTTGATGCGCAGGCTGGGGGGGACATCGACGGCGGCAGCGGCGAGCTTGTGGTCGAGGAAGGGGGGGCGTGATTCCATGGAGTTGGCCATATCCACGCGGTCGCCGCCCCAGTTGAGGATCTGCCCCTCCAGCTGGCACTTCGACCAAGTGTATTGGGCGATGTCGAGAGGGTGGCGGCCATCGAGCATGTCCTTATCGAGACGCGAGGCGATTTCGCCAATGGGATCGTAGTCCCTGAGCTCATGGGCCACATCGTCCGCCAAGAGTGGGCGGGCGAGGTCGAGGGTGTCCATCCACGGCTGGATCCAGGAAGGAGTGAAGCCGCAGAGCACATCCCAATCGGCGTGGTGCCGCTGGTTCTCGGCAAGAATGGCCCCCTTGAAGAGCTTGTTCGTTTTCTCCAGCGCGGCTTGATATTGTGCACGAACGTCGGCGGGTTCATGGCTGAGCCCGTGGAGGAACATGTCTCGCTTGAGAGCGGGGTAGCCGGCGAATAACTCGTCCGCACCTTCCCCGGTCACCACGCAGCGATAGCCGGAGTCCCAGACTGTCTTCGACATCAAATTCTTGGCGACGCCGAGCGTGTTGTAAAAGGTCCGCTCGCAGTGCCAGACGGTGTCGATGTAGTTCTGCCCGTAGAGGTCGGCGGCCTTCAGATTGATGACGTGCTGGTCGGCGTTCATCGATTCCGCCATTTCGCGGGCGATAGGGGCCTCATCGTAGTTGTCGTCATCAAAGGAGATGGTGTAGGCCTTGACCGGGCTCTGCATGGCCCCGCTGGCGAGACCGAGGATGCAGCAGGAATCAATGCCGCCGGAGAGGTAGCAGCCGACGGGGACATCGGCCTCCAGCCGCAGGACGATGGCGTCGATGAGTTCGGCGCGGATGCGCTCGACGTGTTCTTGCTCGTCGAATTCCTTGGGACGCTCCTCTTCATGCGGGAATTCGTAATCCCAATACCGGTGCTGGGTGATATCGAGGCGACCGTCCCGCTTTCTGATACGGAGGAAGTGGCCGGGAGAAAGGGAGTGCACGCCCTGGAAGGCGCTCATGCCGGGGGCGATGGTCTGCATCAGCTGATGCAGTGCGGCCTTGGGATCGAGCCGGGCCTCGACCTCGGGATGGGCGATAACGGCCTTGGCCTCCGAGCCCCAGACGACAAGGTCCTTGCTGTCAGAGACGTGGTAGAAGAGTGGGCGGACGCCGAAGCGGTCGCGGACGAGGATGAGCTCGTCTTCCTGCTGATCGTAGAGGGCAAAGGCGAACTCGCCGCGTAAGTGCTCGGTGAAGTCGAGGCCGAACTTGCGGTAGAGGCCAATGGCAATCTCGGAGTCCGACTTGGTCAGGAAGCGGTCGCCCTCGGCCATGAGGGTGGCGCGGTGGCGCTTGAAGTCATAGAACTCGCCATTGACGGTGAGGACGTAGCGCTTGTCGACAGCGTGCAAGGGCTGCGCCCCGTGCTCGAAGTCGTTGATGGTGAGGCGAGAGTGTCCGAGGGCGAGGCCGCGCTCGCGGTTGAGGTACTGGTTGAAGGCATCAGGTCCGCGGTGCTTGATGGTTTCGAGCTGTCCGTTGACGATGTCAGCGGTGTTGTCGCTGAGCGGTTTGGTTGAGAAGTATCCGGCGATTCCACACATGGTTTTGAGAGGTAAAGAGGGGTGTCGTTAGGGTCGTTAATTCGAGGGCGTGATGATCGGGCCCATGGCCAGGCCATGGGTGAGTCCCGTGGGTAGAGGTCGCGCTGATCTAGAGTTTGTCCAGATCAGGTAGAGAATCCAGTCGGCCAAGAACCGACATCAGGAGAGCTTGGCGAATGAAGACGGCCCCGTGGGCTTGCGAGAAGTAGAGATTGTGAGGCGTCTTATCGAGAGAGGAGTCCAGCTCGTCGAGGCGGGCCAGCGGATGGAGAATGACCGCGTCTTCCTTGAGCGGGCTGTTGGAATCCAGCTTAAAGCGGGCGTCGAGGTTCTTGTAGGAGTCGCCGAGGAAGGCGATGGAATTCATGTAGATCACATCGAGGTCGGCGATCGTCTCCTGGATGTCATTGGTGACGCCGTATTCGATGCCGGCGGCGGTGAGGTGATCGATGACGTCGGAGCCGAAGGGATCCGCCATCTCCGAGATGACGGTGACCTTCTTGATGTGGTCCTTGAAGAGCAGAGCCATCAGGAGGAAGGACTTGACCGCGCGCATGGAGCCCGGGGTGCCGAGGATGCCAAGGTGCAGCTGATTTTCCCGGTTCGGGTTGGGTTCCGCGAGAGAGGGCTTCCACTTGAGGATGGCGAACCAGTCTGCCAGGGCCTGGGTCGGGTGCTCGCCGGAGCCATTGCCGGCATTGATGAGGGGGATGCGCAGGTTGTTGAGAATTTGCTCCGGCGCATCGGTTTCGGTATGCCGCATGATGACGAGGTCGGCATAGGCATTGAACATTTCGCCAATGTCACCCAAGGATTCGCCCTTGGCCTGACCTGTGGTCGTGCCATCGGCGATGGAGATCACCTTGCCGCCGAGGCGGTGGACCGAGCTCTCGAAGGAGATGCGGGTCCGCGTGGAGGGCTCGAAGAAGGCGGTGACGGCGATTTTGCCGTCGAGGGGGTGGTAGGGCCAGACTTCGATCTTCTCGAGAATGGCGGCCAGTTTGCAGAGTTCAGCGACTTGCCCGAAGGAGAACTGGGTGGCGGAGAGGATATTTTGTCCCTCCAGCGAGCGCAGCTTGTCGAGCTGCAGAGGATTATTGTTGAAGAGATCCGAAGGTTCCGGCCGCGTGGCCTCGGAGTCCGAAGGGGGTTCGAGGAAGGGCGTTTGGCGATTTTCTTCGATTGGGGTTTCTTCGTTCATGGTGTTTACCAAAGGCTTTTATTTTTGAGGTCCCGGATGAGGAGCGTGACGAGACAGAGGAAGGCCAGCGCCGTCCAGATGAGGGCGGCGTAGATGACGAATGTGAGGAAGGAGACGGAGAACATGATCTCGCGAGAGGGCGGGGTAGTTTAATCGCTTTTCGGGATGATGCGAGCAATCAGAGTCATGAGCATGGAAACGGCTGCTCCTACTAGGGATGCCGTATACCAGCCGATTGCGAAGTAGAAGTAGAGCCCCGTCGCGCAGGCGAGGATGATCCCGAGCAAAACGGTGGGGCGATGCAGTCGCTTCCAGAATAGTCCCCCAATCACCGGCCAGATGAGGGAGGCGACCAGAGGCCCGGATGCGTAGAGGATCTGATAGAGCGGGAGGCGGGGCAGAGCGAGGGCCCAGGCCACCAGGCCGGTGCCGATGATGACGAGAGAGGCTGCCTTGCGGAAGCTGGCCTCGGTCAGCTTCTTGCCGAAGGCGTGCTGAGGGACATCCTTGAGGAGGAGATCCGAGGTGGCTGCGAGAAGGGAGTCAATGGATGAGGCAATGGAGCAGAAGAGGACGACGAGGATGAGGATGCCTGAGATGGCCCCGAAGCCCGCATCAGCCAGAACATACTGGGCGACGGCAGGACCAATTTGATTCGTATTGGTGACATTGATGCCCAAGGGGCCCGCGCTGAGGGCGATGAAACCGGCCGCGATGGGAATCGGGAACCAGCAAAGCCCGGCTAGGGTGAAGGCCTTGGGAGCAATCCCCTCCCGCATGGCGAAGGTTCGCGACCACCAGACATTATTGTGGAAGACCTCGCCGAAGCCGAAGAGCATGATATTGAAAAAGGAGAGCAGAGCCACGGGCATGTAGGACTGCATGAGCATCGGCTGACGCTCGGCGAGGAGAGAGTGGGTCTCGGGAATATCGATGCGGGTCAGCACGAGGGCTCCGATGAGAATGATGCCGAAAAGGATGATCAGGCTCTGGATGAAGTCGGTGCCTACCACGGCATAGAGCCCGCCGAAGAGGGTGTAGAGGACACAGACGAGGAGGATGATCGACATCCCCACCTTGTAGTCGATGCCCGTGAGGACATTAAGAAGCTCACCGCCGGCCACCGCCATGGTGACGAGCCAGGAGAGGGAGTAAACGAGCGTAATGATGAGGAAGAGGACCCAACCCGCCTTGCCGAACTTGAGGTGGAAGAAGTCTCCTGCCGTTGTCCCCTCCGGCAGTAATTTGCGGATCCGCACCGCCATGGGAGCGAAGAGAAAGAGACCGAAGGAGGCTGTCGCATAGGCCAGCACGCCCCAGAGCCCTTGCTCGTAGGCGAACTGCGGGGCGAGCATGATCGTATTGGAGGTGATCCATGTCGCCATCACTGTCGCGGAGCCGAAGGCGAGGCCAATATTGCGGCCCGCCAGCATGAAGCCCTCCGAGTCCTTGGCCTTGCGGCCCCAGTAAAATCCTAGAAAGACCCAGACGATGCTGAGGGTGAGGACGACGGCCCAGGCCGTTTGGGAAGAGAGTGCGGCCACGCTGAGGTAATGGTTTTCTGGCAAGAGCAAGGTGCGGAGATCAATTGAGGTTTCGGGAAGAGAAAAAACCGTGGATGATGGCAATTGCCGTGGCGAGAACCACGATGGATCCGAGCCAGAGAAGGCGCACAACCTTGGATCTCTCGACGAAGTCATTCTTCACCTGCAAGGGGGACGACCAGTCGCCCGCAGGCAGCTCGCCGGTGGCCGCCCGTCGGACGCGGAAGCGGTGATCCCCTTCGGCCAAGCCACTGATTACGCGGGTGGCATCCCGACCTGTAGGCAGGATGAAGGGCTCGGAACCTGGCGGCGTGTGCTCAAGCTCGTATTGGGGGGTGGTAGTCTGGTCATCAGATTTCCAAGTCAATTGAATGACTCCGCTATCAGTTTGGAGCGCCTTGCCGGGGTCCTCGACATCAAAGGCAGGAGGGCTCGCGAGTGCGGGGCTTGCAATGAGGCATAGCAAGCCGACTAAGAAAGAGATGACGACTCTCGCTCTTTTGGAGACGGGAAAATCGATGCCCGAGCCAAACATATAGCGGGCATCCCGCAAGGCATTTTCTTGGGAAGCTTTTGTCACAGATGATGAATCGCATTCACCAGGTGGCTGGAAAATGCGGATCGTTCCCTTGTTGTTTGCCTGAATTCGTGCGACGCCTCTCCTAATGAGTACGGAAACCCTGACGGCTGAGCCCGTCGTCCAAATGGAGCGCTTTCGCGAACGCTTGAAGGAGTTGAGCCAGATCGGCCTGGATGCCGAGCAGGGCGGGCTCTACCGGATGGCCTTCACCGAGGGAGATATGGAGGGTCGGGCCTGGCTGGCCCGGCAGATGGAGGAGATCGGCCTGACGGTGGAGCGGGACGGTGCTGCCAATATCAGTGGTCGTTTGGAAGGGACTGATCCGGATGCGCCAGTCATTTTAGTAGGTTCCCACCTGGATACAGTTCCCTGCGCGGGGACCCTGGATGGCTCGCTGGGAGTGCTGGCGGGCCTTGAGTGTGTGCAGGCAATGAAAGAGGCAGGCATCCAGCCCAAGCATTCGATCGAGGTCGTCTCATTCTCGGATGAGGAGGGCCGCTTCGGGGGCATGTTCGGCTCCCAGTCGGTCGCGGGCCAAGTGACGCCTGATACCCTGCACAATGCGCGTGATCTGAATGGGGTGAAGCTGGCGGACGTGATGGAGCGGCAGGGTATGGACCCGTGGCTTGCCCTGGAGGCCCGGCGGGATCCACAGAGCCTCCTTTGCTATCTGGAGCTTCACATCGAGCAAGGCCCCGTGCTGGATACGGCCCGGGAGCAAGTGGGCTTGGTCGAGGACATCACCGGGCTCTTCAAGTGGGGCATCACCCTGCGCGGCGAGGCCAATCATGCGGGCACCACGCCCATGGAGATGCGGCAAGACGCCTTCCTCGGGATGGCCGAGTTCGCCTATCAGATCCCTAGGATCCTTGAGGAGAATGGTAGTGAGCGCTCGCGGGCAACGGTTGGTAAGGCCGAGCTTTTTCCCGGTTCGGCAAACACCGTGCCCGGTGAGGCCCGCTTCTCCCTTGATGTGCGGGATACCGATCCTGAGGTCCTCAAGGAACTCGCCAGCCAGTTTCGCCGCGCCCTTTCTGCCATCGCGCGACGGCGCCAGCTGATGTTCGAGTTCACCGTGGAGAGTGAGATTGAGCCTGTCGCATGTCACCGCCCGCTCATCAATCTCTTGGAGGAAAAGGCGCGCAAGAGCAGCCTCTCTTACCGGCGCATGCCCTCGGGCGCGGCTCATGATGCCCAGATTATGGCCACCATCACGCCCACCGTCATGCTCTTCACTCCGTCCCGGGGCGGTAAGAGTCACTCCCCTGCAGAGTGGACCTCGTGGGACGATATCCAGGCGGCAAGTCAGCTCCTGCTCGACACGCTTGTCGTGTTGGGGGAAAAGGGCTTGCCCAATTCATGACTGCCCCGAATCAAGACCCGATGCCCGAGCCAGAACGTCGCCGTGACTACGCGGAAGCCTTCCTGCATCACCCCGATCGCAAGAAGGCCCTGCGGCAGAAGCGCCTCGCCCTGCTCTGCATCGACGTGCAGTATCTCGATGCCGCTCCGGGGTACGGGCTCTTCGCGGAGCCCGACGCCTCGGGAGTGACTGAGGAGGGCCAGCATTACTACTTCTCCCGGCTTGAGAACACCGTTCTGCCCAATATGCGTCGCCTGCAGAATGTGTTCCGGGATTCCAATCTCGAGGTCATCCATTGCCGGATCTGCGCCCTCACCAAGGATGGCCGGGACCGCTCCAGCGGTCACAAGCGCCTCAACCTTCTGGCTGCTCCGGGCAGCAAGGAGGCCGAGTTCATCGATATGGTCGCGCCCCGGGGCGATGAGATCGTGATGAATAAGACGGCGAGCGGCACCTTCTCCTCCACTAATCTCCACTACGTCCTGCAAAACATCGGCATCGACCTCCTCTACATGTGCGGGGTCTATACCAATGAATGTGTGGAAACGACGGCCCGCGATGCCTGCGACCTAGGCTACTTTGTGACCGTTATCGACGATGCCTGCGCCACCGTCTCTGATGAGCTGCACCGGGCCTCGCTGGAGGTTCTCGAATACCGATATGCGAGCGTGATGACGACGACCGGCGTGGCAACCGAGATTCGCCGCGAGACAAGCTGGCGGCAGGATGAGCGATAAATCGGATTGTTTGTCAATCCTGCTGGCAGCAGTCCATCAAACCCTCATCCCGTTGATAGAATCCCTTTCGCCGCGGTCCGGTTCGTGCTAGGGAGATCGCGCGATGGCAAGTGACGTTTTGAACGAGGCCTATTTCCAACGTGGATTTAAAGCCCTCGAGGACGAATTGGCGGGAGTGATGACGAGCCTTTCCGAGGCTCTTCCAGAAGGGGCCAGCGAGGTCGCCGGAGCACTTTGGAAAGAGGAGCAAGGACCGGCCGGGAATGCAGCTGATGCGGCGACCGTCGCGCAGGTTTCATCGGTCGCTTTCGAGCTGCTGAATATTGTGGAAGAGCGGGTGGCGTGGCGTTTTCGCAACATCCGCCGGTCGGAACATGGGACCGGCACCATTCGTGGTCTCTGGCCGGCCGTGGTCAAGCGGATGCATCGCTCGGGCCTCAGTGAAGACGAAGCCATCGCCGCCTTGAAGAAGGTGGAAGTCGAGCCTGTCTTGACCGCCCACCCGACGGAGGCCAAGCGCCCCATCGTGCGCGAGAAGCATCTCGCCATCTACCGTCGCCTAGCCGACTTGGAGGAATCCCGCACCGATCCACACCGCGAGGGCCGGGTTCGCTTCAGCTTCCGCGCAGAGCTGGAAGGTCTTTGGCATACAGGCGAAATCTTTATCAAGCGCCCGACCATTGCCGATGAGCGTCGCAATGCTCTCTATTACCTCCGTGAGGTTTTCCCCGGAGTGGTGCTGCGTCTGGATCAATCGCTTTCCTTGGCTTGGAAGGAGTGTGGCTGGGATCCCGAGCGCCTGCGTGCGGAGGAGGCTTTCCCGAAGATTCGATTCGCCAGCTGGATTGGCGGAGATCGCGATGGCCATCCTTATGTGACCGCCGAGGTCACGCAGCGGACCTTTAAGGAAATGAAGGACCAGGCTCTCCGCCTGCACCGTGACTGGTTGCGGAAGTCGGCGGAATCCCTGACCCAGAGTGTTCCCTTCGTCAAAGCCAGCGAGGAGCTGGAGATTGCCATCACCAAGGTCGTGCAAGAGCTTGGACCGGAAGGGGATGAGATAGCCCGCCGCAATGAGCAAGAGCGCTGGCGCTGCTGGTTCTACCTTCTCCGCGAAAAGCTGGCCCGCACCATGAGCGGCGGCCCCGGGGGTTACCTCGCCGCTGAGGAGTATGAGGCCGACCTGCAGCTCGCCAAGCGCTCGCTCATCGAGGTGGGTGCTCCATTGGCTGTGCAGGAGTGGGTGAATCCTCTCCTCCGTCTGCAGCAGGTCTTCGGCTTCCATCTCGCCGCGCTTGATGTGCGGAATAATTCCGCCTCCCACGATCAGGCCATGGCCGATCTCCTCGAAGCCGTGGGCATCGAGGATGGAGCACAATTTGCCGATTGGCCCGAAGAGCGTCGCGTTCAATTCCTCGACGAGGAACTGAAATCCCGCCGCCCCCTCCTGGCTCGGGGAGAGGTTCTGCCCGGGAAGGCTGCCGAGGTCATCGGCTACCTGCGGGTGGTCGCCGAGCAGGGTAAGAAGGAAGGCTCGAAGGGGCTTGGTCAGCTGATTATCTCGATGACGAGACAAGTGTCGGATCTTCTCGTGATGCAGGTCTTTGCCCGCGAGTCCGGACTTGCCACGTGGGAGGACGGGCGCTGGCACTCGCGCTTGCCGGTGAGTCCCTTGTTCGAGACCGGCGACGATTTGGCCGCCGCCGAGGGAATTCTTGCCAAGTATCTTGATATCACGGAAGGCGCCGGGCAGACGATGCAACCTGCCATGGTCGGCTACTCCGATAGTAATAAAGATGCCGGCGTCTTTGCCTCGCAGTGGGGAATCCATCGCGGGCAGCAGGCGATGGCGGAGGCTTGCTCGCAGCGCGGCCTGCCCACCCAGTTCTTCCACGGCCGGGGTGGCACCATCGGCCGGGGCGCGGGCCCTACGCAGTGGTTCCTCAAGGCCTTGCCTCCCGGTAGCTTGACCGGTCCGGTTCGTCTCACTGAGCAGGGAGAAGTCCTGCCCCGCAAGTATGCCCATGAGGGTAATGCGCATTATCACCTCGAGCTTTTGATGGCCGGAGTCAGTGAGGCGGTCGCCCTGCAAGGGGTGAAGAAAGGAGTGCCCGAGGACCTGCGGGAGACCTTGAATTCCCTCTCCGACACCAGCGCGGATGCCTACCGCGAGCTATTCACCAGCGAGGGCTTCCTCGAGTTCCACCGGGCGGCCACCCCGATCGACGCCTTGGAGACCGGGGTCTTCGGCTCTCGTCCCGCGCGCCGGACAGGCAAGCCTTCCCTGAAGGATCTGCGGGCTATTCCGTGGGTCTTTTCCTGGACCCAGTCCCGTTTTTATCTCCCCGGTTGGTTCGGGGTCGGCAAGGGTTTGGAGCGCTTGAAGGATGAATCTCCCGCTGGATATGAGCGGATGAAGGAGGTCTTCAACGAAGTGTCCTTCCTCCGTTATGTCTTCACTAATGTGGAGACCTCGCTAGCGAGCGCGAATTTGGAGCTCATGGCGGCATATGGCTCGCTTTGTGAGAACGAGGAGCTGCGCCAGCGCGTGCTTGGAATCATCGAGGAGGAATTCGCCCGCACCCGGGCTCAGATCGGAGAATTTCTTGGAGGAGACTTCGCCTCCCGCCGCCCGCGGATGAACAAGACCCTCGCCCTCCGGGAGTTGCCTCTCCGTCGCTTGCACGAGCAGCAGATCGCCTTGCTGCGGGATTGGCGGGCTGCCGACCGTCCGGTCGGTGAGAGTGACAATTTTGATTCCACCTTCCTAGCCCTTCAGATGACGGTGAACGCGATTTCCTCCGGTCTGCGCGAAACCGGTTGATTGACCATCCACGACGCAGCCCCTCCCAAGGGGGGCTGCCATCACTCGAGACGAGTTCTCTTCGTCTCGAGTGTTGCCAAGTGCGGGCTGCTCGCCTAGGGGATTGGCAGTGAAGGAAGGAATGCATCCCTACGAGGCAATCCCGCTGGCAACGGCAGGGCTCATTGCGGGCCTGTGGTTGATTTTTCTCCATGGCTTGATGTTGTGGCGCTCTGATGCGGCCAAGGCTTGGCTGAAGAAGCTTCCCCGGAACACCAATGCCGGCGTTTATGTCTTAGCCGTGGGGATGCTCTGGTTCTGGCTACTCGTGGCCCCCGAGCGCATCAGCGGCAGCATGAGCTTTTTGGGCGCCCTCTCGATGGATCTAGGTGACTTCAATCGCCTGAAGCCCATCCTGCGGCTGCTGGTTCCCGTCGCGTACTTTGGAATGATTTTTTACGTGAAGGAGTTCCTCTTCGTCCGCGGCCTGGGCGTGGTGGCTCTGATGGCCGCTGCGCCGTTGCTCGATGCCGCCTTCCTCAAAGAGCCCGGCAGCCGGGTGCTGCTATCGGCCTTCGCCTACGTGATGTTGACGAAGGGGATGTTCTGGGTCGGCATGCCATACACCTTCCGTGATGCAGTGACTTGGGTCACCAAGAGCGATACCCGCTGGAAGGGTGCGGTCATCGCCGGGCTCGCTTACGGTGTGATCCTGCTTCTCCTCTCCTTGACCAGCTGGCGAGGCTACTAATTCGCCCGTTGGGCGGGTTCGCCTCAGCCGTTCCGTGTCCTGTAAGGCAGCTTCTTCCAAGAGGAGCGAGTGTTGCACCCTCCCGGAAGAAAAGCCGTTCTGAAGGCCGGCGAGGCTCAATCGAGCACCTCGACTAGCCAGCGAGTCATGGCCTCGTGGGAGTCGACGTTGTAGCGCCAGGAGTGCAGGCTGAGCTGGAGGCCCGTCGAGATATTCTCCGGCAGGTCATCGATGTAGAGGGTCTCCTCGGGCTTGAGCGAGTATTTCTCGAAAGCGTGATGATAGATGGCCGGGTCAGGCTTCACTGCATCAATCTCATAGGAGAAGATCCGTCCATCGAAGAGCTGGAAGAGGGTCTCGTAAGTGCTGAGGAAGTAGTCGGCGTGCGCCTGATTCGTATTGGAGAAGAGGTAGAGCTTGATGCCCCGTCCCTTGAGGTCGCGGATGGTCTCCCACATCGGCGCGATGGGCTCAAAGATATCGTTCCACGCGACGAGGAAATCCTCCTTCGGTCCTTCGTAGCCCAGCTTCTTGGAAGCCCACTCGATGAAGTCGTCCATCGTCATTTGCCCGCCTTCCAGCTCGTCCTTCCGCTCGAGGAGCGAGTGGATACGTGCCTCCGGATCCGCGAGTTCGCTGGGGATGAGACGTTTCAGGGAGTTTTCGAAGTCCGTGGTGAGGAGGACGTTACCAATATCAATCAGTGCTGCGTTGATCATGGGGAGTTATCGAGGTGTTTGAGAATGTATTGCGCGGTGATGCTGGCCGAGTGAGGCCGGGAGTGGCGGGCGAGGTTTTTCTTCCAACGCTTCCACTCCGCACAGTTGTCGGCGAGAAGAGAGCCCAGGCTTTCCTTGAGCGAATCCGGGGTGTCCGCGAGGTCGCCACCGCCGATGCGCCTGAGAAGCTCGAGATTGCCTTCCTCCTGACCGGGGACGAGGTGGTGGATGAGCATGGGTGTGCTGGCGGCAAGGCATTCATGGGTCGTTGCTCCACCAGCTTTACCAATCGCGAGATGATGGGTGCAAAGGTGGCGGGGGATTTGCCGGGCCCAGCCGAAAATCCGGACTCGACCGGGGAACTCGGCCTTCAGCTGCCGGGCGGAGGGGTAGAGGCGACGGAAGTTGCGGCCGAGGATGAGAGTCAGCGTGGTCTGTTCCTGTTCCAGGACGGGTCGCGCCACCGCATCAAGCTGCGGCTTGCGGGCCGTGGCGAAGAAGAGCACGCGGAAGGGACTCACTGGTGAGCGGGAGGTGAGCGGCGGAAGTGACTCAAAAACAGGAGAGACAGGGAATCCAGTTTCCACAATCTTCTCTGGAGGCAGTCCGTGTGCCAGCATTTCGCGACGGGTGTGGCTATCGGTGACCAACCAGTAATCGGTTGGCGCTTGCAGCCAGGCATTGTTGATTTCAATCGAATCCGTCACGATGGTGAAGACCTTGCCTTTCCACTGACCCCGCCTCACGAGCCGGTCGATGAAGTAGGGATACAGCGGATAGGTGCTTACGATGGCATCGGGTTGGAATTCCTCAACTTGTTGTTGCAGAGCAATCTCCGGTCGACGCATGAATTCAAACTTCTCCTTGGAGAAATCCCTCCGCTCAGTGGCGCGATAAACCATGTTCCAGAGAAAGGGGGAGCGGACGGTGAGCATGCGGTAGCCGCCCCGCAGTGTGTTATTCATGATGGGCGCTCCATCCGCGCAGGGGTCGATGACACGGACTTCTGCCATCCCATAGAGGGCCCGCGCCAGTCCCCGGGCCGCACTGTTGTGCCCGTCTCCATAGCCTGCTGTCACGATGAGTATCCGCGGGGTATCGCCCTTCACTGTTGTCGCCTTCTACCAGTCCACCGGTTTTCTCAGAAATGAAAAAAGAGAAAAGGACGCCAGCAGGGAAAATACTTATCGAAAGCCACGGTAGGAGGGAGCAAGAAGCTGGTCTTCCTATGGTTGCGCCCAAGCGCAAAGTTGATAAACCTTTCTTACGTGAAACAGCGCAAAACCAAGCCCGTTGAATTGCGGGTGGTCGATGAAAGCCCGGAGAATCCTCCCGTCGAGCGCCTCGACGCGCCCTCCCGCCGCAAGGGGCACACCCCGGGCGAGGTGAAGATTGCTCTCCCCGACTCCCCCTTGGCCGAGCCCGAAGAGGAGGCCGAGGCCTCGGAGGCTGAACCGGTCCAACCTTTTGTCATCCCTCCGGCCTTCATCTTCATCGCTGTGGTTCTCTTCCTCGCCATGCTCGGCTACGGGGCCTTTCTCCTCATGGGAAGCGATGAGCAATCCGACAACCTGGCGACGGAGGTTCGGGAGAAGCTGGCAGCCCAAGCCGAGATGGAAGAGAAGGCGAAGGACATGGTGGAGCAGGTCAATGAGAGCATCGACGGCTTCTCCAGCGCGGAAACGGTGGAAGAAATGGCCCAGTGGGTCCGCCACCGCGAGCGAGTGCTTCCTCTGATGAAAGCTCACTATGAGAATCATCCTCTGGAGCCCAAAAGCGGGGCGACACTGATCGAGCAAATCCCGATCAGCCTCGACACGAAGACCTTCCTGGTTTTGAGCGTCCGGTTCGATGATGAGAGCTCCCGTAGCTACCTCGCTGAATACACTCTGGAGGGCGAGGTGCTGATCGATTGGGAATCCATCGTCTGCTATCAACCCAAGCCCATCGATGTGCTCCTCAATGAGAGGCCGACGGAGTCCTTTGACCTGCGGGTTTATGCGAGGCCGGACAATTTCTACATCTACGACTTCAGGGATTCCGACAAATACCAATGCATCAAGCTCAGCTTTCGGGATTCCGAGCTCGAGCTTTATGCCTATGTGGAGCGGGAGAGTGTGACCGCTCTGCAGCTCAAGCGCTACATTGGCCGGGCCTATGGTCGTGGTGAGCCATGTCTCCTGCGCGTCCGATTCCTGGAAGGCTCCCACCCCTCCACGGGGGTTTTGGTGGAAGAATTTCTCGCCAGCCGATGGGCTTACGTCGATAATCCGGACGATGAGTGATGAACAACCCCAGCCACCGGGCGGGCTCAAACCAGGCGGCACGGAAGGCGGCGATGGCTTGTTCATGGCTGGTGGGGGACTGACTCTGCTTGGTCTGGGCCTCTACTTCTTCCTCGATTCCGTCAGAGTCGTTTCGGGAGCCTTTGGTGTGTTCTCCGGGATGGTGCATCGCGGGGGCTTGGGGCAGACGACCTCGATGGGGCTGATTTTCCTGCCTTTCATCATCGGCGTCATCATCCTCTTCTACGATGCCTCTAAGCGCTGGGCCTGGTGGTTGTCCGGGCTAGGGCTGGTGATGATCGTGATCGAGATTCTCAGCCGGATCCGTTTCGTGCTGAACATGAAAACGACCCACCTTCTTCTCATTTTCGTTCTCATCGCGGCGGGCGCCGGGCTGATTGCGCGAGCCTATAAGACAACCCGATCATCCTCATGAAGACCTTTCTGTTCATCCTGTTGATTGGGTGCGCCATTTCGCTGGTGCTCGTTGTCGATTATTCCCAATTCGTCGGCGGACTGTATATTCCCGAGCCTCGAACACCGCTTTTTCTCGGGCTGTCGATCATCTTTGGCAGTGCTTTGATTGCTCTCACCCTCTCTCTCGGTCGCAATCGGCAGAATATCTACGAGACGTATCTAGAGTTGCAGGAGAGGCTGTCTGATGGCCCGCTCGCGATGGAGGAGTTGGAGAAAGTCATGGGTGCGACCAGCAAGTATCATGTGGAGTCTGACGGGACCGCGCGTTTTCAGAGCCGTTTGTCGTCCGCCCAGCGCCAGATCTTAGCTCAGCTGGCCTACGAGGGTCGGATTCTGATTTCCCAAGGGCAAGTGAGCTTGCCCCGGGATTGAAGTGCTTCAACGAATACGGGTTGGCAGAGGCAAACCCTAGCCCAGTCGCCGCCATTTAGTGATCAGGGCGACCGTCCATTGGAATTTGCGCGCTGTCTCCCGGATGAGGAAAGGCTCGTTGGTTTCTTCCAGTAGCTCGAAGTCCTCCAAGAGGCGGTGCTTGAGCCATTCCAAGGTGCGTCCGGTTGGCCAATTCCCGGGAGGAGTGAATTCCTCCAGCCATGTGCAGGGTGTGGCCAAGACAAGTTCGCCCCCCGGATTGAGAAGACCCGGCAGGCGGTCAAGAAAGCGGTCTGGCTCAGGGAGCCGGCAGATGAGGTTGGCGGCGAGGACGCGGTCGAAGCTTCCGAGGTCGGACCGGAGGTTCATGGCATCGCCCTGCTCGAAGCTGACCCGGCTCGAATCGATACCCCGGGGAAGAGCCACCTCCAGATCGGTCTCGATCATTCCCTCTTCCAAGCGCTGGATCTTGCAAGCGCCTTCTTTGATATCCTCTGCGGCCTTGATGAAAGCGTGGGAGTAATCGATGCCGATGACCTCCTTACAATAACGAGACATCTCGTAGCTGGAGCGACCGACCGCACAGCCAACGTCGAGCCCCCGGTCGACCTGCTCGAGGCCGAAGGGCTTCGTCACGCGGACAGCGTAATCGAGGGCATCCTGTGGACCGAAGGCCCAGGGAAGAACTTCCTCCGGGCGAGCATAGTGGAAGAGGAGGTATTCCGAGAGAAGTTTCCCGGTCTCATAGATATTCATGTTGTGTGGTCGACCTTGTTAGCCGTTGGGATGGGACTCCTCGTAGAAAAAATCGGATTCGTCGTGCTTTGGGACGGGGATATTGAGCAGCTTCAGCTTGCCCACCGCGCGGTGGCGGCAACCAGGGCGGATGAGCACGGCAGAGAGAGGCTTGACCGCGATCAGCTCGCCGTCGAGCTCGAGGTGGCCCTCTCCTTCCAGGATCACATAGATCTCCGTAGTCTTCCGATGGAAATGAGCAGTGGGCTCATCGCTGACTTCAAGGAAATGAACCGAGGCCGGAGCATCATCCAAGTCGGCGAAGCCACGGCGGGTGGTGCCGCAACAACAGTCGAGAGGCGGGAGATCCGCCAGCTCGACTTGCTCAAAACGTTTCATCAGCGGAAGAGAGTGAAGCGGCGCCGGTGACGTCAGCTTTTAGCCAAGGCGTCCATGATGAACTGACTAGGGCGGAAGTTCTCGATGATCACTTCCTGCCCGCCATCCTTGTTCATGCGCACTTCCTTGACGTTGAAGTTCGGTGTCTTGTGGGGAGCGAAGAGAATGTCGTCGTGGGTCGAGTTCTCATGCTTCTTGAACATATCGGGGACGATGTCGCCGCCGAGATGGTCGTCCCGACCAGTGGCGAGGTGGCAGGTGCCCAGCACCTTCTCGTCCTGAATGTCCTGATACGAGACGGGTAGGACCTGGGTACCGAAGCCTAGCTCGCCCAGCGTGCCGGTCATGGGATCATCCTTGAGGCGCTCATTGTGCGCATCGATCGTCTCTTGATTGCCTTCGATGAGGGTCGACTTGATGACGTCGCGATCAACGACATCCAGCACGCCAAGGGTGCCGTCCTCGTATTTCATGGGGAACTTTCCGTTGGCGTTACGGGGGACGTAGTAGATTTCCCCAGCAGGGAGGTTGGCCACGTCCGGGGTCTTGCCTTTGCAGAGTCCATGGGATTTCTGGGCTTCTTGGCCGCCAAGTTCCAGGTTGGCGGTGAGGATGGTTCCGTCCTCGAGCTCGAAGTCGATCTCGATGGAGTCAGCCTTGGTCATGGCGAGACGAATCTTCTCCGCATCCGCTGAGACTTCATCATAGTTGACTGCCAAGCCGGAATTGAGAATGACATCGTTCATGCCGTGCATCGTCGCCCCGCGGAAACCGAATTCCTTGCACTTGGCAGTTAGAGGAGCAGTGGCGGACCATGTGGAGATACAGAGAATGATATCATATTTGGAGTAGATATCTTTATCGAGAGAAAGCTGATTGCCATCCGTGTCCCAGCATTCGTCCTTGAGGTCTAGGTTGGAGCCATTGGTCACTTCGTAAGCGAACATCTCACCGCCAGTCATGCCGAGTTCGTCGAGGACGCCGTCCTTCAAGCCTTCATAGAAATACTTGTAAGCGTTCTTTTGCACCTCGTAGCCATCTTCGCCCAAGAAGGCGAAGTCCTTGATGAGGGCGGCGGGCTCTGCAAAATCCGTAAGGATGCAGACGCGGCACCCGTCAGTGGGGTCGAAGACAGTGCGAAGAAGCTTGGAAAGGCTGAAGGGGGGGAATTCTCTTTTTTCGGGATTCAGCAGGATCTCCTCGGAAAGATAATCGGGCAGCTGAGCAACGGTATCATTGGCCATGGCAAGCTGACCCTAAGGGCAAAAGGGGGGGGCGCAAGGGGAGTTTTTCCCTCGCGGGATTATCCTTCCCCCAAACCTTGTTCTCGCAACTCGTCCAGCACATGCGACATATCAGGTTGCTCGTCCCAAGCCTCGCGGACGAACATGATGGGAGCCTCCTGCCGGACGGCCAGAGCGATGCAGTCCGAGGGCCGCGCGTCGGCGTCGATGACCTTCTTCTCCATGATCTCGTTCTCGGCGGAGAGATAGAGGTGGGCATAGAAGACCTCGTTCTCCACCCTGCTGATGACGACGTGGGTGACCTTGGCCCCGAAGGCATCAAGCACCTGCACGAAGAGGTCGTGGGTCAATGGGCGGGGTGGCTTTTGCCCGGAGAGGACGGCATTGATGGATGCGCCGATGGCAGGCTCGATATAAAAGACGATCACCTTCTTGCCGTCGCCGAGGAAGACGGCGCATCCGGCCTGGGTGGGCAGCAGGGCAATAGGTTCAACTTGTACCAGATCGACTTTCATGGCGGGAGAGGCCAGCTTAGGACGGCGCGTCCGTCCGTGCGAGAAACTTCCGGGACTGCCGGACATATTTTTCCGCCCAGCCCTTCACCTTCTTTTGCTCATCCAGGGAGAGGGTGCGGACCACCTTGCCAGGCGAGCCGAGCACCAGCGAGCCCGGCGGGATGATGGTGCCGCCGGTAACCAGGGCGCCCGCGCCGATGATGGAGCGCTCTCCAATCACCGCGCCGTCGAGAATGATGGAGCCCATGCCAACCAGGACCTCGTCCTTGACCGTGGCGGCGTGAACAATGGCGGAATGGCCGATGGTGACCAGCTCGCCGATGAGGCAAGGGTAGTCGTCAGCAAGGTGGAGAACCGCGTTGTCCTGCACATTCGAGCGCGGGCCGATCACGATCTCGTTAATGTCTCCCCGCAGGGTGGAGTTGTACCAGACACTGCTCTCCTCCCCGAGCGAGACCCGGCCGATGACGTCGGCGCTGTTCGCGATGAACACTCCTTTGCCGATTTTCGGCGTGAACTCTTCGTAGCTCTCGATGGCCATGGCGAGAACCTAATCGTTGTCGGGACGGGGAGCAATGCCCGTCCTCATGGGAAGAGCCGGCCACTCCGCGTCGCCCGGGACCACTTGGGGGGAGGAAATAATCAAACTCATCGCTGGACGCGACATCAAACAAAGGCGAAGAGTTCCGCAGGCTGAAGGGCTGGAGAAAGGAATGGTAAAGCACGTGCTCATAGTGATCGGACTTGGCGTTTTGGCCGTCGCCTTCCGATCGTGCAGGAACAAGCCTGCGCGGAAACTCGGAGCGGCTATCTTCCTCGCTGCCAGCTTTTTCCTCATCTTCTTCCTGACGAAGTGCGTCTGGTGTGGCTTGTTGGGTATCGCTGCCTGGTTCTTCCTTCCTTGGATCGAATTGCTCACTAGGGTTCGCAAAATGCGGCTTCCAGTCGAGAATCGACTCACCCATCGCGAGCCCCCCGGGGAGGAGTTCTTTCCCAATGCCTCGAAGGCCATCGACGGCATGACCGATGAGCACTTTGACCACGTGGAGGATGCCGCCTGGAAGTGGTCGGGCATGGAGCAATACTTCCGTATCTTTTGGAATCCGGAGGAACGAGCTTCCGCCACACTCTGCCTTTGCGAGCAGGAGCGAGTGGCCTTCGCCTTCATCACTATCTCTTCCAAGACAGTGGATGGACGGGTCTACCGGACGACGAATTTCCCCTTCTCACCCACACTCGCTATTCCGCCCGCCTTCCACTGGAATCATGTGCCGTGCGAGCGCAATTGCTTCCATGAGATTTTGCGGGACCACCGCGCCTTTCTCGCGCGCAAGGGAGTCGATCCCGATGAGCTTCTCATGCCCGATCCCGAGCACCTCACCGAGGAGATCGAGACCGAGATGAAGGCGCAGATTGACTACAACTTGCAGAACAAGCTGATCGAGCGAGACGGCGAGGGGAATTTTCGCTACTCCGTGCGCGGCTTGCTGTTCCTCTGGAAGCAATTTGCCAAGGACATGATCCGCCTCTGCTGAGGCTCAGTCCCTCGAATCGATGTAGCCCAGGGAGGCAAGGAATTCGTCCATCAAGGTGATCGTCTTTTCGTAATTTTTCTGGCTCTTCTTGAGGTTGAAGAAGCCGTGCCCTTGGCCCTCGAAGAGGTGAAGCTCGCAGCGGAGGCCCTTGGCTTCCATCGCTTCTTTGAAGTTCTCACCGACCTCCACGGGGATGAGGTGATCCTTCGTGCCTAGGAAGATGATGGTCGGCGGCGTTTGCTTGTCGATGTTGTGATAAGGAGAGAAGTCCTGCCAATACGCCTTGACCCGATCGTATCCGTAGCCATCCGGGCCGTTGTCGGCGACGGGGTTGAAGAGGAGCAGCGCGTTCGGGCGGCTGTTCTTTCCCTTGCTTTCCTCACTCTCGATGGCGGTCGCGGTGCCGGTTGCGGCAGCGACTTGGCCGCCCGCCGACCCGCCCCCAGCTGCCAGACGAGAGGGATCGATGCCCAAGTCCCCGGCGTGCTCACGAATCCAGACGATGGCGGATTTGCCATCCTCGACGCATTTGCTGGGAGGGGTGCCGTGCCGGCTTTTGACCCGGTAGTCGGCGGAGATGGCCACCATCCCTTGCTCGGCAAGGTGCTGGCAATGCGGGTGGAATTGGCTCGTCTTCCCTCCGTTCCAGCCTCCTCCGAAGAAGAAGACTGCCGCAGGCCGGGTGTCCTCCTTGCTGTGATCCTCGGGATAAAAGATCTCGAGCCTCAGCTTATGCCCGTCTACCTCCTTGTAGATGACCGTTTCGTCCGGAGTGAGCGGGGCGTCGGCGCCCGTGAGGAGAGTCGCTGCGAAGAGGGAGAGAAGTGGGATGGGTAGCCAAGAAGACATGACCGCCCTACGTCGCTGATAGGCCGGATCCTTCAGGCGGCTTCACACATTGAAGCGGAATTCGATGACATCGCCATCCTTCACCACATATTCCTTGCCTTCAATGCGGAGCTTGCCGCCATCACGGGCAGCAGCCTTGGAGCCAAGCTCGACGAGGTCGTCGAAGTGAACCACCTCCGCCGCAATGAAGCCGCGCTCGAAGTCGGTGTGAATGACTCCCGCAGCGGCAGGTGCCTTGTCTCCCTCACGGATGGTCCAGGCTCGCGTCTCCTTCTCCCCGGTGGTGAGGTAGGTGCGGAGGCCGAGCAAGTGATAAACAGCTTGGATGAGGGACGAGACTCCACTGTCGGGCACGCCCATGTCAGTGAGGAATTCCTGCGCTTCTTCCTCGGAAAGGTCGATGAGCTCCTCCTCGATGCGGGCGGAGATGACGACGGTCTCTGCGCCGTGGGCTTCCTCGGCATAGGCCTGCACCTTCGCCACGAGGGGGTGGGCGCCGGGGTTCTCGAGTGCGTCGGAGAGTTCGTCTTCGCTCACGTTGCAGGCGAAGATGGTGCGCTTGGAGGTGAGTAGCTGGAATTCGCGATTGAGGAGCTTCGTCTCATCATCATCCAAGTCCGCCGTGATGGCGGGCTTCCCCGCATCGAGGTGGGGGATGAGTTTTTCGCAGAGGGCCACCTCGGCAGCCGCCTCCTTATCGCCTCCCTTGGCTTTCTTAGCACGGGATTCCTTGCGCTTCTCCAGCGCGGCAAGGTCGGCGAGGATGAGCTCGGAATTGATGATTTCAATATCCCGGGTGGGATCGACGGAACCCAGCTCGTGAATGATCTCGTCATTCTCGAAGCAGCGCACCACCTGCACGATGGCATCCACCTCACGGATATTCGCCAGGAACTTGTTGCCGAGGCCTTCACCTTTCGAGGCCCCTTCCACCAGACCGGCAATGTCGACGAACTCGATGGCAGTGGGGATAAGTTCCTTGGAGCCGGAGATCTTGGAGAGCGTGGCCAGACGCTCGTCGGGCACGGTCACGATTCCCACATTGGGGTCGATGGTGCAGAAAGGGAAATTCGCCGCCTGCGCCTTGCGGGTGCGGGTGAGGGCATTGAAGAGCGTGGACTTCCCCACGTTTGGCATTCCAACGATTCCGGCCTGAAGCATGTGCTCCGGATGAGGGAAAATAGCCCTTTGCGAAAGGAAAAAACGCTCGCAAGGCACGCAATCTCACGTCGTGCCCTAGCTGGCCTCCACCTTGCGGCCGGGCTCGAAGCGTTCCAGGTGCTCGGTGAAGTCGGGATTCTCCCGCTCATAGTCGCCCTTCATCAGGGGCGAGCTGAGGATGAAATCCGCCGATGCGGGATTGGTGGCCACCGGGATGTTCCAGACCACAGCGACGCGGAGCAGGGCGCGGATGTCGGGATCGTGCGGCTGCGACTCCAGCGGGTCCCAAAAGAAAACCAGCATCTCGATCTCTCCCTCGGAGATGGCAGCACCCAATTGGAGGTCCCCGCCCAGGGGGCCGCTGCGGAAGCGCTCAATCGGGAGGTCGAGCTCACGGGCGAGGATGCCACCAGTGGTTCCCGTCGCACAAAGTTCGTGGCGGGCCAGCTCACTTCGCCACTTTTGACCCCATCGGACCATTTCGTCTTTCTTCTGATCGTGGGCAACCAAGGCAATTTTCATGTGAGCCTAACATGAGGGCAAACGCAGGGTTCAACAAGAGGGCAATTGGCTCGGCTCTTGTCGCGGGGATCGTCATCATCCAAGGTCCAGAGAACTCGTGACCAAGCAAAATCTCCTCCATGACGCCGTCCAATATCCTTTCAAGGGAAACGGGAAGTATGTCCTCCTCTGGGGGGCGTTGCTGGGTGTAGCGACCGATTTGGCCTCCTTGGCCGGTCCGCTGGCCTTCTTCGCCCTGCTTGTTTTGAGCGCTTACTTCTGCGCCACGTTCTTCGAGATCTTGGTCACCTCGGCCACGGGCAGTTCCGAAGAGCCCGGCTTCCCGAATCTCGCGGACATTGTGGATGATATCATCTACCCTTACTTGAAGGTCGTGAGCTGTATCCTTGTGAGTTTCGCGCCCTCTTTCATCTATGGCTGGTCGGTGGGTTCTGGAGATGGGTCGCCCGTTATCTCCCTTGTGCTGCTCCTCCTGGGAGCCGTCTACCTGCCTATGGCTATCCTGGCAGTCGGGATACTCGATTCCTTCACTGCCATGTTGCCGCAGACTGTCCTGCCCGCCATCCCGCGGGCAGGGGGATTGTATTGGGTCATCGTGGCCATCCTCTTCGCGGTCACGATGGTAACGAACTTCGTCGATGCCGTTTTAGGCGACGTCTTTGTCATTGGCTCCCTTGTGATGGCCGCTGTCTCCATGCTCGGCCTGATGATCAATGGCAGACTGCTCGGCCTTCTCTATCGGGAGAAGGCTGACGAGCTGGATTGGATCTGATCAGATACGGTAGGCTGTGGAGGATTGTTCGGGCTTTTCTAACAATTCATTTCCAGAACGATCTTCATCATATCGGAGAAGCCTTTCTCCCTCTCCTCGCTGGAGAGGCTCTCTCCGGTGCGAATGTGGTCGCTGACGGTGCAGACCGCGAGACCCTTGGCTCCGAACTCCGCACACACGCCAAAGAGACCGGCTGCTTCCATCTCGACTGCCAGGATGCCCATGGCCTCCATCCGGTCGAACATCTCTGGCACAGGGGTATAGAAGAGGTCGGCAGAGAAAAGACTCCCTATCTTCACCTCGATGCCTTGGCGCTCGGCACTCTCGACGGCCGCGCGGGTGAGCGCGAAGTCAGCCACCGCAGCGAAGTCGTAGCCACCAAAGCGGGCGCGATTGACCCCACTGTCAGTCCCAGCCCCGTGCCCGATGATGATATCGCGCACGCCGACCTCCTTGCTGACTGCGCCGCAGCTGCCCACGCGGATGATGTTCTTCACCCCGTATTCCGTAATGAGTTCCTTGCAGTAGATGGAGAGGGAAGGGATGCCCATCCCGCTCCCCATGACGGAGATACGACGTCCCTCGTAGGTGCCGGTGAAGCCGAGCATGTTGCGCACTCCGTTCACTTGGCTGACGTCGGTAAGAAAGGTGTCGGCAATGTACTTGGCGCGCAGAGGATCACCGGGCAGGAGGACGGTTTCGGCGAACTCGCCGGCAGAGGCTTCAATGTGTGGAGTCGGCATGGCTCCTTCTACCCCAAAAGGTCGGGGGAGAGCCAGCCCCGGCTCTCCTCAGTTAATGCTAAAAATTCAGCAAAAAACAGTTTGACCGTTTCTGGTTTTGCTGGTTTTTTAGCAGCGATGAAAGCAAGCACCTCTGCCTTGAGAGAACTCGGAGCCTTCATAGTGATTGGTCTCGCCATTGGGGCGGTCCTCTTTCTCGCCAACTGCTCGGGACCGACCGGGGTGTCGGCGCCTCCCTCAATGGTGGCGGAGCCGGCTGCAGCCGAAACGGCCGCAGACAGCCAATCTGGTCGAGCGGCCACGAGCAAAAGCTTCACCAACCAGCGTCCGGGACTCGGCACGGGATGGGGCGATGAGGTTCGCTCTTCATTGGCGAATACCCGCTTCACGAGGGCCAGTAATAAGCCTATCGGCGGAATCGCGACCATCTACTATAATGACCGTGACGGCGTGGAAGCGATGGCGGGCCGCTACAAGAACAAGACCGGAGCCTTCCAATCCGCTGCTGATGGCACCGTGGAGTGGGCCATCAAATCCGGCTGGGGCTACCCCGATCACTACATGGCTGGCAGCCGCCGCTACGTCGTGGGAAAGAAAGGGAAGGAGTATTCCATCTTCGTCCGTAACCAAAGTGAAGGCCGCTTGGAGGTTGTCCTCTCCGTCGACGGCCTTGATGTGATGGACGGAAAGGGAGCCAGCTTCAAGAAGCGCGGCTACATCATCGAGCCAGGCGAAAGCCTCGAGGTGGAAGGCTTCCGGACAAGTTACGACACCCTCGCTGCCTTCAAGTTCTCTGGCGTGAGCACTAGCTACTCCAACCTGCGCCACAATACGACGCGCGACGTCGGGGTGATCGGCTTGGCCGTTTTTGCGGAGAAAGGACGAGGTCCCTGGCGTTGGTCACGTGATGAAATCAAAAGCCGAGACTCCGCCCGCCCCTTTGCCGAAGCCCCCCCTCGCACGGTTTGGTGAACCACTTTCCCCACCCAATAACCAATCTACCCAACATGAATAATACCATCAAATTAGCCATCGTTTCCATCCTAGCCCTCATCGGCTTGGCTTGCTGCTCACCCGGCCCCTCGACCCAGGCTCCAAGTCCAGTCGCACCGGTCGGGAGCCTTCCGACAGGGTCCTACATCACGCCGGCGAAGTAAGCTGCCCACTAGATTAAGATTGAGGCAAGGGAAGCGGAGACGCTTCCCTTTTTTACGAGACCAATGACCGATGAGCACCCAAGCCATCGGGGGTGACGGCCCGGGTTCCTTTCCGCAACCCGCGAGGACGCAGACTCCTCGCTCGAAAATCGAATGCGGCAGGTGACCCGATTTTCAGAAGGCGGTCTAGACCGCTTGGCCGGCAGGCCGGAGCATGATGTCCGCGACATGCACATTGGCAGGCTGCTTCAGGATGGAGAGCACCGCTTGGGCGATATCCTCAGGATGAAGGATGGGCTTCGACGAGCGAAGGTCGGAGAGCTGCTCGTCCCTCCCTTCAAAGTAATTCTCTAACAGAGGGGTGTCGACATACCCGGGGCTCACCATCGAAATTTGATGAGGTGAACCGTCGGCTGCCAGCTCGCTTCTCATCGCTTCTGAGAGCGCACGCACCGCGAACTTCGTGGGAGCATAGAATCCTCCGGTGGGCGGAACCCGGTGGCCGCTCAGGCTGGAGATATTAACGATCCTTCCTCCGCTGGAGGGGAAGAGCTTGAGAGCCGATTGGCTGGCCGCGACAAGACCGTGAACGTTGACCGCCCACATCTGTTGCATTCGGTCGAGTGAGCCATCGCTGACTCGCTCCAGCCAAGCCAGGCCTGCATTGTTAACGAGGGCATCAAGCCCTCCTGCTGCTTCCTCGATAATCTCAAAAGCATGCCCAATTCGCTCGGGCTGGGAAAGATCACAAGAAACGCGGGCCGCACCCTCGGGCACCCGGCCAATCTTTCGGCAAAGTCCAAAAACCTGAGCGCCCTCAGCAACCAGAAGCTTCGTAATTGCTTCCCCGATTCCGCTGGAGGCCCCCGTTACTGCGATGCGCAAATCACTCAAATTCACGCGCCCACTCTTCAAATTTAGACCGCTCGGGCGACGAAAAAGCCGAAAAAATTGCCCGGCTCAATCCGCTCCTACCTGTGCATGCATCCTTTCATGACGTTGATGTGCGCGGGAATCTGCCTCCTCGCCGCTCTCCTCCTCGCCCTCAAGAAGCAAGGGACGCCTGAGTCCTCGAAATCCCTGGTGCAATCATCTGAGAGGAAGACTAACAACGGAGTTTTTGGCGGAAGAAAGGAAGAACAACCACGGAAATCAGCCAATCCTCTTCGCACAAGAAAAGAGGTGCTCAAAGAGAAGTATCGACAACACGCTGCCAGCGGGCTCGGCCCCCGGCATCCAGTCATGCGTTCTCTTGAGGAGCAAATCGAACCCGGTAGCGGGCCCGCTCTACTGCGGCAGGAGATAGACAGCCATTCGAACAATGCGAGGAAGCTTTGGTTGCAAGCCCAATGCGATGCTCTCAGGCAGCAATATCAGTCCTTGACTGAGAATGGGATCGGTGACCGGCACCCTTCGGCTTTGCATTTAAGTAGTAGGTTAGTGGCGTACGAGCGGGAATTAAAAGAACTGTCTCCCTAACAAAGGAGGCGGCGATCAGGGAACAGACTAGAGTGTAGAGATCTGCTGGCAAAGAGCCTCCGGAGCCGCGATCAATAACTTCAGTCTGTTCCGCATATACGAAATCCTGCAGCCAAAATAACGAGCGGTAGGGATGCCTCGCCGAGGCGTCCGCCCAGAGCAAGTCGCGCAATCGTATCGTCGAATGAGGACACGCCCGCGACAGCATTACGATGGCAATCTCATCAACGGCCCTCTTCCCGCCGAGTTCGGCAATACCAATCTCGTCTGGGATGCTGAGAACCGTCTGGTCGAGGTCACCCCGGCTTCCGGCCCAGTCATTCGGTATCAATACGATGACCTCGGTCGCCGCATAAGCAAACAAATTGGCTCCGGTGACATTGAGTTTTATCTCTATGACGGCTGGAACCTCATTGCGGAATATACTGGCGGTAGCCTCAGCAAGAGCTACACTTGGGGTATGGATTTAAGTGGTTCCCCGCAAGGGGCGGGAGGAGTCGGTGGCCTCCTGGCCGTCGATGAGACCAGTGCCACTTACTATCCAACCTACGACGGCAACGGTAACGTCAGCGAATATCTGAATGCCTCCGGCAGGATTGAAGCGCACTACGAATACGACGCCTTCGGCAACACCACCACCTCAGTAGGAGCCAAGTCGGGCGACTATCACCACCGCTTCAGCACCAAACCCCTCGATGCGGAGACCGGACTCTACTATTACGGATACCGCTATTATAACCCAGTGACGGGGAGGTGGCCAAGTAGGGACCCGATCCAAGAAAGAGGAGGGATTAACCTGTATGGGTTCGTTGGGAATAATGCTGTTGGCTGGACGGATTACCTAGGAGCTGAATTACAGGGACCACCGAATCCCGATGGCGTAACCATAAAGCCTGATGGAACGATTCATCCGGATATACCCGGAAACTATGTCGATGTTGTCAACAAGGATGGTGACGTTGTTGGCAGCGGTCACGACGGTTTGATTAACTGCTTCGGATATGCGTGTGGTGCCGACGCTGCGATTCAACCTGATGACAATAGCTCTTGGAAAGATCTGTTGGAGGCTTTGGGGTATAAATGCACGAAAGGAATCGCAGCTGCAGATTGTAAAAAACATTGCGACTGTAAGGTTTGCATGATGTTTTACATTACTATTTTATCTAGCGTTAATGGAAGGGAAAGAACGGCAGCTGAGATTGAAGAGGCCAAAAAGAATGCGCCTAAAAATCCCTATGAGACACCTTACAGAAACTTTAGGGGCGGCCTATATGATTACCACGGAACTGTGGGGCAACCAGATGGTTCTTTTTCTTATCAACCTCAAGCAACGATGAAAGGAAGCGAGAGCGATAGAAGAGAAGATCCTGTTGTTTGGAAGCCAACAGAAGAGGACCCCGATATCTTTCCCGCAAGCCGAACTGTAGAAAAATTTTGTTGTTGTAGAGATGATGGAGGGTCTGAGTGAAAACGGTTAGTGTAATCTTTTTTTATATGTTGTCTTTTGGCTTGTTTGGAGAGAAAATAAGCCCTAATGCGCTCTTCCCAGAAGATTCATCGGGTGAAACCTTTACCAAAGTGCATTTTAGGCACGACGGCTTAGTGGTTGTAGGAAGTGCGATGCCAGTTAGTTGCTCTGTTGCTTTGAAACATTTGAATAAAAAATTATCAAGAAGGAAAGGCTTTCAGATTTTTTACTCAGCATCGAGTTTTCCTGAGATTGAAGTCGATCTTCAAAAGAGGGATAATTTCCGTCAATCGCTTATTACTTTGATATTTGAGAAGCGGGGAGAGTTTTTCTTTTTTCCCAATACTTCAGATTTCACGAAAGTAGGTTATTTTAGAATGGTTCTATCCAAAAATAAGGACGGATTAGTTTTTGCCGAGAAGCCTGAAACCGAAAAAGGGCAAGGCGACGGGGTTAGCAAGTCCGTGAATTGTGAATCTAACAGATTTTGAGTAATGAAAGAAAAAGGGGTCCACGAGAAATAAAAGGACACACCTGAATGATTAAAGGACACACCTTTTATCGGGAAAGCCGCAGACTCCCTGACGCTTCCGTCGACACCCAACTATGTCGCCAACGCCCTCAACCAATACACCACCGCCAATAACGTCGTGCTCCCCACCACCCCATATGACGACGATGGCAATCTCATCAACGGCCCTCTTCCCGCCCAGGCCGGCAATGCCACCCTCGTCTGGGATGCTGAGAACCGTCTGGTCGAGGTCACCCCGGCCTCCGGCCCGGGCATTCAGTATCAATATGATGACCTCGGTCGCCGCATCAGCAAACAAATTGGCTCCGGTGCCATTGAATTTTATCTCTATGACGGCTGGAACCTCATTGCAGAATATACTGGCGATAGCCTCAGCAAGAGCTACACTTGGGGTATGGATTTGAGTGGTTCCCTGCAAGGAGCGGGAGGAGTCGGTGGCCTCCTGGCCGTCGAAGAGACCAGTGCCACTTACTATCCAACCTACGACGGCAACGGTAACGTCAGCGAATATCTAAATGCCTCCGGCGGGATTGAAGCGCACTACGAATACGACGCCTTCGGCAACACCACCACCTCAGTAGGAGCCAAGTCGGGCGACTATCACCACCGCTTCAGCACCAAACCCCTCGATGCGGAGACTGGATTCTACTATTACGGCTACTGAAGTAAGGGACACACCTTTTATTGCTGAGGCATGGAATAGGACAGTTTACGAATCAATGAAGGCAATGAAAATTATCGCACTATCTTTAATGGTTTTTGGCGGGGTCTTCCCTTCTTGCAGCTCAGAGCAATCAGCTTCGAGCGCACTGAGGAGTATGAAACCTGAGAAATATTTTATTATTCCAGCCCAAGTGGAACTTGCAAAAGCAGTGATTAAGCAAGATTTACAAGGGATTGATGCTGCTATCGCCAAAGGTGCGAATGTGAATAAAGTTGGAAAGGAAGAGATGACGCCCCTTGCTTGGGCATTTTCTAAGCAAAAGAAAGCAAGCTTTCAAAGATTGCTAGAAAAAGGGGCAAACCCTAATTTTAAGACAAAGAAAGTTGCTTGGAATAACGATGGTCGATCTGTGATGCAATTTGCGGCATTGGCAGAAGATCCGGATTATTTGAAGTTGGTATTGAAGTATGGTGGTAATCCAAACGCCCCAAGTAAAGCAAGGGGAAGAACAATTATTTATACATCAATTAAAAATCACCGAACTCAGAATATAAAGACTTTAGTCGAATTTGGAGCAGATATAAATCACCAAGATGAAGCGGGGTTTACGCCAATCATGGCAGCTAAAAGTTTAACGAAATATGATCTTGTCTTCTTATTGATGAATCTTGGGGCTGATCTTTCGAAGCGTCATCATCTAATAACGGCTAATGGAGATAAAAAAAATGGAGGGAAAACTTTAGCTGAATCGATTCAGCATATGGGAGACCGCTCGATTCGAGTTCTTGGTCTAGAAAAAGAGCAAAGAGAATGGTATAACAAGGTAATTGCTGAATTAAAAAGTCGAGGATTGCTGTAAGTTTTTAGCCTGTCGGCGAACGACGTCGATGACCCAAAGTCGTCCTGCAAAACCGCAAAATACACAAAATACAGGACACACCTTTTATTACGCCACCGCTTCAGCACCAACCCCTCGATGCGGAGACCGGATTCTACTATTACGGCTATCATTATTATGATCCGGTGACGGGAAGAGTGACCGTGTTCAGAAGAGGGTCGAATAGGAGCCTTTAGAAGAAGATTTTTAATATGAATAATATGTTGATAATGTTGGTTTTGTTTTCCTCTATACTGCTATCACGTGGTGATGATGAAAAGTAGTCTTGGGGCTAACTTTTATTAACGGGAAGGAATACGAATCATCTCTTGGGGTGTCCAAGTTGACTGCTAATGACGTTAAATTTAGATTGGGTTTTGATGATGCCTCTAAATTAGTCCTTGAAAAGGCGAAGGTTGCTTTTGGAGTGGAATACAAGGTTGTGGCGATTTCCTTATTGAGATTTGAGGAGGGTCAAGTGCT